>JAEZGI010000062.1 GCA_023416995.1 Bacteroidota bacterium
CCATCGGTTACCCCCCACAAAACTGCCGAACGAACTTATCTTTACTGTCAATTGTAATATTCGGGACAGCAATAATTGCTTAAATTGAGAGGAACGAATCTTAAAACTTTTGCACGTGATAGGACACTTATTTTCAAAATACAAACCGGGCGAAGGAGGCAAAAGCAAATTCGATGAACTGCTGGATCTTTTTATGCAACTGCTCAGCTACACCAACGGTGATGTGAGCGAAGCCATGAACTGGATGAACCAGCTCGACAAAGAATACAACCTCACCGACGACGAATACGGCATGGGCGATTTCATTGAAGAAATGAAAGAAAAGGGCTACCTGAAAGACAACAACGAAACCGGCGAAATCAAAATTACCGCGAAAACAGAACAGGGAATCCGCAAACGCTCACTCGAAGAAATCTTTGGTAAACTTAAAAAAACGAAGTCCGGCGATCACCATAGTTTCAAACCCGGGCAAGGTGATGAAATCAACCCGGAAACAAAGCCGTTCCAGTTTGGCGATACACTTGAACAGATCGATTTCACCACTTCCATCATGAACGCGCAGATCAACCATGGCGTCGACAGCTTTATGATGCATGAAGATGATCTGGCTATCCGGGAAACAGATTTTAAATCTCAGACTTCCACCGTGCTGATGATTGATATCTCTCATTCCATGATCCTGTATGGCGAGGACCGTATTACACCGGCCAAAAAGGTGGCAATGGCACTGAGCGAACTCATCACTACCAAATACCCCAAAGACACACTAGATATCGTGGTGTTTGGTAACGATGCCTGGCCAGTTGAAATAAAAGATCTCCCCTATCTTGAAGTTGGTCCTTATCATACCAACACAGTAGCGGGATTGGAACTGGCACTCGACATGTTACGCCGGCGCAAAAATCCCAACAAACAGATCTTTATGATCACCGATGGTAAACCCACCTGTTTAAAGATTGGCAAGAAATATTACAAAAACAGTTTCGGGCTCGACAGGAAAATTACCAACCGCTGTCTGAACCTTGCGGCGCAATGTAAAAAATTGAAGATCCCTATTACCACTTTTATGATCGCAACAGATCCATACCTGCAGCGGTTCGTAACAGAGTTCACAGAAACCAATAATGGTAAGGCGTTTTTTGCATCGCTCGATAAACTCGGCGCGTTTATATTTAAAGATTTTGAAAACGGGAAAAGAAAAACAGTGTATTGATGGTGATTGACGATGTTAAAACAAGGTGATACCGTGCACATCGCTGAGCGACTGTTCTGTTCACAGTAACGGTTCTGCCCGTAAACTCAGATCACAGTATCTGCCATTTCAGCGAATCTACATTGCAACCGTAATTAGTTCTTTCAATTAAACACAGCCGTAATATCAATACGGCGGGATATTAAAACCAAATATCAACATCCGGTTGGCTAAAAAAATCGTTGCACAACGATTTTTACCTGCCGACATAAATAATAAAAAACCAACAATGGATATAAAGAACATCAGGACCTTAGGCGAGTTAAAAAAACAAGGATATAAATCACGTTCAGTAAAAGAAGAAATCAGGGATAACCTCATTAAAAAACTACAGAAAAAACAAGAAACCTTTACCAATATCCTGGGATATGAAGACAGTGTGATCCCGGACGTAGAACGCGCATTACTTTCAAAACATAATATACTATTTCTCGGTCTCCGTGGACAGGCAAAAACCCGTATGGCCCGCCAGATGACAAGCCTGTTGGATGAATACATCCCGGTGGTGGCAGGCAGTGATATCAATGATGATCCGCTCGCTCCCATCAGCCGGTATTCTAAGGATCTGATTGAAGAAAAAGGCGATGATACACCGATCACCTGGTTGCATCATTCAGAACGTTATGGTGAGAAGCTCGCAACACCCGATGTTAGCGTGGCCGATCTTATTGGTGACATCGATCCAATCAAAGCGGCTAACCTGCGTCTGAACTTTGGCGATGAACGTGTGATTCACTACGGTATCATCCCACGCAGTAACCGCGGCATCTTTGTGATCAACGAGATCCCGGATTTGCAGGCGCGAATCCAGGTGGCATTGTTTAATATCCTGGAAGAAGGTGATGTGCAGATCCGCGGTTTTAAATTGCGTATGCCGCTTGATATCGTGTTTGTATTCACCGCTAACCCGGAAGACTATACGAACCGCGGTTCTATCGTTACGCCGCTGAAGGATCGTATCGAAAGCCAGATCCTGACGCACTATCCGCGTACTATTGAAACGGCGCTGAGCATTACCGAACAGGAAGCTGATGTGCCACAAGCGCAATCTTCAAAGGTGAAGATCAGTGAACTGATCAAACGCGTGATTGAACAGATATCATTTGAAGCACGGGGAAGTGAATATGTTGATAAAAAAAGCGGTGTGTCTGCACGTTTGAGCATCTCGGCTTTTGAAAACGCCTTAAGCGCGGCAGAGCGCCGGGCGATCATCAATAATGAAAAGGATACACAGGTCTGGATCAGTGACCTGGCAGGTATCATACCTTCTATTACGGGTAAGATTGAACTCGTTTATGAAGGCGAACAGGAGGGCCCTTACCAGGTTGCTACTAACCTGCTCGATAAAGCACTGCGTACGCAATTCGCTGCCTTTTTCCCGAATCCTGATTCATTTAAAAAGAAACGTAATCCCAAGCAACAACAGGAAGAAAATCCGTACAAACCGGTGCAGGCATGGTTCGATAAAGGAAATGTGTTGAATCTTTTTGTTGACACAAAGGACCAGGATAAAATTCAGCAGTTATACAAGGTGGATGGTCTGCATGCGCTGGTAAAAAAACATTATAAAACAGCCAATGAAAAAGAAGCGGCTTTGTTGATGGAATTTGTGTTGCATGGTTTATCATCTTATTCATTGATCAGTAAACGTACTGTCGATAACAGGATCGAATTCAAAGATCTGATGGGTTCGATGCTCAACCTCAGCAGCGGCGCCGGCCAGAGCGATGATGATTTTGAGAATGAAGATTTCAATTAGGATGATTGATAACAAAGTTGTCTCAGAACTAAATTGTTTCATGACTGAGTAGTTTTATACTACGATATATAACGGAGCTGGTTATAAATTTGTAACACCCCTGCTTTTACGTCCCGGACGATCGAAGCAGGGGTTCTTACATTAGATACCCTTCCCTCTGTCACATTTTCTGCCTTCGATATCTACTATATAAACATAGATATCATGACACAAAAAATTACACTGAATGAATGTCCAAAAGGATTATTAGATAGTCCGATTAAAGCGGAATCGTACGTCAAAAACGCCGGGATCGATGCTAAATTGATGGAACTGATACAATAAGTGCATTATCGCTTTTGTCGATAAATAATAATTTCAACCCGTCGGTTTTTACTGTCGTCATCATACCTGGTAGAGATGCCTGAACCTTTGGACTCTGTAACGTACTTCACGATCGGAAACTCTGAGGTCAAAAGATTCGCAACCGTGCCTGCGCGCCGGGTTGAGAGGGTATCATTATACCCCACACTGCCGGCAGCATCTGTAAACCCTTCAACGATAATCTTTGTAATTGCGCTCCGAACCAATGGCTGCAATTGACGTACAAGCGATGGCCGGTCATTCAGATCATAGCTATCAAATGCAAAGGCAATATCGGGAATCACAAGGGTATCCGTGACCAGTCTTGGTGCATTGTTTTCATTTTTCCTTTCGAGAGGGAGGATAGTGTTCCTGTTTGCCAGATCCTGCAAACCGCGATGACGTTCTTTGATATTGTATAAAGAGTCTTTTAAAGATGTGTTGCCGGAAGCAAACTGGGTAATTGCACCAGCGCCTTGCGCCTTCTCTTTTGTGAAAGACAAATTGTCTATAGTAGTAACGATATACTCATTTTTGCTTTTCCGTTCCTCAAGGATCTGAAGGTTAGACTTCGGGTTGAAGTTTCCGATAACCAGTACCTGGTATCCGGCTTCAAAAGAACAAGTCTTTGTAAGACGGTACCAATTATTACCCAGTTTGGTAACCGATGCATCAGTGAAACTGATATATCGTTCCGGAATCTTATAATTCGCATAAATAGCAAAACGCATTTTATCGGTGAGAACAAGGCCGATATCCTCAGGATTAAGCTTTCCTTTTTCGCCTTTGATATCGACCTGGACGATATATTGCTCTCCCGGCACAACCCGTTCCGATAACATGGTTTGCCAGAATGAGCGGGTAGCATCTTTCTTTCGTGCAGTAAAAAGTTCAATGCTGTAAGCACTGTTGTTCACACCTGGAGTATATCCCCACCCCGGCCCCGTTGCGTAGACATAAAACCAGGCCATAGGTGAACATCTTGCGTGATATTCGGTGCAAATATTCGGTTCGTCAAACCCGCCGTTAAATACGAGGTTTTGGCCGGCTGCAAACCGCGGCACATTACAAAAAGCTATGAGTTATAAAAGGATGGAGCGAATCATTGATTAACGATATGCAATTTATGCTTTTACGTACTTAGCCGGGTCACCGCTGGTGCTAAGTAAATGGTAAAAGCTGTTACCGCACTACATTCACTTCCCGCTCGAGCGTAACGCCAAACTTCTTCTTGACCGATTGCAGGATCTCTTCGCTTAGTGCATACACTTCGCTGCCTGTTGCGCGGCCATGATTCACGAGGACCAGTGCCTGTTGCGCATGACAACCAGCATCGCCTTTGCGATATCCCTTCCAACCTGCCTGTTCAATCAACCAGCCAGCGGCAAGTTTGTAATTGCCGTCATCCACCGGGTAAGCTACGAGGCCGGGATGGTTTGAAACCAACTTCGTATAAACCGCCTTGTTGACAGTAGGATTTTTGAAAAAACTACCTGCATTGCCAATTACCGCAGGATCCGGCAGTTTCGAAGTACGAATGTTGATCACCGCCTGGGAAATGGCCCGGATCGATAGCTGCTTCACCCCCATCCTTTCAAGCTCCTGGGTAATGGCTCCATAGGATGTTTTGAAAGAAGGTTTTTTGTTCAGTCGAAAGGTAACGTTGAGGATCACGAACCTATCCTTATACTTACGTTTGAAGACACTCTCCCGGTAGCCGAATTCGCAATCATTTACGCTGAACATGTAGCTTTTACCATTTTGTAAATCAAAAGCTTCCAGTTCATCAAAAACCTCGCGGATCTCAACTCCATAGGCGCCGATATTCTGCATGGGTGATGCACCAACATTGCCCGGTATCAGCGACAGGTTCTCCACACCCGCAAGATTGTTCTCAATACAGAACAATACAAACCGATGCCAGTTTTCTCCCGCCCCGGCTTTCACATAAACGTGGTTGGTATCTTCTTTGATGATATCAATACCAAGGATATTATTCTTAAGAACAAATCGGTTAACCGTGCCCGTGAGAAGGATATTGCTGCCACCGCCGAGGATCAGCGGCGCTTGTTTAGCCACCGCTGCAAGTTGCTTGTGGCGCGCTACCAGTGATTCTAACTCAAACACATCATTAAACGCAGCATAATACCTGGCCGTTTCATCAATGCCAAAAGTGTTCAGATTTTTTAGTGCGTAATTTTCGAGAACTTGCATAAATGTTGGTTGACCTCAAAAATAAAACAATATGGGCGGACTAAAAGCGGTGGTTCTTGGTGCCACGGGAATGATCGGCGAGTTGCTTGTACAACAACTTAGCACAGATGACAGGTTTGAATCCGTTCAACTCCTGGTTCGTCGTTCCATTCCTGCCATTCATCCAAAAATAACCGTTACGGTAGTCAATTTTGACGATCCCAAAGAACCAGGTAAAAGTCTCGGTCACGGGGATGTGATATTCTGTGCGCTTGGCACTACGAAGGCAAAAGTTAAAGGTGATAAAGCGGCTTACCGCAAAGTGGATTTTGAGATTCCTCTGGAGGTTGGCAAGCAGGGATTGTTAAACGGCTTTACGCAATATGTGCTTGTCTCGGCCGTTGGTGCCGATCCGAAGGCCGGTAACTTCTATACAAAACTCAAAGGCGAAATTGAAGAGGCGCTAAAAACTCTTGGTTATCCCGCTCTTCATATTTTCCGTCCCTCATTACTGATGGGTAAACGTAAAGAACACAGAACCGGCGAAAAGATGGCCCAGCTGATCATGCCCATCTTCTCGGTAATACTGATCGGCAAACTCAAAAGATTCCATCCCATAAAAGGAGAAACCGTTGCCAGAGCCATGATTGAAGCCGCCTCTGCCAACCGCAAGGGCAATCATGTGTATCACTACCCCGATATTCAGCGCCTCACCAGTTAAAAAGCGACCCAAACACCTGATGCACCCACCCGAACAGAGTAAGGCTGTTGCAATTTGGAAGTGAATACTGTATCTTCCGTCAGTTTATTACTCGTCATCATTTTATTTGAAACAAATTCTTCATATCCCTGCTAATTGGAAAGGCGTCGTATGGACTGCGCTTGTTTATCTTTCTTTTATCTTCCTTTCCCGGCTTGTTAACAAGTCATCGCCCTCGGGACCATGTGCACCCGGCCTGGGTGTATTAATGCTACTCCTATTGCCAGTCATAAACATCTTATGGTTACTCGTTGACCTGGCCAGATCAATCCGTGAGCAAAACATAAGACCCGAAATTTCAATTCACATTCTGGTTCTCCTCATCTTGATTTCATTCTTTTTTTACAACTGATCCCTAATACCTTAAACTATACTTCAAGCTCTTACATCAATCCCCCCCAGGCAGTGAGGTTGTTTGCAAAGGCGATGGGTTGACGGCGGCGCCTTTGATTCCGCGCCCCGGATATAACGTAACGTCAAAGTATCGCGCGGAATCAGCAGCGCCAAGGCAAGCCATCGCCGCAGCCAAACTCGCCGAGCGAACGCCCCCCTCTTCGAAAATCAACCACCTACAAAAAACCCCGGGTGTCACATCCCGGGGTCTCAAATTTCTTGAAAGTCTAAGGCTTCCCTCCCTCCGTATCCCGCGGATTCGGCAACTGCACCGGCGCATTTTCCTGCGAAGGCGCTTTCACCGGCCCAAACTGCTGCTCCATCGCCTCAAGCTCACGCAACATCTGGTATGACGTGTAAATATCATAAATGAAAGCCTCCTGCTTCGGCGCAAGATCACCTGGTTTGTTATTCAGGATCTGAGCCGCCTGGATCGCCAACTGATCGTTATTCATTGTGTTGTCGCCCAAAGAACGGTAGTATTTCATTTGTTGTTCAAGATCTTTTTTCAAAGAAGCATGTACTTTCTGCGCCAGTTTCATGTCGCCGGCCATATATGCCGCTTCAAGGAAATCTTTCGAGATGTCGTTGTGGAAGTTACCACGGTTCGATGTCATCCCGTAAGGAACATTGCTTTCAAGGACATTCTGATCGTATTTGTTCAACACTTTCACCGCAGAATCTTTCTTGCCATTATATGTCAGGAATTTTGCCAGCACCGCGTGTGTTTGGCGGATACTGTTGATATGACGACGATTTTCTTCATCAAAATAAACTCCCTGGCGGTTTGCATTGCCGTAAACAAATTTCTCCATCACATTTTTGTAAGCAACATCTACCTCGATCTGTGAATTTTCAACAGGAACTATTCGGTAGGTGAGACCTTCCATGCGCGCGTATTTCTCAAGACCAAGATTGCGCAACTCTTGTGTAGAAGTCACGTACACCGGGCGTTCCCATTTATTGGAAGCAAGAACGGCCAGCAATGCCAGGTCATTTTTCTGCAGGTAATTTTTATTGATGTCAAGACGCATCTCGCCAACGATCGTATCACCCGGATTCAGCTTCAAAGTCTTTTTTGCTTCTTCAATATTAACCTTGATCGATACTTTCTTTGTTGGAAACACATTCGCCATATCACCGCTTTGCATCGCCACTTTTTTGGCAGGATCATCGCTGGCAACAACGTTTTTCAGGACATCATACAGATCGTAATAACTGGTCTGATCAAAACCAGGCAAAGGATAAACCGGGATCACGTTCCTGTTTTCACCCTGTATTTGTTCTTCTGTAAATATCACATCGGCAGGGGCAGACTCGTTCAGTTTATAACGCAATTGGTTGATGTACCAATCTGTTCCAAGTAAGCTATAGTTGATCACACGAAGATCGGGACGTTTGCCTTCCACTTCCTGTCCATACCATAACGGGTAAGTATCGTTATCACCAAAAGTCAGCACGATCGCATTGGGTTCACAACTTTCGAGATAGTTGAAACCAAGATCACGTGCAAGCGTTTTCTGGCTGCGATCATGGTCATCCCATTCCTGTGAAGCCATAAGCACGGGAACCGCCAGCAGTGTCACCGCAAAGGCGATATAACCCGGCACCGCTACATTGCCTTTCATGAAACGCGCCAGTTGATCACGCACCCAGATCACACCCAAACCGATCCAGACTGCAAAAGCATAAAACGATCCCACATAAGCGTAGTCACGTTCACGTGGTTGCTGACCAGCCTGGTTCAGGTAGATCACGATGGCGAAACCAGTGAAAAAGAACAACAGGAAATTCACAAAGAAATCACGCCTGTTTTTGAGATATTGATATACAAATCCGGCCACACCCAACAGGAAGGGAAGGAAGTATAATTTGTTGTTTGCTTTATTGGTTTTGCCAGCGGTGTCGGGCAGTTCATCATCGGTACTGATACCGAACACACCTTTATCAATAAATTTGATACCACTTTGCCAGTTGCCATCGCGGATGTTTCCAAAACCCTGAAGATCGTTTTGTTTGCCGGCGAAGTTCCACATAAAATAACGCCAGTACATCCAGCGGAACTGGTAACTCATAAAGTAGCGGATATCGGTAGCAGCAGTCGGCTCTTCATCCGGCGCCAATCCTCCAAAATTCCGGTAAACGCCTTGTTGGTTACGTTCGTTGCCACCATCCCAGGTACGCGGGAAAAAGTGCGCCGTTTCCATGCCGCTGTAATTGAGCTTGCGCATCTTGCCGGCAGGTTCGTATTTGTCTTTTCCTTTTACATAGATATCGCCCGATTCAACATAATCTTCGTTGGTAACATCTTCTGTGAAAAACGGACCATATAATATTGGCCAGTCGCCATATTGTTCGCGTGACAGGTATCCCACTAAACTCACCGGATTGTCCACGTTATACATATCCACGGATGGATTGGCGTTGGAGCGGATCAGCGTAGTGAAGTAAGTAGAATAACCGATGATGATAAAGATCGTGGACCAGATAGCGATCTTCAAAAAAGAAGAGATCTTTTCTTTTCCATAATAACAGATGGCGATAAACC
>JAEZGI010000048.1 GCA_023416995.1 Bacteroidota bacterium
ACATGCACAACTGCTCAAACATAAAATACTCGTTGGCCTCTTGTATGGCTGCGGGCTACGCTGTATGGAAGTGCGCAATATAGAAGTGAAGCATCTTGACTTTGATCGTAAGTTACTGCACATCGTGCAGAGCAAAGGCAACAAAGACCGATATGTGCCACTATCGGCACACCTGATAAGAGGCATCAAAACATACATTAGCAGTGAACGCCCGAAGCAGTACCTCTTCGAGGGCACAGGCAATCCGGAAGGCAAAGGCTTCGATAGCAGGTACAGCCAGCGTGGCGTGCAGTGGGCAGTGAGAACTGTGGCCAGGAACGCCGGTATCACCAAGGAGGTCCATACCCATATGCTGCGCCACACTTATGCTACGCATTTACTGGAAGATGGTGTAAACATCATCACGGTACAAAAGATGAAGGGCCATACAAACATTGAAAGCACCATGGTATACCTGCATGTGTGCCAGACCCCTGATCAATTGCCTGATAGTCCACTCGATAAAGTGTTTGCTCAATGCAGCCAAAGCACGAAGTAGCCGATGTGCTGCGCCGGGTAAACATTAATGCTCCGTATTTTTCCATTCACCAGCAAAAAACACTGCGGGCCATTGCGCAATGCAGAACATCTGCGCTGGGCGGTCATGTGGATGCCTGCAATGAGTGCGGCACTGTGCACATTAGTTATAATAGTTGCCGCAACAGGCATTGTCCGAAGTGCCAGGGGCATAAACGCCAGGAGTGGATACAAAAGCGGCAGGCAGATTTATTGCCCTGCACTTACTACCATGTGGTGTTCACCCTTCCACAGGAGCTCAATACGCTGGCACTGCATCAATCCGGATTGGTGTATGATGCTTTGTTTGCTTCGGCATGGGCAACGCTGCATCAGTTTGGGCGTAACGAAGCTTTGCAGTTGGGTATGATAGCCCTTTTGCATACATGGGACAGAACTTATCACTACATCCACACCTGCATTGCATTGTACCCGGCGGCGGTATAAATACTAAAGGACAATGGCGGCGGCAGTTGCGCAGCAATAAATATTTATTTCCTGTAAAAGCACTCAGCAAAGTATTCCGCGCAAAGTATGTGCAGCAGTTGCGTGATAAAGGTATCCAGGACAAACGCTCATCGAAAGCCTCTTTAACAAACAGTGGGTGGTACATGCCAAACGTCTCTTTGGAGGACCTCAGCAGGTAATAGAATATCTCGGTCGCTACACCCATAAAGTAGCCATCAGCAATCACCGCATTGAAGCAGTGGATGAGCAGCAGGTAAGCTTCCGCTACAAAGACTATAAAAACGCCGGTGCCACAAAACTGATGACGCTAACCAACCAGGAGTTTGCACGAAGATTTTCGATGCACATTCTGCCCCACAGGTTTGTGCGCATCAGGCACCACGGCATCCTCAGCAGTTCCTGGAAACGCGGCAAACTACAGGCTTTGCAATGCCACTTGAAAGTCGAAAGAAAAAAACACGCTGCGAACACTATGCTACGCAGATGCCCTTGTTGCAAAACCGGAAAACTTATAACCATAGAAATATTTGGCAAACGCGGACCACCACAGCAGTTTTTATCGGAGAAACAATCCGCGCCTGTTGCATAACGTAAATGGGTAAGGGCATCTGTGTGCCCCCGTCAACGAACAGCCACTATAACAAGCTCAAATGAACAATAACATAGAAATCTTTCTGGCCATCCTCATCACAGAATGCTAAAATCCGCATCTCCAGGTACGACAACTCCATAGTGCAACATCGGCCACCGCAGGTTACGTTCAACATCGGTTTCATTGTTCGTGCTGCGCACGCAACGAAACCTTAGTTATTGGGCGTAGACTTTTATTGGGAATCGTTAGCAGATTCGTCATTTTCCACACTCGCTAAATCACTTTGCGTTACATATGTCCACGAGTGCTTCCAAGTTTTGGAAATTCTATTAAGTTCAAAAATTGAGAAAACGATGAGTAGAAAAAGAAAAGTCATACAAGATAAAATAATGACATCTACCCAGGACAACATACGAAATCCAATTCCAAACTTTTTAAACTTGGATAATGTGGTTATAATTACAGAAATGCTTATGAAAAAGTAAAACCAAGACAGAGTTAAATGATTTCCCTTTGCTAATAGGATAGTTGTTTTTCTTTTAGAAGCATTAAGTTTATCGACAAGCCGCTCAAAACCTTCATTAGCGTTGAATATTTTAGGTTCAATAAAAGTATGGATATACCCACCGATTGTTTTTATTGCATAAACTGTTCTAACAATAATTAAAAAGGATATAAATAAAATTAGCATGCCGAAATTCAATAAATTGATGGTGTCAGTGAATGTCATGTCCTTATTGGCTGCAATCACCCCCATTATTCCTCCGATACTTGATAAAGTAAAAGCTAAAGCGATAAATTGAAAATCTTTATTTTTTACTATAATTCCCCTCAATAACTTATACTCTTCCAAATAACTTTCATTCTCTTTCATAAATATTTAATTCTACCTTATTGAAAGGTGATTTGACACAAGTGAACTTTCCTGCGCATGCCGGGCACCGTTTTGGTATTGGGAATTCAAAAGGGTATTCATTAATTCTCTTTGCTATTTCATTTGCAGAGTCTTTAAAATAATTACCGGCAAAAAGATTAATGCCGCACATCCATTGTATGTTTCCATTATATTTAGCCAGTAGATATTTTTCTTCCGTGTATTTACATTTTTGGTATTTGTCATTCTTTATCAAGGTGTCATATAAGTAACCATAAATAGACATCTTACTATTTTTATTGCTAATCTCTTTCAAAATCGGAACTAAAGAATTGTAATCTGTAAAATGAGAAATAGCTTTTGAGTCATATAGCTGCTCTCTCAAGCGCCATGTACTTATCCCTATATTCTCTAATACGCTCATCATTTCGTTGGCAAACTCAATAAATTTGTCAGTTATTACCGTGCTCGTGATCACTCGTATCCCGTTATTGATAAGTTCTTCAATTATCTTAAGCCGTTTTGGGATAGAATTTTTTTTATTTGAGTAAAGTTCACTGTCGTCTTTGGGATGGTCAATACTGATTTCAATTTCATTTAAATTGGGATACTGCTTTAGCATCTCAATTGTTTGTGAGTTTATAAGAAGTCCATTGCTGTGAATTCTAAAGTCAATATTCAATACTTTTAATAAGTCTAAAAATGGAAAAATATTTTTGGAAGCAAAAGGTTCTCCACCAGTGATTGATAATCGTAGTAAACCATGATTTTTATGCAGTTCTTTAATAAAAGATGTCAAAATTTCAAACCTGTTCTCTATTTTCTTTTTTGAATTTAGGTCGACAAAGCAGTATGAGCAATCTAAATTACAAACATCTGTAATTTCAATTGCTGCAAATATAATAGGTGGTTTATCTACAACCCTGTAAGTTGTCGGAGCTTTGTTTATCACAACAGTTTCAAATCTATAGTCATTAACTATGGAATAGAATTTTTTGTCCTGATTCAGGTATATGCTTTCCATTTAAGGGTTTTAGTTTACGCCTAACGGTATATTATAAGAATGTTTCTTTCACTAATGAAAAGATTGTTTTCCCACAAAATCTTAAAGCTGCGTCCTTCCTGGTCAATCATTCCCAAGCATTTTTCGCTTGTGAAATTCTGGTGGACAGACGCACCCTCCCGAAAATATCAACGCTGCATCTATCCAGCTCCCAACCGCGCAGAGCTTCGCCATGCCAGTCACACTCGAAGCATGATAGGGGATAAGGTTCAATGAGTTAAAGCATGAAGACGTCCGAAGCGGATCTAACCGCAAAGATTAAAAAGCAGCATCGGTTTAGGGGTCGCTTGTAGCTTTTACCTAATCAAAATAGGGAAATTTTTAATAAGTAGTGAAACGCAGCAAAAATTATTATTAAGCACCCAAGACGATCTACGACCACCGCTTTTTTCGCGAGGTGAGGTACATATCCAGCACCACCAAACCCAGCACGATATTGATCATGATGAAGATGTTTATATATGCGCTGTTGAACAGCTTATCGTAGTTCATCGATTCGATATTGAAGGGTAACGCCGAGCCGCTACCTGTGCTCCAGGTGGCCTGGCTGAAGGCATACACGATCAAAGCCACAATACTTAACACAAAAAAACCTCCAATGCCCCAGATCACTTTGGCATTGATATATTTCCGGGCAGCAGGGGTGATCTGCATCCGGCCAATCTCTTCCATCACGTTCCGGGTGAAACTCATAGATGGCTGCTCAAGATCAAAGTTGTCAGTCATCAACGCATGCACCTGCAACAGTTCAGCATACTTCTCCCGCCAAACCTGGTCGGTCTTAACCAGGTTCTCGACAAAGGATTTTTCATCGGCAGACAAACGGCCGTCAATATAATCCCAAATCCTGCTCTCAATATGCTCAGTATTCATACAATCAATTTTGTAAGTAAACAATGTGCTGTTAATTCAACGATGTTTTGTTACTTCAACGCTGATCCGCTAGTTCAACATATCCCTCAACTCCTGTTTAAAATGTGTCTGCATTTTTTCTTTCAATCTTGCCCGGGCCCGATGCAGACGGACTTTCACGGCATTCGATTCCACCCCCAAAACGGCAGCAATCTCATCCAAACTCTGCTCACCCTTATAAAACAAGGTCAGTATGTTCGCATCATCAGCACTCAATAATTGTATCGCCTCATTCACCATCGCCTGGCGCGATTTTGTTTCCATCTGGTTCGCACTAAAACCAGAATCCTGGTTCTCGACAACGGCAAATACTTTTTCATTATCCAACGAATGCACATCCAGCTTTTTCTTACGCAAAAAACTCAGACACGAAGTGGTGGTAATGGTATACAACCAGGTGCTGAATTTTGAGTCTCCACGAAAATCTTTCAAAGATTTATACGCCTTAATAAAGGCATCCTGCGCAATCTCCTCCGCATCCTCGCGGTTGGAAGTATACCGGAGGGTAATCGTGAACACCAGGTTCTGGTATCGTTTCACCAACTCGGCATAGATCCGGCTATCGCCCGCAAGCGTTCTTTCAATAATCTCGGTATCAGTTGGTCCGGAATGCATTTGTCATATTAAGACGCCGGGTGGGGCAGTGGGGTTACAGGTAAATTTCGGGGAATTTTTTGATCTCCTGTAACCTCTTCGAAACACCGGTAGTCATACCTCCATAACAACAATATTCCAGTTCGGTAAAAAATAATCTGAAAAAGCTGTAACCCCGGGATCAAAAGCGTAGTCAGATGATTTGAAACCTTACCCTTAACAATCTTTAAAAATAATTTTATGACAGAGTTAGTACCAATAGTAATGTTCGCGGGTTTTTTCGCCATGATGTTCGGAATCTATTATCTCAAAACACGTCAGAACCTGGCCATGATCGACAAAGGCATGAATCCGAAACAATTCGCCAATCGCCCGGCACCCTATCTGAACCTGAAATGGGGATTGCTACTGATTGGAGCCGGGGCCGGTCTGCTGGTGGCTTATATAGTCGATATGGCCTCCGAAACGATCGATGGAGAAGACAATCCAACCTTATACTTTGCACTCATAGCTATCTTCGGCGGACTTGGCCTTATAGGATCTTATAAGATTGAAAAAAAGGAACTGCTCGATAGAGAAGAGCGGATAGCATAAACCATTCAGATCTTGAACTCTGCAACCGGAACACGACCCAGACCGTGTTCCGGTTTTTTTACGTTGTTCATACAAGCCGCAATGCAAATTTGCGATGTCACGCACAGGGTGGCCTTCACCTGTGTCACCAAACACGCTGGTAACTATTGCATGACCTGATATCAATTCTCTGAAAAATAACCTTAGGGCTTCCCGCCGTTTGCCACTTCATTCAACGCCCGCAACACAGCCTGGTCGTACTGGTTATTCACCTCGTAATACCCCTGCATCCGCCAGATCTGGCGCGCCATCCAGGTCTTGATACGTTTGATGATCTCGGTTTTATCGTGCTCACCAATACGATCCATGCTCACGTTATTGGCCGACATAAACCGCGTTAGCCGCTCCCACGCATCAGTAGTATCATTATACCGCTTTGCAAATTCCAACGGCGTTTTAAATTGATTGAAGTAATCGGCCCGGTCCATATAATACTCGTATATAAACCTTGTAAACTTGCCATCATAAAACAAAGCGCCCATGGCCGGCGTAAAGGATGTGGTATCAAAGGGCACAAACACATCAGGCGTAATACCGCCACCACCATAAACGGTTCTACCGCCTTTTGTTTTATAAGGTTTGCCAAGTACGGCATTCAATGTATCCGGATGTATTACTTCACCACTATGAAATCTTTCCGCAACCTCATCCTGGTAAGCCGCCCTGCCATTGCTGTACGACTTCTGTATGCTCCGCCCCGCAGGTGTATAATACCGGGCAACGGTCAAACGCAAGGCAGCGCCATTGCTGAGGTTATACTGTTCCTGCACCAGGCCCTTCCCAAAGGTGCGGCGGCCAATAATGGTACCACGATCCCAATCCTGTATGGCACCGGCTATTACCTCACTGGCCGAAGCGGAACCCTCATCCACCAGTATCACCAGTTTGCCTTCTTCAAACAAACCCGGTCTCTTGCTTTTGAAATCGAGTCTTTCCTGTTTATCACCCTGTGTGTATACGATCAGTTTATCTTCATCCAAAAATTCATCCACCATATTCACGGCCTCATTGAGAATCCCACCACCATTACCGCGCAGATCCAGAATAAGGCTCTTCATGCCTTGTTTCTGTAACTTCTCCAGCGAAAACATAAACTCACGGTAAGTAGTACCCGAAAAACGGCTCACATGTATCAAACCGGTAGTGCTGCCATCAACAAGATAAGCAGCATCTACAGAATATAATGGTATGGTGCCACGCGTGATCTCTGCAGGAACCTGTCTGCCCTGGCGCAACACAGTCACCGCTACCTTTGATCCTGCTTCACCACGCAACAATTTTTTGATCTTATCGCCATTGATTCTATTGCCGGCAACCAACGAATCACCGACTTTTAAAAACTTATCACCGAGTTTCAGACCGGCTTTTTCACTTGGTCCGCCTGCTGATACATTGGTGACATTTACAGTGTCATTAATAATAAGGAACTCTACACCTATGCCTTCAAAGTTTCCCTGCAGATCTTCATTTACAGCACCGAGGTGTACCGCGGGAATAAATACAGAATGCGGATCTAAATGCGTGAGCATGGCCTGGATGGCATCATCGGCCAAAGTATCGGTATCGATAGGGTCAACATACCTGCGGCTCACCAGGTCAACCACTTCCTGGAGACTCGAACGTTTGGCCGCACTGAAAAAGCCCTGTGAGTTTGGGATGTTCTCCCGCAGCCTGTAACCAACACGCATTCCCACAATCATTACTATCGCAAAAAGTAATGGTAACCAAACCTGGAGCTTTTTCATCTATCGTACTGTGTTTTCGTAAAATTTGGGGCGAAGTTCATAATTAATTCTCAATTACGAACTTTACCTTCGCCCAATGAAGGATGAATCAATAAAAAGTTTGATATGGCTATATTAATCGCGGACAGCGGTGCAACCAAGTGTGAGTGGTGTTATATAGACGACAAGAAAAGAAAAAAGCGAATTTCTACACAGGGTATCAGCCCTTATTTCCTGAATACAGACCAGATTGAAACACTGCTTCGGCTCGAACTTATTCCCGGGCTCGGCAAAGCGCAGCCACAGGAGATATATTATTATGGTACCGGCTGCAAAAACCCTGAAAATGCCAAAAGTATCCGCAAGGCAATCGCCCGCGTATTCGAGGGTGCCAAAATAGAAGTAAACACCGATCTGATGGCCGCTGCGCGCGCATTATGCGGCGATCAGAAAGGCATCGTAAGCATTCTCGGCACAGGTAGTAACAGTTGTTATTTTGATGGAAAAAAGATAAAGAAGAACAGCCCCGGTCTCGGTTATGTACTTGGCGATGAGGGCAGCGGCGCTTATCTCGGCAAAAAAGTACTGCAATATTATTTGTACGGTACCTTCGATGAAGAATTGAAATATAAATTTGACCTCAAGTACAACACAAATTCACTGGCGATCCTCGACCAGGTATACAAACATCCGCTGCCTAATAAATACCTGGCGGGTTTTACCCTGTTTCTCGTAGAGAACCGCGGCCATTACATGATCGAAAATATTATTGAAGACGGCATCAATGATTTTTTCTTTACCCATCTTTGCAAATACGGCGAAAGCTGGAAGTTGTCGCAATATTTTGTGGGAAGTGTAGCCTTTGGTTTTAAAGATGTGATCCGTGATCTATGCAGCAGCTACGAATTTGAATTCGGAAAAATATTACGCGCACCCATGGAAGGGTTGATTGATTATCACAATAAATAAAGTGTCCGGAGAAAAAACCCATACTGATTCATGGATGAATTTAACAAGGTAACAGAGCAAACGAGTCATTACAGGCACCTGGATAAAATGAGCATCCAGGAAATACTGACACATATCAATGAAGAGGATCAGACAGTGCCGATGGCCGTGGCCAAAGCGATTCCACAGATAGAAAAACTGGTGGCGGTGATCGTCGACAAGATGCTTGCCGGCGGAAGATTGTTTTATATGGGCGCCGGTACCAGCGGTCGTCTCGGCATCCTTGACGCCAGCGAAGTACCGCCCACTTACGGTATGCCCTTTGGCCTGGTGATTGGTTTGATCGCTGGTGGTGAAAGAGCAATCCAACGTCCGGTTGAAATGGCGGAAGACAGTTGGGAGCAGGGCTGGCTCGATCTTCAGAATCATAATATCACCAATAAAGATGTAGTAATTGGTATCGCTGCAAGTGGTACCACGCCTTATGTAATTGGCGCCCTGAACGAATGTCGGCCACACGGTATCGTTACCGGTTGTATTGCCTGTAACGAAGGGTCACCTTTAGCAGCGGCTGCCGATTTTCCTATCGAAGTGGTGGTGGGCCCCGAGTTTGTAACGGGCAGCACCCGTATGAAAAGCGGTACCGCACAAAAGCTTGTACTGAACATGATCTCAACCGCTGTAATGATCCAGATCGGAAGGGTGGAAGACAATAAAATGGTAAACATGCAGTTGTCGAATAAAAAGCTGGTAGATCGTGGTACCCGCATGGTGATGGATCAGACAGGGATCAGCGATTATAAAGAAGCCGAACAACTGCTGCTTCAAAACGGAAGTGTTAAAAAAGCAGTGGATTCCTGGAAGCAACGCTAGGCCCCGCAGATTTATTTGGAATTCGCCTGTCAAAAAAAGTATATTGCCGCCAGAGGATAATTGATTTTGTATGCAGGATATTGAACCATTTTATAACTGGCGGCACATCTACACCAGCGAAACAGATGAACGATCACCCTTTTATGGCAGGGTGTATTCCGAGTTTGTGTTCAGCCAGACAATCTATAACTATTATATTCACCCGCAATGGGATGAGTTCGGCTCACGTACGCTTTATTGCAAAGTGCTGATGGCCGATTACGAAGAACATTACATGGTGATCGAGCTGATAGGAGAGTGGAACGATGCGATTGAAAATGATATCATGGAACTGAAAAGGGAAGTGATAGATCCTTTCTTCAGCATGGGCATCACCAAATTTATACTTGTTGCAGAAAACGTTTTAAACTTCCACAGCGGTGACCGCGACTATTACGATGAATGGTTTGAAGAGGTTACTGATGAAAGCGGCTGGATAGCCTGTGTGAACATGCCGGAAACTACACAACACGATTTCAGGAGAGCAAAGATCAACCGCTATATTGATATGATGGATATTGACAACTGGAGGATCTATCGACCGTTCCATCTTTTTAAGAAGATTGACGGAGAGATTATGAAACGCCTGGATTGAGCCACCATGGCCGGTTATAGCCTGACCGGCACCAGTTGAACTGCGTAATTATTTTTAAAAATAAATTTTGTTTTTTCCTATTACTTATTATTTTTGATGCCATGTCAACAGCAAAAGCATACAGTTACTTCTTTTTTTACTTTTTTATCTACTTTAAAAGTAGGCCGGGAGTGCTGTGTTGATAACGATAAATAAACTAACAATCAACATAAGGATCCCGGCCCTCAGGTCGGGATTTTTCATTTAAAACACTACAATGTCTGTACGCGTTTCGATCCAGGGTTACGAAGGGAGCTTTCACCAGGTTGCTGCCCGGCAATATTTTGGCAAAGATGTGACGGTGATTCCCTGCGGTAATTTTCGGGATGTGGTAAAGATTGCAGCAAACAAAAAAGACAGTGAAGGCGGTGTGATGGCTATTGAAAACTCAATTGCCGGCAGTATTCTACCGAATTATAATCTTTTGCAAAACAGCAAACTCAAAGTAACAGGAGAGATCTATCTCCAGATACGACAGCATCTGCTGGTGAATCCCGGGGTTACGCTGGAAGATATCAGGGAGGTGCACTCACATGCAATGGCACTACAACAATGTCTTGTTTACCTCGACAAATACAACTGGAAACTTGTTGAAACAGAAGATACGGCCCTAAGCGCCAAACATGTGCATCAGCACAGAAGCAAACATATTGCTGCTATCGCCAGCAAACTCGCTGCGGATCTGTTTTCGCTGGACGTGATTGCTCCGAACATCCATACCATGAAAAGCAATTACACCCGCTTCCTTATCATTCAACGCGAGGACCAGGCTGCGCCGGTTGAGGATGCAAACAAAGCTTCTGTTAATTTTCATACAGATCACTCAAAGGGAAGTCTTGCGAAAGTATTGACCGCAATTGCAGATGGTGGCGTTAACCTAAGCAAACTGCAAAGTTTTCCGATACCGGGCAGCGACTGGCGTTATTCGTTCCATGCCGATATGGAATTCGATTCCATCGAACAGTTCAATACGGTTATCGAAAACATCCGCCCCCTTACCGAAGAAACAAGAGTGTATGGGGTTTATAAAAAAGGGGAAGTGTACTAACTGAACGATTAAACTATTTATATGCTACAGGTTGCATCCAGGCTGGAAGGAATTGGTGAATACTATTTTTCAAAAAAATTGCGGGAAATAGATACACTGAATAAGGAAGGCAAAAACATTATAAGTCTTGGTATCGGCAGTCCCGATCTGCCACCGCACCCTGCTGTGATCAAAACTCTGCAGGATGAAAGCGAGAAGACAACGGTTCATGCTTACCAGTCTTACAAAGGTTCTCCATTATTGCGAAAAGCAATCAGTGAGTGGTATGCTACCTGGTATGGCGTAATGCCGGATCCGGAAAGCGAAGTATTGCCATTGATCGGTTCCAAAGAAGGCATCATGCATATCTGTATGACCTATCTGAACAATGGCGATGAGGTGTTGGTTCCTAATCCCGGTTACCCGACTTACCGCAGCGCGGTATCATTAGCAGGTGGTGTTTGTGTTGATTATAACCTGTCTGAAGAAAATGGCTGGGAGCCTGATTTTAAATCAATAGAAGCTGGTGGTCTCGACAAGGTAAAACTGATGTGGGTGAACTATCCTCAAATGCCAACCGGTAAACTTCCCACAAAAAAACTGTTTGAAAAGATCATTGCCTTTGGCAGAAAACATAACATCCTTATTTGTCACGATAACCCGTATAGTTTCATTCTTAACAACATGCCTGCAAGCATTCTTTCAGTGCCGGGTGCAATGGATACTGCAATTGAACTGAACTCACTGAGCAAATCACAGAATATGGCCGGTTGGCGCATAGGTATGCTTGTTGGTTCGGCAGAAAGGATCAATGAGGTGATGCGGTTCAAAAGTAATATGGATAGTGGTATGTTTTTACCCGTGCAATTGGCTGCTGTTACTGCACTTGGCCTTGGCAAAGACTGGTACGATGAACTCAATCATATTTACACGCGCCGTCGCGAAAAGGTATTTAAGTTATTGAAACTGTTAAACTGCAGTTTTGATGCATCGCAGGCAGGCATGTTTGTATGGGCAAAAATACCGCAGGGTGAAACATCGGGCTACACCTTAAGCGACAAGGTGCTGTACAACGCTAATGTATTTATAACACCGGGTGGCATATTCGGCAGTGCAGGCGAATCGTATGTCAGGGTGAGTTTGTGTTGTAAAGAAGAACAGATAGATGCTGCCATGGAACGAATTCAAAATTCATTGTAAGATGCAGGTAACAATCATAGGGGTGGGATTAATAGGTGGTTCACTTGCCATTGCACTGAAGGAAAAAGGCATTGCCACACATGTTATAGGGGTTGATGCTAACCCGGCGCATGCGCAGAAAGCGCTTGACCTGGGTTTGGTAGATGAGATTCTTCCGTTGCAGGAGGCCGTACAAAAAGCAGCTTTGGTTATCATAGCCATCCCGGTGAATGCAACCGAAAAAATCATTGGAGGTTTGCTTAACCTGGTCGATAAACAGGTGGTTATGGATACGGGTTCAACCAAAGAAGCGCTTATTCAACAGCTTACTGATCATCCTAAAAGAAATCGTTTTGTAACCACCCACCCGATGTGGGGAACAGAATACAGCGGACCTGAAGCGGCGGTGCATGGTGCGTTCCAGGACAAGGCAACGGTGATCTGCAATAAATCAGAAAGTGATAGTGACGCCGTGGAACTCGTTGAGAATATCTATCGTGCCCTGGGTATGCACATTATATATATGGATGCTGCGGCGCATGACCTGCACGCAGCTTATGTGAGTCATATCTCGCATATAACTTCATTCGCGCTGGCTAATACCGTGCTTGAAAAGGAAAGAGAGGAAGACGCCATTTTTGAACTGGCGAGTGGTGGTTTTGAAAGTACCGTGCGGCTTGCAAAAAGTAACCCGCAAATGTGGGTGCCCATATTTATGCAAAACCGTGAGAACATTCTTGATGTTTTAAACGAACATATCAGTCAGCTCAGGAAATTCAAAAGCTGCCTCGAGAAGGAAAATTATGAATACCTGCTGGAGCTGATAGAAAACGCAAATAAGATTAAAAGGATCATCAAATGATCTTTCACCTGTAAACACTGATCATTGGGTTTTGACACTATATTTTTCCTGGGCTTTGGGTGCCTGTGTTTATACCTCGGTTTATCGGGATCTAAATTCCTGTTCTGGGGTGCAACAAAACATGAACGGCTTGAACGCCAGATAGGCGCAGGTTACAAGAAAGTGGTGAATGTATGCTGTGGAATTATCAGTCTGGCATTCGGATTCTATTTCCTGTTTGCATAGCCCTAACTCATTGTGTGTTAAGGGGTCGAAATCAATGCGTTGAAACAAAAATCGGCTGGAAGGCGGTATAATCGTAACTTCGCGCCAAATTTTTAAAAATTATGATGACATTCGAAGGGTTGGGTTTAAATGCTTCATTGGTTCAGGCAACCGATGCTTTAGGCTTTACAAACCCAACACCCATTCAGGAACAGGCGATTCCTGTATTATTAAGCGGCACCAAGGACCTGGTGGGTCTGGCTCAGACCGGAACAGGTAAAACGGCTGCATTTGGCTTACCCCTTTTGCAATTGGTGGACGAAACGCAGAAACACCCGCAGGCGCTGGTGATTTGTCCTACGAGAGAATTGTGTATACAGATTGTGAGCGAAGTAGAACTATTCAAAAAATTTATGCCTGCTATGCACGTCGTTGCGGTATATGGCGGCACATCTATAGGCATGCAGATCCGCGACCTTAAAAGAGGCGTGCAGATTGTTGTGGCCACTCCCGGTCGTTTGATTGATCTTATTGAAAGAAAAGCAATCAATCTTGAGCAGATAAGTTACGTGGTGCTGGACGAGGCCGATGAAATGCTGAACATGGGTTTCCAGGATGATATTGAGTTCATTCTGAAGAACACACCCAAACGCGAAGCTACCTGGTTATTCAGTGCTACCATGCCTCCTGAGATCAGGCGCGTGAGCAAAAAGTACATGAATGAACCTGTTGAGATCACTGTCGGTAAAAAAAATACCGCCAACAAAAATGTGGATCACCAGTTTTATGTTACAGCGGCTCATCACAGGTATGAAACGCTGAAAAGGATCATCGATTTCAACCCGGGTATATTTGGTATCATCTTTACCCGCACAAAGGCAGATGCCCAGGCAATTGCAGAAAAGCTTACACGTGAAGGGTATGATATTGATGCTTTGCACGGTGATCTTACGCAGCAACAGCGCGATAAGGTAATGGGCGAGTTCCGTGATAAGACGCTGCAGTTACTGATCGCAACCGATGTTGCGGCAAGAGGTATTGATGTGAAGGAAGTAACGCATGTTATTAACTACGAACTTCCCGATGATATAGAAGTGTACACACACAGAAGCGGACGTACAGGTCGTGCCGGCCACACTGGTATCTGTATTTCGATTGTGCATAGCCGTGAGGTTGGTAAACTGCGGCAGATCGAAAGAATGATCCAGGTGCCTTTTCACAAACTTGAGATACCAACAGGGAAGGATGTTTGCCGTAAACAGTTCTTCCATTTCATGGACAAGCTGCTGAATGCTGATATCAGTCATGGCGATTATGAAACCTATGTGCCGATGCTGCAGGAAAAGTTTGCCGACATTTCGAAAGAAGAGGTGTTGAAACGCGTGGCAGCCATGGAATTTGACCGCTTCCTCAAATATTATGAAAACGCAGAAGATCTGAATGTACGCGAACGCGTGCGTGAATACCGCGATGCGGGTCAGGGTAGCGACAGGCGCGAGTTTGGTCGCGGTCGTGAAGGACGCGAACCCCGCAAACGTGAATACAGCGGTGGTGGCGATTTTGCAAAACTGTTTGTGAATCTTGGAACAAAAGACGGGTTTTATAAAGCAAGTTTTCTGCAATTCATTCTCGACATGAGCGATCTTTCCAAAGATGTGCTTGGAAGAATAGATATGAAAGAAATGAACAGTTGGATCGAGATTGACAGGAAGGCGGCACCACAGATGATCCGTGCAATAGATGGAAAAAATTACAAGGGTCGTCGTATTCGTATGAATGATGCGAACAGCCGTTAAATACAGCAACAATATCAAGTATAAATAAAGGAAACACAAACCCATGAGTACAGTGGCAACTACAAACGCACAGGAAATCTTGCAACAGAAATGGAACAAGCGTCCCTTGATCATTTCTGGTCCCTGCAGTGCAGAAACTGAAGAGCAGGTTATTGAAACGGCAACCCGTTTGGCAAACACCGGTAAGATAGACATGCTACGCGCCGGTATCTGGAAGCCAAGAACCAGACCGGGAAGTTTTGAAGGTATCGGCACAAAAGGTTTACCCTGGCTGCAACAGGCGCGTAAGTTAACTGGTCTGCCTACAGCGGTGGAAGTTGCTACTGGTAAGCAAGTGGAAGATGCATTGCATTTTGATGTGGATGTGTTATGGATCGGGGCCCGTACAACTGTGAACCCTTTCAGTGTTCAGGAAGTAGCCGACGCTTTGCGTGGTGCGAAGGTTCCCGTTCTTATAAAAAACCCGATCAACCCCGATCTTGAACTCTGGATCGGTGCGGTTGAAAGAGTAGCCAAAGCCGGTATTTCGCAGATCGGTCTTATTCACCGTGGATTCAGTTCTTACGGAAACACCGAATACCGCAACGCACCCATGTGGCACCTGGCTATTGAAATGAAACGTCGCAACCCGGATATGATGCTGATCAATGATCCTTCACATATCTGTGGCCGTCGCGATATCCTGCTGGATGTTGCTCAGAAAGCGATCGATCTGGATTA
The DNA here is from genome assembly GCA_023416995.1 of Bacteroidota bacterium. Lineage (GTDB taxonomy): Bacteria > Bacteroidota > Bacteroidia > Chitinophagales > Chitinophagaceae > DATHKG01. Next base: position 15,698 of record JAEZGI010000048.1, read on the forward strand.
TGATGGACTGATGATTGAAAGTCATATCGATCCGGACATGGCCTGGAGCGATGCAAAACAACAGGTGACTCCTGAAAGACTTTCAGAAATGCTTGGTGAGATCGTGTGGAGAAAGGAAGACGTGAATTCAGAAGAATTTCACGCCGCACTTGAGAAATTACGTCAGCAGATCAACCACCTGGATGATGAGCTGATGCAGGTGCTGGGTCAGCGCATGAAAATCGCTGAAAAAATCGGTGAATACAAAAAGCAAAACAATATCACGATTCTTCAGACCAACCGCTGGAACGAGATCCTTGAAAGAGCTTTTGCAAAAGGTGAAAAACTGGGTCTGACAAAAGAGTTCATCACTAAATATTTTGATGCTGTTCACATGGAGTCTATCAACCGTCAGAACCGTATCATGAATTCATAAATCACCTGCGGCCCGGCACCGTGCCGGCCCGCTTTTTTTTGCCTCAGCAGTTCTCTAAGCCGCTGAGATGCCTGTCTCATTTCAACTACGGTTACCCATGACTGATAGCCAAACCAGAAGTTTCCTGTTTATACATGTGATCTGGACCACTTCAGAAAGGGCCGCGGTATTGAAAAAACCTGTGCGAACGATCCTGTTCGCTTACCTGCAGAAAAGCAGCGAAGAAAAAGGGATCAAGATTTTAGCATTAAACGGTGTGGATGATCATGTGCATGTGCTGTTGCAGTTACAACCGGCACAGAATCTTGCGCAGGTAGTTAAAAGCCTGAAAACCGACGCTGCCGGATGGATCGTTACCACTAACCTGCTTGGAAGCAGTTTTGAGTGGCAGAATAACTATGCTGCTTACACCGTCAGCCCCAGCGGTCTGAAACAGGTAATCGAATTCATCGGAAACCAGGAAGTTTATCACCAGAACAAAACGCTGGAATCAGAGCTTGCGGTTTTTGACAAAAACTATTTTGAATGAAGAAACTCTCCTATACTTTCAGCGCGAAAACAACTGATTATTATTTTGACGCCGATCTTACAAAGCTCGATAAGTTAACGGACCGGTCCCGCGCGGTATTGATCACGGATGAAAATATCTTCAAGGCACATAAAAAGAAACTGTCTGGCTGGGATTGTATCGTATTGAAACCGGGCGAAGAGTTCAAGGTACAGGCAACGGTGAACAGCATTATCGAACAACTGATAGCCTTTAAAGCCGATCGTAAAACAATGCTGGTTGGCATCGGTGGCGGTGTGATCACTGATCTCACTGGTTTTGTAGCGGCAACCTATATGCGCGGTTTATCTTTTGGATTTGTGCCGACCACCATACTTGCGATGGTCGATGCTTCTATCGGTGGTAAAAATGGCATTGACGTTGGGTTATATAAAAACCTTGTTGGTACCATCCGCCAACCTTCTTTTTTATTATACGACGTGAGCCTGCTAAAAAGTTTGCCTACATCAGAATGGATCAATGGTTTTGCAGAGATCATAAAACATAGTTGCATAAAAGATCTGCGTTTGTTCAAAGAACTCGAACAAAACAAGCTAACTTATTATCGCCGCGACCCTGAAGCCTTAAAAAAACTTATCAGAAGAAATGTGATTATCAAATCTGATGTTGTAAAAGAAGATGAATTTGAACAGGGCGATCGTAAATTGCTGAACTTTGGGCATACGCTTGGACATGCCATTGAGAACATGTATGAGTTGTCGCATGGCCAGGCGATTTCAATTGGTATGACCGTAGCCTGTCAGCTCTCTGAACGACTTACAGGTTTCAGTGAAACGGGTAGGGTAGTAAAGGTGTTGAAACAATATGGATTGCCTACTTATGCGGAATACGACAAAAAGAAAGCCTTTGAAGTATTGCGTATGGATAAAAAGAAAGAGCTGGACAAAATGAATTTTGTTTTGCTCCGCAAGATCGGGAAAGCGGTCGTGTACCCCATACCGATGACCGAACTGGAGCAGGCGTTTAATTGATTATTTTTTATAGCTTAACCGGATTGATACATGAAGATTGCTACGATACAACCAACTTTTTTAACAGGAACCATACAGGCCCCGACGTCGAAAAGTTCAATGCAGCGCGCTTGCGCAGCCGCGTTGCTTTCGAAAGGTACCACAACCATAACCAACCCGGGAAACTCAAACGATGATCGCGCGGCGCTGGATGTGATCCGGGCTTTGGGTGCAAAGGTCAGTGCAGAAGAGGGTAAACTGGTAGTAACCAGTGAAGGCGTAAATCCCGTTGCCGACAGTATCAACTGTGGTGAAAGCGGGCTTGGTATCCGCATGTTTACGCCGATAGTTGCACTCAGTGAAAGGCGCATAACCATCAACGGTAGTGGTAGCCTGGTAACTCGCCCGATGCATTTTTTTGATGAGATATTTCCATCGCTGAACATTAAAATTGACACCAACAATGGTAAGGTGCCCATGGTTATCCAGGGGCCGTTACAACCTGCAGATATAGAGGTAGACGGATCATTAAGTTCACAGTTCCTGACCGGCTTACTAATGGCTTATGCTGCTGCCGGTGCGAGCGATGTGGCTATCAGGGTAAATAATCTTACCAGCAAACCATATATTGATCTTACGCTTGATGTAATGAAACGTTTTGGCGTAAACGTCGAGAATCGTAATTACGAAAGTTTTTATTTCCCTCCTGGTGCCCCGGCTTATACTGCCCGCACTTACCAGGTAGAAGGCGATTGGAGCGGCGCTGCATTTTTGCTGGTGGCCGGTGCCATTGCAGGTAATATTATTGTCCGTGGGCTTGATGTGTATTCAACACAGGCCGATAAAGCGGTATTGCATGCTTTGGCTGCAGCAGGTGCTGTGATGTCGATTGAAACAGAACAGATCCATATAGCAACCACCTCATTAAAAGCATTTCATTTCAATGCGATGGAATGTCCGGATCTGTTCCCTCCACTAGTGGCGCTGGCCGCATGCTGCGATGGTAAATCGGTTATAGAAGGTGTGAGCAGACTGGCACATAAAGAAAGCGACAGGGGACTGACCTTACAGGAAGAGTTTCGTAAGCTGGGGATCAACATTAAATTACAGGATAACCTCATGATCATCGAGGGAGGTACGGGTCTGAACGGCGCTACGGTACATTCACGCCACGATCATCGTATCGCTATGGCCTGTGCGGTGGCCGCACTGAAAGCATCCGGACCGGTTACTATAGAAGACGCGGATGCCGTAAACAAATCGTACCCGCATTTTTTTGAAGATATTATGAAACTCGGCGCTGCAGTAACTTATTAAGCGCTTTCAACTTTGAATTGCTATGAATGCATTTGGAAGAATATTCAGGGTAACCATATTTGGCGAGTCACATGGTGAAAGCGTTGGACTCAATATTGACGGATGTCCTGCCGGTTTGCCGTTGTCGGTAGAAGATTTTCTGCATGATATCGAACGCCGTAAGGGCGGTAATCAAAAGGGAACTACGCCCCGGAAAGAAGACGATTTGCCGATCTTCAAAAGTGGCATCTTCAATAACAAAACAACCGGTGCCCCTATAACGATCCTGTTTGAAAACAATAATACGCGTTCGGGTGATTATGAAAAACAACGCGCGGTACCACGTCCCGGACATGCTGATTTTGTGGCGCATCAGAAATATGGCGGTCATGAAGATTTTCGCGGTGGTGGTCATTTCAGCGGGCGCTTAACAGTTGCGTTGGTTGCGGCAGGTGTAATTGCTAAAAAACTGTTGAAAGGCGCCACTGTGGTTTCAACCATTACCGAGATTGCCGGCCTGCCCGATGCAGAAGCTGGTCTGCAACGCGCTATTGAAGCAAAAGATTCAGTAGGTGGAATAGTGGAATGTCGTGTAAATGGATTGCCTGCAAGTCTTGGTGAACCATTTTTTGATTCGGTAGAATCCGTCCTGGCGCATGCGGTTTTTGCTATTCCGGCCGTACGCGGTGTGGAGTTTGGAACCGGTTTTGGGGCCGCAAAGATGTTTGGCAGTGAACACAATGATGCCATTGAAGACAACACCGGGAAAACGCGTACCAACCATGCCGGTGGAGTGGTAGGTGGCATCACCAACGGCAACGAACTTGTGTTCCGGATCGCCATCAAACCAACCTCATCAACGCCGAAATTGCAACAGACATTGAACTGGGAAACGAACCAGGTAGAAGATTTTTCTGTGAAAGGCCGTCATGATCTTTGTATTGCCCTGCGTGTGCCCGTTGTGCTGGAAGCAGTTACGGCCATGGTTTTAGCCGATCTCATGATGCTTGAACAGCAGGTACCCCGTGTATACAACGTATAAGGTCCGGTCCATTATCCACCCGTATATAAACGCGATTGTCTTATGTCATTGATTTATCACATCACCAGTCAATCTGCCTGGCAGCAGGCTCTTGAGCTTGGTTATTACGAAGCACCATCACTGGCCAACGAAGGTTTTATTCATTGCTCACATGAATCACAGATAGCGGGTGTGCTTTCCCGTTACTATGCAGGTCGCACCGACCTGGTTAAATTAAATATTGAACCGGAGAAGTTGACCAGCAGGCTGATTTATGAGTGGTCTCCTTCAGTGGCAGACACTTTTCCGCATGTGTATGGTCCTATCAACGTGGATGCGGTAGAGAGTACTGAACCTGTGGCCGGTTAATGGCAACACATTGGCTGTGGTTCTTGCAAAGATCCGGATCGTTCCGTATCCCGGGGCGCCATACGGCACGATTATTACAATATGCCATTAAAACCATTTTATGCACGACTTCACTGTTAATGCTTCGCTTCAGATTGTACCTATTGTAGAAGACAAACATCCTTATCATTGGGTGGATGCTGCTATTGCCATCATCCAGGATTCGGGAATTGTGTACGAAGTAGGGCCCTTTGCGACCGTGCTGGAAGGCACTTATACACAGGTGATGCAGGTGATCAACGACGTGAATGAGTTTCTGCTGAGTAAAGGTTGTGCAGAATGGATCAGCAATATCCAGTTACAGGTTAAAGCGGATGGACCTATTACCGGCAACAGCAAAACCGAAAAGTTTAAGTCGGGGTATTAAGATGCAGGTCGCGTATATTTCATGTTTCCGCTGACCGGCACGCGAATACATGATGCAACTTGTATTATCAGCGCAGGTCATCAAACCTCAAATCCAGCACCTCGTAATCTTTATCATTCGGCCAGTTGTAATGCCACCATTCGGTATCGATTGGTTTGAAACCATGTCGTTCCATTATAGTTTTCAATTTGCGACGATTGGTCAGCACTTTTTGCGGAAATGCAGTGAACCGGTGCCAGGCACTGTCGGTGAAATTATCGAAGCCGGTGCCCATGTCAAGTTCAGTTTCTGATGCCAGTGCAATCAGGGTCAGGTCAACTGCCAGCCCGCGGTTGTGACCGGAACCTTTTGTGGGTTTGGCCACATATCTTTCATCACCGATCAGTTCCCAAAATTTCACTGTCACACTGTAAGGACGATAAGCATCAAAAATTTTTAATCCCAGTCCTTCGCCGGCCAGTTCTGCCTGCACCCTGGCAAGAGCTTTTGCCGCCGGCAAACGAAGAAAAGTTTCGTTGGCGCCGGCTTTATACATCAGGCGACCGGTGAAATTATCCCTGGTGGCGTATTTCAGATCCAGGACCAGTGTTGGTATCAGTTTATGGAGCGAAATCATACGTTTAGCCGTATCGGCCCGCGCCGATTGCCTGTATTGTTTGGGGTGATTAATGGTCGTAACACCGTAATTTTTAATCTTTTGCTGACCAGCAAGCGCAGCAGGAAGCAGTAATACCAGGCTATATAAAATGTACCGATTAATTCCTATTTTGTATATCATTGCAATTATCGTTCAGATGGAACACACCTGAAGTTACAAACTCTAAACCGGCTTACATAACTGCATGAAATCATCTGCCCTAAAAGGATTTCTTCCCGTCTTACTGATTATTTTCTGCAGTAGCTGCGGCGAAACAGCAAAACCAAAAGACACTGACATTGTCCCGAAAGAGGAAGATATCGACGTTCATATCATTCAAAATCTTCAGGAAACGATCGATTACGCAGTTATTAATAAGGGGCGGGTAAATGATTCGATTGTATTAAGCAGCATGAGCCTGGTGGAGCGCGTTTATCAAAATAATGAGTATAAACCTGTTTGGCGGAAAGAAAAAAACTGGTCGCCGGTCGCAGATTCTTTATATGATTTTATAAAACAGTCGAAAGAGTACGGGCTTTTTCCTTCCGATTATCATTACAGACAGTTACAGGGTTCGTGGTTTCAGCTTTCAACCGATTCGGTCGCAATGAAAAATGCCGCTTTGTGGAGCCGGACCGATCTGATGTTAACGGATGCATTGTTTTTAATGGCGCGGCACCTGAAATACGGACGGCTGGAGCGAGATAGTGTCACTCTTTCATCCGATACCGTTGTAAACGAAGATCTGCTTACCCGAACATTGTCGGATATCGTGAGCGCCGGGAGTGTTGTGCCGGTGCTTCAACAATTAGAGCCCCGTCATCCGGGTTACGATTCAATAAAAGTGGGACTGAGGGCATACCTCGATTCCGTAACATTCCGGCGTTATACCTACCTGGTGTTTCCGGATCCTGATTCTCTGAACTTTTACCGGAAATTGCAACGCAGACTTTTTGAATCGGATCTTGTTGAGTCTGCAGTAGAACCTTTGGATACGGCTGCCTGGCGCAGTGTAATTGCGGGTTATCAAAAAGCGAATAACCTGCGTGTAACGGGAAAGATCAGCGAAACTATGGTGAATTCGTTGAATAACACCGATTGGGAACGATTTATCCGGGCCGCAATTACACTCGATCGTTTTAAACAACTGGTCGATACCATGCCGCCGACCTATGTTTGGGTAAACATTCCCGCATTCATGCTGAAGGTAGTCGATGCCGATACTACGGTGTTTGATTCACGCGTGATTGTAGGTACTACCAAAACACGCACGCCGGTGCTGACCTCGCAGCTAAGCAACTTCATCACCTATCCGCAATGGACGGTTCCCTATAGCATCATTTTTAAAGAGATGCTGCCGCAGATACAGCGCAACGTTGGATATCTTGCCAAACAGAACCTGATGGTAGTTGATAAAAACGACAGCATCATTGACCCGCATACCATAGACTGGAGCAAACTGAGTAAGAACAGATTTCCTTACCTGATAAAACAGCGGCAGGGTGATGATAATTCGCTGGGGGTGTTAAAATTCAATTTTGCCAATAAATACAGCGTGTACCTGCACGATACCAATGCGCGGTGGATGTTCAGCAAAACCGACCGGGCGCTGAGTCACGGCTGTGTCAGGGTCAAAGATTTTCGCCGCCTGGCGAACTATCTCGTCCGAAATGACACAATAAAATACCACCCGGATACGCTAAAGAGCTGGATAAACCGACAGGAGAAACATGTTGTATCGGGTTTTGCGAAAGTTCCGGTGTTCATTCGCTATTTTTCGTGCGAGGGAATCAATGGCAGACTGAAATTTTATCCTGATATTTATGGCGAGGACAAACTGCTGCGGAACCGGTATTTTGCTGACAAGCAGATTTTGTGAACCTGGAAATTTGTCCTTATCCGACATCAAATGAAATGCTATGAAAACAACCATTCTGATTGCTTACCTGTTCATGCAGGCCTGTACGGGCAGCTTGTTTGCGCAAACGGCGCCAGCAAAAGCGCCTGCTACGGGTACACAGAAAAAACCTGCGAAACGGGTAAAGAAAACGGCTCCGATCCAATATGGAATGGCAAGTTTCTATCATAATAAATTCCACGGCCGTAAAACATCTTCAGGCGAGCTGTACGACAAAGATAAAATGACGGCTGCGCATAACGGTTTGCCGCTTAATACATGGATCCGGGTCACCAACATAAAAAATGGTCGTTCGGTTGTAGTAAAGGTGAACGACAGGCTTCATCATCGTAATCAGCGGCTTGTGGATCTGAGTCGCAAAGCTGCGAGTTCGTTGGGGTACATTGGCCGGGGATTGACGCGTGTAAAACTGGAGGTGCTGGGCAAAAATAAACCTGAGGAAATTGCAGTAAATTAGTTTTCGGGTGGCGTTCTTGTTGAAAGGGTCTATTCCAAAAAGCAACAAATATGACAAAGGGTTTTCTCCTGGTTGTGGTACACAGCCTGTTATACTTAGCAGGACTCAGCCAGACCAAAACCTACATACAGGACCCCACTTTATCAGTTAGTTTTTTGTTTCATGATTTCAGATCTGCTGCTGCGGTGCGCGCTTCTTCCTTGCGTACGGCTATCCGCAATCACGAGTTTGGTAAAATCAAGGAGATGTCACCCGGTCTGGGTCTCACGTACATTGAAGGTCTCAATAAACATTTTGATTATACAGTATCAGTCACCGGTTCGTTTTTAGATTACCCGGTTGAGCGCCGGGCTCCATTTGGAAAAGATTATTTCCTGGTGGAGGCAGATGTGTCGATCCGTGGCAAGATGTTTTCGAACCGGCGATGGGTTTCCCCGTTTTTGCAGGCAGGTGCCGGTACATCGTTTTACGCCGGCTATTATTCGGCATTCGTGCCTTTGGGTGCGGGTGTGCAGGTAAATTTTTTTGAAGAAGCTTTTTTCCTGGTCAACGCTCAATACCGCGTACCGGTCACGAGGATGTCGTCTTACCATTTTTTTTACAGTGTTGGTCTGGCTGGCAACATAGGTCGCAAAAAGCAGCACCGCGAGCCAAAATATGTGCCAATGCCGGTGATCTTTAGAGCCGATCGTGATGGCGATGGTGTTCCTGATTCAGAAGATGTTTGTCCTGATACGAAAGGTCTCGCAGCCTTCAAAGGTTGTCCCGATACAGATGGCGATGGTGTTGCGGATAGTGATGACAGATGTCCGACCGTCAAGGGGGTTAAGGAGAAGCAGGGGTGCCCGTAGGGGGGTGCCAAAAGCATCTATGAAAAATATGACCTGGGCACCGGCAAAGTGAATGGAGTTTATTATCAACCCGGTCTCAACGAAACCTGGCAACATGAATACGATTATGATGCAGAAAACCGCCTAACTTCTGTGCGTACATCAGCGGATGTAGATAACCGTCTTTCCAAAATACTCTCCGATATGATGATCATTATCGAAGATCGAAAAACGGAGTGTCGAAGGCCTGTTGGTCAGGAGCGGGACAGTGCAGGTATCTGTTGGGCATTCGGCCAGTAACTGGTAACGTTTTTTTAATTCTTTATCATAACGATAAGCTTCACCGCTTAGCAATTCGCGGGCTGCAACTGAACTATTATTTTTCAAGAAAAATCCCGCTATCAACAGCACCACGCAGATCAGAGTTCTGTACCTCGTAAACCCCGGGTTAATAAATGGGCTGACCAAATGAATTCCGCAGATCGCAATAACCAGAACTGCTACCAGCAGAAAAAACACCGCCATATTAGTAACACGTAGCGGTGGTACATGCGTTTCAGTCAGAATTATGGCGACATATTCAATTCCAATCATGATAAATACTGACGCCAGCAGTATTAGAATGAGCGAACGGCCACTGATATTAACCCTTGCCCGGCGATTTAGACGTACTACCATTGGTGCGGACAAAATAACCGCAACCCAAAAGAATGGGTTCACCAAACACTTTCCGATATGATAAGCTGTATATAAACATGCTTTTACTAACAGCGGCAACATTGCCATATTACCAGTTGGCAATGACTTCCCGTAGCGGCTGCTAAATGATGGTGCCGTCAAAATAAACGCCCATATAGCGATCATAAAACCCAGAAGTACTAACGATAAAGTGTCAACGCGTTTTTTGTTAAACACTTGGTAACCTATAATCATTAACACTATAAAACTTATAAATGCGGCCATTATCTCATTACACCCCATCACAAATACAAAACAAAGTGCCGTCACAATGCCCTTGATAGCCGATCTTCGTTTATGGTAATGCCATTGTATCATCAGCGCAGCAAACACCATTAATCCCATGAGCGCAGTTTGATAGCCTGCCAGCGAAGACACCCAAAATAATCCTTCACCAATTCCAGGCATAACTGCCAGATAGGTAATTGTAAAGACGATGCTGATGAAAAATATATCAGGTTTTATCTCATCAGATTGATACAGATTCCTGGTAACAGTTTTTAGTAAATAGCGATTGCATAAAGCGAATACGGGGATATATAAAACAGGTATTAGTTTATACAGCCAAAAATTGCCGAACACTAGCGGACTCACTGCCATTAATGAGAGAACAGTATACCGTGGCGACACCGTATCATAAATGATTCCAAAAGCCTTAGTAAAACCTACCTCACGCACCATGGCCGAAAACCAATAATCATCACCCAGCGGATGATTGAACGCCGATATGATCACGATGGGGATTATAATAATTGACAACAAGCCAATATCTACATATTTCCGGGTATGCGCGTGATTTCGTCTTTTGTCCATTTGCCGGGCTAAACAGCGAAAGTAGCTTATTGAAGGGAACCGGTGGTTCAGCAACGGATTTTTTAAGCAATAACGTCACGGCATTTTTTTTGAAGCAATACCGCTACAGTCAATTGCTCACCTCTTAAAACTTGCCTCATGATCGAACCAAAAGAAGACAATCACCTCAGTTCTCCCAATAATAAGATCAAGGAACAACAATCTGCCGGTGGCGGAAACAACATTCTTACCACGCGCCAAGGACACCCGGTATACGACAATCAAAGCACACGTACCGTTGGAAACCGCGGCCCGGCAACGCTTGAGAATTATCAGTTGCTTGAAAAGATGTCACACTTTGACCGCGAACGCGTGCCGGAACGCGTTGTTCATGCCCGTGGAGCCGGCGCACATGGTGTGTTCGAAGCTTATGGAACAGTGGGCGACGAACCCATCTCAAAATATACCCGGGCCAAACTGTTCCAGGAGAAGGGAAAAAAGACCCCGGTTTTTGTGCGCTTCTCTACAGTGATCCATGGAGGTCATTCGCCCGAAACACTCCGCGACCCACGTGGTTTCGCCGTAAAATTTTATACTGAAGATGGCAACTGGGACCTTGTTGGTAATAACCTGAAAATATTTTTTATAAGAGACGCCCTCAAGTTTCCCGACTTTATCCATTCATTCAAACCTGACCCGGTAACGAACCGGCAGGACGGTGGTCGTCAATTTGATTTTGTTAGCAATAGTCCCGAAACCCTGCACATGGTAACCTTTCTTTTTTCACCCTGGGGTATTCCGGCTAACTATCGCCAGATGCAGGGTTCAGGTGTTAATACGTACAAATGGGTGAACAGCGAAGGAGAAGGCGTGCTCGTGAAATACCACTGGGAACCGCTGCAGGGCATTAAAAATCTGACAACAAAACAAGCGCAGGAAATACAGGCAACCAATTTCAACCACGCCACGCAGGATCTGTTTGAAGCAATAGAAAGTGGTAATTATCCTGAATGGGAACTGAATGTACAGATCATGAGCGATGAAGAACATCCCGAACTTGATTTTGACCCGCTCGATGATACCAAGCTCTGGCCGAAAGAACAATTTCCCTGGTACCCTGTAGGTAAAATGACGCTTAACAGAAATCCTGAAAATTATTTTGCAGAAGTCGAACAGTCGGCTTTCGGTACTGGTGTGCTGGTTGATGGACTTGACTTCTCAGATGATAAAATGCTGCAGGGACGTACGTTCTCTTATTCAGATACCCAGCGTTACCGCGTTGGTACAAACTATTTACAATTGCCTATTAACTCACCACGTAAACATGTTGCCACCAATCAGCGTGATGGGCAGATGACTTACTATGTTGATGTAGCGCCGGGCACGAACCCTCATGTGAATTATGAACCTTCCAGTCTTAACGGGCTGAAAGAAGCACCTAAAGCAGGAAAGGATCATACACCGTTATATAATGCGCGTCTCGTACGCGAAAAGATCAGCCGTCAGAATGATTTTAAACAGGCTGGTGAAACATACCGCAATTTTGAAGATTGGGAACGCGATGAACTGATCTACAACCTGGTATCAGGCATTTCTGCGGCGGAACAACATATCCAGGATAAGATGGTGGAGCTATTCACCCAATGTGATGAAGATTACGGGCGTCGGGTAAAAGAAGGCCTTGCCATGGCAGCGAAAGACAAACAAGAAAAAATGAATGGCATGTCCAAAGAAGAAAAACAACACCAGGCAGTACAACAGGCTGAAGCTTCGGGAAAAAATGCGAAGCCGTATTAAGGTGAGATTGAACTTATATCATTAATCTTTCTCAATGGACAATCTGATCAAAAACTTATTCGAGGCGGCCCGTAACGGCGACCTGGAACTACTGCAACGGTCCATCTCCGGTGGAGCGGAAATAAATGCCAGCGATGCAAAGGGTTATACACCATTAATCATAGCCTGCTATAACGGTCAGTTGGAAGCTGCCCGTTTGCTGTTGCAGGCAGGCGCTGATGTGAATGCCGCTGATGCAGGTGGGAACACCGCACTCATGGGTGTTGCATTTAAAGGTTATCCGCAAATTGCCGAATTACTTATTACGTACGGTGCAGACATCAACCTGCAACATGCCAACGGCGGTACGGCCCTGATGTTTGCAGTGTTATTTGGCCGGCATGAAATCGTTCGCGTTTTGATGCCACACGGTCCTGATATCAGCGTCAGGGATGCGCGTGGACTAACGGTAACCGATCTTGCTGTTCAACAGGGCAATGTGGAAGCGCTCGAGATCATGGAAGAATATGTGCAGATCTAAGCGTTATTTAATATGCATCACCGCCCTGGTATAGATCAGAACACCCCGGTGATCGTATAAGCTGATGTGATACATTCCGGCATTTATATTCGCTGGAATAGATAGACCTGTGCTTCCTGTAAGCACTCTTTTTAGTATCTACACGCCTGCGGTATTGGTTATAATACAAGTGATGTTCCCGGATTCAGGACGCGGCAATGTTATCAGCAATCTTGAACCAAATGGATTTGGAAACACCACGATCTTATTGACGGTGGATGCTGCCCGAACTTTTCGGATATGCGAATACGTTATAGTGCCGTCATGGTCGCGTGTAAGTGGATGGTTTTCCGTATTATTCGCGTAACCCGTCGGGAGGTATCCATTAAAGCCATTGATATTATCGTCGATGGTTGTAATCAGCCTTGGAAGGTGAGTGGCTGTTTGCGTATAGGCATATACGTTAGATAGTACAAAGATTGTGGCAAACAGGAGTTGCACTGGAACTACAAGTCGTAAGGACATTTTTTGAAATTTTTGGGCGGGTGCGTCAACAACGAAGGATACTATGAAACCGCCGCAATATAGAAGAAAATTGTATATAACAGTCATCTATGTGCGATCCTGGCCAAAAAGCCTTTATGGCTGTTTAATCTCACACAATAACACGCGCATAGCGACCCTGGGGCATCATTCACAAAAAACCGGCTCAAGGGAGCCGGTGTAATAGTGATTTAAAATCGGTTCGTTTTTTTTCTGGCCAGGTGATTCCCGAACTATCTCAACGGAGAAATGCATTGACACCTATCCAATATCGGAGACTTAACAGTTTATTCATCCTTATCTTTCTTCTTAAATATCCTTCTCAGAAAGCCGCCTTTTTTCTTTTTCTCTTCAGTTTCCTCTGCCGGCTTTACCGCTGGTGTCTGTTTTTTTTTACCGGTCGCTTCTTCAAGCACTTTGGCTTCCTCCATCTGCTGTTTCGACTCCGGTGGAACATTCCCGGCATCGGGTGTACTCAGGTAATCATCGGCCTCACCATTTCCGCTTTCGTTGCTTTCATTCTGAACAGGTTGAGTATTGATAAGACGATAGTCATATTCAATGTTCATATTTTCCGGCTCAGGGAACTTCGCCTGCCGATCAAGCCCCAACGTTTTATCCGCCAGTACTTTCTTAAAAAAATATTCATAGATAGGCCGTGCTGCCTGTCCGCCTTCCCCTAATTTGCCTTCAAGCCGCACAAAGGGATCATCACAACCGATCCAAACACCTGCCTGTAATTGCGGTGTGAATCCCATAAACCAGCTATCAGAATAATCATTTGTTGTTCCTGTTTTACCTCCCATCTCAGCTACACCAAGACGTGCCCGCAAACCAGCTGCCGTTCCTATATCCACCGGTCCCTGCATCATACGCGACATGATGTATGCGGTAGACTGGCTCAATACTTCCTTACGTTGGGTATCAAAACGTGCGAGTACATTTCCATTTTTATCCTCAATGCGGCTGATATAAACCGGTTTTGTGCTGAAGCCGCGCGAAGGGAACATGGTATAACCCCACATCATTTCAAACAACGACAATTCACAGGACCCAAGACTTATTGAAGGGTAGGGAGGCACCTTTGTCGGTATGTTCATCTCCGCAATAAAATTGGCAAAACGCTGTGGTGTTGTTTGTTTGATCAGGTAAGCCGCTACCTCATTCACCGACCAGGTCAACCCACTTGCCATGGTTCGCGTGCCGGTTAAGCCGCGGTCCTTTGCCGGAACATAACCGGAACCCGGGAAATATTGTTGCGAGGTTTCACATTGGGTATCGGGCGTGAAGCCATATTCTTCAATGGCAAGTGCGTATAAAAATGGTTTGATGGATGATCCCACCTGGCGTTTGGTGCGCAGGTTCACGTGATCATATTTATAAGTTTTGAAATCAATTCCACCCACCCAGGCTTTCACGGCACCGCTTAAAGGATCCATCACCATAAACGCAGTTTGCAGCATCTCACGGTGATACTTAATCGAATCTGCCGGTGTCATGAGCGTATCTTTTTCACGACGCGAGTTCCAGGCAAACACTTTCATCGGCGTTTTGACAGTGAATGATTTCCTGATCTCCTGTTCGCTTAAACCTTCAGCCTTCATGTTGCGCCAGCGCTCGCTGTTCTTCATGGCATTGTCCAGCACATTCTGACGACCTTTCCATACTGCATCAGTCTTAATGCTTTTCTGTGCGCTCAATACCCTTTGCAATACCGGCATATGTGCAGTTACAGCTTCCTCAGCGGCAAGCTGCATTCTTGGATTAATGGTAGTATATATCTTTAAACCATCTTCGTAAATATCATAATTGTCGCCATCTGGTTTTTTATTCTCCCTGGCCCATTTACGAACATCATCACGCAACACATCCAGGAAATAAGGTGCAATACCGTTGTTTTCGTCCTGTTTGTTATAATTAAGTTTGATAGGAATCTTTTTGATTTCTGCTGCTTTTGCCGTTGTCAGGTAATTCATCTCTGTCATTTGATCGATGATAGAGTTCCTGATATTGAACGATGATTTGTAGTTCGTACGGGGATTGTAGGTATAGGTAGCTTTCAGCATACCCACCAGCACAGCGGCTTCTTCAACGGTAAGGCGATCGGGCTCTTTCGAGAAAAAGGTGAGGGCCGCGTTCCGGATGCCGTATACGTTATCGCTGTATGGAACGGTATTCAGATACAAGGCAATGATTTCCTGTTTGGTGAAGTTGCGCTCGAGCTTTACGGCAATGATCCACTCTTTCAGCTTTTGCAAAACCCGTTTAACCGGGTTTGAGGCTCTTTCTGCAAACATGTTCAACGCAAGTTGCTGCGTGATTGTACTACCACCTCCTTTGCTTCCCAGCAAAACCACCGCACGCAAAACGCCTTTGGCATCTATGCCCGAGTGGTCATAGAAACGTTTGTCTTCGGTGGCGATCAAAGCTTCAATGACATTTTTTGAGATATCGCTGTATCGGACACTGCTCCGGTTGCCTTTTGCTTTATAATATTTACCGAGCGGTGTGCCATCGTCTCCAAAAACCTCGGAAGCCTGGATAATGTTTGGATTTTCAAGTTCGGCCAGTGACGGCATCGAACCGAACACTCCCCAATTCAGCATAAACAGGAACAGAACAAATGAGCCAAAGCCAATAAGGAAAATTCGCCAGAATATTCGGACAGGTCGGGACATACGAATGAGTTATGTGATGCGTTCAGGGACGCTCAATTATTACAAAAATCGTACTTGAAAACTACAATTCCACTTTAGTAACTCAAAACATTTCCTAATCTTATCACCTTATTTGCCCGAATAGGCCTGTCCGTGGAAGCGGAGATATTCGGTAATATCTCTTCTTGTTTTAAGAATTTCCAGATTCTGCGCGGTAATAACCACAAAACTGAATTTGCCTTTTGGCATCCAGGGAATGATCCGGGTATCCGCGATAGGAGCAGTCTGGCGGGTATATTCCAGTGCTGCCGCGGCGTTCGGGAACGGGCTGATCACTACCAGGTTCAAAGAGTCGTTTACCGCCACGTTGCTGGTCGTCATCTGCGTGGTATAGAAGGCCTGTTTATTATATCGGTCAAACGCGTTTCTCGCCTCACCAACATAAACAGGGTCCACCTTGTCGAGTATCATCAACACCATATGTGGTGCAGCATCATTGACTGAATAAGTTGATTTGATGGCGGCTCGTTCTGCGGCGATCCGTGCGCTGTCGGCTGCCTTCCGGGCAACGGTGCGCAGACTGTCTGCCGTTTTTGCTGCTGCCGCCCGGGCGATTTCTTCAGCTTTACGTGTTACCGCGGCCAGGCTGTCGCGGGTAACTGAAAGCGCATGAAGACTATCACGCATACGCTGACCAGCAATTGCTCCAAGGCTGTCGGCGCGCTTCACTGCCGCGAGACTGTCGGCCCGGCGTATCACCGCAAGACTATCTGCCGTTCTTGCCGCTGCAATATCAGCGAGACGTTGTGCGGTGGCTATACTGTCGGCCGTTTTTGCAGCAGCGAGCTCTGCGAGTTTTTGAACATTTGCAAGACTATCAGCAGTTTTTGCAGCTGCAAGCTGGCGTTGTTGTAAAGCAGCCAGGCTATCGGCTCCTGCACGGCCTGCGGCCTTCATGGCTTCTGCAGCGTTGTTTTGTCCCGGTGCAACAGTTGATATATCTTTTTTAACTTTCTCATCGGTAGCCACCTTACCAAGAGCAAGTTGTTTGGCCGCTATATCTTTATCCAGTGAATCGGTCGTTTCTTCAACCTGTTGTTGTGCACGGGGCTGATCATCAGTGACCGCAACCAGCGAATCTTCACCTGGCCGCTCAATTTTCAGATTTGAAAGATATTCTTCAATTTCTTTTCTTCTACCCAAAACACTCAGCATTGTTTCGGCCCTTGGCGTAAGCGGCGAATTGGGAAATAACTTGATAATCTGCTGTAATACTGCTTTTGCCTGTTCGTCATCTCTTTGTTTTACATGAAAAACAGATTGAATGTAGAGCAACTGCGGTGTCCAGTAATTAGTGCCATATAAACTATCGGCCAGTTTCTTTTCGTCTAACGCCTGGTCAAACCGCCCCTCAATAAAGCTGTTGTAAATACGATCGTAGCGGCTGTTCATGTCGGCCTCTGCGCGACGCTGCGGTGTTCCGGTGGCCGGGTTGGTGACCATTTTCTGGTATTCGGAACCCTCATATTGTTGCTCCAACTGTTGTTTCATTTCGGCGGCTTTCGCGGTATTACCGGTTTTGCTATAACAGAAATGAAGAATGAACAGCGCTTCTGGTTTATGTATGGTTGAAGGGAACTTCTCCAGCAGGCTATCAAGTGTGCTGATCGTTCCGGGGTAATCTTCCAGTGATTCGAAATACATCTTGCCAAGTTGGAACATGGCAGATTCTATTGAATCATTGCTTAGTTGTAATTGTTCCGGGGTCAGTGGAAGATGCTGCATCAGTCCTTCTACACTGAGCTCCGTAACTGAGGCGCTGTCTACGGCCTGTTCGCCGGCAGCGTTCACCTGCTGCTGCTCGCGGGTATCACTCGTACGGCTGATCGCTGATGATCTGCGCCAGTTATCGGCATTGGGCCGGTTGCCCCATTTGGCCTTGAAATCTGTAAAACCTTTTGACTTCAGCGAAGCATTATCGAAATACCATTCACCTTTTGAAGAACCAAACAGGTCCGATGGGGCAGTGGTTTTATTCACACTGTTGTTTGCTGCACTTTCGCCCGGTTCATCTTTAATGCCCTGGCTTTTGCGGATCTGGCGAACAAGTTTTTTGATGTATGCTTCCCGTTCTTTTTCCGGCATCGCGGCAATCCGTTGCAAACTATCCTGCCGATCCAACACGTTTATTTCTTCAACGATTGGTATGAGCTGCATTTTGCGTTGCTCGAGCAGTGAGGTGTTAACTAAAGTGGGATCAGTTATATCTACACTGTCATAAAAACGTTTGGCATCTTTATATTCCCGCATCTCGAATGAGAGATCGCCCAACAACAGGAAAGCCTGCATGCGTTGGCCGTTTGATTCACCGGGCAATTGGGGAACCTGGGTTGCTTTTAATAATAATTGTCTCGCGCCCGCAACATTGTCGCGTTCCAGTTCCATGTTAGCGGCAGTAAAATAGATGATATCGCGGTAACTGCGGTACCTGTCTTTGCGGGCCATTTTCAGCAACGCTTCTATATTTTCAACGATGGCTTTTTCATCATCCCGGTTTTGCCTGATGGCATTTAACCTGGCGTAGATTTCCATAACGGGATCGAAGGTGCGCGATGCGGATCTTTCAAAAAATTCGCGTGCTGCTTCGTGATCGCCGCTCTGTTCATAAAGTTGTGCAATAAGATATTCCCAACGTGCCTTTTCGGTATTGTTTTCTGCGTTGCCGAGTGATTTTTCAAGATAGATGGCCGCGCTGTCGAAGATCTGTTCTTTGTAGAAATAGTATGCCTGCACCTCGTGAAGATCGGTGCGCAGCCTGTCGGGGAACAATGGATCGTTTTTAAGTGTTTCGATCATCCCTGCGGCTTCAGGCATTTCGTTTTTAGCGAGATAGGTTCTGATTTGCCAGATAAACGATTCGTTGCGGCTGGGTGGTCTTGTCCATGCTTTGGTTAGAACGTCGGTTTTTTCTTTAGTTGAGATTGAAAACGCGTTTCCACCTTCGGTTGCGTTGCTTCCGATGGGGATATCATAACCGTCTTTTTCTTTTGGAGCAAAGGCATAGTTGATATACTGGAAAGTAAGATATGCCGTGTCAAGATCATTTTTGAAATAATGCGCCATTCCCATCAGGAGATAGAGATTGTCGACCCAGGAATTACGGAGATCATGGATCAGAATGCCAGCATTTGCCTTGTAGATCACTGAATCCAGTTCACTATGCAGGGGCTCCATTTTGGTGAGATCATAATTGTAAAAGGACAACAGTTGGCTGTAGTTGTCTTTATGCATTGCTTTTGCTCTTGCAAGAACCAGTTCAAGTTTTTGCACCGCGTTGAAATGGTAGTTGAATTTGGTGACCCCGTTTTGTGTAAATCTCCTTACCAGTCCGAATTTTTTTTCGCCGGTTTTTTCGGATCCAAGTTTCTTTTCTTCAAATTTTTTTGGTTTGATAAGGTCGAAACTCAGACCACCCTGTGCGGCTGCCATTTGAGTGGAAGCGCACAATAACACTAAAGAGACGATTAACTGGTTGAGGACCTTGAGCATTGGAGACAAACTAAACCCTTATAAACTGATTTGAGCCAAAATTATTATGCAATTATTGATTATCAGGAACTATTAACAATTCAATCTTATAATTAATAGAATCCATCTATTAAAACTAATTTTCAATTAAAATCCCGCATCGGGCCATCGATTTCAACGGCGCAAATACTATCTTTAAATTTCTTGAAAGACTACTATGGCCAAATTCGATGCCAAATCTACCCTGAAAAGACTAAAGAACCGCTACCGGCTTGTGGTTATGAATGATGATACTTATGAAGAAGTTGTCACATTAAAATTATCGCCGCTGAGTGTTTACATCGCTTTGAGTACTGTTTTCGTGCTTTTAACCGGGTTAACGGTCGCTTTGATTGTATTTACGCCTTTAAGATTGTATATTCCGGGCTACGGAGATGGAATGGCGACGCGCGAGCTGCGGGAACTGAAGATAAAAACGGATTCGCTCGACCAGGCCATGCAGCATAAGGATCAATACCTTGAGAGTGTGCGGACAGTGCTGATGGGGGGCAGTACACTAAGGTTAGATACCACAACGCTCGACATTCCGAAAGCTGAAAACATTACTGAATAATAACCAATCCACTTAAAACCGATCCACCATGTTTAACCAGAAATCCAAATCCGACAGTTTTATTGAAACTCCCCAGTCCACAGGCGGTGCCAGTTTGATAGCGGCAGGCACTACGCTTAAAGGAGATATTACCAGCAATGGCGATATCCGAATTGATGGCACCCTGGTAGGTAATATTCATTGCACCGCCAAGGTGGTGATCGGGGCCAATGGCGTTATCGAAGGCGATATTGCCGGTCAGCAGGCCGATATCATGGGCAAGGTAAACGGCACCATCAAGGTAAAGGAGTTGCTTCAACTCAAAGGCGGTTCCCAGGTTAGCGGGAACATTTATTCCACCAAGTTGCAGATTGAACCAACAGCAAATTTCAATGGTCAGTGCCACATGAATTCGCAGGAGCTTTCTCCGTCTTTCAATGGTAAAGGCGACAAGCACATTATGGCGGAAGCTGAACCCGTAAAATAGGTCGCTAACGCTGGTTGCCTGTTGCGGCAACAGCCCTGTAGATCGTGTAGCCAATTGTTGCCGACACCTGTTATGGCAACAGTCGCGTATTGCTTTGAGCCAGCGCATGCCGCTCATCCCCTTTTGAAATGTGGGTGCGGGTGCTATATCTTTGCGCACATGAACAATTCACTTGTGCGTCCGATGGCGCCCGTACTTGTAATTTTTGTTGTGGTGACGTTGCTTTGCCTGGCTGCACCGGGATTATTGGCGGGTTGGAGTATTGACGCCAGCGTATTACTGGTCGGTAACCTGATCTTGTTTATTGCTACCCTTGTCTCATTCGTTTTTTACCGGAAATCACTTGGAAATAATCATGCTCCCTATTTCATGCGGATGATTTATTCAGCCATGTTTACCAAGATGGCGATTTGTATATTCAGTGCTTTTATTTACATCGTGACCTATAAAAAAGAAGTAAGTAAAGGTGCAATTTTCGCCTGTATGTTTTTGTATTTTGCGTACACTTTTGTTGAACTGGCCGTGGTGTTGAAAATCAGCAAGGAAAAAAAGAATGCCTAAAAAAGAAGCGCCGCTCGATTATCTCCGTCGTTTCATTCCCGATTCGTCCGCGCAAAAAGCGTTGGACTATCTTAACTACTACAAGGTTCATCTAACGATTACGCGTGAGCGAAAAACGGTATTGGGCGATTACCGGCATGCCACCTCGAATGCGTCTCATCGCATTAGTGTTAATGGCACATTGAATAAATATGCTTTTCTTATCACTTTGATTCATGAATTGGCGCACCTCGTTGCCTTTATAAAGTTTGGTAATCGTATCCAGGCGCATGGCCGTGAATGGAAAGCGGTGTACCGGGATATGCTGACAGATTTTCTCCAGTTACCCGTATTTCCTGATGATATCCGTAAGGCCCTCAACGATTCTCTGCATGATCTTCCTGCGAGCAGTTGCGCCGATGAGCCGCTAATGCGTGTTCTACGCAATTATGATGTAAAAAAGGAAGGGCATCTTCTGGTTGAACAGGTTCCGGAAGGGAAGTTGTTTGATATTGGCCAGGGGCGGATCTTCCGGAAAGGAAAAAAGCTCCGCAAACGGTATCAATGTCTCGAAGTCAAAACCGGTAAATTGTATTTGTTCAGCCCTGTGTA
>JAEZGI010000049.1 GCA_023416995.1 Bacteroidota bacterium
CTACTACACATACTTGTCCAATTCATGTAAACGCCTGCATTTTTTTCAGCAATACGCTGTGAACCACCGTGCCATCTATGATAGGTTATCACATTTCTCCTCATCATAAACCTTTCAACATGAAAAAGAATATCCTCCTTTTTACCGACGACATCAACAGCGCGCGGCAAGAACTTGACGCACTCGGTGCACAGATCACACAGGAGTTCACAAAAAACGTCCTGGTAGCGAACCTGCCTGATAATGTCTCGCTCAATGATCTGCGTGCGGTTACAACCACTCAACCCGAACAACTTGACGAGGTGTCAACACTGGCGGCCACTGCCTGGCTTAATCTGCAAAGAAAATCAATTGAGCGTTCCCCTTCATCGCGTGATGGTATTCGCTGGGATACGCCTGGTTACGAACCCCCAAATAAAGACATTGATGATGGACATCATAGAGCGGCAGAGTCGATCGCGCGGTCAACCGGTACGCCAACCAGTTTGTATATGGTCGGTTCAATTGCAGTTGGTGTTGTTATTGTTTCCGGACGCGATGCGGCGCTTAATTTCTCCGCTGCAGACAACTTACAGGTGATACAGGAGGTGCAGGAGGGGCTTGGGTTTCTCGCGAATGCAGAACCGCGCGCAAAGATCACATTCGTGTATGATATCCGCCTTATCACTGTTGATGTGGCTCCGGGCCCGACAACTTCATATGAATCGGCAGAAGCGCCATGGAGAAACGCAGCACTTGCTGCTATGGGCTATCCTGCCGAACGCCAGAGTTCTATCCGTTACGTGGAAGATCTTCGTAACGAACGCAATACCAAATGGGCCTATGTGGGTTACTTCACAAAGTACCCCCTGCATCATTTTGCGTACGCAGTTTCGGAAAAAACAGTAATGCATTTTGATAATGATGGATGGGGAACTGACCAGATAAATAAAGTGTTTGCTCATGAAACCTGTCACATTTTTGGTGCTGCCGATGAATATGGTTCCTGTAGCTGTGGTGGCAGTCATGGTCATCTTGGTATCCCAAACAATAACTGTGTTAACTGTTCGGGCGACAGGGTGGCTTGTCTTATGGACAGTAATACGCTTACTCTATGTGAATGGAGCAGAAAACAAATTGGTTGGGATGAAACTTTATTTCCCGAAGGTATACTTCCATTGAGTGAAGGGAACTTTACCATTCAGCAAAAGAGCAATAACCGGTATCTTGATGCTCATGAAACTGGTGATCATGTGGTAGTAACCCGTCCCCGTCAATCGAACAATACACAGGTCTGGATTCTGAAACCGATAGGCACTGTGTACGAGATACAACAAAAAAGCAACAATCGTTTTCTGGATGCGCATGAGTTGAATGGCCATGTCGCTGTGACGCGGCCACAACAGCTAAATGATACGCAACGTTGGGTAGCCATGCCGGTGGCAGGTGTTAATTCAGCTTATACTTTACAACAGTTAAGCAATCTTCGTTTCCTTGATGCGCATGAGCAGGCATCAGATGATTTCAAAGTCGTTACAAGACCGGCGCAAAACAACAAGTCGCAACAATGGGTCATAACAAATGAAGGTCTCAATTCGTTCCGGTTAAAACAGCGGGTGAATAATCGTTTCCTTGATGCGCATGAGATAGCGGGGAAAGATTTTGCAGCCGTGACAAGAACGATCCAGGAAAATGATACCCAGCGCTGGATCATGAGGCCCGTAGGTGGAGTGTATACCATCCAGCAGGCTTCGAACGATCGGTATCTTGATGCACATGAAGAGTCCGGAAATGATTTCAGGGCTGTAACCAGACCCAACCAAAACGATTCCTCTCAGCGCTGGATCATCTTAGCCAAAGGCAGAAACACTTACACCATTCAACAACTTAAAACAAGGCGTTATCTCGATGCGCATGAAATCGCAGAAAAAGATTTCGCCGTCGTTACACGTCCCGAACAAAACAATACTACGCAGCAATGGGTGATACGCCCGGCGTAATCGTTATGATTTAACTTTGAAACTGGTGGGTGTGGCCCCCAGTTTCATTTTAAAAACCGTGGCGAAGTATGCCTGTGAAGAAAAGCCTACCCTTGCTGCTACTTCTCCAACGGAAAGATCCTCATGCTGTAGCAGGTATTTCGCTTTTTGCAAACGGCAGCTTAAAATATAATCGTTAACGTTGCAATCCAGTAAGGCCTTTATCTTTCTGTATAGCTGAACCTTGGATACGCAAAGGTGTTTACAGATGTCTTCTGCACAAAAGGTTTCGTTCGCTATATTTTCTTCAACAAGCGCCTTGAACTCTGTAATAAATTTTTTATCGATCTTAGAAATAGAAGCTTTCGCTGCTACCGGTACATCGCTGGTATAATGCTCTCTTAATTTTGCCCTGTTCGCCAGCAGGCTTTTGATGGTCTCCTCAAGCAGGCGAAGATTAAATGGTTTTGTGAGATAGGCATCAGCCATGTTTTTCATCCCTTCAATCTGATCTTCGATTTGTGACTTGGCGGTTAGAAGTATCAGCGGTATATGCGAAGTGCGTATATCTGATTTCAAGAGACCTGAGAGTTCGATGCCATTTTTACCGGGTATGATAACATCACATATAATGATATCAGGTACCTCATTCATGGCAAGTTCCATTCCGGCAGCGCTGTTATCGGCCTGTAGGGTATTAAAAAATGGGCTCAGTTTGGCACAAAGAAAAGTCCGTAAATCATGATTGTCTTCGATAACCAGAACTGAATATTCTTTTACCCGCTCTTTTGTTGGTGTAGGTTCTTCTACAGCAAGTGCGTCTGCCAGATCCGTAAAGAAGATCCGTTCATCCTCGTAAAGCACTTTCCTTACATCATTTTTTTCCACCATCTCTTCAGTTTTCAGGTGTTCACAACCTTGTGGCAGACTGATATAGAACCGGGTTCCCCGCCACTTTTCACTTTCAACGCGTATATTTCCATGATGCAGTTGAATGAGCTCCTTTGATAGCGCCAGCCCAAGACCAGTGCCTTTGAAATTTTCAAACTCACCCTGGTAGAACTGTTCAAAGGCATGGCTTAATGCCTCCTCGGTCATCCCTACGCCATTATCGCTTACAACAATCTGAACATGTTCTGAACCGATTTTTTCAATGGTAACATGAATATGACCGTGCTCACCAGTGAATTTAAACGAGTTTGAAAGCAGGTTGAATAATACCTTGTCGAGCATGTTTACATCGAACCATAATTTAATGTCACGATCTTTGATAATCAACTGCAGGTCGATTTGTTTTTTGTCCGCTAAAGGTTTAAAAGCAGCAACTATTTCGTCGGCAAAAGATATGAGATCGTTTTCTGTAGCGCGCAGTTTCAGTTGTCCAAACTCGATCTTGCGGAAGTCCATCAACTGGTTTACCATTCTTAAAAGACGGATAACGTTTTTTTGAACCATCGATAGCTTCGGTAAAATCCTGATGTTTTGTTTTGACTGCTGCATCAGTTCTTCTAAAGGCGCAAGAATAAGTGTGAGTGGTGTCCGGAATTCGTGGGAGATGTTTGTAAACAGTTTCAGTTTGGCATCGGTAGCGGCCTGTGCCTTTTCCGACATTTCAATCAACTTTTTTTCATTCTGTAGAATCATTTGATTCGTTTCTTTCAGCCTCCTGTTGATTCTCCTGTTGACACGTAACGAATAAAAGATGATACCACCCATTGTTATGGTAATCAACAACGTGGCCAGCAACACATAAACAACATTGCTTTGGTTGTCGTATATTCTTTGTTGTTCGTAAAGAATTTCCTGCTGATGTTCGATGTCTTGTTGCTGGCTGGTTATCTTGTCAGCCTGCAATTTCATCATCCTTACGTTTGTAGAATCAATAACGATAGTTTGTAAAGTATTTTCCCGGTTGAACGGCTCCTTGTTCAGAATTTTAAATGCTATCTGCAAGGCTTCTTCGCCGCCGGTTGGCGTAAGGAGGGTAGCACTCAGAATCTTATTTGCTACCATTTCCATCCCGCCCCCTGCACTGGCCAGGCCATCAACCCCAACAAACCGCGCAGAGTTTTGCCAACCAAGTTTTTTATAAACCTCATAGGCGCCCAGTGCCATGGGATCATTATGAGCGAAGACGATGTCATTTGGCGACAACTGGTCCCGGATTTCAGATACTGCGTTTTCTGCAGCCGTCTTCAACCAATTACCCGCCACTCTTGCTTTGATCTTCAACCCTGGGTTTCTTTTCAAACCCTCCATAAAACCCCGTTGCCTGTCGCCCGTGGGCGTTGAGCCGGGCAAACCAGTGACTTCAATGATATTGGTGTTGGCATCACACATACTGGCAACATATGCACCAGCCATCTTACCGATCTCATAATTATTAACACCCACATAACTGGTATATTTATCTGATGCAGTTTTCCTGTCAAGTATTACGACCGGTATACCCCTTCGGTATACCTCTTCTATAACAGGGGTAAGAGGCGCGGCTTCATTCGGTGAAACAAGCAGTAGATCAATATTCAGTTCCAGCAATTCATTGATTTGTTTGATCTGGATCTCGCTGTTATCATTGGCCGTGCGATAGATGAATTTGCTCCTGGGGTAAAATGCCATCTCTTTTTTAATGCCTTCGAGCGTTGCATTTTTCCAATCCTCCGCACCCGTACACTGCGAAAACCCGATAACAAATGTTTTTTGACGCGTTTTTCGTTCGCAACCGGATGCCAGCAAAACAATAAATAAAAGAAAAAACAGATTAGGGCGTCCCCAACCTCTCAGGAGCAATTTCTGATGATTTTTCATAAGCAATTCCTCTACTTGTAAAAGTATTGGTTAAGAATCGTTGAAATAAACTAGAGTGATGTACCTGACTTTTCAGAAGAATGATTAAGCACCAATTATAAACTCGTTAATGACACTTAATCGATTTATATAAGAAAGTTAGCAGAAATAAATTGTATGCATACAAAGCACATCATATATTTTTTTTTGTCTTCGAAATAGATGTTGCTTAATGATAAGATATGTTGAAGACTTATAAATTCTGATGATTCAATATCGAAAATCGTATTTACAAATTTGAAAACGATCCATTCACCCTATCTTTCCATTATAGGCAATTATCTGATTATTAGGCGAATGTAAATCATCATCATTTTGAAACCTATTGGTTCATAATTGAAAGTGTTTTCATCTGCACAAGGGTACATTGCTTACCTAAACTTGCCAGATGACTCTCATAAAACGACTGCTTTATAGTCTTCCGCCATGATGTACCAGCACTGGTGCCTTTTCAATAAAGTAATGCTTCTTACTTAAACGACTGCTTTCAATAATCAAACAAAAAACAATTATGCGCACAAATCCTGAGAATAGATCCGGGTATTCAATAGCCGGTTCTATCAAAGAAAAGATAAGGGTCGTACTGCTCGCGGTAGCAATTATGACTCCAGGCCATTATCTTCTTGCGTACCCTTCGGGTATAGGGTCCGATCATTCATCCACCGTAGCGATTACGGTCCGTGGCCAGGTAAAGGGAACCGATGGCACTCCTCTGTCTGATGCAACGGTTACAGAAAAAGGTACCAGTAATGCTGTAAGAACTGATGCGGGCGGAAATTTCACTATACAGACCGACCCTGCTGCTACCCTCGTAGTCTCGTATATAGGATTTCAATCAGTAGAAGTAAACGTTAATAACAGAACCGAAATAACAATAGAATTAAACATTGCTATCTCCACTGGTGAAGAAGTTGTGGTTGTTGGTTACGGCTCACAGAAAAAGGCAAGTCTCACCGGATCCGTTTACGTGGTAAAGATGAGTGATGTTAAGGACCAGGCTGTTGGATCAAGAAACATTGTAAGGGCAATGGATAACAGGGTGCCGGGTATCACCACTTCTTACGATGGTAATCCTAACGCCGCTGCCGGTATATTGATGAGGGGCCGTGGTTCACTTAACAGCAGCACCGATCCTTTGGTCATTATTGATGGTGTTCCTACCAACCGCGGACTAAATGAAATACCTGTTAATGATATTGAATCAGTACAGGTGTTAAAAGATGCATCTTCTGCGACGATTTATGGTTCGAGGGCGGCGAATGGTGTTTTTATCATCACAACGAAATCTGCCAAAAAAGGTCCAAGACTCGAGGTTAACTCGTCTGTAACTGCAGGGTTCCTCCCAAAGAATCCTTTGCCTTTAATGAATACAGAAGAGTATGGTCGCGCGCAATGGATGGCGGCCCGCAATGACAATGTTGATCCCAATTATGGGTTGTATAGCTTCCAGGATCACCAGGATGGTAACGGTACCTGGGTGCTTGATAAAGTAATGTGGCCCGAGTTTCTGGATCCGGCACAAACCATGCGCGCAGCAAACACAGACTGGCAAAAAGAAATTTCGCGGACCGCATTGTCGCAAAATCACAATGTAACCATGTCGAACGGTAGCGATAAGGGAACAGTTTTGTTTTCACTTGACTATCTGAAAAGTGCCGGTACAACAAAACATAATGAATGGAACAAACTTAATCTTCGGTTGAATTCGACCTACCAGTTTTTTAATGGTGCAATCAAGGTCGGAGAAAATTTTTCCGTGACGAAGATGCGTTATACAGGCGGTTCATGGCTCGGGAACACAGCGAACATTCAGTCAATAGTACCGGTAAGAACAGTTGATGGTATCGGATGGGGCGGCCCGGTAATGGGTATGAGCGATCGTAATAATCCTTTACTGGATATTATGCGCGAGCGCGACAACCATTCTGATGATGTGCGTTTGCTGGGTTCTGCATTTGCAGAGGTGAGACTTTTAAAGAACCTTAGTTTTCGATCAACTTTTGGTATCGATTATATCGGCAACTGGGGAAGACACATGACCAAAACATATTCAGCCGGTTTTATGCAGGAAACCATTGCTAAGGTTAACAACAATGCAGGCTATGGTGGAAGCTGGACCTGGAACAATGTATTAAACTACAACTTTAGTCTTGATCGTAATAATTTTCAGTTGATGGCAGGACAGGAGGCCACTGAAGCATCCGGTGCAAACCTTTTTGGTGCCCGCGATGGTTATGCAAGTGAGGATCCTGACTACATGTATTTGGATGTAGGCGAAGGAAATGTGCGGAATGGGGGACTTGCCTGGGATAACGCACAGAACTCTTATTTCGGCAGAATCAACTATGATTTTGATAACCGTTACCTGTTGACAGCTATTATACGTCATGATGGTTCGTCAAGATTTGGTGGTAATAATCGTTATGCAACCTTTCCATCTGTTTCCGCTGGTTGGGTAATCAGCGAAGAAGGATTTATGAAATCAATTGGTTGGCTGTCAAACCTGAAATTGCGTTATGGCTGGGGTAAGACCGGTAACCAGGCGATTGATAACTATGCTTCTTATGAATTATACCAGGCTCATTATGGCGATAATGACTGGCCTGTTACCAACGGTACCGCTTATGATATATTTGGTAATGACCAGGGTAACTTGTTATCTGGGTATCGTCGCTTACAATTGGGAAATCCTAATTTAAGATGGGAAGCAACAACGCAACAAAACTTTGGTATTGACTTCGCCTTCTTTGACAGGAAACTATCTGGCTCTGTTGATTATTATCTCAAGACAACCTCAGATATCCTCGTGCGTCCGCCCACCCTCAGCGTGACAGGGTTTGGTGCTTCATCGTGGATCAACGGTGCTACAATGAAAAACCGGGGAATAGAGGCTATCGTAAGTTACACTGACCGCGCGGGAAGTCTTGGTTACACCATCACAGCAAATGCGTATAGAAACAAAAATGAATTTACGAGCCTGGTACCGGAAGCAGTAGGCGCTTACCCGGGTAATGGAAGGGATCAGACCATTCTTGGCAGACCACTCAATTCATTGTATGGATATGTTGTCGAGGGGCTTTTTCAAACACAGGAAGAGGTAGACGCAGCACCGGTTCAACCTGGTAAAGGACTTGGCAGGTTACGCTATAAAGATGTAAGCGGACCCGATGGTAAACCAGACGGAAAAATCGATGCTGACGATCGTACATGGATCGGGGTAAATGAGCCTAAAATTGCGTTGGGTTTGAATATTCAGCTCACTTATAAAGCTTTTGATTTCTCTATGTTCTGGGGTTCAGAAATCGGTAGAATGGTTGGAAGTGCTACAAAAGGTTTTACTCATTTCTTCGGCTTCTTTGGTGGTCAGAACTATGGAAAGGACGTATTGAACAGTTGGTCACCAACAAATACTTCATCAACTATTCCGGCTATCACAAAGGCCGATCTGAACCAGGAGAATCGTTTTTCAACCTATTTCGTTGAAAACACCTCCTATATGAAACTTCAAAATCTCAGTATCGGTTATACGTTACCATCGGAAGTAGGTAAACGTTTGATGATGAATCGCGCAAGGGTATTTATCCAGGGCGATAACTTATGGACGATCGCCTTGCCCGGAAATACATTTACAGGTTTTGATCCAAAGAGTCCGGCTGTAGGTTTCCCATTACCAACTTCAATCACCTTTGGTGTTAACGTAATCTTCTAAATTATTAGTCATGAAAAAAATCAAGATACTATCCATTCTGTTTGCGCTTTATTGTTTGGCGGGATGCGGGAAAGAGTTCCTCGATAAGGCGCCGAAAGGCATCATTACGGAAGAGTTACTTGCTACCCCCGAAAATGCTGAAAAGATGGTCATAGCTGCATATGCGGCACAGGGCAACGAACGTTATTATCTACATCCTTTAACGCCCTGGCCTTATGGCGATCTTCGCGGAGGTGATGCTTATAAAGGTGGTGCAGGCGTAGGTGATCTTCCCGAATGGAACACGGCTGAAACCTTCGTTAACATGACAACCGATGAAGGTGGAGTGGCCGGTAAATGGACCATCGAATATCAATGTATATCGAGAGCGAACCAGGCTATTTCTATTCTGAACCAAACGGACTATGCAGAGAAAAATGCAAGGATAGGAGAGATGCGGTTTTTAAGGGCAAATAACTATTTCTGGCTCAGGGTCAACTTCCGATATGTTCCCTATATCGACGAAACCGTGCCGGTTGCAGAATATAACCAGGTGAGTAATGATCTTTCCGATGAAGAACTTTGGGGCAAGATTATCGCGGACCTCGAGTTTGCTATTACTAATCTTCCTGAAACAAACACTGATGGTGCAGTTGGACGGCCAACCAAACATGCGGCCCGCGCTTATCTTGCAAAAGTTTTGTTGTATGCGGCTTATGAGCAGAATGAAACAAACCAGGTTATTAATATCAACCAGGAAAAACTCAACAGGGTGGTAACACTTTGCGATGAAGTACTCACTCAATCAGGTAAATCATTATTCAGCGATTTCGCAAGCAATTTTGCCTGCGAAAGTCAAAATGGTGTTGAGTCGCTTTGGGCCATCCAGTTCTCAAGAAACGATGGTACGCCGACCGGACGGATCAATGGAACAAATGAAGTGGTGTATCCGATGACGCCTGAGTATGGATGTTGCGGGTTTCATAGTCCATCACAAAACCTTGTGAACTCGTTCAAAACAGTTAACGGTGTTCCTGATTTTGATAACTTCAATACATCAAATATCACTGGCGCCGCCAACATCAAAAATTATACGATTGATCCAAGATTGCTGCATACTGTTGCAATGGACGGGTTGCCTTACAAATACAAAACTGATTTTATATTCAATGGGCTTACCTGGCCAAGACAACCGGAATCGTACGGCTCATTCATGTCTATGAAGGAAACTGTACGTTATGACAGTGAATGTTATCAGCCGGTTAACCCATGGAAAAGCGATTCCAAAAACCGTGATGTAATCAGGATCGATGATGTTATTCTTTTTAAAGCAGAGGCATTGATTCAACTCAATCGTCAAATGGAGGCATTACCACTGATCAATGAGATCCGTGCACGTGCTGCCCAAAGCACTGGACTGCTGGTTGATGCAAATGGTAATCCCACCGGCAATTTTGATATCCGTCCTTATGTTGATGGCGGTAACATTAATTGGAACAAGGAAAATGCTTTCAAAGCGCTGCGTTGGGAACGCCGGCTGGAAATGGCTTGCGAAGGATTCCGTGCTTACGATCTGATGCGTTGGGGCATTATGGCCGAAGAGATGAACGCTTATTTCGCAGTCGAAAAAAGCCGCAGACCACATCTGGCAAACGCCACCTTCCAAAAAGGAAGAGATGAATATCTTCCTATTCCAAAAGGACAGATCGACTTAAGCCAGAATCTTTACAGACAAAACAGCGGTTACTAATGAAACAATATATCTATTACCTGGCACTGACAATGTTAGTACCAGGTTCCGCAACCAGCCAGGCGCAAGTGCCCCACGATAAACTACCGGTTGACAAACCGGTTGCCGGAGCTGTGTTGGAATCAACGCGATTATTTCGGGAACGTTTATTATCGGATCCTTTTAGACCCGCGTATCATTTTGTGGTGCCTGAAGATGTTGCTGTTCCCGGCGACCCCAATGGAGCATTTTATCATAACGGTCGCTATCACCTGATGTATTTATATAAAAGAGAAGCAAGTGGATTTTCATGGGGCCATGTTTCAAGTAAAGATCTCGTACACTGGCGACATCATCCCGATGCACTCTTACCAGGTAATGGTGATGATGGTGTTTTCAGTGGCGGTGCCTTTGTTGACAAAAATGGCAAGGCTACCTTAACTTACTGGGAGTTTATTAATGAAAGTGATAAGGTTGACTTCTCTAAAAGAAAAACTGGAATAAGCATCGCGGAAAGCAATGATGAACATTTTGATCATTGGACGAAAAGCAGCGTGAACCCTGTGATTCGGTCTACTGAATGGGGAATAACACAAGAAAAAGATAAAGACGGGAACCCTGTGATTTATGGTTCCGCCGACCCTTCAAACATATGGATGAATAACGGGAAGTATTATATGTTGACCGGTAATTTACTTGTTCTGAATAAGTATGGAAGGAAGCCAGATTCGGAACCGCGTTACCAGGGCGATCATGCTTATTTGTTCGAATCTTCTGACATGAAGAAATGGACCTACAAACATGAGTTTTATAAGTCAGACAGGAAATGGACCGATGCCAGTGAAGATAACATGTGCGCCAGTTTTATGCCCTTGCCTTCATCGGCGAACGGTGGCGCTTTCAGTGGAAAACATTTGCTGTTGTTTATCAGTCACAATAAAGGTTGTCAGTATTATGTGGGTACATACAAGGATGACAAATTCAATCCTGAAAATCATGGACGTATGACCTGGACCGATAATGCCTATTTCGCACCGGAGGCGTTGATCGATGACAAGGGCCGCCAGATCATGTGGTCATGGGTATTTGATGACAGACCTGACAGTCTGAAGAGGCATTATGGATATACCGGAATATATGGCTTGCCCCGCACATTATGGGCAGCTAAAGATGGTACCTTACGGATGGCACCGATTCCCGAACTACAACAACTTCGCCAGGAGGTTAAAACAAAAAAATCAATCTCATTAAAAAACAATACTGAAGTTTCGTTAGATGAATTTGGTAAAGAACTCCTGGAACTTGAAATAACGATCAGACCCGGCACTGCAAAACAGGTAGGGGTTAAAACTGGCGTTTCGGAAGATGGCCGCGAAGAAACCGTAATGTATTATGATGCGGAGCAAAAAAAGCTTGTATTTGATGGAACAAAATCAAGTATTGATCTGGGAAGAAGAAACGTAGAAGCAGCACCCTTTGAACTTGAAAAGGGTGGGTTACTGGTATTAAGGGTATTTGTTGACCGCTCTATAGTTGAAGTGTTCGCCAATGATAAACAGGCTATAGGTCGCAGCGTTTACCCCAGGTTAGGCGGAAGAGGTATTAGGTTGTTTTCGAAAGATGGCGACGCGAACGTGGTTAGCGTTAAAGCCTGGGAGCTGATGCCTTCAAATCCTTATTGAATCAGTTCATTCAAAAATAATTGTCTATGAAAGTAAAGTACTGTATGTTATGTGTTTTTGTGCTGTTAAGTTTTATGATACAGGCACAAGAGGCAACACAGCAAATCCGGATCACAAAACGATATCTTAATTTCCCGGTATCAAATGCTTCACCCCGACACCCCCTTGTAATTAAAGAAGGTAACAAAGAGTTGCGCAAATTTAATATCCGCATAAGTGAAGGGAAAGCTGATTATTGGGTAGGAACAGACGTTCAGCAATACAAGGGAAAAACGATTACCATCAGTTATCCCTCCAAACCTGCAGGATTTCAGATGGTTCAGCAATCAGATGATCTGCCCGGGAAAGACAGTTTATACCGTGAAACAAACCGGCCTCAGTTTCATTACAGTACCAGGATTGGCTGGGTGAACGATCCCAACGGGCTTGTGTATTATAAAGGCGAATATCATCTGTTCTACCAGCACAATCCATACGAAGTGAACTGGGAAAATATGCACTGGGGCCATGCCGTTAGTAAGGATCTTATTCATTGGGAGGAACTTGGCGAGGCTTTATATCCTGATGAGTTAGGTACGATGTTTTCAGGATCAGCGGTCGTCGATGAAAACAATACTGCGGGTTTCCAAAAAGGAAGTGAAAAAACACTCGTAGCTTTTTATACAGCGCACAGGAATGATTCCGAGGTACAGTGTATGGCTTACAGTAATGATGCCGGCAGAACCTGGACAAAATACAGTGGCAATCCTATCATTAACAGTACTGCAAAATGGAATTCGGCGAATACCCGTGATCCTAAAGTATTCTGGCACGAACAATCACGCAAATGGGTGATGGTATTGTTTGAGCGCGACGGCCAGTCATTTTATAATTCTGACGATCTTAAGAAATGGACCTATTTAAGCCATATTGGTGGGTTTTGGGAATGCCCTGAAATGTTTCAACTCCCCATTGATGGCGATAAAAGCAAACAAAAATGGGTGCTTTATGGTATGTCTGGAACGTACATGATCGGTGAGTTCGACGGACGTGAATTCAAACCGGAAACGGAAAAGCTGAAATATTACGAGGGTCCCCAGATGGCGCCGCAGACTTATAATAATATCCCTGCTTCAGATGGTCGCCGTATCCAGATCGGCTGGGGTTCAATAGTTCATCCGGGTATGCCATTCAACCAGATGATGATGTTTCCAACAAGTCTTTCTTTAAGAACTACCAAAAATGGTCCACGGTTGTTTTCAGAACCCATTCGCGAGATCAGCAAGCTTCATAAAAAATCGCACAGTTGGTCAGGGCTCTCGGCGGCTGATGCAACGGCGAAAGCAAAGTCTGCAGCCGGTGATCTGTTTCATGTAAAGATGCGTGTGCAGATAACAGACGGTACTACATATGAAGTAAAGTTCAATGGCAACCAGGTTGCTCACTACGACATGAATCATAACAAACTGAACGGTGTGTTTTATCCAGGTGAAAATATTGAAGCATTGACAATGGATATCGAAATGCTGATTGATAAAACCTCACTGGAAGTATATGCCGACAAAGGAAAATTCACCATTATCAAACCATTGCCTGAAGCAAAAAACAAATCTGGTTTCGAGTTCCATGGCAGCATTAAGATTCACTCGCTCGAAATTCATGAACTGCAGTCTGCCTGGCGCAGGTAATGGGGAAACGGGCTAAATAAAATAATTGGATTTATATGAATACGAAAGATTTACGGGTATTCGGCTGGTCAATTGCACTGGCATTAGGTGGTTTCCTGTTTGGTTTTGACACGGCAGTGATTTCTGGTGTAGAGAAGTCTATTCAGCAGCTATTTCATCTGTCGCCTTTCTGGCATGGATTAACTATTTCGTCGGCACTCATCGGAACGGTAGTGGGGGCGCTCATTGCTGGGAAACCAACGGATAAATACGGGCGCAAACCGGTTTTATTCCTGATTGCTTTGTTATATGCAGTCTCTGCAGCCGGAAGTGCTATGGCGGGTGATGTTATCACTTTTGTCGTATTCCGCTTTATAGGAGGTATTGGTGTCGGAGCATCTTCAGTAGTGGCTCCTATGTATATCTCGGAAATATCGCCCGCGCGGATCAGGGGCCGGATGACAGCTTTGTTCCAGTTTAATGTAATCTTTGGAATCCTGATGGCTTATATCTCAAACTACCTGTTGAGTGATTTCGGTGATCAATCATGGCGGTGGATGTTAGGAGTTATGGCGATTCCTTCAGTTATTTATTTTCTTCTGCTTTTTCTTGTTCCTGAAAGCCCGAGGTTTCTTGTTAAAGCGGGTAAACTCGAGGAGGCCCGGGCTGTGTTTGAAAAGATCAGCAGCGAAGATATTGCCGTTGCAATGGAGGAGATCCGGAGTGGGCTCCAGGAAAAGCGGGAGAGTCTCTTTTCGGGGAGATACAACAAACCTATAACGATCGCTTTTCTTGTTGCTATGTTCAACCAGTTCTCGGGTATCAATGCGTTACTATATTATGCTCCGAGAATTTTTGAGCTAACAGGATTGTCGGCTGCTGATTCCATGTTTCAGCCAGTGCTGATTGGTCTCACAAACGGGTTATTCACTATCCTTGGATTATTCATCATTGATCGGGTGGGCAGAAAAAAACTACTGATTGTTGGGTCAATTGGTATGTCAGTTTGTTTGGGTCTTGTTGCGCGGTCATTTTATCTTGAAGACTTCTCCGGTTATAGTCTGTTGATCTTTCTGATTGGATATATAATGTTTTTTGCGTTTTCAACCGGGGCCGTGATCTGGGTTCTGATTTCAGAGGTTTTTCCAAACAGTGTTCGCGGTAAGGGGCAATCTCTCGGAAGTTTTACTCATTGGCTTTTTGCGGCTATCATAACGTTTTTGTTTCCGGTTGTAGCCGATGAATATCGTTTTGGAAGCGGGCATGCATTTGCATTTTTCGCTGCTATGATGGTGGTGCAGGCGCTTGTGGTCTGGAAATATTTCCCTGAAACCAAAGGCAAGACACTCGAGGAACTAGGTGAGGAGCTATCTGGCAGCAGTTCGTTCCCGGTGGAATATGATGGTCCTTCTCCTAAAACAACTACGCCCTGATTTTATGAATGTCCCTATCAACTTCATTATGCAGACAGAAGTAATTCCGCTGCATTAGCGGGTGTCAGCTTTTTCACTTTTAAACTATTGACGATGCAGATTAAAAAGATTTCAAAGTATAAAACAGATGTTCCGTTGTTCGGTAGTCGGTCTGTGTTAGTAGCCGTCGCGATGCTCTTATCGTTTTCGATCTGTGCTCAGCCTTCAGGAAAAGAAATAGATGAGATGATTGACAAATCGCGTGAATTGCGGGCTTTAATGCATTCTGATCCTCACAGACCCATCTATCATTTTGTCAACCCTGAAGGGCATGCAATGCCTTTTGATCCCAACGGTGCTATATATTGGAACGGTAAATATCACCTGGGATACATTTATCAAAGCCGGAAACGGGGCAAATCAGAACATGTGTGGGGTCACGCAGTGAGTACTGATCTTTTTCATTGGTCGTTGTACCCGGATATGCTGAATGTTCAGGATGGCGACATTGAAAAAGGCATTTTTAGCGGTGGCGCTTTTCTTTCGAAAGATAGTGTGCCGCATATTATGTATCACGGTGAAGGCGCCTCCGCGAATTTGGTTGCTTATTCCAAAGATCCCGATTTGAAGATCTGGAAAAAGTTTGAGGGTAATCCTGTTTTGAAGACGTCTACTGAAGGCAATCCAAGAGATCCTAAAGGTGGCAAGTATACCGCCTGGGATCCCGAAGGTTGGTATGATAAAAAGTCTGGTAATTATTACCAGATCTCAGGTGGTAATGTAGCCGCTTTGTTCAAATCGAAAGACATGTATAAGTGGGATTATCTCGGAGACCTTGTTGATCCTAAAAATACCATGCGCGATGCAACAGAAGATTTATCCTGTCCGGATATGTTTACTATCGGTTCGAAACATGTATTGTTGTTCATAAGTCACAACATAGGTACGCAGTATTACATTGGTGATTTTGCAAATGATAAGTTTAAGATTGAAAAACACGGGCGAATGAACTGGCCGGGTGGAACTTTTTTTGCGCCTGAGCAGTTGGTTGATAATAAAGGACGCAACATCATCTGGGGTTGGGTATTGGAACGGAAGCCTAAACACCTTAAAAACTTTGGCTGGTCCGGTATTATGAGTTTGCCGCGTGTATTAACCTTATCATCGGCAAACGAAATGCGGATCAATCCGCCAGAAGAAGTGAAGTCTCTTCGCACTACATCTGTCAAAGAAAACATTACCCGTGTTACCGCTGGTCAGGAGGCGATCTTAAAATCAAAGGGTAAATCTGTTGAGATTGAAGTTGAGTTGGTGCCAACAGGTGCCGGTCCTTTTGGCGTGAAGGTGTTTGCTTCGCCGGACGGTCGCGAGGAAACTGTAATCACTTATGATCCACAAGCAAAAGAAATCGTAATCGATTTTGAAAAGTCCGCCGTTTCGGGCCCGGTAAAAATGGTAACGCATGTAATCACTAAACCCACCTTGCCTGGTTTTCCCGAAACTATTTCTACTCAAAGAGCGCCCTTTGAACTCGCGAAGGGTGAGACATTAAAGTTGAACATCTTTTTGGACAGGTCCATTATAGAAGTATTTGCGAATGGCAGACAGTGTATTACCCAGGTTGTTTATCCTGAATTGGAAACAAGCACCGGGATAAAATTGTTTGCAGGTAAATCAGCAGTGAATGTAAAGAATGTAAAGGTTTGGCAGATGAAGGAGACAAACGCCTATTAATGCTTTCGGCCGCAGTTTTGGTAGGGCTCTGATTTACCCAATCCTGGCGGTTTTGGTTTTCGGTTTTAACGTGCAATGCCGTGGTGAATTCCACGGCATTGCTTATTTTTTAGTTTCAACCAAACAAATTGACAATTCAAGTTCAGGTTGGTGGCAGTCACAAACTACTGCGGTACTACACTAAACCTTTACCCTCCCGCCGCTTGCTGCCGATTTATAAATGGCCTCTACCACTTTGATATCTCTGAGCCCTTCTTCGCCGGGGACCTGCATGGGTTTTTTCTGCATGATAGACAACGCGTCATCATCCATCTGATATACTTGTTGAAACGGAACATTGTAGGGGATGTGTATAGTGCCGAGTGGACTTTTACCTCTTTGCCCGGCGTATGCAGAATACGGTTCTATCTCTATATCCCCTTTTTCACAATTGATGGTGAGGAAGTTTACATTTTCACCAAAACTTGTTTTGATTTCGGCGATTACGCCGCCGGGAAATTCAAGCGTAGCAGTTGTTGTTTCATCAAGCCCGTTTTTGTAGATCTCAGGGCGTGTTGTAGACGTTTTCGCCGTGATGATGGCGGTTGGTTCCATGCCTGTGCCCATGCGTGCGCCTTGGATTGCATATACGCCCATGTCGTACAACACACCGCCACCGAGGGCCTTTATTTGTTTCCAGTGATTGGTGCGGTCATCCCGGTATCCTGCTGCGCAATTCACCTTTTTTATTTTCCCGAGTAATTTATTGTTGACTATTCGTCTCCATTCTTTGGTGTTTGGTTCATGTTGAAGCCGGTAGCCGATAGCAAGAGATTGTTTGTTCTTCTTACAGGCATCGATCATTTCCTGGCATTCGGTGGCGGTGATCGCCATTGGCTTTTCGCACCATACATGTTTACCCGCGGCCGCCGCGCGAATCACGTATTCCTTGTGCATAGATGGTGGTAACACCACGTAAACAACATCAATGTCGGGATTGTTTGCTATTGAATCGAAGTTCTCGTAGTTGTAAATGTTTTTATCGGGTATATTGAATTTCTTCTTCCAGCTTTCGGCTTTAGCAGGTGTACCTGTTACAATACCAGCCAGATAACAGTTTTTGGTGTGTTGTAGTGCGGGTGCAAGAAGATCAGTGCTATAATATCCCAGGCCTACAAGCGCCACACCTAGTTTCGTTTTCTTTTGACTGGTTGCCGCAAGCAAAACGTTAGGAGAAAACATAAGCGCTGCACTGCCGCCGGCAATGGTTTTAATAATACTTCTTCGTGAAATCGAGTTGCGACCGGACATAATAAAAACGTTTTGATGTATCCGGAAGTTACCAAAAAATGTGATAGGTCAGTGAATTACGCCGCTAACCGAACGTTACAAACGAGCCGTTGAATCAGGGGCAGGGAGTCGCTTGATTTTTAGTTTGCAGATTCGTTTTGACAAGGAAGTATTTCTCATCTTGAATACAAATAATGCCTGTTGATGAACAACGATCTCTTTGTTTACGATGCTGGCAGTTTTGTATGCAGAAAATCGTGATTGTCCGGGTTGCTCAATGATTTCAAACTCATTTAATTCTTTGCCTTCTGTTTCTTCAAAATTGAAAATGATTTTTTCTCCTGCTTCAAAACTGAAAGTGAGTTCTTCTTTCTGTCCTCCGCTGAGCCTGATGGTCTGATCAGTAACATCAATAAATTTTGGCATGTTGGATACTGACGGGTCGCGTGCGATGTTCACCACTGCCTGTTTCACCCGTATCAGGCTAACGGCAGTCGCTGTAGCGCTCGTGTCGGGTCGCGTGGAAGTGCTGTTCGATGGCTCGCTCGTATTTGCCAGGTGATCACCTGCTGACGGCCCTTCGGGCTTTGTATGGTCGTTGATGTTTGATGCCTGGCTGGCACTGCCAGTTGACGACTCGTCAACCTTTGAACGTCCATTGGTGTTTGCTGGCTGGCTGGAATTTGCTAGCTGGTCGCCGGTTGACGACCCCTCAGCCTTTGAACGTCCGCCTCCGTTCGATGGACTCTGGGTGTTCGCTTGCAAGCCACTGGAAGTTGTCTTCCCACGAGTTGAAACCGCAATGGTGTTTGCTGGCTTTGCAGTGCGTGATTGCGTGTCCCCGGAAGTTGTATTTCCGGGATTGGATATCGCAGTGCTGTTTGCCGGTTTTGCGGTGGTTGTTTGCGCAGTACCTGAAGTTGTTATTGTTGATTGCTTAGTAGTGGTTTGTTTTGATTTTGCGATGACGCCAGTTTGTTTTCTGTCCGATTGATTAAGAGTAGAAGCTTTAGTCGTTTGTTTATTTGCCAGCTGTTTTGTATTTGCAGTTGAACCAGTTTGTTTTTCTCTGGATTGCTTTGTTCTAGAGGTTTCAGTTGCTTGCTTATTGGTTACCTGCTTTGTTTTTGCAGTTGTATGAGACTGTTTCTTATCCGCTTGTTTCGGTTTAACACCAGCATTTGTTTGTTGCCTGGATGTTGTAATCAATGACTTGTCTGTGGCAGGAGTCTTCACCGCGGAAGACGTTTGTTTTGTCTTTGCAGCTGCTGTTGCGCCGCCACCGGTTGTTGCGGTCTTCTTTTTTGCTGTTGATGTCTGGCCAGTTGTCCCGGGTTTTGTTGATGATTTTGGCGTTGCAGTTTTTGCAGCAGAGGAAGTTGTTTTCTTTCCTTGCGAAGAACCGGCCGTCTTTTTATCCCCGGTATTTTTCTGAGATTTATTCTGTTGCTCTTTTTTGGCGGCAGGTTGTTTATCTTTTTTTGTCTTTACTGTTTGTTTTGAAACAGGTTTTGATGAAGTGCCGGATGTTTGGGCCTGAGCTGAAAAACCGATCAACAAACAGGTTGCAAGTGTGGCAAAAAGGTGTTTCGACATAGGATTACCGGATTGTAATCCACAAATAAGTAATTTTTGGTCATTTTTGCAAGCTCTTCGTTTCGCATAAGATACGGTGAATACTGTAAGTGCTGCTACCTTATGAAATGTTTGTACAAACTATTGATCGTTTCATGCAATACACGGATGGTTCCATTGGTTTCTTCGGGTTTACAACCATTTGTGATTACAACAAATCCAAATTTTTTCCGGGGGTGAAAAAACATAGCGCTATAAAGACCGTAGGCCGATCCTGTGTGCCCAACCAAAACCTCACCCTGCACCAGTTTAGAAGTGTTCCAAAGCGCGAGTCCATATCCTTCCCGGGTATCAATCGCGGTCTGCATTGTCCTTGAGCTTTTACGTTTTATCAGTCTTAGTCCCTTTCCCGGTATTTTGCCAAAGTTCATGTGCATCATCATATAACGGGTAAGGTCACCTGAAGAAATTTTCATTCCACCGGTTGGTGAAAAAATCGGCGTCGTATAGCCCATCACATAGTTCATGATTTGTTCTCTTCTTGGTGCATATGCTTCCGGCGAGGGTTTTAAAGTGCCGGTTGAGTCGTAGTCGTACAAGGTCGCAAACCGGGAATTGTCCAGAGAGTCAACGCAATAGCCTGCTTCTAGTTGCAAAGGGATTAATATTTCTGAACGTATGTAATTATCAAACCGTACACCTGAAACCTTTTCCAGCACAGCACCAACCATATTAAAGTTGAGATTACAATATTGATAACCTTCCCCAGGCGCATAATCATTATAACATTTGCGCCAAGCTGGATTTTTCGCGGGATTAATCACATCAAGGTTGAAATAGCCTTCGCTGTCGTTAATGCTGGAAGTATGTGAAAGTATCATCCTGAGTGTGATAACCCGATCCGGATATTTTGGATTACGAACTGTAAATCCCACAAGCTGGCCAAAATCATCATCAAGGGATAGTTTGCCAGCATCAACAAGTTTCATCACAGCGATCGCAGAGAATGATTTTGAGATAGAAGCAATCCGGAAAAGATCAGTTGTTTGCAAAGCTGTCCTTGTCTGAAGGTCTTTATATCCGAACGCTTTCGAATAAATGATTTTATTTTTCTTAACTACACCTACTGAAAGCCCGACAACATCAAGTTGCTGCATGATTGTTTGAATTTCCTTCTCAACCGCTTCCGTTTGCGCATAGCTAAATCCGGTAGATAGTGCCGTGAGGATCAGGCAAAAAAATCGTCTATACATTAACTTCAATTTGTAGTGGAAAAACATATTTAGAAATGTAAGTTGAAAAATGGAATTTATTTCAATTGACAAATTTTTTCTGGCGGGCCATCGGCTTGTACTTATCGTGATATACGGAGGTGGGGGAGGATATAACCTATGTTAAACATTGGGTTTTGTCTTGCTGCCTCCTGTTAATCGCGGGATGTTTCAAAAGATATTTCTGCCTGTGAAAACCAGGTGGGGGGTGATGAGATGGTCGCCTTAAAAGGTAATTGCGAAATATTAGTTGTGACATGACTTCTTTGGAGTTAAAAGCAGAAGTTAAAGCCACGCTGTAATTGCGGAATATTAGTGGTGAAATGACCCGCTTCATTGGCTGCCCGGTTAATGGTCCTCCGTACTCAGTTTGTTCACCAAACATTTAATACTGATTTCCCGGCAGAACCCGGGCCCGGGCGGTTGATTTTAAGGATTTTCAAAAGTGATTA
This sequence comes from Bacteroidota bacterium, assembly GCA_023416995.1. GTDB lineage: Bacteria > Bacteroidota > Bacteroidia > Chitinophagales > Chitinophagaceae > DATHKG01. The sequence continues at coordinate 21,264 of JAEZGI010000049.1, forward strand.
GTATATCGGTCAAAATCCTCGCTAAATGGCTGATATAGCACCCATGACTGACCTTTCAGTCATTTTGGGGCATAAATGACCGGGATCTCAATCAAAATTTTTTGTTGAAAAACGGGACCCGGCAGGTGTGGAGACTCCCGGTACCAAACCGGTAATTCAACCTGGAGGAAGCGATTTTTCTCATCAAAACATGAGGTTTCCACTTTCAGCACCCAGTGAAGTAGACTTATTTTTGATGGAAACAATACCGATGGCTGACATTACACTCCGATCAGGACCGCCGAGTCAGAAAAAGATCCTGCAGGCTATTGGTGAAACGATAAAAATTCGCAGAAAGCAACGATGCCTTTCGGAGAAAAAACTTGCAGAACGATGCCTACTCTCCCGATCCACCATTCAATTGATCGAGAAGGGCGACCCAAACGTGAAAATGGGCTCATATATGGATGTGATGGTCGAGCTATGCATGAGCTGGTGTCTTGCTAAACTCGCTATAGACAGTGAAGAAATGCGCCAGTTGTTATCATACAATCGGGTGAAATAACCGCAATTGCACACTGAACAGCAAAGCCGGGTTGGGGGAACTCATCCAGGCCAGCCCCAGGCCGATCAGCCCTGGCTCATCCTGTTTTTTCGCATCTCGACACTCAATTTCCCGACTGCTACTTTAAATCGATTGTGCTGAATTTAGTTTCGCGGTTCAGAAACTAAATAAACACATGAATTGTATTAAACTATTTGTTTTAACCTTTATAGCAACGGGATCGGCCGCCCTGGCACAGACAACACCTTCCAATATCAATAACAATCAATATGCTACAGCGACCCTGGCTGCTGCAGCCCCCCATACTTTCAGTGATTCTGCCAACGACCCCGCCAATGGAATTATCAGCGGGACAGTAAAAACGATCGACGGCAAACCCGCTGAATTTGTGAACATCACACTAAAAGAAACACGCAAAGGCACACTCGCCGGAAAAAATGGAAATTACCAGCTTCGCAACGTCGCTCCGGGCACCTACACGATCGTCGCCTCTTTTGTGGGGCTCGAATCCCAGGAACGCACAATTGAAGTCAAGGAAAACGAAACCGTAACAGTAGATTTTACGCTTTCCGAAAACTCCCGTGAACTCGAAGAAGTGGTTGTTACCTCATACAACGGCAGATACAGCCAACGCATCGGCTCCACAAGTCTCCGGTTAAAAACCCCCTTGCTCGAAGTGCCACAAAACATCCAGGTGGTAACCGCGGGAGCACTGAAAGAACAACAAGTCATCAGCATGAGCGACGGTCTCACCCGCAACGTCAGCGGCCTGACCCGCATGGAACACTGGGGTGATCTGTATACCAACATTACCGCCCGCGGCTCACAAATTCAAGCCTTCAGAAACGGCTTCAACGTTGTAAGCTCCTTCTGGGGACCACTCACAGAAGACATGAGTTTTGTAGACAAAATTGAATTTGTAAAGGGCCCGGCCGGATTCATGCTTTCAAGCGGCGATCCCAGCGGACTTTACAACGTAGTCACCAAAAAACCAACAGGCTTTACAAAAGGGGAAGTGTCCATCACCACAGGCAGCTTCAACCTGCTCCGCACTACCGTTGATCTCGACGGCAAGCTCAGCAAGGACGGACGCCTCCTGTACCGCCTCAACCTCGCGGCACAAAACAAAAAAACACATCGTGACAACGAATACAACGACCGGTATGTTATCGCGCCCGTAATCTCGTACCAGATCGATGACAAAACCAAAGTAACCCTGGAATACAATTATCAGCGGGCCAACATGAGTGACGTTGGTTCCTATTATGTATTCTCTCCCAAAGGGTTTGAAACACTGCCTGTCGACTTCACGGCACTGCCGGCAGGTCTCGCCGGAACCAAAATAAATGATCATAGCTTCTACGGAACCATCCAGCATGACATCAACGACAACTGGAAAGTAACCGCACAGGCATCACGATTTATTTACAACCAGCAGGGAAGTTCGGCCTGGCCATCATCAGTAAATCCGGATGGCACCATGATCCGCGGCATCGGAATCTGGGACGCCCAAAGCACCATGACAATGGTACAGGCCTTTGTAAATGGAGAAGTTCAAACAGGAGCCGTAAGACACAGGATACTCGCCGGTATCGATATGGCAGATAAAGATTACCTGGCAGACTGGAGTCAATCACACAACCTCGATCTCGCCGGTGAAGAATTTGATCCGGCTAATCCGAATCTTAGTGCGCCGGTAAATGGTTACCCAAATTTTGATCGCAGTAAACCACTCAAAGAGCGCGCTACCCAATCCGGTGGAGTGATAGATCAATCATATACAAGCGTGTATATACAGGATGAACTCGGTTTCTTCAATAATAATGTCAGGCTTACTCTTGCCGGTCGTTTCACCGATCTGAAACAATCAACCTACGGCGGCCCGGTAAATAAAGCAAACCATTTCACTCCGCGTGTGGGACTCAGCGTATCGCTTGATAAATCAGCCTCGGTGTATGGTCTCTACGACCAGGCATTTATTCCGCAAAGCGGCATACTTGCAGGCGGGGGCGATGTACAACCTATCACCGGCAACAACATGGAAATCGGTATCAAAAAAGATTGGTTCGACGGTCGCTGGCACACAAGCCTTGCTGCGTACCGAATCATTAAGAAAAATGAGCTGACAGCCGATCCGAACAGTCCGCCCACTTCGAACCTCAGCATAGAACTGGGTGAAAAAACCGCTCAGGGTATAGAATTTGACCTGAGAGGCACCATCGCCAGGGGTTTAACGCTAACGGCTAACTATGCTTTCACTGAAGCTAAGGTGACCAAGGTATCCAAAGGTGTAACAGTAGTAAATGAAGGAGATATCGTTCCAGGTTATGCAAAACATACTGCCAATGCCTGGCTGAGTTACAAATTCCAGGACGGCGTCTTGAAAGGACTTGGTATATCAGCCGGCGGTACGGTACTGGCTGATCGCGAAACCTGGTGGGAACCATCCCCGGACCCTGCCCAGGTATTGAAAGACTATGTAAAAGTTGATGCAGGATTATTCTGGGAAAATAATAAGATTCGCGTCAGCGCCAATGTGTTCAATGTATTGAATGAATACTTGTATAGCGGCTCATGGTACTCATGGCTCAATAGTTATAACTGGCAAACAGAAGCACCAAGAAACTTCAGACTTGGTATTGCATACAGATGGTAAAATAATTATCTGGGTATTGTATAAAGAGACAAAAGCTTTTTTAGCATTTGTCTCTTTTTTTTTGCTCTAAAATGATACTGACATAAGGCTGTCAGCAGTCGCCGGTAAATTTGTAAGACAATAAAGCCGGAACCATGCAGCCTCGAACACAAAACATCTATTATAATGAACCGGAAGGTTCAGACAGACGGAGTTCATTCCAGACAGATTTGATGAGGTCAGCCTTCTACGGAACAAGTCCAGGTGTTACCTCATTTAATGGATCAGGCTCAACCAAAACAGGTTCAATAGTAACAGCACCGCAACGAACAAACCAGACCGATACAGCGTCAAGGCCGACAACACAACGACCTGAGGATAACATATTTTCAATAAAGAAACCTGTCACAGCCCGGGTTAATGGCACTACAACCAATCAACACGAACGTTTTGGTTTATTGTTTTACAAAGATTTGGAGGGCAGCCCATTGCAGGCAAACTTCGCAGAGATTGCCATTGAAAAATCAAAGACAATCGGCCAACACCTGGCGCAATTGAACCCGGCATGTCACACTGGGATCCTGCTTTACCTCAGCCGTGTAAAGCTGCCTGCAGTAACTACTAAAATGCTTTTTGAAAACGAATTCATCAGCACCAATAATTATGGTGGCAATATCTGGATACAGGATACTATGGCAGTAATTGCGGTACGGCTCGTGTTTGACGCACCACAACGCCGGGATGTTTTCTCATCCGACTTTTTTGAAAATCCTGTAATCTACAAAGGCAAAACGGTGCTGTCACATGCCCGGTTAAAACCCTCAGGTTGGGGAACTCTTGCTGAGATCGTTCCGTTCGATCTGACAGGTGATGTCCACTACGAAAAACGATACTGGATGCCGTTGCTGGCATCATGATCAGTTGAACAAAGATCAAAGATTTCAGATTGTCACAGTCGTATATACTCCCTGTCATTGTCTTATTCAGCCCTGCTTATTAGCGGGAATCTGATTAAGTTCGCAATCCATTAAGCAATGTCTATGTCAGAAACCAATGTGCCTTCCGGCGCGCCACGCGCCACGTTAAAACAATGGATCGGTTTGTTGATTATCGCACTTCCATGTATTGTATATGCGATGGATCTTACCGTGCTCAACCTGGCTATTCCACGATTAAGTGCAGATCTTAAACCCTCGGGTTCCGAGCTGTTATGGATCATAGATATTTATGGTTTCATGGTCGCAGGTATGCTGATAACCATGGGTACACTTGGTGATAGAATCGGGCGCAGGAAATTGCTAATGATTGGTGCTGCTTTTTTTGCTATCACCTCCCTTATTGCAGCCTATTCAACAAGTGCAACGATGCTCATCGCAGCACGCGCATTGCTTGGTCTTGCAGGAGCGACCGTTGCCCCTTCCACTTTATCACTGATCCGCAACATGTTCGCAGACGAGAGCCAACGCACATTTGCTATTGGTATTTGGATCACAAGTTACTCTGTTGGAGGCGCCATCGGTCCACTGGTTGGAGGTGCACTGCTTGATTATTATTCATGGCAATCAGTGTTCCTTGTAAGTATACCTGTAATGGTGCTGCTTCTGATCACGGCTCCCTTCCTGCTACCCGAATACAAAGATCCTGAACCAGGAAAACTTGATTTGATCAGCGCGCTTCAATCTATCATCGCAATACTATCAATCATATTTGGTTGTAAAAAGATAGCTGAAGAAGGACTAACGGGCCAGGCATTTGTCAGTATCATTATCGGCGTTGTATTTATTATATTTTTTGTCAAAAGACAAAACAGGTTAACCACACCACTGATCGATCTGAAGTTATTCCGCATATCGCGTTTCAATATTTCGCTCCTTGCCTATATGATGGGTGCATTTATATCATTTGGCGTATCAATTTTTTTATCGCAATATCTTCAGTTGGTACTGGGTCTTTCACCATTGCACGCCGGTTTATGGATGTTGCCCTGGACCCTGGGTTTTATCGTTGGCGCTTTACTTACTCCCGTGTTAACAAAACGGATTAATCCTGTACATCTCATGTCCGCAGGATTTATATTAGGCGGAATCGGGTACTTCTTTATCATGCAGATTGAAAATATGCCACCGTTAACAGCAATGGTGATCGGGTCTTTAATCACATCTGTTAGCATGGCACCAATTTTTACATTAACCACCGATTTTATTCTCAGTTCAGCACCACCTGAAAAAACCGGTGCGGCTTCAGCAATGAGTGAAACAAGTGCCGAAATGGGTGGTGCGCTGGGTATAGCCATCCTTGGAAGTATTGGTACCGCTGTGTACCGCATCGGAATCGGCCGTGCTTTGGAAGGCCGCGTACCCCCTGCCAGTATTGAAACTGCAAAGGATACACTCGGCGCAGCGCTTGAAGAGTCGGCAAGATTGTCAGACAATGAACTCATAAGTACCATCGCAAAACAACATTTTGTAGACGCACTTCAATCAACACTACTAACCTGTGTCATCATTGCCATTGCGCTTGCCATCATCATTTATCTGAAGCTTGGCCGCCCGGGTAACCAAAGGCCAATGGAACAACAGCCGGGCCAGATACCGGTGTCTACAGCAGAGGTATAAGGAATTGCTTTGTCCGCAAAAAATCTGATGGTTGTTTTGAAAGACTGTTATCTCTCAGAAATAAGTAAAACACATCACTTGATGCCCAGCCACCACTGTTTGAACTTTTGATCTGTATTTTTTAGATAAACCTTTTCGCCTATAATTGGAGTAACCAGTGACACACCTGTGTTTTTGCTGTATTCGGACACCTTGATCAAAGGTTCATCCCAGGCATGATTTGCCATAACAAACTTTGATGAGTGCACAGGAAACAAACGTTTGGCATTAAGATCTGCGGCGGCTTTCACCACTTCATCAGGCAGCATATGGATATACCGCCACTTGATATTGTATTGGCCGTTTTCAAGAATTGCAAGATCAATAGGTCCAAACTTTTTGCCTATCGCCGCATAGTGTGTATCATAACCACTATCACCACCAAAATAGATCTTCATCGTGGGCGATTGAAATACGTATGACATCCATAAAGAACGGTTAGCTGAAAATCCACGGCCCGAGAAATGTCGTGCCGGGGTGGTATAAACAGTAAATCCATTGTCAAGCGCTATCTCCTCGTTCCAGTCGCGCTCAATGATTTGGTCCTCACTAAAACCCCAATATTCAAGGTGAGCGCCGACACCCAAACCACAAATTACTTTCGACGTTTTTGCCCGGAGATTAATCAATGTTGAATGATCTACATGATCATAATGGTCATGCGTTAAAAAAAGATAGTCGATAGCAGGTAAGTCATCAACGGTGTAACGATCGGTGCCACTAAACGCCTTGTTGGTGCCGGGTATAGGCGATGCATTACCGCTGAATACAGGATCGACCAATATCTTTTTGCCATCCAGTTGTATAAAGTAGGAAGAGTGACCAAACCAAACCAGTATATCTTCATCAGGAGCTAAATTATGAAGATGAACGCTTGTGGTGGGGATGCTATCGATAGGTGAACGCCTTTTGTTTCTTTTGAAAAAATATTCATACATGATCTGGCCATAGCCTGCCCCTTCAGTAAGTTGAGGCGTTTCACTCAGGTTTTGAAATTTGCCATCCCTGAAATTGGGAGATCTTTTTATTTTTTCAAGTCTTGCACCTGTTGCAAGTTTTCCAAATTTTGCCTGTCGCATGTAGAAGTATGTTATGATGCTCAATACCAATGTTATTGAGCCGATTATAATGGTGAACCGAATAAAAAAACGTCTTAGTTTATGTGCCATGGCCATTGCTTATAAAGCTAGTCGATTTAAGAGCCTTTATATTGTATTGCATTAAAAATTGTCGACCGGGTTACTTACTATTGACCGGTTCATCAGGTAATCAGGCGATATATCCTCAAAAAACAACCGTTGACAACGAATACAAACGCTGTAAAAAAGAAACAAGGTAATTTTGCCGCTCAATTAGTAAAATGAACAAATCACTGATGATATTGGTGGCAGGTCCTTACCGTTCAGGCACCAATGGCGATGAACGCCTGATTGCGCAGAATGTGCAGGCTATGACCGATACTGCATTGCAGCTTTATCGTATGGGTCATCTGCCTGTATTAGGTGAATGGTTTGCACTGCCATTGATTGAAGCTGCAGGTTCAAAAGAACCTGGTGATGAAATATTTAACGAGATCTTTCATCCTGTTGCTGTGAAACTTATCGATCATTGTGACGCTGTATTACGCATAGGCGGAGATTCCTCGGGTGCAGATCATATGGTAGCTACAGCGAAAGAAAAAAACAAGATACTGTTTACTGACCTGTCAGAAATTAAGCCGGTCACCGGAAAGCAAACGATTGCATGTTGATGCGAAAGGAACGAAAAGCTTGTCGTTCATCTATAAAAACTTAAACATGAATTATCAAATCGTTAACGCATTCAGCCAGAATAAAAATGGAGGTAACCCCGCCGCAGTTGTTGTGAATGGAGTTTTATCACAGGCTGATAAACAGGAACTGGCAAAAAGGATTGGCTTTTCAGAAACTGCTTTTATCAATGAAGTAAATGGTAATATTTCCATTGAGTTTTTCACTCCCGAAAAACCGATACCATATTGCGGACATGCTACTATTGCATCGGTTAATGTATTGAAACAACAGGGTTTGTTATCAAAAGGAAGTTATTTGCTTAAAACCCGAATGAACCCGATTCCCGTACACGTCCACGAAAACGAAGTGTATATGGAGCAACAGTTTCCCACGTTTAATACTGCTGACCCGGATGAGGCCGCCCGTTTGTTAAACATCGAAACTCCCCGTATACAACGACTGATCCTTGCAGACAATGGCGTGAGATTTTTGCTGGTAGAAGTCGCGAAAGAAGATACCCTGTCCGCAATCATCCCAAATTCTGAAGCTATTTATGAATATTCGAAAGCACATGATCTTATTGGCATTTATGTGTTTGCACAGGATCAATATCATTTGTTGAGCCGGATGTTTGCGCCATATTACGGTATTGCTGAAGAAAACGCGACGGGAATGGCAGCAGGCTTATTAGCCGGATGGATGTATGAACGTTCAAGAGGTGTGATAGACAAATTAAACATCGAACAAGGTAAGGTGTCCACCCTGCCAGCCCCGGGATTTCTACAGACTGTTGTGAAATATGAAGGCGCGAAAAAGATCGTCCTGGTTGGTGGTGAGGCCACCGTGCTTGATACGGTTCCCATTGAGCCGCCCGTGTTCTCCAATTAAATGATTCCACGTTTTGTTGATCCGGCCACTAATGGGGAACACCTCAATACGTGGCCGGATTTCTCATTTTATGTTGGAAATGCCCCATCCTTACAGGTATACCCTTAGCTTTTTGGGACGCTTTACAGGCTCTTTCTTCCGCTTGAATGGGCCGTGTGGATGGCATAATCATTGAATTCTGTTCAACTCATCTGCAACAGAAATTCTATCACTGAAAAATCTATCAACTCATGCACATCATTACAGGCGCAACCGGCCACATCGGATCGGCCGTAGCACAAACACTCCTCAACAAAGGCGAACAGGTTTTAGTAATTACCCGCAACGAGCAAAAAGGGGAAATATGGAAACAGAAGGGAGCAGAGGTGGCTATTGTGGATGTGAATGATACCGAGGCACTGCACGAGGTTTTCAAAAAGGGAAAACGATTGTTTCTTTTAAACCCGCCTGCTCCGCCAAACACTGATATGGTTAAGGAAGAAAGAAGATCGTTGCGCTCAATGCTTACTGCTCTTAGAAATACACCAATCGAAAAAGTGGTGGCTGAATCTACCTATGGTGCGCACCCGGGCGATGACACCGGCGATCTGAATGTATTGTACGATATGGAGCAAGGGCTGAAGGATCTTAACATACCCGTAAGCATTATTCGGGGTGCTTATTACATGAGCAACTGGGATATGGAGTTGGAAAACGCCAGAAAATCGGGTATGGTCCGCAGTCTGTACCCTGTTGGCTTCAAAATCCCAATGGCCGCACCACACGATATCGGTGAATTCGCTGCCAGGTTGATGATGGAACCCGCAACGACCATTGGGCTTCATTATGTAGAAGGTCCCGAACCTTATTCTACTGCAGAAGTTGCTGAGGCTTTTAGTGAAGTGCTCCAGAAACGTGTGGAAGCTGTGGAAACGCCCAGGTCACAATGGATTCCTACGTTGATGAAAATGGGTTTTTCCCGCAGGGCGGCCGAATACATGGCCAACATGACAAGATTTACTTTGGAACAGAACTACGAAATGGCAGATAAACCGCACCGTGGTCGTACTTCGCTCAGGAAGTATATCAAAAACCTGGTAAAATCAGCTACGCCCGCAAGAAAACGCGAAGCGGTACCGGCTTAAGCTCCATCATGCACATTATACAGGGGCTGTCTCAAACGGATGAGGCAGCCTCTTTTTATTCGGCTCCAGGATGTGGACCAAAAGTCGTTCAAGCCGTTTTAAGATCCTTCATTTATTTTTCAAGCGGTAACACAGGGGTACCGCTGTCATTTTTTCAATCTGATAGGTCCCTCTCCCCGTCAAATTTTCCCGAAAAATGACAAAAGTAAAGAGTTATCCGCTGTTGTTACCCGCTGGCACACAGCTTGTTCGGCATCTGCAGGCACCTTAGAGTAGCTTAGTAAAAATGACTTTGTATTTAAACAATTCAAAATCACACACGTTATGGAAAACAACTTAAATGCAAAACCATTACACGACCGCGTTATTGTTAAA
>JAEZGI010000083.1 GCA_023416995.1 Bacteroidota bacterium
AGTGGCGAGTTGTTATAATCGGCCTGATCTTTTGACCGGAAGTATGCCACAAGTTCTTCAGGATTGAAAAAGCGTAGCAGATCGTGCCAACGATGATGCTCAAAAGCAAGCTCCATTCTGCGTTCATGTAACAAAGCCAGCTTTAGCGTCGGGAATTTAGCACTATATAATGGGTCAGTTACAGACACAGCATAAGATGGCAATCCCGCGCGTTCACGAACTTCATCTAACAATACAATCGCCTGAGCATCTTCACCGAGATACATGTGCGCTTCGGCGAGAGCGAGTATAATGTCAGCATAACGCATCAGTATCCAGTCGTTTCCACCACGGCCCAATGTACCTGCCGCGGATGATGTATCGCGGAACTTGGTTATAAAATATTGCTGTACGGAAGGATCAGCAGCATACTTGAATGTAAAATCTGCGCGGTCATCACCTGCTTCAACTTCCTTGCGAAAATCATCTGTCACCAACCGACCTGAACCTGTGGACGTAAAGCGGGAATTGATGGTCTCACCACGTACCTGCGAGTTTCTTGCATTCGCTGATGAATAATTCTGATCTCCTTGTGTATAGGGGATCTGCCAGATGAGTTCACGGTTAGTAGTTTCCTGTGCAACATCAAAAACAGAAGCGTAAGAAATCTCGCTCAATACACCAAAGGTTCGCTGATTCATACAAGCCAACAGGTAAGTCTTAGCACTTTCAAAGTTAGCCCTGTTGTTATCAACACCCGTTGCTGCCATGGTCAGATAAACCTTACCCAGCAAACCATTCGCTGCGCGCTGGGACGCCCGGCCCAATGTAGCCGCAGTTTGCGCTACCGGCAGCTTACTATCCAGTGCTTCTTTTAAATCTTTAATGATCTGGTCGTATACCTGTTTTCGCGGTGCACGAACGGTAAGTGCATTTGCCTGTGCCGGACTCGTCAGTGCTTCAACAGATAATGACACATCCCCAAATTCGCGAACCAGTTGAAAATACATAAAGGCGCGCACAAACTTCAGCTCACCGATATATTGAGACTTCATATTTGCGTTAGCAAATGTTACAGTGTCAATCGCGGCAAGCAATTCGTTCGCCCGATAGATTGGCAGATATAAGGCATAATAATGATTTTTCAACCAGGTATTACTGGGCGTTAATGCAAAAGCAGTAAATTGAAAAGGTTCTCCGTTATTACTCTGATTGTCGGTGGTATTCATGTCATCTGAACGATCGTCGGTCCAGGTAATGGCTCCTTCTCCCACTGCGTCATTGCTTCGGAGAGACTGGTAAAGCCCATTTAATCCAAGTGTAATATTCCCTTCTGTTGTGAAGTAGTTACCGACCAATACAGAGTTGGGTGGCTGTTGGTCTACAAAATCTTTGCTGCAGGACATGGCTGTTATCGCCAGCAGACCTGCTATTATCTTAGTTCTCATTTCTTAAAATTTCAGTTTGCATTAAAAAGACACTCTTGCACCAAGGTTGAAACCACGCATCAACGGATACTTTCCATAATCCACGCCAGGAGTAAGGTTGCTTCCATTGTTGTAATCAACTTCAGGATTATAACCAAGGTAATTGGTAACCGTAAACGCATTATCAACACTGGCAGTAATGCGCAGGTTTGATACACCAAGCGATTTGATACCACCGATGTTATATCCAAGACTGATATTTGTGCAACGGAAGTACGAACCATCCTGCAGGTAGTAGTCAGACAACCGGGTGCTGTTGCTTTGTGTTCCACCACGTGAAGCACGATAGTCGTAACCATTACCGGGTTGTGCTTCTGAGCGATAGCGATTGGTTAATTCCTTGTATTGATTACCCGAACCTTCCATGTTACGGAGATAATAGTCCTGCCCATCCAGGACAGTATTTCCCTGTGAACCATTAAAGCTCATACTAAGATCAAACCCTTTATAGTCCATCGAGATATTGAATCCATATGTGAAATCAGGGTAAGGTGAACCGATCACATCCTTATCTTCTTCATTTACTACTCCATCGCCGTTGCGATCAACAAAATACAGGTCGCCCGGCTTGAGTGGTGTTGTTGAGTAACCCACAGAACGTGCCGGCCCTTTTAATTGATAACCTTTAGGAAACGAATTGCCATTTGCCTTATAAACGGCATCATCAGCAGCAAGGTTTGCCATATCTGACTCACGTACCATTCCGGCAACCTTATGACCAAAGAACATACCGATCGGATCGCCAACGCGCGTGATATGCGTGATATAAGAACGTTCGGCACCAGCAACCCTGAGTTCAGGCGCACCATCAAGACTTCTAACCTCATTACGGTTGAACATGATGTTACCACTGAAGTTGAGTGAAAAATCTTTGGTGCGGATCACACGCGCATCCAGCTGGAGATCTATACCATAATTTCGGATATCGGAATTTTTAAGATTCGTGAGGTACCGGGTTGTACCTGCCAGACCAGCGATATTTTGCTCATAAAGCAAATTAAAACTGCGGCCATTGTAGTAGTTCGCAATCAGGTTCAGTCTGCCATTGAACAAACCCACATCAGCACCAATATTAAATTGGGAAGTCGACTCCCAACCGAGGGCGGGATCAGCAATACGTCCGGGCCATGCAGCATTCACTACTGAACCACCAATCACAGTACCACCTGGTGTTCCGAGCAAATGTGCATATTGATAGTTACCGATGTTGTTGTTACCACTTAAACCCCAGCTACCGCGTAATTTAAGTGTCGAATTCTGTCCGAGCCAGTCATTATAAAAGCTTTCATCAGAGATGCTCCATCCTGCTGAAACAGAAGGGAAATATCCCCAACGGTTTTCAGGACCGAAACGTGAAGAAGCATCAGCTCGAATAGAAGCACTTAAAAAGTATCGGCGATCGTAGTTATACATTGCACGGCCGAGGTAGGAGATCAATGTGGTATTTGATTTCCCAGTGGTGCCGTTCATTGAGATGCTGGCCGGGTCAGCGCCCTTGCCGGTAATCTCAGGAATCAGATCATTACTGTAATTCTGACCAGTAAAACTGAGAATATCAGAATTTGTTTCCTGCGCTGTGTAACCTCCTAACAGGTCAAGTTTGTGCGCACCGAACGCTTTGTTATAATTGAGCGTGAATTCACCCATCCGGTCGGTAAGATTCAAAGTTTGTGCTACGGCCCGTGCAGCGTTTATTGCAGCAGGCGAGCCAGGAGGATTTTCCCCGGACGCCAGGTTTGTTGGATAGTAGTATTCGTACTTCTCATTGTACTGTTGCGTTCCAAGATTTAGCTTGGCGGATAAACCCGGGAGGATATCGTACACTGCGGTGCCGTTAAATGTAGCGCGGTTCCCTGTTCTCGTTGTTTTAATGCGTTCAAGCATTGCCAGTGGGTTCTCTGTTGGCTGAATAGCAAATGTGAAGCCATCAACGCGTTGAGAAGTCTGACCAATCTGTAAAGAACCATCAGGATTATAAACCGGGAAGATCGGCATCATCAACAATGTGTTCATCACAACACCCTGGTGAAAACGACCTTCCTGCGCTTCACGTGCATTTGTTCCTGTATACGATACGTTTGCACTTACACGGAATCTTTTGCTGATTTCACCATCAATGTTTGCCCGGAAGTTGGTGCGTTTCATAAGTGTTTCACGCATGATACCTGGAGCATCCTGGTAACCACCGCTGATAGCATAACGAATACCATCTTTGCCGCCGGAAAAACTCAAAGTGTGACGATGACTTAATGCATTGCGATACACTACATCCTGCCAGTCCGTATCAAACTCTGGCGTCTTGATGGTTTGTGTTGGAAAGTCATACAGGTAAGGGATGATGAATGTGCCGTTGTTGGCTCCCGTCTTTGAACTTCTTGTAGCATTATCATCGGAGTAGAAAGCATCGTTCCATACGATACCGCGAGCCTCTAAAGCGTCACGGTACGCACCATTACGACCATCTACAAAAATTTCTGTCCACTCCCTTGCATTCATCAGATCCACTTTCCTCGCAAGTTGGTTAACGCTGAGCTGGGTGTTATATTCAAACCTTCCTTTACCAAGTTTACCCCGTTTGGTAGTAATAAGCACAACACCTGCAGCTGCACGTGATCCATAGATGGCGGCTGATGCAGCATCTTTCAGAATCTCGATTGATTCGATATCATCCAGGTTAATAAAAAGGTCGTTACCGTTTGTGTTGGGATTGAATCCACCTGTTCCAGTACCACCATTACTGGGGCCCTGGCTGGTGTTGCCACCTACGGCATATCCGTCAATCACATACAGGGGTTCAGAGCTCGCATTGATAGAACCCGTGCCGCGCACACGAATTTTTGTTCCTGCATATGGTGCACCGCTAACCTGTGCTACCTGAACACCCGCCACTTTACCAACCAGTGCCTGGCTAAGAGTTGGCGAACTCAGGTTTAGTTCCTCTGCTTTAACGCTGGAGATGGCACCCGTTAAATCACTTTTTCTTTGTTTGGTATAACCAATTGCTACTACTTCATCGAGGGCTTGCACATCGGTTTTGAGGATGATATGCATCACAGGTCTTGCTTCTGATTCCTGTGTAGCATAACCCGCTGATGAAAAAACCAGCACAGTACCGTCTTCGACTGTAAGATCAAATCTGCCCTGCGGGTTAGTGGTAGTACCATTGCTTCCCGCTTTGGTAACGATGCTTACACCTTCGACAGGTTTACCGATTTCGTCAAGAACCGTTCCTGTTACCCTGATCGGCGCTTTTGCTCCGGGAAGTTCTATCCTGTATGCATTCGCCTCATTGGCCGGACCGGTGTAAACTCCCTGGTGAAATCTACCTGCGGTTGACGCCGCCGGCATGCCCACTGCCGTTAGGCAGAGCAGGGAGATTGCGATCATGTTTTTTTTCAGTTGCATGTTGCTTTGGATTGATTGAAATATTGAAACTGTTATTGCATTATGTTGACGTTGTTCTTCCGGGAGCTGGTAACAGCAATACCTTTTTTGCCATCAGGGCTCATGGCAAAACCTTCAAGCTCATCTGCACGGTCGGTGAACACGGTGTCGAGTATCACTTCGCTTCCTCTGGCAATAGATTGTTCAAGATCAACCCACGTAAGCTTCCAGCGGCGCCCTTCGATTTGATTTTGTACGAGAACTAACTTGCCGTCTTTCGCACTCCACCAGAGGGTTTGAACCCAGGGTGAGCAGGTAAATTTGTACACGCATACACCTGGCGCTGATGTGTTTTTCGCTTTTGCGAGCTTGTTTGGGTCATACAACCTCACTTCATTTCTTGTTGGTCCATAATCAGCAGTGGCTACATACCATTTGTTTTTATAGCGTACATATTCGGGTCTTGTGCCCTGAATACAGGTATCATCATCGATGGTGGCGATTAAAGCGCCATCAAGTGTTGTTTGATTCAAAAGCTTCCTCCAGTCCAGCAGGTAGATCACGGCTTTCCATTTGGTGCCTTCTTTATTGAGCCGGATGCTATTGCCCATAAATACGGGTTGACCTTGTTGATAAGCAATACCTGTTGGATGATTGATAACATCTGTATCATTAATTGTTAGCCTTGTTTCGCGGCCGAGATAAGCAAGTGTATCAGCCTGCATTTTGTATTGTCTGACTACACCCACTTCGCGGTCGCCGTATAACAGTATCGTGTTACCATGAACTGCTACACCCTGGCAGGCGCCAAGCGAATCGATCGATTGTGATTTTGTGATAGCGGTTACAGGAGCTTTGAAGTCGCCGGGAATGGCGAACATCAAGGTCATGGCAGTGATTGCAGCGAGTAGTGATTTCATTGTTTCCAGGTGTTTTGGTTTGATGGCAGCGCGCGTATCATACTCATTTCAGAACTAATGGCAGTTTCATTTTCCCGATTAAGCATTTTAATCTGAATTGACCGGCCGGATCATGGCAGCGAACTGTTGAATTAAAAGCGAACAGATTCTCGCTTTCATCAAGGCAAGCAGGCGAAGCAGTTTCAGAGGCAGGTTTGTTTTGCTTTGCGCTTATCGGCATATTCGAGGCTGTCGGTCGCCAATGACACCCACATCTATCCTTTTAATATGTATCTCATCATCGTTTGATGCGAAATGCTACTTAAGCCTTTTGTTATGGATCCATCGGCTCTTCAGGATCAATCCGAAACGCATCTTTTAATGCATAAAATTCTGTCAGGCTTTCGCTTATCACCTTGCCAACCCGATATGGTGAATAACCTAATTCGCGTACACATCGTGCAACAAGCGTGTTCGCAATCATTAAGTTTTGTCCACGTGTTGTAGATGCAACTGCAGGACGGTCCGTTGGAATACCATATTTGAACATTAGTCTTGCTGCATTACGTAGGTTGGTTGTTGTATGTCGCGCATGAGGCTCAGCGATGATGGCAGATTCGGGAATCGACAACTGTTCGATCAAATACTTTTTCATTTCAACTGCTTCGTTAAAATGTGTTTTGTATGGATGCACTTTACCACCGCTCACCATCAGGAACGGTGCCTTGCCCTGGTGATAATATTCAGCAGCCAGCCTGCAACGGATTTTGCCTTCTGCGCTTAACGCAATGCCGTATTCATTTGGGCCGGCTCCGGGAACAAGTATTACAGTGTAAGGATACTTTGACCAGTTAATTGATGGAATTGCTGATACAGCGGCTCTGTTGATGCCAGTTTCCATGGGCTCGTAATCTGCAGCCTGATCGCGTTCATTAAGATCCAGCAGAAGCAATGCAAATTCCAGCGGGACGGAGTAAAAGGATTTTGTACGTTGAAGATGTTGATCCAGTGTATACGCTGCATTATATAGCAGTTGATAAAACGCGGGATGAATTAGCGTCGAATCTTTCGGATCGCGTACTTTAAAATCGATCGAATCAATATTGGGATAATTCGGCCGGCTTGCGTTCCCGTACACACGTATTGCATAATTGATACCGCGTGCATCCTGTTCCCACGCCTTGCGAAGGAAATCCGCGAAAGCATCCGTATCGTGGACATTGACTTTAAAATCGTAGGCACCGGACGTTATCAGCTTAATCACCAGCAGCCGATCAAGTTCGTTTCCTTTTTTCCAAAGCGCCTGAACGCGCTCGCCAATTTCGCTGATATCCGTATCCGAAAACTGCATCAGGTCAACGAGACAGGTACGTGATCTTCCACATGCTTTTGCCCTGGCTGCAAGATTATCCGCCTTGTTACGTGATAACCGTTGAAGTATCGAATCTTTTGTAAAAAGATTTTTAAGATCTTCGTTCCCATTCTCCAGCAACGAAAGAAAATAATAATTTTTGGCAAGTACAATTTGGAGAGTCCCTTGGGATTGCGCTACGGCTTTGGCAGTTGGTATTAACAACAAAACAATAATCAAATGCAGTGTAACAGTTAGTAATCTTCGCATCTTTCAGAATTGAAGCCGCAAAGCTACACGCTGATTTTACAGATATTGCCCTATGACTCAATGGGTAACGATTTGATAAGATAGAATTTATGAAGAATTAATATTGACAAAAATTCTTCGCCTGCATCGTGAATTGCTTTAGATTATCAGATTTTGCGGAGGAGGATTGGTTATGCCTTAAGGTACTTAAGATTGTTATACTTGTCCCTATAACTGAGACAAAACTTCCAAGGAATATAAGATACATTAATTTAGTTAGAAGAATAACCAACGGAAGATCGAGATTCAAACTCATTAGCGATCTTACCATTTTTTTCAATTGTAAATAATATCTGGCAACAAGATCAACGGTTAATTAGCAACTGTTCATCCTGGCTATAGCGGCCGTTACGCTGTTTATCTTTTCCATCATTCGATGGGTAGCTGTGCATTGTCAGAATTGAGGTGTTGTCACTGACAGATTTTGTGAACGCGGGTGATTCGCAAAAATGGATTCCCTATTGATCAAAGAACCTTTCAATCAGCCATAATGCATATATGTAAACTTCGGCCGCGTCCTTCAAACGCGTCATCTCACCAATATAATCGCCATGTCCTCCGGGAATAATCATTAAACGTGAGCCGCTGATCACCCGCTGCATCTCAGCCGCGTGTTCAACGGAAGCTACATCCTTGTCGCCCATGATGATTAAGGTCGGTGCTTTTATGCCTGACATCAATGCATCTGGTATGTCCTGAAACTTATTCATCCTTGTATGATCACGTTTGAACATGCGTTGCAATGCCTCCTTGCTCGGATTAACTGTAAGAAAAGCATCCTTGTACACCTGGGGCATATCATCGAAAGTTCCTTTTTTCATGAATTCCCAAAATTCTGGCGGCGCACCAGATCGCTTATACAATGCAGAAGCTACGATTAACTGATCAATCAATGCCGGATGACGTATCGCAAGCTGCAAAGCTGTTGTGCCACCATTACTAAACCCAAAAACAGCCGCTTTCGAAATCTGCAAATTTTTCAGCAATGTTGCTACATCATCCGCATCCTGTTCAAAGCTTGATTCTTTTTCCCGGTCAGCAGTTCTTCCATGAGCCTGCAGCTCAACGGCAATGATTTTGTGCGTTTTGGCAAGAACCGGAATCGCGCGGCCCCAGGTTGTCTGTATTGTTGAACCACCACCATGAATTAAAACCAATGGCTTTCCCTCGCCATAGATTTCATAATACATTTTTAAACCATTAACGATCGAATAACCTTGCTCGAGAGGATTCCCTGGTTTCATACTATCAGGTGATTTTGTTACAGTTTGTGAATGACAAAAGGATATAAAAATAAAATGGCACAGAAGGATGGTGATGCGTTTCATGATCGCAGAAATTATTTGATTGACAACGATAATTTGTACAACATACTGATCCAACCCGCCAGGGCACCTGTTTTAGTTGCAAGTGTCGCTTCCACTGTTTGATGCAGGGTCAGGTAAGTTATACCATTTCTTTCCTGGAACCTTACCGTAAGGATCGTTTGTTCGGGCCAGTTCCCATCTTTACCTGCCTGCGTCGAACTCACATCATTGCCCGCTTCATCGGTCATTCTGATTGTATAAACAAGTTTTTCGGGGAACACAATTTCGAGGTATTGTCCTTTGCACCAACATTCACCATGTACCGGATCATGTATACAGGAATGATAAAATCCCCCGGCTTTATTTCAAGTTGCTTATAAGTAATATAAGTTCCGACTGGCGCGAACCACTTTGTTAATTGTTCCGGGTCGGTCCACGCATTAAAAACCAATTCCCTTGATGCTTCAAAAACATGCAACAGTTTTACTTCTTCGGCTGTAGCGGTAGTTTGCTGATTCATTTGCTGACCTTTTTGCTTTTCAAATTGCTGAGATGGTTCTCCAAAGCCTTAAACTTATTGCGCCAATCTTTTTTGTATTGTTCTACCCAGGTTGATACGGTTTCGAGTTTTTCTAATCGCGCATGGCAAAATCTTTCTCTCCCTTCCTGCCTGATCTCAACCAGTCCGCACTCAACCAGGACTTTAATGTGTTGAGATACGGCCGGCCGGCTCATCTCAAAGTTTTCAGCAATGGCATTGAGATTCATTGATTCTTGTGCTATCAGGTCTATGATCGACCTCCTGGTCGGATCAGCTATTGCATGGAAAACATCCCGTCTTGTGTACATATATGTAAGTAGTTGCTTACAAATTTATGCGTAAGTGTTTACTTACGCAATTTTATTATTGGTTAAGTTATCTTGTCTTGAACAATGATTTCAGCCAGGCAGGAAACCTGACGGATGACCCAGGTGGTGACACATCCATCAGCGTATTAAAAAGACATTCAAACTCAGCTGGGGTGGCAGTCTTTCGCAACCAACCTGCACAGATGCCAGTGCGCATACGTTCTATTTCTGTATATCTCACATCGAGATACAGTGCAACCACTTTTAATTGAGGATAATTTTCTTTTAACCAGATCGCAGTGGTGCGCCCATCGACCAGCGGCACTTTTATATCGAGTATCACAATATCCGGTAGTAAAGAGGTCTTTAATGCAACCACAAGTTGCTTACTATTCTCATAGGCAGCAGCCACCCGGTAATGACCGAGCTGTTCAACAAGCATCGTAACGCCTTCGCGCAAAAGCCTGTTTGGATCAACGATTGCAATTGTGTACATGATGACAAGTTGTTTAAAAAGTGATTCACTTCACTACTCCGCCATCAACCGATGCTCTCTTTTAAACTCAAACGGCGTCTTATTCATAATCTTTTTGAAATACCGGTTGAAATTGGACAGGTTGTTAAAGCCGCTGTCGTAACACACCTCATAGATCGACATATCTTTTTCAAGCAGCAGGTTACAGGCATGTGCAATCCTTACCTCCAACAAAAATGTATTGAAACTTTTACGTGATTTCGATTTGAAATATCTGCAGAATGCTTTGGGACTTAAGTTAGCAACAGAAGCAATCTCTTCCAATGTAATCCGGTTCTGAAAATTATTTGACGTATAAGCAAAGATCCGGTTCAAACGATCTATCTCGAGTTGCTCAATCTTAAGCGGTTGATATGTTGGGTTAACAATCTCTTTATCTCTCGACTTTGCTATGCGTTCAAGAATAGACAACAACGTGGTAATACGTTCAATTCCCTTTGCACAAGACATACGATGTATAAGACCTCTCACCTCAAGCTTTGTATTACCAGTGATCTTTATACCCTGTCTCGCCTTCTGAAACAACATATCTATTGGTTTCAACTCTGGTAAATGAAAAAATTTATCCCCTAAAAAATCAGGATGAAAATAAATTACCGTTACCTCTGCAGTAAACTCCGAACCCTCCAAAGCATATTCAGGATCACACCGCCACATATGCGCAAGATTAGATCCAAACAAAAACATCTCACCAGGTTCAAACCTATGCACATCATTTCCAATAAACCTTGTGCCCCTTCCCTTATGTACATATATCAATTCCAACTCAGGATGGAAATGCCACTGGTTATAGAAGTTGCCTCCTTTTTTATGCAACAGATTAAACGAAGATTCAGGTTTCAAAGAAACCTTCAGAAGATGCGGTTTCATACCTAAAAGATACAGAGTTACCTCAAAAAGACCTAATTAATCAATATTATGTTACTATAGTATCAGTTTTGGCGAATTGGTTGGCAATAATTCTAAAAGTAAAAATCAAACTTTGGTATCAACGATTGCGAGTGATGAGTAAGCCTCGCCCAATACTAACGATAGCTTAAATAACTTACCATGCTGTATGAACCCCACCAAAATGCCGTTTTTGCTGCGCTGCTGACGCACGGTAATCCAGGATCACGGGAATTTACCACTGAATCGAAAGTACCGGACCAACAACTATGGGGCGCGTTCAAAACAGGCGATGAACTGGCTTTTATAAAGATATATAAAAGTTACTATCGACAACTGTTTGATTATGGATGCCGGTACTCAGCCGACACAGAAATGATCAAAGACTGCCTCCATGACTTTTTTCTCTACTTAAGAAAAAACCGTCTTGGCTTCAGCGATACAAATGCAATTAAACCATATTTGTTCAAAGCCTTTCGCAGGAGAGTGATAGACTACCTCAAAAAAAAGAACTATCAACTCAATCTTGAAGAGCCTTCAAAGTACGCTGCGCTCAACGTAGAATGCTCTTCAGAAGTAATATATATCAATAAACAAATATACGCAGAACAGTCGGCCCGCCTCAGCAAAGCGCTGGGTACGCTCGACAAGAAAGGGAGAAAAGCCATATATTATTTTTATTTCAAAGGGCACAGTTATCAACAAATAGCAGAACTGCTCCAGCTATCACACGTGTCATCGGCACGCAGGGTAATGTACCGCAGCCTGCGACAACTCAGAAATTTCCTGGCCATTCAAAATTGATTATACGTTAAGGCTCTGATTAACAGCTATCATTGATAGCAATCCTACCATTACACCATCTTATCCTAAAACGCAGGAGTCTGCGGCAATTCCCTATGCAATCATCTTAAACATAAACACTAAAATTAAACTGTTCGAAATGAAAGTCTATCTGATTGTCTTGATGCTCCTGATTGGGTTCGTTTTGACCCTGCATCTTTCTATGAATGCTCGTGTAGGCATGATCGTTAAAAACCCCAAAATGGGTAATGCGCTGTTCTGGAGTATCGGCGCTATTACAGCACTTGTTATTGCCTTTACCGGTTGGGATTCATCAGTATTTTCTAAATTGAAAGAGGTTCCATTATGGTTGTTAACTGCGGGCATAATGGGTGGAGCTTTGGTTTTCGGTATCGCCTGGGCATTGCCGCAAATTGGCGCCGGAACCGGGTTTGTGCTGATGCTTGCCGGTCAGGTACTTACCGGATTGATCTTCTCTCACTATGGATTATTAGGTTCACAGGTGGAACCAATGACAATGGTGAAGTTGCTTGGTGTTGTACTGTTGATCGCAGGGGCATCGATTGTGACTTTTGCGAAATAACTGATTAAATAATTGATTATGGAAAATAGAAACATGTATAACCGGCGCGACTTTGTTAGGCTGGCCGGAACGGCAGGTGCAGCCGCTCTCATTACACCAGGCTTTGCTTTTGAAGCAGCCAAACGCAGAAAATTTAAGATCGGCGCAACCTTTATTTTGTGGGGCTACAGTGCCGACAATCTTGAACCGGCACTGAAAGACATAGCCGCTCTTGGTTATCACTCGTTCGAAACCTTCGGACAGGTGATAGACGAATGGGAAAAGAACAGGGGCGGCTTCAAAAACGTAGTCGATAAATACCAGGTTCCAATTGTATCAGCATTTTGTATGACCGACGTGCTTGATCCATCTAAAAGAAAAGCAGAGTTGGAGAAACTTATTCGCTGGACAAAACTCCTGAAAGCCGCAGGAGGAAAAGTTGTTGAATATTGCCCCTCTGGTATCAAACGCGAAGGCTACGACTACAAGGAACACAAAAAGAATCTTGTAGAATCAATGAACGAATACGCCAAAGCAGTAACCGATGAGGGTCTTGTATGCGCTTTGCATCCACACACCGGTACGCCAATAGAAACCGAAGAAGAAGTGTATTATATCATGAATAATCTCGACACCCGTTATATGAAGTTCGGACCTGACGTGGGTCAGCTTCAAAAAGGTGGTGGAGATCCGGTAAAGATCCTTAAAGACTTCATGCCGCTGATTGAACACGTGCATCTCAAAGATTTCGAAGGCGGCGACAATGGCTATCTCGGTTACGCACCACTCGGTAAGGGCGAAGTGAAGATTGCAAAGATCCTTCAGCTACTAGAAAAACGCCGCAAGAGCATGGCTGGAATGATCATGTTTGAACTGGACTATGACAACAAATTCAAACCTGCCTACAGCACTTTCGAAGCAGCAAAGATTTCAAGAGACTACCTGGCAAAACTTGATTACAATTTCAACGCAAATAAAGCATGACGATCAGATTATGGAAGTATTAAGCAATTATATCAATAACGCCTGGGTAAAAAGCCAGGAAACAAACACTTCAAACGTACTGAACCCGGCAACGCAGGAAGTGCTCGCAAAAGTGCCCTACGGAAAAGGAACCGCTACGGACCTGGAAGACGCAGTAGCAGCCGCTCATGAAGCATATAAATCATGGAGCCAGGTGCCGGTGATGAAAAAGGTTCAGCCATTATACAAATTAAAACAGCTACTCGAAGAAAACGCAGAAGACATAGCCAGAACCATCACACTTGAATGTGGTAAAGCAATAGCAGAATCAAGAGGCGAATTACAACGTGCAATCGAAAATGTTGAAGTGGCATGTGGCACACCAATGTTGATACAAAGCGAATTCTCAGAAAACATAGCAACGGGTGTTGATGAGTTTATGATCAGGCAACCTCTCGGAGTTTGTGCATGCATTGCACCCTTCAACTTTCCTGGAATGATACCATTCTGGTTCCTGCCTTACGCTATTGCATGTGGAAACACTTTTATCCTGAAGCCATCTGAGAAAGTACCACTTACCATGATGAAGGTATTCGACCTGCTGCAGCGAATAGATCTTCCAAAAGGTGTGATCAATCTCGTACACGGTGGAAAAGAAACGGTCGATGCAATTCTGAATCATCCAAAGGTTAAAGCAATAAGTTTTGTTGGTTCATCTAAGATTGCACAATACGTTTATGCACGCGGTGCAGCCAACGGAAAACGCGTACAGGCACAGGGCGGCGCAAAAAATCCTGTAGTGATCCTGCCCGATGCTGATCTTGAAATGTCAGTGCAAATTGTTACCGATAGCGTTTATGGATGCGCGGGACAAAGATGCCTCGCAGCATCAAACATAATCACCGTGGGTGATGATGGAAAGATCAGGGAAGCTTTATACGAATCAGCTAAAAAACGCACCACGGGTTTCGGACTTGATGAGAAGATGGAGATGGGGCCTGTTATCAGCGCAGAAAGCCGCAGCCGCGTTGAACATCTTATCGAAAAAGGTGTGAGCGAAGGGGCAAAGGTGCTGCTTGATGGCAGAAACGCGAAAATTGAAGGTTATGAAAAAGGAAATTTCTTACGTCCTACCATTCTCGAAGGACTTCCACTCGACGGCGAAGTCATAAGAACTGAAATCTTCGGCCCAGTGATGAGCCTGATACAATTAAGCACAGTCGACGAAGCCATAGGCTTTGTAAACAATGGTAGTTATGGCAACATGGCCTGCCTCTTCACAAGCAGTGGTGCCAATGCCCGTAAGTTCCGTAACCAGGCTGACGCAGGAAATATCGGAATCAACATTGGAGTAGCTGCACCTATGGCGCAGTTCCCATTCAGCGGATGGAAAGAAAGTTTTTTTGGCGACCTGCATGGCCAGGGCCGACATGCAATTGAATTCTTCACCCAGACAAAAGTAGTCGTTGAAAGATGGCCCAAAGAGTGGTCAAGGAAATTCTAAACGCATTACTAACGGAAATATATGACCGCAAATTAGACCGTATTTACTATAATTAATAAATGCTTACTGTGAAAAAAGCTTTTTGTCCACCGTTCCAGTTACAAACACGGATTAACTTTCTTGGCATTGATTGTGTGGTTACCGATCTCAGCCACACAATCACTACAGAAGATCCAACTTTTATCGGCCATCAACGAACATTGATCTGGAGCCATCTTACACATGAAGAAACACAAAAGATGGGTCTTACAAAACCACCATATTCATACAAGGTAGTTGGATTCACTTTATGTGATCACTCGAACACCCATGTTGACGCTATCAATCACGTGGTGAACGAGCCCGATGCCAGGGCCATCAACGAACTTCCATTGGAATGGTTTATGGCACCAGGGGTTTGGTTCGACTTCTCACATATAAAACCCAACGGTTATATAACCCGTGCAGATATAGAAAAAGCAATTGCAGACACCGGCGTTACCATTAAGCCACAGTCTGTCGTTTTCTATCATACTGGCTGGTCAAAAAAATGGAACAAATCATTCGAATACATCCGGGATTATCCTGGTGTTGATCGTAGCGCTATCGAATACCTCAATGATCTTGGAGCAATCTGCGTGGGAGCAGATGCGCCAAGTATCGATAGTTATAATGAGGTAGCAGTTGTCAGGGAACAACCTGCACATATTGTATGCCGCGAAAGAGAGATACTTAACATTGAAAATCTTGCGCAGGTAGATATGATTCCCGCACATGAATTCTGGTTTGTTGGTTTGCCGCTGAAAATCAAAGATGGCTCAGGCTCACCTTTCAGGGGTGTTGCAATAGTACCCGAACATAAAATAAAACAATTATGACCTTACCAAGGGAAATGGAAGCGCTGGTTCTTAAAGGCGTACGCGATTTTGTAATAGAAAGTGTACCGGTACCTCAGCCGGACGCAGATGAGGTGATCTGCAAGGTAGATACCACTTACATCTGTGGCACAGATCCGCATATCATTGCCGGAGACTTCCCCGGCTTCTGGCCAAAAGCATTTGAATTTGTTCCCGGTCACGAATGGGCGGGAACCGTTGTTCAAACTGGTTTAAAAGCCGCACAGTTAGGATGGAAAGAAGGCGACCGTGTTTGCGGAATCTCTCATTGCGGCTGCGGTTACTGTTCTATGTGTTTGAAGGGCCGTTACAATCTTTGTCTCAACTACGGTCATGAAGAACGCGGCCACAGACAATATGGACATTATACCCCCGGCGCATATGCGCAGTTCATGCGGACCTCAGTTAAAAGCATCTATAAAATACCAGATAGCATGTCGCTTGAATATGCTGCCTGCGTGGATCCTGTCAGCATTGCCTTGTATACAGTAAAACGTTCACGGATGCAACCGGGCGATGACATACTTATTATGGGAACAGGACCCCAGGGTCTCATGGCTATCTTATGTGCAAAAGCACTTGGTGCCGGCCGCATCATGGCCACAGGAAGCGGTGACCGGTTAAAAAAAGCAGCAGAGCTTGGTGCAGTTACCATCGATTATAAAGATGGCGACATCGTTGAAAAAGTAAAAGAACTAACCAATGGTCTCGGTGCGCCGGCAGTATTGGAATGCGCCGGAACCGCTGACTCGATCCGACAAGCTTGTCTCGCAGCCTCGAGAGGCGGTGTTGTTTCAGTGATTGGTATCCCCCATGCTGATCCATCGCTACCTATGAAACGAATTGTATTGGATGAAGTAGAAGTTATCGGTAACAGGGCCAATCCTAACACAGCGCAGGAAGCAATCGGCCTGATGGTAAACAACCGCATCGATATAACGCCATTAATGACACACCGGTTCCCGCTCAAAGAATTTGGAACAGCGCTCAATGTTTATGAACAAAGAAAAGATGGCGCTATAAAAGTGGCAACCAAACCAAATGGAATGAATTTAAACTAACAGATAAAACCGGGATTATGAGTAACAAAGTAATGATTGTAAGCGGCGGTGCATCAGGATTGGGATTGGCCGCAGCAGAAAAGTTTGCTAAAAACGGCTATGATATCGTGCTGATTGATATCAACGAAGAAAAAGGCAAACAGGCAGAACAGAAAATAAAAAGCATGGGCGTAGACGCTGTGTTTTGCCTGTGTGATATCGCAAACAAGGAGCAGGTGAACAATGCGGCGAAAGTTACCAAAGAACGTTTTGGCAGGGCCGACGTACTGATCAATAACGCTGGTCTTGAAGTTCGCGGCAGCATTCTTCAATGTACCGAGGAGGACTGGATACGGCTGTATGATATCAATCTGAAAGGAATGTATTACATGTCGAATGCCTTTGCGCCTATGATGATCGAACAGGGTAAAGGTGCCATTGTAAATACTGGTTCTATACTCGGTTATCGGACAGTTGGTGAACGCGCTGCTTATTCGTCTTCAAAGGGTGCCATTGACACCTTAACCCGCAGTATGGCGTTTGATCTTGCAGCAAATAACATACGTGTAAACTGTGTTGTTCCCGGAGCTATTGATACGCCACTATTACGCGGATCAATTAATGATTCGCCCGACCCCGCAGAAACTGAAAAAGTGCTTGGATCGAAATCTGTATTCGGACGTATGGGTACCTCTGAAGAGGTCGCTAATGTGATGTACTTCCTTGCTTCCGATGATGCCTCATTCGTTACAGGTGCCGCCTATTTTGTAGACGGTGGCTGGTCGATCATGTAGGCTTGTTTTTATAAAAGTTAAACGTATTGCTTTGCTATATACTGACGATAAACCACTGTCGCTCAACAGAGCCGTTACATACCTGTTGCAGATAAAAGACTCTGACATCAGGCTACTGAATTTATATCAATGCCGTCATGCAGTAGACAGCGCCATCCATATCGGTGGTGCATCTTCCGCTACCATTCCTATGGTAAGTTTGTTTTACGGCGGTTTCATGAATTTAAATATTGAGCAGCCAACCGATATTGACCAGGACATGTTTGTGTTGAGCAAGGGACATGCAGTGGCAACGCTCGCCTCTATTTATGCCGATCTGGGCTATTTCGAACATGATATCTTAAAAAATTCCCGCTCTGTTTCAAGCTTACTGAATGGTCATCCCGGTCCGTTACTACCAGGTGTACATGTGGCCACCGGGCCAATGGGCCAGGGCATGGGTGTGGCACAGGGATTCGCTATTGCGGGACAAAGCTCACCTAATTTCGATGTGTTTGCGCTCACGGGTGATGGCGAGTTACAGGAAGGTTCAATCTGGGAAACCGTTATGTATGCGGGTCATAAAAGACTGGAAAACTTCTGTGTGCTGGTTGACAACAACGGCGGACAACTCGATATTGTCACCACGCTTCACTTCCCATACAATAGTTTAAGCACCAGTTTCAGCAGCTTTGGCTGGAGAGTGATTGAAGTAGATGCTACAAAATATCATACGGTTTACAACGCATTGCTCCAGTTTAAATACGGTGAGAGAGATGGGCGCCCGACGGTGATCATTTGTAAATCAACAAAGGGTCATGGGGGTTACTCAGATTACATGAATACACATAAGGCTACTATTTCAGTTGATATCCTTGACCAGGAAGAAAAACTACAGCAACAACAAAGAAACAGAAGGGAAAAAGAGTTTTTCCGCTTCTACAAACAATTGCCACCTGAGGTAAGGGCGGAAGCAACAGTTCGCGCAAATGCGATGGGTCTTCATATCAATGGCGAAAAGGTCACAAACAAACAGGCACCTGTTAAAACTAAAAAGGCACCGAAAAGGGCTAAAACAATCACTTATAACAGCAGCCAGTTACCAAAGATCGAAAAAGGAAAATCCTACGCCGCAAATAAGGTCATTGAATCAGCAATGAAAGCCTTTGCACAGGACAGCCGCGTTGTTTCTGTCGATTCCGACCTCGCATCCACCAGTGGTCTCCAGGCCGGTGTTGGCTTTGTTGACAAATACCGCGCGCTTAATGCCGGAGTTGCAGAAGCAAACATGTTATTGATAGGTGAAGCTTTTGCCATACTTGGCTGCAATGCCTGGGTTAGCACTTTCTGTCCATTTTTTGACTGGAAGGTGATGAGAAGGATTGCAGTTGGTCAACAGGAACGTCTTGAAGTGATTGCCGAAAAAAACGGGTGGCTATCTGAAGGACATGGACTCGATCTCACACTCTTGGCCACAGCTGCTGATCTTGAAACGCAGTCAAACGGCGCAACACATATGGGCAATGATGATGTGATGCTTTTCAATGAGGTTGCACAACTGAACATCATCAATGTGTCCTGCCCTCAACAGTTACTGGGAATTTTGAAATGGATCATGGAGGGAAACAAAGGCATGATATATCTGCGCGTGCTCCGTGCCGCATCAAATGCGATTTATGATTCAGATTTTTCATTTGAGTTTGGAAAGGCATATACAGTAAGAGAGGTGAACAATGCCGCGGCAACTATCGTAAGTTCCGGTCGTGGGGTTTACGAGGCCCTCCATGCTGCTGCCATGCTCGAAGAAGAAGGCATCGCTATAAACGTTATCGATATGCCGACGATCGATCGCCAATCTATCACTGATTTGTATAATTCCGGAAAACCGGTGTTCATCGCTGAACAGAATAACGGTTATCTATGGAGTCATTTCAGGAAAGTCCTTTTTGAATCAGAAACTACTATCAATACCTCGAGGTTATTTCCTGTCAACACTACTTCGCGTGGCGGATTGCATTATATCCATTCGGGCACTTACAATGAATTAGCCAGGCATTACGAATTAGATGGAGCTGGTCTCGCAAAGAAGATTCAAAAATCACTCAAACCGAAAACTATTAAAGCAGATTCTATATGACTATAATTCATGAAAACGATGTAGAAGAGATCGAGCAGCCGGGAAGATTTATGCGCTGGATCGTAAATGAAGGCTCATTACCAGCAAAAAACCTGTCCGTTTGTGTCATTCGTGTGTTACCAGGTGAAACGGTGCGCCCGGCTCACTCACATCCAAATAGCGAAGAATTGATTTATATAATGAGTGGTTATGGCAAGGTGATGATCGACGGTGAAATAGGAGAAGTAAAAACCGGTTCGGCCATCTTGTTTGAACAAGGCAAAGTGCATATGCTGAGAAACACGAGCGATGTTGAAATGAAAGTGATTTGTTTTTTTGCTCCGGCAACTAACCTGGATAATTATAAAGTCTTCGAAAACATAATTTTTCCTGGATAATAATGACAACGATCAGGAGAAACAAACATTAAAATTAATTACTGAGAAAAGCAGTATCAAATATTAGATTCTACCCTTATTAATAAGGGCCCTGTCAAATCTTTCCGATCCCTGTGCGCCCGATCCGGTTGCCCCATGCGCAATTGGATTGAAGCAATTGAAACCGTGATGTAATGAACTACCAGGAAAAAAATACAAGACTCTATAGCAGCTAATGCTGCAGGTTTACCTATTTCTGTTTTTTCTTTTTCAACTAACAAATAAAGCTTATGATTGCTGCTAAACGATTCTCCAAACAATCTCTACTGATTTTGTTGTTGATGTTTCTTGGAAACATCATGTATGCTCAAAAGAGCGTCAAAGGTACTGTACGGGATGCGAACAACCGACCGGCTGTCGGCGCAACCGTAACGGTAACCGGAACAAGCCAGGCGACACAAACCGGTGTTGCAGGCGAATTTTCAATGGAAGTGCCTGCAGGGCGCGACTCTATCACCATCAGCTATGTAGGTAGCACCACGCGAACGGTTGCCGTTGGAACCGGCGCACCACTTATCATCACACTTAACAATGCAGAAACTTCATTGGAAGGTGTGATTGTTATTGGTTATGGTACCCAGCGCCGGAGCGACGTCACCGGAGCTATTGGTACTGTAAGCGCAAAACAAATGGAAGACGAACCCGTTATTCAGGTGGGCCAGGCCTTACAGGGTAAGGTTGCAGGTCTGCAGGTTTCTCAAAACTCAGGCGCACCAGGTTCGCCTTTGCTGATCCGTGTGCGTGGTACCGGTACTGTAAACAACGCAGAACCGCTGTATGTAGTAGATGGAAACCCGAATGCTAACCCGCTTGATATTGCTCCCGACCAGATCGAGAGTGTACAGGTGTTGAAAAGCGCGAGTGCAGCAGCCATCTATGGTGCACAAGGCGCAAACGGTGTGGTGCTTATCACTACTAAGCAGGGCCGTTCAGGTAAATCACAGTTTGATGTCAGCGTATCCCGTGGCTGGCAGCGCGCTCAAAAGTACTTTGGTTTGACCTCCGCACGCGAGTATGCAATTCTTTACAACGAAGGAAGAGTTAACGGCGGCGAAGCACCGATCTACCCTAACCCAGATGCCCTGGGCGAAGGAACCGATTGGCAGAAGGAGATCTTCCAGGTTGCACCAATGACCGATGTATCTGTATCCGCAAGCGGGGGCAACGAGTCAAGCAAATTTTTCTTCTCTGCAGGATACACCGACCAGCAAGGTATTGTAAAGGGATCTTCATTTGATCGTATTAACATGCGCATCAATTCTTCTCATACAATTGCCAAATGGTTGAAAGTGGGTCAGAATTTTGCGGGAAGTATGGCTCGCTACAGTAATATTTCTGAATTCAATTTTGGCTCTATCCTGGGAACAACACTGACAGCAAACCCCGAGATACCGGTAAAAAATCCCGACGGGTCCTGGGGCTTCTCACCCACTTCACTAAACTCTGCTAATCCCGCCGCAACGGTACATTATACAAATGATGATACACGTCGCCCGGTAGCTAACGGTAATGCATATGTGGAAATCCTTCCTTTAAAAGGACTTACTTTCCGTTCGCAGTTCAACTTCAACATTGGCTTCACCGAAAACAAGGTATTTACACCACAATACCGTGTTTCGAACTCGCAATTCAACGATGTGGCCAGGTTGATTGAAACCCAAAACCGCTTCAGGGAATATAGCTGGGCGAACACTCTAACCTATAACAAAACATTTGGTGATCACAGCCTCGAAGCACTCGTCGGTATGACAAGCCAGGAAGCGTTCAGCCAGAACATAGTAGCTGATGGACGTGGATTACCAGCTGCAGCCACTGATAACGAAAATCTCCGCTATCTTGATCTCGCCATTTCGAACTTTGCAGTTTCCGGTGGTGCGGGCGCATGGGGCATCTTATCATACCTCGGTCGTATCAACTATAACTATAAAGGAAAATATCTGACCACTATCAACTTCCGGGCAGATGGTTCTTCAAGGTTCGGTGAAAACAATAAGTTCGGCTACTTCCCTTCATTCTCATTAGGTTGGAAATTGAAAGAAGAAGCTTTTTTACAGGATGTAACCTGGATCGACAACCTGATGCTTCGCGGAGGCTGGGGTACACTGGGAAATCAAAACTCTCTCCCTAACTACGCTTTTGCCAACCTGGTTACTCCTAACATCAACTATGCATTCGGTAATCCCGGATCAGTTGTAAGGGGACAGGCACCAACAACACTGGGAAATCCAAATCTTAAATGGGAATCATCACATGAAACCAACATCGGTTTTGACTTCCGTGGTTTTGGCGGTCACGTTACTGCGTCATTTGACTGGTACAATAAGAAAACAAGCGACATGTTATTGCAGGTACCTTTGGAAGGATTCACCGGTATCACAACTGCGCCATTTGTAAACGGTGGAAATGTAACCAACAAAGGTATCGAAGTAATGGTTGGTTATAACAACACTACCCCTTCAGGTTTTTCTTATGATGTTTCAGCGAATGTAGCTTTCAACAAAAACAAAGTAACACAACTGAGCAATGCCGGAACTGCCATACAACAGTTTATCAGCTTTGTTGGATTAGTAAACTCAACCCAGATAGGCGCTCCAATCGCTTCTTTCTATGGATGGCAGGTTGATGGTGTGTTCCAAACCAAAGAAGAAATAGACGCACATGCTTTTCAAAGTAATGGTACAGTACCAGGTGATTTCCGCTTCCGTGATCTCGATGGTAATGATACAATCAATGCGCGCGATCAAACTATCATTGGTAACCCCTGGCCGAAAGCAACCTATGGCTTCAATGTAACGCTTGGTTACAAAGGTTTCGATTTCAGATTGCAATTACAAGGCACTTATGGAAACGACATTCTACAGGCATTTAAATTCAGAACCGAGGGCGCTAACTTTTTCAACTACACAAAAAACGTATGGGACAATCGTTGGACCGGACCAGGCACCAGCAATACAATGCCACGTTTGACTACTGTTGATCCAAACAATAATCTCAGGTCGTCTACTTATTACATTGAAGACGGATCTTATCTCCGTGTCAGAAACATACAGCTGGGGTACCGTATTCCTGCAAAGTTTGCACATCTGCGCAGCGCAAGAGTTTACGCCTCGGTACAAAATGCTTTCACGTTTACGAAATACTCAGGATTCGATCCGGAAATAGGATCCAATCGTGCTAACAATCCATTGTATATCGGCATTGATGAGACTAATTACCCTGTTCCGAGAATATTTACGGTTGGTGTAAACATAGGTCTGTAACATCCGATTAATGATTTTCTAAACGCAAATAGCAAAACATATGAAACGTATAATCTATATAACAATCGCCATACTGGCTCTTGGCCAGGTAAGCTGTAGAAAAACATTGTACAAAGAGCCGCTGGCACAGCTTGACACTGAAGTAAACTATGTAACTGCCGATGATGCACGAAGAGCAATTACAGCAACCTATGCACCTGCCGCTGGCAACAACTGGTGCTGTACCTATATCGGAACAGGTTACATGCATTGGGTACTAGGAAACGTTGCTTCAGATGATACAGAAAAAGGTGGTGAGTCTGGCTCGGATCAGCTTTATGCCCAGCAGATACAGTTGTTTAACATACCTGCTGATAATGATGCAACCCGTTTTGCTTACCAGGTTCAATACGTCGGTATCCGCCGGGCAAACCTTGCACTCGAGAACATCCCAAACATCGATATGGATGCTGCGTTGAAGGCAAGATATCTCGCGGAAGCAAAGTTCATGAGAGCCTGGTATTACTCCAACCTTGTACGCACCTTCGGCGATGTTCCATTGATAGTTAGCTCAGAAATCAATACTACTGATGTAACGCGTGCTCCAAAGGACCAGGTATATGCACAAATCATCACCGATCTTACAGAAGCAGAAGCAGTATTGCCAAAAGCAAGCGGATACGCTGCAGCTGATCATGGACGTGCCACCCAGGGTGCTGCCCAGGCATATCTTGGAAAAGCATACCTGTACATGAAAAATTTCCCGAAAGCAGAAGAATGGTTTGGGAAAGTGATTCAATCCAACGAATACGCACTGCATACAAACTACCTTGAAATGTTCCTGCGGGTTGGTGAAACCAGTAGAGAACATATATACCAGGTGAAGTTCCTGAACGATCAGGGCGCACAACCAGCAAACAACAATAATATCGGAACCACCTTTGGAAGTCGCGCTAAAAATGGCTGGGGCTTCAATTTACCTACCCAGGATTTTGTAAATGAATTTGAACCAGGCGATCCGCGCTTACCTCAAACGGTTTACAAAAATGGCGATATACTTCCAGATGGTACAGTAGCCAATGTTGGTAACAGTACCACGGGTTATATGGTAACCAAATATTATGTTCCCGATTACGAGCGTATACAGGGTTCTGTTCAGGCTGGCCGCGATGATATTTATATGCGTCTCGGAAAGGTTTACCTGTGGTATGCGGAAGCTGCCAATGAAATTGGAAAAACCGATGAAGCACTCGAGTATCTCAACAAGGTTCGCGAACGCGCAAGACAAGGAAACAACGCTGTTTTACCTGATGTAACCGAGCGGGATAAGGATCTGTTAAGGGTTGCTATCTGGCACGAGCAACGAGTTGAATTCGGGCAGGAATATGAACGCTTTTTTGAACTTGTTCGCCAGGGACGCGCAGGACAGGTATTGCGGGCATATGCGCAAAAATACAATACTGCAAAAGGTGAAGGTTTCAGAGATGGCGTTAATGAAGTGTACCCTATACCGCAGTCTGAAATCAATCTGAGCAAAGGAAGGATCACTCAAAACCCAGGCTATTAATCATTTTAAGGTCACTGATTAAAAAAGGTAGTAGTAATGATTTCAGCTATTCGAATAAAACGTGCCCGCAAACAGCTCCGTCACGCGTTGGTGACGGGTGCGCTCTGGTCCGTTGTAGGGGCAGGCTGTATGGACGGCGGATCGCAACATAAAACGGGATGGACCGATTATGGCGGCGGACCGGACCAAAGCAAATATGTAGTTACTGATGAAATTGATAAATCAAACGTCAACAAATTACAGGTTGCCTGGACCTATAGCACTGAAGATGACCGGGTGTATCAATGGAACCCACTGGTAGTTGACACCATCATGTATGTGTTGGCAAAAAACAGTTCATTGGTGGCGTTACATGCGGTAACCGGCAAGGAGATATGGATCCATACCAATCTCCGGGGTATCACCGGCCGCGGAATTAATTACTGGGAGAGCAAAGACAGGAAAGACAGACGACTACTGTTCCAGATGAATAATTACCTGCAGGCAATTGATGCACTAACGGGCAAGTCTATCCTAACTTTTGGTAACAAAGGATTGGTTGATCTGAAGGAAGGTCTGGGAAGAGAACCGTCAACTATTTCACGTGCACAGTCAAGCTCACCTGGCAAGGTATATGGCAATCTGCTGTTGCTTGGCTCATCGCCCGGCGAGAACTATGTTTCAACGGCAGGATATTGCCGCGCTTTTGATGTTGTTACCGGCAAACTGGTCTGGTCATTTCGTACAGTGCCGCAACCTGGTGACTATGGATACGATACCTGGCCAAAAGATGCATATAAATATATCGGCGGTGTAAACACCTGGGGCGAGATAACAGTGGACGAAAAACGCGGAATTGCGTTTTTCCCACTGGGATCACCAACTTATGACTACTATGGTGGAGATCGGATAGGCAGTAACCTTTTTGGTAACTGCCTGCTCGCCCTGGATGCAAAAACCGGTAAACGTTTATGGCATTTTCAAACGGTACATCATGATATCTGGGATTATGACCTGGCAGCAGCTCCTCAGCTAATAACTGTTAATCACGACGGGAAAAAAATCGATGCAGTTGCAGTTGCCGGTAAGACCGGGTTTCTGTATGTGTTTAACCGCGAAACGGGTGAACCTTTATGGCCGATTGAGGAAAGACCGGTAATGGCCAGTGATATACCAGGTGAACAAGCCTGGCCAACACAACCCTTTCCAACAGTGGTACCACCATTCAATCGCCAAAAGGTTACAACTGCCGATGTGAATCCATACTTCTTAACAGAGGCTGAACAGGCTTCATGGAAAACGCGTATCGATACTGTTCCTGGCGGTTTGTTTGTTCCGGTATCA
This sequence comes from Bacteroidota bacterium, assembly GCA_023416995.1. Lineage (GTDB taxonomy): Bacteria > Bacteroidota > Bacteroidia > Chitinophagales > Chitinophagaceae > DATHKG01. The sequence goes on from JAEZGI010000083.1 coordinate 26,192, forward strand.
ATGAACCGTGAAACCTTCGCGATGCCCGGTGCAGTTGGAGGTGCGAGCTGGGGTAGCACTGCAGCTGACCCGGAAAAAGGACTTGTGTTTGTTCGAACCATTGATTGGCCATCTGTTTATGGCAAGGTCATCAAACAATCACCACCTACGCAGGCAGAGTTGGCAGCAAATCAACAGGTGGCAAGTGGGCAAACCATCTATATGTCTGCCTGCCAGTCTTGCCATGGTGCTGACAGAAGAGGTGGAATTGCGCCGGCGCTGTTGAATATTGGATCAAGGCTGAATTCAAAAGAGTTTCAGCACATAGTAAACAATGGTAAAGGTGAGATGCCGGCTTTTGGAAGTATAAAGGAGGCCGACTTGAAAAACCTGTACAATTACCTAAACACCGGTGCTATACCCGCAGGCAGATTTGCCATTGGACCTAACATACCAGTGAAAATCGATGGACCCGTTGTTGATTCAGGCGGCGCCCCGGGTGGCCTTACACAGCGTGTTGTTACCGGGCCTGCTGCTACTTTTAATCCTTTTGGATCGGGCTATGGGATTCCTTATCCGGATGATGCTGAAGCTCCTGCTGATCGCTATTTTATTCCTCCAGGCTGGGGTCTTACGGTTCCATACCTGATTAGTCCGCCATGGTCAACCATAGCTGCCTATGACTTAAATAAGGGAACTATAAAATGGCAGATACCCATCGGTAGTGATGAAGAGGCTGAGAAGCTTGGTGCAAAAAACACGGGTATGTTACGGGCACAGCGCCAGGGTATGATTGTGACATCTACAGGCGTATTGTTTTGTACTGGTAAGGATGGAAAAATATATGCGTTCGATATTGACGATGGTAAACAATTGTGGTCGTATAAATTACCTACGGGCACAGAAGGGATCCCTTCAATGTACAGCGTTAATGGCAAGTATTACATCGCAGTATGTGCCACAACACCCGTAGTATTTGGACGTGAACAGCAGAAGCAACCACCGAATCCGGGCGCATCACCTGTGGTTCCGGCGCAGCCTGCTGCCCCAAAGAACAATGGCTCTTATGTGGTGTTTGCATTGCCGGATGATGTAAAATGATGTTACAGACGTTGAGTCTTGCTAATAAAGAGTCACCGAGGCGGGTGTTAGAACATGAATAGGCTCGGTCCTGGCTTATAACAGGATTGAGCCATTCATTATTATTGATCCTAAGTTTATATGACGCTTTTTGCTGATTGTAATGGTCAGCAACGATGCACATACGCGCCTCTACAACAATGATCACGAATCCGTATTGCAATCGCAATACATAAACTGAGCAACCATATGAAACGTTACCTGTTCTCGCTGCTTTTTGTGCCGGCATTCAGTTATGCGCAGCCTTCTGCGGATACATTGTCAACTTTCGGTTTGACCTTTCAACCCGACCATTCTTTTACTGCCTCCTCGTTACAGGGTTTAAACACATTGGGCGACGTGCGATGGCAGGCAAGCAATGGTGAGATAGTTGGTAAAGGAACAACCGGCACTTCCGGGGGATGGCTTCTTTTGGATAAACCTTACCAGGATGTGGGCTTTCATGCACAGTTCAAAACGAGTGGTAACAGTGAAGCGGCACTGATGTTTCGCACCGAAAAGATAAACGATGGTTACCGGGGCGTGATGCTTTCTTTGAAAAACGGAGATGTAACGCCGTACAGTGTTGTATTGGATGCCCGTGGTAAAGAGATGAGTCGTGAGAAGTTAAGAACTGCGGGTGGTATCATGTATCGGCTTGCGCCACCGCCGGATACTTCATCGCGCCGTTTGAATTATGTTCCACCCCGCACTACAACGCCATCTGATCTTCCTGTACGTGTGCCCTATACTGGTTTTCGCGAAAATGATTGGAACGAGATAGAAGTGTTTATTGAAACAAACGTGATCCGCGGATTTTTGAACAGCGGTCGCGAAATTGGTGGCGCAGTTGATGGTGCCGCTGGTACCAGTGGGTTTGGCTCGATTGCATTATTTGCTGGTGGAAATGGGGAGGTTCGTTTCAAAGACATTAAGTATAAGGATATTTCCGTTAGGGTAACTCCAACTGAAAACGTATCACCCCGATTTAAGGTACAGCAGATAAGCGATATGTATTATTCATGGGGTGCTGATGCCGGCGATTATAATAAGGATGGGCATATTGATATTGTATCCGGACCTTATATATATTTTGGTCCGGATTTTACACGCCATAAAGAAATTTATCCTGCCGTAGCGGTTGGCCCATCAAAAGAGTTTTCGCGTACGCATGTTCAGTTCACTTACGATTTTAATGGAGATGGCTGGCCCGATATCTTAAACACTCCGCCTGCTGCTACTTTATATATTAACCCCAAAGGTGAATCGCGCCGCTGGACCGGCTATGAAGCGCTGTCGTCGGTTCAAAGTGAGTCTACCGATTTTGTTGATATTGATGGGGATGGTAAACCTGAGTTGGTTTATGCGGCGCAAGGTGCGTTTCGTTTTGCAAAACCAGATCCGAATGATATCACAGCTAAATGGATTGAATATAATGTATCCGGCCCAGGTTATGCGATGGCGCATGGTATTGGTACCGGTGATATAAATGGTGATGGCCGGTTAGATATCTTAGGTGCTGTTGGTTGGTGGGAGCAACCTGCAACATTGCAGAAAGATGTAACCTGGAAGTATCATCCTGTTGCGTTTGGTCGTTACGCCAACCGGGCGAATAATATAGGTGGCGCTTTGATGGCCGTGTATGATGCAAACGGTGATGGTTTGAATGATGTGGTTTGCAATTTAAATGTACATGGATTTGGATTAGCATGGTTTGAGCAGAAGCGTGACGCTGCCGGGAACATTTCGTTTGTGCGCCACATCATAAGTGATGATTATTCAAAAAAGAGTGCTGGTGATGTAACTTTTTCACAGGCGCATGGAGCCACCTTTGCTGATGTAGATAATGATGGTGTGAAAGATTTCATTGTTGGCAAACGTTTCTTTACGCATCTGGACAACATGTATGATCCGGATTCATACGGCGCCCCTGTAATCTATTGGTATCGTACAGTGCGGGACAAAAAGGCACCGGGTGGTGCGCGTTTCGTGCCTGAACTGATTCACAATCGTTCCGGTGCCGGCTCTGAAATCACTGCGATCGATCTGAATAAAGATGGCGCGGTGGATATCATCACTGCTACCAACAGGGGAACATTTATATTCTGGAATACGCCGGCAGGCAGGAAAGCACCTTCGGGCCCTGCATCGAAAGCTTCAACAAAAAAATAATAGTGTGTTGCAATAACTGGTGATACCCTGCGGATTGTGGCTATCCAATCATGGCCCGGGCCGGAAGCCGCGGGGGTGCCAGTTTTTGGTAAAAAATTTTGATTGATATCGCACTCAAAATAACCCCTGAATGACTGAAATCTCGGTCATGACCGAACTTCCAGCCATTTCTGTGATCAGAAACGGCATTTGCGCGGTAAAAAAATGATCGGCTTGTTTTCTATTGTTAAACGACCGATAAGATTGTAATCTGAAAAAGTCACCATGTGGTAGCACATTGATGAACACATCTCTGTGCATGGTGATAATTAATTTGTTTTGTAGCTCTTAAAGACCACACTTACTTTCCATGCTGCCAGCAATACCCGTTGGCCGTGCCGTTCCTTGAACACGTTGTACCTTTTTTCGTTGTGGCAAGGCATTGAGTTGTTGTTTGACTTGAGAACCCCTGCCTTACAGGTCGGACCTCTCTGGCCCTGGTCGGCTTATTCGGGATTGCATTTGCACCGTAACAAAAATCACATGGATCGTGTTTGGCTTCGATCGCCTCTTTGAGATTTACCGTAATGATAGTTGCTTTACATTGTTTCAACCCGCGGCAATAATACTTGTGATAACTGTGACTGTATTTGCCTGTGCATAACATAACCTTTGGTTCTTTTGAAAAACCGACAGCAACCAACAGACTGATAGCAACCAGGAAAATCTGTAAAGATCCTGCCTTCATGTATACCGGTGTTAAACGGTAATTTAGAGAAAAATGAGTGGACGAGCGACTATTGTTTGCTGTCCTTTCTTTCGTTTCTGATATTGATTTTAAGTTGATCTTCAGCTACATCAATGAGTGTATCTAATGCAACAATCTTTAGCTGTGCGTCTGCAAGTTTGCGCTTCAGTTCTTTTATCTCGTCAGTGTCCATCTCTGCTTTCCCTGTTTTGTTTTTCTTTTTGCTCATACATCAACTTTTTGATGAGGAGAGTTCGCAATTTTATTTGTCTAAAAAGGAAATCAAAATGGCTGAAATGTCAACCATGACCGATATCCCAGCCATTTTGACCCAGTTTTGATTGGTATACCACCCATTTCAAAAAAATAAAAAAACGACCACCCGGCCCCAACGAAAACCCTGCACGAGGAGCGTTCAATCGGGCCTGGCCCTCATCAGCAGCGCCTACAGCTACCCGCAACTACAGACGCAGCCAACTACCGCGCCGCAAAGCAGTTCTATCTTACATAAAAGGGCAGATTAGCAGTGGCGACATTATTTTTGCCGTCAGTGATGTATACAAATACACGATAGGCACCAGGCTTCCCAGGCGCCTGCATGGTTGCCTTGCCGGGACCGCCACCCTTTATCATTCCCTCCATCGCTTTTGGACGTGCCTCAAAATCACCTCCCTCACTCAACTCAGTTGGTTCTGGAAGCAACTCCCACCGATAACTCAATTTATCATTATCGGGATCACCCGCCACAGCCAGCACATTCGCCGAACTGCCCGGTGCGAGATACACATTCTGAATCGACTTCTGACCATTAACCTGCAATGAATACACATGCGGAGCGCGATTCGCCGGCCATTTGCCCGTCCACAAAAACTGCATCACATCCATAACTTCCGATTCCTCACCACGCTCAGTAAACAAACCGTACCAGGTAGGAGTACGTTCCTGCTTCTGACCCCATAAAAACACATAAGACCCAAGACACTTATTACGGTCACGCTCAACCGAATACTCATAGCGCATCTTATACACCATCGCCTTCTCACTACTCGTTTCTTCAATAGGCGAACCCCAGGCTGTTGTAAGCCCTTCCCAATGGCCGGTTGGACCCCACTCAGTTACCATGTAAGGACCCCTCCAGTCAACCGACTTCAATGTACCCACAAGTGTCTGCAAAGACGCATAAGTATTGATACCCAAAAAATCAATATCTGGCGTTTTGGTTTTAATCAGTTCAACAAGATCCTTATTCACACCAGCCAATATTGTCGATGTAGGATGGTTTGGATCCAACTCATGAATCATCTTCGAAATATCATTCACTGCATCCCAGACTTTAGTATTCTTATACTGAAGATTCAATTCGTTCCCGATACCCCAGGCCAGCAAAGCCGGGTGATCCTTGTATTTCAACACCTCTGCGCGAATCTTTTCCAACTGCGCCCTGACCGCCGCCTCATCATCATAATTAAAACCATGACGCTCACGCGCAACATCCAAACCCATTAACACAGTTAGTCCATGTTTCTGCGCAGAATCAAGCACCTTCTGTGCATCCCGGGTGCCCCAGGTGCGAATAGAGTTCCCTCCATAAGCAGCAATACGATCCGGGTAACGCGCACCGCCAGCACCTGTTACAAAATACGGCTTACCACCACGCAATAATTGATAACCGCTGTCGGTTTTCTGGATGCTGACCTTTATAGCGCCAGCAGTTTGCGCATTAATACCGGCAGCCGTTACATAAACAGCCACCACGGTCATAAAAAACTTTCTCATGTTTTAAACCCCTACTTTGAAAATGAATTATTACAAAACCAATATGCTTACTTCTGATATACACGGATATAATCAACAATCAAATGCTGAGGAAACACCGTACCGGCATCCGGGGCACCCGGCAAATTGCCTCCAACCGCCATGTTGATTATAAAAAAGAACCGCTCATTAAAAGGATAGTTGTTATTGCCAATATCATTCTTTTTGATAACGGCATACTGGTTGCCGTCAATATACCAGCGAATTTCATCCTGCTCCCACTCCAAAGAAAAAACATGAAATTTATCATGAAAGGTTCCTGATCCTAACGTAGTTGTTTTTGTAAGATAAGTACTGCCAGGACCAGGTCCATAGTGCAAAGTGCCCAATACTTTCGAAGGTTCCCCGCCGATATACTCCATCATGTCTATCTCCCCACTGCGTGGCCAACCGCCAAACACATTGTCCTCCGGCAACATCCAGAAAGCCGGCCAGATTCCCTTACCAACAGGCAATAAAGCACGGATATCAATTCTACCAAACTTAAATGCTTTTTTTCCCTGTGTTTTGATCCGCGATGATGTATAATTCTTCCCACCAAAACTCTCTGCCCTCGCCTCAATGATCATCTTTCCGTCCTGGAAGAACAAGTTATCAGCCGATGAACTGTAATACTGTAATTCGTTATTACCCCATCCGCAAAGTGTCGGACAACCATCACCGGTTTCATAAGACCAGGTTGCCGGATTCAGTTGCTGCTGATCAAACTCATCACTCCATAGTAAAGTGTAACCTGCATAACTGGTAGGGGCATCATAACCCTCATCATTGAAACCAATCTTGGTATCATCATTTCGTATAGTGACCGTTATTTTTGTCTGTAACAACACTCCATTCACCGGGTTTGTAAGGTTGATACTAAAAGATTCATCAGACTCTTTGATATCATCATTTACCAGGTCAACACTGATCGTTTTCTCTGTTTCTCCGGCCTGGAAAGTGATTGCCTGCCCGGTCATCGCAACATAATCTTCACCGCCCTTTGCAGTACCATCTGCAGTTGACCAACTTACCGAAACGGCCGCATTCGTTGCCATACTCAATGTTAGCTTCGCGGCAGCCTTTCCGGCGCCTTCAACAACAGTTACATCACTGAAATTTATCCTTGGAAGTTCTTTAGGTCCATCATTTTTCTTACCGCATGATGATGTCACTATCATTGTTGCCAGAACTAAAATTGATAATACTTTTTGCATACTTTGTTTTCTCATGTTTATATTAAACCTCATCAGTCCCGATCTTTATCGTCAACCGTTGTGGCTGATGTCTCGATTATCATCAAACGGAACCATTAGCAAAGCCACAGATTTTAGAGAACGTCAGACTGTCTTGCAAAGACGATCATTTTATTGTACCACCAGCCTGCGCCACCTGCACACGATCATTGTTTTTAGAAAAGACGAAAACTGTCTTCGTATCCGCTTTCAGCCTTATACCATCACGCACATCCCCACCAACATACAGCCCGGTCCTACTACGATCTATTGTACCAAAGTTGCCATCGCCCTTACCTTTGAGTAACGTACCAAAACCCGCATCTGAGCGACCCTGCTGTACTCGGAACGGGTAAAAGTTCCCTGTCAACAACAAATCACCTTCCCCATCTCCATCAAAATCATCAAAGAAAATCGACTGAACTACACTCATTTGTGCCTCCTCTGGCAAGGGCCGCTTCTCATATCGCCCTCCGGTATTAATAAATACAGAGGTCCTTGTTTCATAGATGTATAATTTCTCAGCTGAGCGCTGTGCTTCTTCGCCTAACAGATCTTTAATGGTAGCATTGCCAAAATCGTGATACTTCAAAAAGCGCTTGTTTAATGCCGGCATCTGCTCAACCAATTCATCCCTTGAATTGAATGGATAGCTAACACCTTCAATAAACCAGCTCATCACAGGTTCTTTTTTACCATCACCATTAAAATCTGCTGTATAGGTAATCAATGGTTGTTCGACTGTCGTTTTAAAAGCTGTATTCAGACCCAGGTTACCACCTACGATGTCAAGATCGCCATCGTTATCAACATCAGCTACTAACAGTTTGTGCCACCAGCCATTGGTTTTATCAAGACCCCACTGCGAAGAAACATTTGATAACCGTTTTCCATTATCATTTTTAAATACCATCACGGGCATCCAGTCACCTGCAATCACCAGGTCCTTAAAACCATCTTTATCCAGATCGGCCCACACTGCATCATTCACCATACCGGCCCTGAATAAATCATTCCCTGCAAGCGATGCGGTTATATCTGTGAACCGTGCTCTGCCGGTCGACCTATCCGTATCGTTTCTTAAAATAATATTGCCCGCCGAAGATGGATATTTACCCGGAATGGTACCTGCACCGATAAACAGATCTGCGTCACCATCATTATCATAGTCTGCAACCGTTATGCAACTACCATTATATACCTCGTTTGGAAGCGCCGCACTATCTCGCATGAAGTTGCCTTTTCCATCATTCAGGTATAACCTATCCTGCAACCATGGACCCGGATAAAACCATTCATTACCACCGCTCACAACATATAGGTCAAGATCCCCGTCGCCATCCGCATCAAAAAAAGCACTACCCATGTCCTCTGCTATTGAATCAATAACCCAGGGTTGACTTCGTGATGGAACAAATTTGCCACCAGGCTGTTGCAGATACAACTTTCCTGGCTGACCTTGCGCACCGCCGATGTAGATATCATCCAACGCATCATTGTTCACATCACCGCCAGCCATATATGGCCCCTGGCGGGATAACTGGTAGGGAATCAAATATTCTGTTTTGAAGTCGATATACCGGTTCTCAACATGTTTGAAATCCAAACCTGTAAGCGCAGTAATATCTTTAAATATAAAGCCGGTAGTATCTGCCGTATGCGCTACCCTACCTGCAGGACCTGCATTTCTCTTCTGAATCGTTACTGTAGTATTAATTGCTGCATCAGAGATAACCGTTAACGAATCACCCGGCCATAACACGCGTATCTCTTCGATCTTTTGATTTTTGCCTAGACCAAAATTAAGTACATAGTCAACCGAAGACTGGTATCCGCGAACGGGATACATTTCCTGCATCTGTTCGCCGGCCGCAGTTTTCACAGTCACTTTTGCCCCGATGCCAAAAACATTTTTGCCGTCGCCTTCCAGTTTAATCTTGATATAATTATTACCCTTTGCCTGGTTTCTGTACACAAACACAGGATCGTTGTTATTACAAACCACCAGGTCCAGATCACCATCATTATCAAGGTCAACATAACTGGCGCCGCTACTTACCGATTCTTCATTTAAGCCCCAGTTCACCGTTTCATTTGTAAAGGCCAGCGAACCGCTGTTGCGGTATGCGTAATTGCTGATCTTTTTCGTAGGCATCTTTTTGACGAGATCGTATAAAGGCATATTCTTCGCATATCCCTGAACGGTAGTGACATCAAGTCCTTGCTCACTTGCTTTCCTCAACGCTTCGGCCACTTCATACCGCATAAAATCCAGGTTCGTTGATTCACGCAGGTAGCCATTTGTTACAAACAGATCTTTGGCCCCGTCGTTATCAAAGTCCGCAAACAGTGCTGACCAGCTCCAATCAGTGTTCGACACACCGGAAAGCTGACCAATCTCAGAAAACACCGGCATGCCATCATCCCTGAAACCACGATGCAGCTGCAACATGTTGCGGTTATTCTGGTAACCATAACCACTGTCAACCATTCGCATGAACTTATCATACTCATCAGGTCCCTGTAATATCTTCTGGCGATAGTTAGACTCCGGCAACATGTCAAGCGTATACACATCAGGCAAACCATCATTATTAAAATCGGCTATATCAAGACCCATGGTGTTCCGACTCATATGTCCGAATACTTCATGACATATATCAGTAAACGTTCCGTTTTTGTTATTCAGGTAAACATAATCCTGCTCATGGAAATCGTTGCTTACCACGATGTCGGGCCAGCCATCATTATTAAGATCACTTACTGAAACACCCAGGCCGAAATTGATACCACCGCCAAATATGCCCGCTTCGGAGGTAATATCAGTAAACTTACCGCCATCATTGCGATACAGCCGGTTGCCATATTGTGGATGATGCATGGTGCGTAAGCGATGTGTATTAAAGAACGGAGAATAAAATTCATTGGCATGATTCAGCAGAAACATATCCAGGTCACCATCAAGATCGTAATCAAAAAAGTTGGACTGGCTTGAATAGGTTCCAGGTGCATCAAGACCATAAGCCACCGATTGTTCGGAAAAAACAGGAATGCCATCGGCATTGTTTCCCTCATTGATGTATAACTGGTTTGCCCGGCTATCGGAATCATTGAAGCCCGAATAGCATACATAAATATCAAGAAGACCATCACCGTTCACATCAACCATATTCGCCCCGGTTCGCCAGGCGTTCCGGCCGGCAACCTTACTGATTGTTGTCACATCTTCAAAGGCGAAGTCACCTTTATTAAGATACAGTTTCGAAGGGGTCTGGTTGCCAGTGAAAAAAAGATCCGCTAAACCATCATTGTTAACGTCTCCAACCGCTACCCCGTTACCATTATAATAATACTGATACGTGAATACGTTATGTTCTGCTGATTCTGTGATAGTATTTGTAAAGTCAATGTTTGTAGCGGAAGGTTGCAGCTTCTCAAATAGTGTATCCGGCCCACCACAAGAAGCGGCCACTATTGCAAATGATATAAAAACCAATCTTGTTTTCATCATAAAATTCTTTCCGGGAGGCCCCAATATGCGCATCACCAACCCAGTATAAAAACCGGGTTGGTGATGGCTTCATTTAATCAATATTATTGGTATCCCTGGTTTTGAACAAGCTGCGCATTCCTGTCTATTTCAGACTGTGGTATCGGTAACAGGTTCTGGAACTCGAGATAATCCCTGTTTTCCCAGACAGGATAGTTATACTGGAGCGTTCCGTTACCTAAACGCGTGATCTGTGCTTTATAGATTGGACCCTTGAAGAAGGTGCTTCCCAACTTCCAACGTCGCACATCAAAAAACCTGTGTTCTTCAAATGCAAGTTCAACACGTCTTTCATTCTGGATCTTAGTACGCATAGTACCTTGTGGTAAAGCACCAATTGCCGGCTGACCCGATCTTGCACGCACCTGGTTAAGCGCTTCCTGTACACTCATATCGGGACCAACTGCCTCATTCTGAGCTTCGGCATAGTTCAGCAACACTTCGGCGTAACGGATAAAGATCCAATCGTTATCCGCATCACCTGCAGCACCATATTTTGTGGTATCGACCATCTTCAGTAAACCATAGCCGGTTTTTGAACTATCCAACCTGTTTGCATTGTTGGTATTACCGCCTCTGAATGTTTCGATTATAATTCCACTCTTATACCTTGAACCCTGGTGCAGTATTGATTTGTCAAGTCGGCTATCACGGTTGGTATATGGATCCTGCGGATCGTAACCTGAACCGGTTTCGGTGATGGCCATACCATTTTTCATCTCATACGCGTCAACAAGATTTTGAGTTGGAGAGAATCCGCCCCATGCACCATCATTAACACCAGGCACACTCATGTACCATTTGTTTCTTGCACCATCACTTGGATTAATACTTGGATTCTGAAACTTTCTTGCAAAAATCACTTCACGATTACCCAGCTTGTCGATAAACAACTTATAGTAATCAGGATAAAGACTGTATTCACCTGAACCCGGAGCCGGACCGAATGCCATCACCGCTTTTGCAGCAGCGGCTGCATCGGCCCATAGTGATTGGTTATTGCCGGTATTATGTAAAGGACTCGCTTTGTACAAAAGTATTCTGGACTTCAGCGCCAAAGCAGCAACCTTTGTTGCACGACCCAGATCTTCCGGTGCACTTGCCACAGGCAAAGAAACTGCTGCCTCATCACAATCCTTCACAATCTGCGCTACAACTTCGTCAAATGAATTTCTTGGAATGATCGCTTCTTCCGGCGTTCCTGCACTCAGCATTAAAGGCACACCGCCAAAACATTTTGCCAGTTCCTGGTATGCAAACGCACGAAGAAACTGCGCCTCCGCTTTCATACGCGCTTTAAGTGCGGCATCACCAGGCACCGCGTCGATCTTCTCCATAAACATATTTGCCTTCCTGATCACAGCATAATTCTGAACCCATATATCATCTACATAAGCCCAGGTTGTTGGCAACACGCCCTGGTTCAGACCATGAGTTGAAGATGCCAGGTTATTTCCTTCAGCATCATCCGTTGCCATTGCAAGCGCACTCATACCTCTTGACCAGCCCGCATCACCGGGGTTCTGATCGCGACGCGCAAAGCCGTTTGGCATTGTTCCATATATGTTGGTCAAAAACCTGTTAGCAAATTGCAGGTCTTCGAAAACCGTTACATCAGATAAAGCATTAGACGGATAAATATCAAGCAGATCCTTTTTGCAGGATGCTGCAAAAGTCACCAGACAAAAGATCCCGGTTACCCATCTTAATTTCCCTGCTATCATACCAGCGTTTTTTATTTTATTAACTATAGTCATGTTCATTTACCCCCTTTTAAAATTGAAGGTTAAGTCCAAAATTGTATACCGCCATTACAGGGTAATACCAACCATTACCATCACTGTTTTCAGGATCAACATTATGCAGCCTGGTAAAGGTTACCAGGTTTTGGCCGGTAGCAAAAATCCGCAATTGTGTGGCACCGATCTTCTGCAGAATAGCAGGATTAAATGAGTATGCAATCTCTATGTTTTTCAAACGCAGATAAGACGCGTCTTCGATCCAGAAACTGTTACCACCATTGCCATAAGCAGGTCCACCAGGAATCTGGTAATTGTTAGTTGTAGCAGTAGCATTTGTACTCAATCTTGGATATTTACCATTAGGATTTGAAGGAGTCCAGCGATCGAGCCATTCTTCAGTTACACGTCCACCATTAAAGAATGCAAAGCCTGCGTTATTCGTGAGCTGTTGGTTAACACCGGTCGCACCCTGGAACAGGAAGCTGAATTCAAAACGTTTGAAGGTAATACCACCAGAGAAGCCATAAACTACACGCGGAATATTTCCATAGCTAAGAAACTGCCTGTCATCATTATCAATCACACCATCATTATTGATGTCTTCATACATAATGTCACCCAGACCAACCGGAAAAGCAGTTGTCTTATTATAGTTCTTAAATGTGGCAGAATCTTTAATAATGCCAATCGCTTTGTAACCATAATAAGAACCGATAGGATTGCCCGCTACTTTGAAAGCATCCGGTACGTTTTCGGCCTGTGCCGCATAAATGATCTTATTGGCGGTGTATGTAAAGTTAGCTCTTGCGAAATAAGAGAGATCCTGTGAAATTCTTTTATCGTGAGTCAACGTCAACTCAATACCACGGTTCTGTACCTTACCGATATTTTCGGCAGGCAGCGGACCACCATAGTTAGATGGAATCTGTGCAGATCTTGTCGCCAGGATTCCGTCACGGTCCTCCATAAAATAATCGGCTTCAAAACCAATCAATCCGCCCATAAACCTTGCTTCGATTCCAATATCAGTTTTAGTAGATGTTTCCCACTCAACCAATGGGTTGTATGCATTAGGATTCAAACCAGGGAAGATCGCTCCGCCAAATGCGTAGTTATTGGCAACAGTATTATAACTGGTCAGGTAATAAAAACGTGATCCAGGTAATTGGTCATTACCCAGCTTACCCCATGATCCCTTGAGCTTCAAATAATCAAGATAACGCTCAGTACCTGCCATGAAATTTTCGCTACTCATCACCCATCCCGCAGAAAATGCCGGGAAGTAACCAGTTCTCACATTGGGTGCAAAATTTTCAGACTGGTCACGACGTAAACTGGCCTGGAACAAATACTTATTATCAAAATCATAATTGATACGGGCAGCGGCACTTCTAAGAGCAAACCTGTCTTTCGTGCCACCAATCGTTTCTGTAATAACACCGGCGGAGTTGGTTGCGGGACCCTGGCTCAATACATCAAACAGAGAAAACTCGTACCCTGATCTTGAAGCATCAAACTGATTCTGCGGACGCTCCTGCTGCAGCAACAACACAAGTGCAGAAACACCATGTTTTCCAAAACGGTTTGAATAGTTCAACTGACCCTGCAATTCGGTCTGAGTGTTCTGGAAGAATCCTTCACCGAGACTTGAGTTCTGGTATGCTGAACGATCATACGCATTCGTTGATGGGTTCAATGTATACAGATAAACGTTTTGCGTCCAGCGTTTACCATAGTTCATTCTTTTGTCGAAAGCAAGTACACCTTTAAGAGACAACCCTTTCACACCCGGTATCTGCTGTTCAATCTGTAGATTCGTGAGGATCGTGTTGTTTTCGGTATTGTCATAACCCGCCGCAGGATCAACGGCACGCAATGTATTCACATATGAACCTACCTGCGCATAACCAACACCGGGATATTCTGCCACAATAGTTGGCGGATTGCGTAAAGTATGTTCAAAGATCTGCGAGATACCTGTTGTGGGTGCCGTTCTTTTTTCAAGTCTTCCTGCAAGATCAATAGTAACCTTGGTAGTCTTTGTAACCTGCAGATCAAGATTTGTGCGGAGATTATATCTCTTATAATTAAGAGAGCTGTACAAACCGTCCTGGTCAAAATACCCTATTGAAGCAAAATATTTCACACGATCACTACCACCGCTGAATGACAGGTTATGTTGCATTTGAGGTGCAGTTCCGCCAAGTACAAGCTTCTGCCAGTTTGTATTTGGATATTGAATCGGATCAGATCCGTCTCTGAACTTTTGAATGTCCTCATTCGTAAAAGCCAGTGGAAGACCATCGTTTAGCAATGCTTCGTTCAGCAAAGTGGCATATTCATACGAACCCAGGTTATTATTGAACTTAGTAACCTGCTGAAATCCGTAGTTGAATGAATAGTTAGCAGTTATCTTACCTGACTTACCTCTTTTTGTAGTCACGAGTACAACACCATTCGCACCCCGCACACCAAAGATAGCAGCTGAAGATGCATCCTTTAATATGCTTACCGATTCAACCTCATTGGCATCCAGTTGTGAGAAATCACGGAAAGTTCGGACAATTCCATCCACAACAAACAACGGTTCAGTACCACCGCTAAATGTAGATAACCCGCGAATGAAGATGTTGGCGTTATCTCTTCCAGGTTCACCTGAACCTTGTTTGGTTACGATGCCTGGAACGCGGCCAATCATGGCATTACTTAAATCGGCAACCGGTGCCTGCGTCAGCGCCTTGTTGTTAACAGTGGCAATTGATCCGGTCAGGTTGTTTCTCCTTTGCTGACCATAACCTACTACCACTACATCATCCAGGGTGCCGCTGGCATTTTCAGATAATTCAAAGTCCATCACGCCGCTGGCGGTGACTGGTCTTTCTAAAGTAGCTAACCCGATATAGGAAACAACAAGCGTAGAACCCTGGGGCACATTGATTGTGTAGCTTCCATTTTCATCGGTAGCTGTCGCAGTGCCGGTTCCTTTAATACTAACAGAAGCTCCTGCCAGCCCTTCCCCGGTTTTTTTACTTGTAACCGTTCCGGTCACCTGCAGGGTTTGCCCCTGGAGAACTGCAGCCGAGCAAATCGTTATGAACATGCTCAACAACAAACGGATCTTAAATTTCATATGCAGTCATTAATTTTTAAATACTTGAAAGTGGCTATCTCAGTTATAGTGGTACAAATTTGAACTGGTGAACCGTTTCGCTCGCGGTTCCTGAACGAAGGATCATTTCAGTTGCCGAAATTGATATGATGCGGTACGTATTTGATGAAGGGTCAGTAACCCCTATAAAGTTTGAAGGTGGGGTGCCGGGAGTAGTAATAGTGGCGATACCCGCTCCGGCAGCTACGCCAGGTTGAAAGGTATAGGTAACATTACTATATGAGCGGTCGCCGCTACAGGTATAATTGGGAGAAAGGTTACCTGCATTGAAGGTGGAACCGTTTGCCTCGTACGAAAGTTTGAAGTCGGTGGTGAAAGTGTACACATCATCTTTCTGGCAATCGGCCAGCGCACCACCTGGAGAGTACTGGCCAGGGTTACCTTCAGTACCTACTATTATCGCATTGGCACCATCGGAATCATCCAGTCGCCATTTCGTGCCAGTCAGCAGTTTAAACTCCGGATTATTTATTATATCGTCAACAGTGATGGTGACGGATTGTTCCGCAGTAGTATAACCACCATTTCCGAACGCCCGTAACTTAACTGTATAATCGCCTTTTGTCGGGAAATAGGCCGTGTCAATCTCTTTGCCTTTTACAAAAGTTCCGGTTCCTTTGTCCCACTGAAATCCCCAGGCTCCGGCCGAGGTGCTTTGCAATACATAAGTGTTGGTGCGGCCCGCAACTGGTGTCATCGTAAATGATGCGGTTGCCGGTTCCCCTAACGCTCCACTTGAATCTGGTGTACAGGCGGTGTAGAGGACACTGCTTAACACAATTGCGGTCAAAGAGAATAATGTGCTGAGTTTTCTCATGGCATTAATTAGTGTTCGGTTTGAAGTGAATAATCTGTCGAAGTGTCAGTGAAACCGGGAGGAATGCAGGCAGGGATGAATTGCCTTTCGATAATAAGGCAAAGAAGAATGGCGCTGACCAGGGAAAAGGGGCGGTGGTTCTTTTCATATGCAAACTTTCAATCCGGAGTGGCCGCAATCACGGGCCCGCTTCGAATGATAAAAGTAGATGGAATTACATCCGGAGAAAAGTTTTCTACTACATCTGTACTACATCCTTAAGAAAAAAGCCGAATTTAGTGCGGGATGTACTACATCTCTACTACATCAAATCAAATTCCCCGCTGGGAAAACCACGGTGTAGCCGCATCCCCCTAAATAAGCCTTATGTTTTGCCGACGACTGCTTTTCCCACTTTTTTTGCTGCTGACGTACTCAGTTTTTGCTCAGAATTATATTGGTCTGCGCCAGATCCGCAACTTTGAAAAACAGGAATACAACGGCGGCTCACAAAACTGGAATATCCGCCAGGATCAAAACGGAATTTTGTATTTCGCTAATAATGAAGGACTTCTGACTTTTGATGGCGTTTACTGGGGATTATTCCCCCTTCCAAACAAAACCATTGTGCGATCGCTCGAGATTGCCCGCGATAAACGCATTTATGTAGGTGGACAGGATGAAATTGGATATTTCACACCAGGCAAATCTGGCAAACTGTCATTCGAGTCCCTTAAAGATCTTATTCCAAAAGCTGATCAACAGTTTGCAGATATCTGGGATATTGCCGCTTTCGGCGATGACATCTTTTTCCGTTCAACCCAAAAGATCTTCCAGTATTCCAAAGGTAAGATCATTGTTCATCGTCCTCACAGTAGTTGGCTTTTCCTGGGCATCTTGAACGGCCGGTTGGTGGCCCAGGACGAAAGAACGGGTGTACTTGTTTTCCGTGACGATAGCTGGAGCGCATATATTAATCCGTCAGCTATGCCGCCCAACTCATATTTCAGGATGGTGGCAGATTATGGCCGTGACACTGCACTTGCCATTACCAACGACGGCATTGTACTGGTGAGCGGTCAGAAGGTTACTCCTTTCGTTATTTCCGGTCCCAATATCGATCCGGGGATACTGATTTCAAGTTTATTGCGGGTTGACGACAAACATTATGTACTTGGCACTTACTCGAAAGGCTTTTACCTTATTAATAAGGCAGGAGTGGTCGTTGAAACGTTCACCCGCAAAGATGGTCTCCAAAACAGCAATGTCCGAAGTGTATTTAAAGACCGGAACAACAACATCTGGCTCGGTCTTGATTCAGGAATCGATTTTATTGCCTTCGACAATGCCATCAAACATATCAACCCCTCTATAATGAATGGTGGGGCGGGCTACCATGTGATAGCATACCAGGATGCTTTGTATTTCGCCATGTCGAATGGTATTTTCCGGCTCCCTCTGCCAGCCATAAAGGATTTAAGTTATGCACCGGACCGCTTCCAATTATTATCCGAGGGTCAAACCTGGGGCCTTTCAGTAGTAAATAACATGTTGTTTGCGGGGCGGCACGATGGTTTTTTCAAAGTCAACCGGGAGAGCGTGGTACCTATTAATAAAAACACCGGCTTCTGGACCTTCAGTTTGGTTTCCAAAGATCCTTCGTCGCTGATAGTTGCCGGGAATTACCAGGGGCTCGGTTTGTTTGCCCAGGATGGCCATGAGCTCACCGGAGTGGGTACCGTGGCCAATTTCAATGAATCTGCGCGTTTTGTGGTAATCGACAACGATAACATCATCTGGGTTTCCCACCCTTATCGCGGTGTTTACAAGATCAACCTTGCGGATGACGGTGCTGCTACGGTACGTTTGTACACAAATGACAAAGGCTTGCCATCCGCTTTGAACAACCATGTTTACAGGGTGAGAAACAAAGTTGTGATCGCAACCGAAAAAGGCATATTCGAATATGATAAATCATCCGACCGATTTAAATCATCCGCCTTATTTCACGACATCTTTGGTGAACAGGGCGTCCGGTATCTAAAGGATGACGCATTGGGCAACATCTGGTTTGTACAGGAAAAAAACATTGGCGTTATCGACTTTTCCGAGCTGAAGCCGCGCCTTATATATTTGCCGGAGCTGCAGGGTAAAATATTAAGCGGTTTCGAGAATGTTTACCCGATAGATGAACATAATGTATTTGTTGGTGGCGAAAAAGGATTCTACCACATTAATTACGATAAATACAAACAAAGTAACCGGCCCCTGAATGTGTATATCCGGAAAATCATGGCATCAGGCAAAAATGATGAACTGGTTTTCGGAGGTTACGCGCCGAATTTTGCGGCCGGACCAAATCAGGAGAATGATAATATCCCTTCGCTGAGACACGATAACAGCTCTCTCCACATCGAATATGCTTCACCGTTGTTTGAGGAAACTGCGAATCTCGAGTATAGTTACCAGTTAGAGGGTTTTGACAACGACTGGTCGGCCTGGTCAAAAAAAACCGAAAAAGATTACACGAGTCTCCCGCCCGGCAGCTACCGGTTTAAGGTTAAGGTCCGAAATAATCTCATGGGTGAATCACCGGCTGCAGCTTATTCGTTTCTAGTGATTCCACCCTGGTACCAGGCAACCTGGGCGAGGATCATTTATGCCTTGTTGGGCATCACGATGATGGTGGTGCTGTATCAGAAACATCGCAAAAAACTGCGCGAGGAAAGAGAAAAACATATCCGGGAACAGAAACAGCTGGCTTACCTGCATCAACTGGAAATGGAAAAATCAGAAAAGGAACTGATGCGGTTAAAAAATGAAAAGCTGGAAAGCGAGATCGAATATAAAAACTCAGAACTCGCTACCACTGCGATGCATCTTGTACAAAAAGGCGAACTGCTGATAAAGGTGAAAGATGAATTGCATCATATAAAAAAATCTGGCGCCGATAAGTCAGATTCCCCCGAAGTGAAAAAACTGTTGAAGATCCTTAATGAAGAAGAAAAACTGAACGAAGAGTGGGAGCAGTTTTCTGTACACTTCGATAAAGTACACAGCGACCTGTTAGTTACATTAAAAGAGAAATATCCAACGCTTAAGGCACATGAGTTAAAATTGTGTGCATACCTCCGAATGAATCTTTCCAGCAAAGAGATTGCGCAATTAATGAGCATTTCAGTGAGAGGTGTGGAGATCAGCCGCTATCGCCTCAGGAAAAAGCTGCAGATTCCCACAGAAACCAATCTATTCCAGTTCCTTTTTGATTTGCAAAGGAACAATCTTAATGGAGGCGATAACACCAAAAATGTATTATCATAAAAATTATATGCAGTGTTCACAGGCGCTTCGGATTCGTTGAATTAATTTCAACAGAATTTCCTTACTTAATACTGCAATAAATGATTCGCATTTTATGTCTTGCTGCGTTTTTTCATCTCATCCTTTTGACTAATGTTTCTTCACAGCATGTTCCATCTCCTAAACAACATTTTGGCTTTGATATCGGCGATGATTACATGCTGACAACCTACACCCAAACAGAAGCTTATTTTAAAAAGCTTGCTGAGTCTGATCGCACAAAGCTGGTAGACATTGGTCTCACAGAAGAAGGACGGCACCAGTATATGCTGATAGTTTCATCGCCGGAGAATATCAAAAATCTTGACCGTTTCAAAGAGATCTCCCGCAAACTCGCACTGGCAGACGGCCTGGAGGAAGGTGCAGCAAAAGCGCTGGCAACAGAAGGCAAGGCTGTAGTCTGGATAGACGGCGGGCTGCACGCAAATGAAGTTGTTGGCGCGCACCAGTTGATCGAAAGTATGTACAGGTTTGTTTCGGGCACCGATGCAGAAACAACCAGGATCCTCGATAACACCATCATTTTGTTCACTCACGCAAATCCTGATGGCCAGGAGCTGATGACGAACTGGTATATGCGAAACAGCGATCCTAAAAAAAGATCATTTGCTAATCTGCCGAGGTTATACCAAAAGTATATCGGGCACGATAATAACCGCGATTTCTTCATGAACAACATGAAAGAAAGCCAGAACATCAGCCGCCAGCAGTACGTTGAGTGGATGCCTCAGATCGTTTATAATCATCACCAGGCTGGTCCCGCGGGTTCCATACTTGCAGGGCCGCCATACCGTGATCCATTCAACTTTGTATACGACCCGCTGCTGGTAACAACACTCGATGGTATAGGTGCAGCGATGAATAATCGTTTGAATCTTGAAGGCAAACCGGGTTATACTCAACGTTCAGGATCGGTTTTTTCAACATGGTGGAACGGCGGCTTGCGCACCACACCTTATTTTCATAACATGATCGGTATCCTTACCGAGATTATCGGAAGTCCCACACCAGCCAGTGTGCCTTTGGTGCCAACGCGCCTCATTCCAAATATGTCGACCCCTAACCCGGTTACTCCCAGGACCTGGCATTTTAAGCAGTCTATCGATTATTCAGTTTCCCTGAACTATGCCGTTCTGAATTATGCTGCCACCAACAAAAACGATTTGTTATATGGCATTTATCATATGGGCAAAACGGCTATCGATAAAGGAAGCCGGGATTATTGGGGACTTTCACCAAAACACGTCGATTCTATCACCAGGGCTTATGCGAAAGACCAGGGAAACATACGGGATGGTGCTGCAGCGCTGCCTCGCGGAGGACAAATACCAGCAAAGTATTATGACCTGGTTTTAAAAGATTCTACACTGCGTGACCCGCGTGGGTATATTATCCCGGCTGACCAGGCAGATTTCCCTACGGCTATCAAATTTGTAAATGCGCTCATTAAATCTGGTATTGTCATTCACAAAGCAACCTCCCCTTTCACAGTTGAAGGAAAAAACTATCCCGCAGGATCCTATATCGTGAAAACAGCTCAGGCATTTCGTCCGCATGTGCTTGACATGTTTGAACCACAGGATCATCCAAATGATTTTCAGTATCCCGGCGGACCTCCCGTGCGTCCATATGATGCAGCGGGCTGGACACTTGCCTATTCGATGGGTGTAGATTTCGACAGAATTTTAAATGGGTTTGATGGTCCGTTTGAAAAACTCAAACATGGTGAGCAGCAAACGCCTGGTTCTTCAACTAATATAGCCGGCTCCGGAGGATTTATCCTTGATTCAAAATCAAATAATAGTTTCACTGCGGTAAACGATTTGTTGAAGGCAGGAATAAAAGTATATCGGCTAACAAAAAGTGGTTCATCGGGCCAGGGCAATTTTTACGTTCCCGCTGCCGGAAAAACCATTTTACAGAAAGCCGTTACGGAACTTGGTATTCGTATCAGCCCCGCAGGCAAATTGCCTTCGGATGCTGTTGCGGTGAAACCCCTGCGTATCGGACTTTGGGATACTTATGGCGGTTCGATGCCTTCCGGGTGGACCCGCTGGTTATTAGAACAATTCCGCTTCCCGGCAGAACTTGTATATGCAAACCAGATTGATAAAGGCAATCTGCGCAGCAAATACGATGTACTTGTTTTTGTTACCGGTGCCATTCCTCCTCCATCAAGATCCGGCGCCAGCCGCGGTGGATCCGCACAGCCTGCGGTAGCAGATGTACCTGCCGAATTTCGTCATACCCTGGGTAGAATTACCGCCGATACTTCCATACCTCAAATCAGGAAATTTATTGAAGCCGGCGGTTCTGTGATCACTATCGGGCACAGCACTGCCCTGGCTTATCACCTGCAACTACCGGTACGCGATGCACTGGTTGAAATGAACGCAGGTGTTGAGCGCGCGCTTTCGGGGGAAAAATATTATATACCCGGAAGTATATTGCGGGTGAGCGTCGACTCTACGCAGAAAACTGCATGGGGTATGCGATCAGTTGCAGATGTATATTTTGATGCGAGCCCGGTGTTTAAAATTGCACCCGAAGCAATGGTGAGCGGGCAGGTTAAACCGATAGCCTGGTTCTCTTCTCCCCGCTCATTAAGAAGTGGCTGGGCCTGGGGACAGGAGTACCTTGATGGAGGCGTCGCGGCTTTCAGCGCAAACATTGGCGCGGGTAAGTTTTTTGCATTTGGCCCTGAGATATTGTTCCGCGCGCAGACACATGGCACTTTCAAACTGTTGTTTAATGAGCTTTATGATACAGCAAAGTAATAAGGGATTTTAATTTAAAGAGAGGCTGTCGCAAATTATGTGGCAGCCTCTCTTTCTTTAAGCAGTTCGCGTGAAATTTTATTTATACAGTGTTTTATTCCGGCACAACAACTCCGGGCAGAGAATCATGATGTAGCGAGTGTTTTGAATGATTCTAAATGAATCGGCACCTGTTGTTTGGTTTCTGCAGATTTATATACTGCCGCGATCACTTCAACATCTCTCAAACCCATTTCTGCAGGTACCCTGGTGGGTTTATCTTCCATGATGCATTCTGCAAAATCATCCATTTGCAGGGCCTGTTGATTAACTGTCGGAAAGGTTATCTCTCCTTCTGAAGTTTTTCCTTTCAACCCTTCATATTCATACGCTGGCTCGAGTTGAAACCAGCCGTTCTCTGCCCTTACATTGATCAGGTTTTGTTGTTTGGTATAACTGCACTCGCACTCTGCTACAATATCATCTTCAAAATGCAGTGTGAATTTGATGCCTTCTTCCACCTCATCGAAACGTTCTTTATCGGTGCGGGGTGAAAATGCAGCATCAACGGCAACAGGCAGTTTACCGGTTAGATACATAGCGGCCTGGATACAATACACTCCGTAATTCATGAGCGGTCCACCGCCTGCGAGTTTTTTATCGACCCGCCATGTTTTTTTATTGCCGAGATCCTTGCTATCAAGAAGGGTCAATTTCTTCACCTTACCAAAAACCTGTTGCTGACCAAGACGCATCACTTCTTTATTGTAGGGATCAAAATGCAGCCGGTAACCCATGGAGAATCGTACGCCTGCCGCTTCAATGGCATGAATCATCTCCCGGCATTCCGCAGGTGTATTTGCCATTGGCTTCTCACAAATTATATGTTTGCCGGCACGTGCCGCCCGTATGGTAAACTCAGGATGCATCAGGTTTGGCAATACGATATAAACAATATCGATATCGTCGTTTGACGCGATCTCATCAAAATTTTCATAGTTGTACAAATGACTGTCGGCAATATTGTACTCCGCCTGGTATTGCCTGAGTTTTGCAGGCGTGCCGCTGACAAGTGCAGCGAGATAACAATTTTCTGTTTCCTTCAGCGCGGGCATTATCTGCGTTGTAGCATATTCTCCCAAACCTACTACTGCAACGCCCAAACGGTTTTTGTTTTTCATATTATTGTGTTTGGTGTTGAGGGTTAAAAAATGGTGCCATGCCTGCCACACGGAAAAAATCACCCATGAAGGCTATATTTAAGCGATATTGCTCACTGAGTTTCAACAATCAACTTCTATCATGCTAACTGTATTCAAAAAGTTCGTACTCTTCAGCGCTTTCATCTCTTTTTCTGTTCTGCAGGCACAGGAGAGTTCCCAAAAAAGACCAGATGTGGATAAACGATACCAGGCTGAGTTGAAAACGCTTGCTGAGAGACCGGTGATCAGGGCCGCGTTTAAAGAGATCGTGAATCTTGAACCGGAAACTTACAAAGATCTTATACTGTTGAATGAAATTCCCGCTCCACCGTTTAAAGAAGAACAAAGGGCAGCGAAGTTTTTGGAGATGATCAAAGCGATCGGGGTTGATTCAGTGTGGATCGACGAGGTAGGTAATGTACTTGCACTTGTGAAAGGTAAATCAGGAAAAAAAACAGTGTTGCTTGAAGCACATCTTGATACCGTTTTCCCTGAAGGCACCGATGTTACGGTGAAACATCGTGGCGATACACTTGTTGCGCCTGGAATCGGTGATGATACACGAGGTCTTGCGGTTGTTCTTGCAGTGCTGAAAGCAATGAAAGCGACTAAACTTAATACAGATCATGATGTCATTTTTGCGGGAACCGTAGGTGAGGAAGGCCTTGGAGATCTGCGTGGGGTGAAAGCATTATTTAAAGACGGTAAAAGAAAAATTGATAGTTATATAGCCATTGATGGCGGTGATATCGGAAGTATTGTATCCGGCGGAACTGGTTCAAACCGGTATCGTGTTACTTTCAAGGGACCCGGGGGCCATTCATATGGTGCATTTGGTCTTGCAAACCCGCACAACGCAGCTGCCCGTGCCATTCATTATTTTGTTACGGAGGCTGATAAATACACACGTACAGGTACAAAAACAACTTATAATGTTGGGGTGATCGGTGGCGGCACTTCTGTAAATGCCATTCCCTTTGAATCGTGGATGGAAGTTGATATGCGTTCTGAAGCACCAGACAGACTTGCTGGTATTGACAGCTTGTTCCAGGCCGCGGTACGGAAAGGACTTGCAGAAGAAAACGCAATGAAAAGACGTGGGCAGGCTTTAACAGTAGAAGTGAAAATGGTTGGCAACCGCCCCACGGGTGTTCAGGCCGAAACCGTACCGCTCGTTCAAAGAACAATGGCTGCAGCAGCGGTACTTGGTGCGAAACCATCCTTACATATGAGCTCAACCAATGCAAACACACCTATTTCCAAGGGAGTACCGGCAGTAACAATCGGTCGCGGCGGCGTAGGAGGTGGTGCGCACTCAGTGGAGGAATGGTGGCTCAATGAAAAGGGACACCTGGCCATTCAATTTGCCTTACTGCTCTTAGTCGCTGAAGCGGGTTTAGCAAAATAGCTTTTAATAAACACATCAGTTATTACCGCTGAGGTAATCCTATCACCACCATACTATCTTTTTGGTATCGCACAGCCGAGTCAGCACCAAGCGTTCTTGATTCGGGCCTACGATATGCTGCTTCATAAGCACGCGAACGTTTGCGGTAATTTGGCTTTGGCTTTCTGCCGATGATAAAACAAAGACAAACAAATAACAAAAGGTGTTGAATGATCATCTGTAGTCGGTTTAGTTTATGATTCTTATTTGTGAGGTTTATTTATTATCCACGTTCATGCGCATATACTGCAAACAACTTCCAGAATTGTTTTTCAGTCTCAAATGCAAAACTGTGTTTCTTAAAAGCATTTAATACGAGGTCAATCCTGTTCCCTTCTAATTGGTAATTGCCAATCATGATTTCATGACCGTTCACATACAAACCAGTTTTATCTGAACAGAGATGTACATTCTCGCGGGTCAACTCTTCAAACACCAGCACATCATGCATCTGGTATTCAGGAATTGACTGCGGATGCGGAATGTTATTATTGAATGTCAATGCAAGCAGATTATGATTACTTGTTTCCGGCAATACGAGCCTGGGAAAAGCAGTGAACTCATCAAATCTCAATTCCTTATAACTGCAACGCATGAAGATCGTGTCGCTGATAAAGGGAACCTCGTGCAACTGAAGATTTGCAATATGATGCTCATCGTTTAATAGCTTATCGCCATTGTATTGAAGTATCTCATTAACGGTAAGCACCTCGGATACAAACTTATTTAGCGGAATGCTAAAATGGTTTGCAATTTTGATCACAGATTCCAATCTCGGCTCGGCCCGATTTTCCTCGTAGGATGAAATGTTACCCCGCGTCAACTCGAACAAATCCGCAAATGCTTGCTGGCTGAGGTTTTTAGCAGCCCTTATTTTTTTAATATTAGCTCCGATCTTCAGCATGCTTCAAAGATAAGGCAAATTATTTTATCATCAATGCTAATTATTTTTGCAGTGTTAACATTTTTTTTATAGATTTGTAAGACAAACAAAACATAAACAGATGGATTTCATGTCCACGATACAAGACTTCGCCACCACCTCCGGTTGCCGGATCCTCTATAAAAATGAACACGACGGCATACTGAAGATTGACAACCAGGAAGATGGCATTCACAACCTGATCATTGGTATCGCGCCCCCCATACTGATTATGGAGCAATACCTGTTTTCTTTCACGGCAGACAACATGAGCATGTTCAAACAACTGCTGCAGAAAAACCGTGACATGATCCACGGTGCATTTGTGATCAATGAAGAGGGAAACAAAGTGCTTTTCCGCTACACTATGCAGCTGGAGAATATAAATTTCAACGAATTCGACGGCGCCCTTAATTCACTTGGGCTCCTTCTCAGTGAATATTATCAACAAATCATCAGCTTTTCAAAATTGTAATCTTATGAATCTTTTTAAAAGAATTTTTAGAATAGGACAGGCTGAAATTCATGCCGCCGTTGAAAAAATGGAAGATCCTGTTAAGATGACCGAACAAGGACTCCGCGAACTACGGGAGGACCTGGCACAGGCAACTGAAGCATATGCGCGTGTGAAAGCACTCGCTATACGCACAGAAAATGAACAGGCAGTATGTCAGAAAGAATCGCTGCAATACGCCGAGAAAGCAGTATTGATCATGCAAAAAGCGCAACACGGCGAAGTCGATATCAACCGCGCAGAACAACTTGCCCGTGAAGCTTTAACGCTCCGCCGACAATATTATGCCGATGCTGAGGATCTCGGATCCCAGGCACTTGCCCACCGCGAAAGTTCTGAGCAACTGCTCAAGAACATTGAAATACTCAAAGAGAATCTTTCCAAGTGGGAGAAAGAATTAAAAACTCTGAAGGCCCGCGTTAAAGTAAGCAAGGCTACCCAGCAGGTAAATAAACAACTGGCCCAACTTGATACAAATGGCACGATCGCAATGCTTGAACGTATGAAAGATAAAGTCGAGGACCAGGAAGCACTGTCAAAAGCCTACGCAGAGATAGCTAATCCCGGAATTAATCTGAAAGATGACTTGAATCGTCTGTTAAAAGATGATACCTTATCAATCGAAAAGGACCTGGACGCCATCAAAAACAAATTAGGGATGGACCAGCATCCCCTGAAATGATATGCTGCAAATTCGTTGACTTAAACCGACAACCATGGCAGAACTAACCAAACTACTGTTTCATCCGCTTTCTAACGGCATCATGACAGTGCTTGCAGGAATCACGGCATTGTACTGGGTGTTTACCTTTCTCGCAGGTGATTTTTTAGGCGACATGGATTTTGCCCCGGAAGTAGATGCCACAGTAGAAGTGGATTCTGATGCAGACTTAGGTGACACAGGTTCTGAACAGGGCTTCTTTTCAAAAGCACTTGAATTTGTAAATGTTGGCAAGGTGCCCTTCATGATAGTGTACAGCATCTTTAAATTTATTGCCTGGATAGTAACGCTGGTAAGTTCTGTTATGTTAGGAGCCGCGTCATGGGGTTGGAAATCTGCATTACTCCTGCTACCAATATTCATGGTCGCTTACCTGTTGACACGTTATGCCACAAAACCACTGGTTAAACTATACAATGTAATGGGATATAACGGAGAAGAACAACACGATCTGCTTGGCCGCATTGCTCGCATGCGGTCAGCCATAAATGGCGACAAGATCGGCGCAGCAGAATTAGTAATTAATAATGATGTTATCCGCATCAACGTGAGAAGCAAATCGGGACAGCCCATTGACTACAATGCAGATGTAATGATAGCTGATGAATCAACTGATGGCAGATACTACTTTGTGGTACCTGAGCTCACTCTCGATAATATCGTTTAATAAAAATGTCTATTTTCAAAACAAGCAATATTTCCTTTAACCATTAACCTGTTTACTATGATTGAAGCACTCGGCGGAATTACCTTGCTGATAGTCGGCGGTATCGCATTCTTCCTCTTTATTATCCTGGCAGCATTTGCCAGCTTTTACAAAAAGATCCCGCAGGGCAAAGCCATCGTACGAACAGGTGTTGGTGGCGGCAAGGTCGCGTTTAACCGCGGTATGTACGTGATCCCCATTCTCCATAAAATGGAAATCATGGACATTTCAGTAAAAAAACTTCAGATTGACAGGATGGAACATGAGGGCCTGATCTGTAAAGACAATATCCGCGCTGATATCAAAGTTGCCTTTTTCGTTCGTGTAAATAAAACAGTAGAAGACGTATTAAATGTCGCCCAGATAATTGGCACCGAACGCGCAAGCGAAGTAGGCACGCTCACAAATCTTTTTGAAGCCAAGTTCTCAGAAGCACTCAAAACGGTTGGCAAAAAATTCGACTTTGTTTCTTTATATGAAGCACGCCGCGAATTCAGGAATGAAATTTTGGATATCATTGGCACCGATCTGAACGGATACACATTGGATGATTGCGCGATTGATTATCTCGAACAAACTGAAATGAAATACCTGAGCCCTGAAAACATTCTTGACTCACAGGGTATCAGGAAAATAACCGAGCTCACTGCAGCACAAAATATCAATGCCAATCTTATTCGTCGCGAAGAAGAAAAAGTAATCAAAAAACAAAACGTTGAAGCACGTGAAGCTATTCTTGAACTGGAAAGACAAATGGCGGAGAAAGAAGAAAAACAACGCCGCGAGATTGATAATGTGAAGGCCCGCGAACAGGCAGAAATACTGAAAGTTCGTGAAGAAGAGCGTCTGAAAGCAGAATCAGTGCGCATCAAAACAGACGAAAGCCTGGCTATACAGGAAGAAAATAAACTTCGCCAGATAATTATTGCAGCGAAGAATAAACAGAGAACAGATGCTGTTGAAACCGAAAGAGTGGAAAAGGACCGTGCATTGGAAGCAACCGAAAGAGAAAAAATTGTTACGCTGGCTCAGATTGAAAAGGAAAGGAACATAGAGGTTGAACGTAAGAATATCCAGGATGTGATCCGCGAAAGAGTGAAGTTGGAAAAAGGTGTTGTAGAAGAACAGCAGAATATGAAAGACATCGAATCTTTCAGAGCAATTGAGCGCGAAAAAACAGTTGGCATTACTGACGCGAGCCGGCTGGCAGAAGAAAAGCTGATCTATACTGTGAAGGCAGCAGAGGCCGAAAAGAAAGCGGCAGAAGAAAAAGCCAAACAATTAATCATTGACGCAGAAGCAAAGAAAGAAGCTTCAATAAAAGAGGCAGAAGCGCGTAAGATACTTGCAGAGGCACAGGCACGTGAAGAAGCAACGCTTGGTTTATCAGAAGCCGAGGTAATGATGGCAAAAGCAGAGGCTTTGGAGCGCCAGGGTGTGGTAGATGCCGGTGTTGTTGAGAAAATGGCCGAGGCCCGCCGCAAACAGGGACTCGCGGAAGCCGAAGTTACCAAAGAAAAAGCGTTTGCTGAAGCTGAAGGCATCCAACACAAAGCTGAAGCCATGAAGAAACTGGACGGTGTGGGTAAAGAACATGAGGAGTTTAAGTTGCTTCTTGCAAAAGATCGGGATATCGCACTGGCGCAGATCAATATTCATAAAGATATTGCCGTGGCTCAGTCTGAAGTGTTGGGTACCGCGTTAAAAACTGCAAAGATCGACATCGTTGGTGGTGAGACCATGTTCTTCCAGAATATTGTGAACCAGATATCAAACGGCCGTGGTTTTGACAGGCTGATCAACGAAAGCGAAAACGCTACCGAAATTAAAAAAGCTTTGCTCGGCAATGGCATTCATGATGGCAACCTGCTTGAACGTATCAGAACCTTTGCAGAAAAATACAATATATCAACCAACGATCTTAAAAATCTAACCATCTCAGGCGTATTGATGAAAATGCAGGCTAACAGCTCTGATGATGATCGTCCTTCGCTGATGGATCTCAGCAAGCTGGCCAATAGCCTTGGACTCGGAAACAAGAAGTTGAACGCTTAACAATCAAGAACGCTGCGGCAAGTTGCCGCAGCTTCATTGTATCAGGATTGCCTTATTTCGTTTTATATGTCGACAGCGCAAAAGGTCACGACCGTGCTTGATTCAGGCACGTATGAGATTATCCGAAACAGGTTAAATGAACAGCGGCTTGATCTGGCCGCCCGTCTTGCCAGGCTCAATAAGGCCAGGCATGAAATCTTTAGCTCGACTGGGTTCGAACTCATTTCAAATCAAAGGATCACTACCGAAAATCATGGTGAGGCCCGTGGCATTATCGCTATAGGTGATCTTTGTATTTTTGGTTATAACGTTCATTTTGGCCTGCGCGAAAACATCAAACTGAGTGATGTATTCAGCATCTACAAGTTTACCAGCGATCATTTTGAACCCCAGTCGCTTACACTGATCGATGACCCCACGTTCACCACCGACTTTACAAACCTTTATAAATATTACCGCGATTCGCTATTTGCGAAATTTTCATTGTCAGGCAATTACCTGTACATGATTTTTCACACCAGCAAAAATCCGGACGACAGGAAAGCATTTAAATGGCTCATCAAAAACAACACGCTTTCTTATGTGGATGACCGAAGCGTGCACGAGGTGCGTAAGGCGCCGCAGCATGATTTTGAATGGGTGAAGACAACACTTGAAGATAGGCGACTGGGCGTACACCCGCATATATCAGTGCTTGACAAAGTATTTATCGAAGCACTAAATGGCGATATCACTTTCAAAATAGAAAACAACACAACTACCGGGCGGGGCATATATCACGAGCCGGTAATGAACAAAGATCAGCAGTTGGATGATGCTGAATACTGGTATGCAGATCTTGGCAACCTGGTAGCAGTAAAGATCAAACCCTACCAGGAGGCGCCACGGAGCTTTCTATTTAATGTGCGCACAAAGGAAGTGAAACCAATTCCGATGCTGTTGGATGCGGGGATCTTGCTTCCGGATAACCAGGGTGTCATTTTTCCAAATGGTTACTACCTGCAAAACGGTGATTATAAAATATTTGAATCAACCGTTTCCGAACTTGAATTTATACGAAGTCAACCTTCCCCAAACGGCGAGGATATCCTTTATGTTTTTTACCAGGTTCGTTTAAACACTTATGTGCTGATGTCATACAATGTAATCGCACAAAAAGTGGAAACACCTATTGTCTGTAATGGCTTTACAGTGTTTAATGATGGCAAACTCATCTTCTTTCGTACAGAAAAAGAAGCAGTGCGACATCACCAGGTGCAAATCTGGCAAACACCCTACACACTGGTGCTGAAGGAAAATGAAGCCATGCGCGACAATGTATTGTACAAGATAGGGAACAAAGATATTGTTAGTGCCATGGCTGAAAGCCAGGAGGTAATTCAGTTGTTAAGTAAAGAAGATTCTTATTCCAGATTATACGAAGACATACACAAACGTGCAACCGACATCATCGATGCTTACTTCTGGATTAAGGACCCCGCCACTTTTGACCTCGCCGGCCCGCTGCAGCAAATCAGAGATATCGCTAATACTGCGATCGATGAATTTGCAAAAGTGCAGGCACAACGGCAACATGCACGTGACGCGCTCGCTGCCATGCAGCAAAGGGTTGATCAGTTGTTGATCAATGTCCGGAATACCGTGGTTGGCTCGCTGGATCAACTGGTGCATCTTCTTTCTCAGACGCGACAAATGCAGGGTGCTGTGATAGACCTGGGAAACATAAAGTATGTTGCTCCTGCAGCGATAGACGCTTTGAAAGAAGTGCTTGAAGAAAATAACAAAAGACTGTCACACGATACGATCAGTTTCCTGCTAAAGGATACGGCCCTTGAACCATATGAAAAGATGGTACTTGACCGGAAAGCTGAAGTGGCATCAGTCACAAAGGCAATCGATGCACAGGATATTGAAAAAGGTGTAAAAGATATTGCGGCAGAGCTTGAAATGCTGATCGATATCCTGAACAGTTTAAAAATAGAAGATACCACCCAGAGTACCCAGATCATTGAAAAGATCTCACTGATCTTTGCTTCATTAAACGAAGTCAAAGCTGAATTGGTTCGTACGCTTTCCGCTCTTCGCAGCAAAGAAGCAACCGGGGAGTTTTATGCGCAATTGACCTTATTGGAACAAGGCATTGTTAGTTTCCTTGACCTGTCATCATCGCCTGAGAAATGTGAAGATTATCTCACCAAGGTAAGTGTGCAGATTGAGGAATTGGAGAGCAAGTTTGCAGACTTCCCCGAGTTTATCATGAAGGTCGCTGATAAACGCGACGAAGTGATTAAAGCTTTCAGCGGCAGAAAAGAGATGTTGATTGCCCAGATCAATAAACGCACAGCATCGCTTGAGCAAATTGGTCTGCGTGTATTGAAAAATGTTGAAAACAAAGCGCGCTCGTTCGACAGCAAAGAGGCTATCTATGCGTTTTTTTCTTCCGATCTGATGATCGGCAAAATCCGAAATCTGGTAATTGACCTCAATGAACTTGGAGATGTGGCTAAGGCAGAAAACCTCGAAAACCTGCTCAAGGTGGCCCAGGAAGACGCTTTACGTAATCTGAAAGACAAAACTGAGCTCTTTGTTGATGGCCAGAACATCATTGCCCTGGGCGATTATAAATTCGTTATCAATAAACAGGTGCTGGATCTGAGCATCATCCGGAAAGACGAAAGACTGTTCTTTCACTTAATTGGCACCAGTTTCTATAAAGAAGTAACCGCAGAATCTTTATATCAATACCGGCATATCTGGGAACAGGAACTTGTTTCAGAGAATACTGAAGTTTACCGGGGTGAATATCTCGCTTACCAGGCAGTACAGGAAGCGCTTATGAACCCACATGCAGATTTTGATCACCTTGCCTTTATTAATGATCGTACCGAACGTGATTATGGCGCATCATATCTTAAAGGAGTTCACAATACGGATGCCGCGCTTATCTACGAAAAGCTCATGACCATCCATGAATCGCTTGGCGTGTTAAGATTTGCACCAGGGGTTCGTGTGGCTGCACAGCGTTTCTGGTTCGGACTTGAAAATGAAACACGTGAGCGCATGTACCAACTCATTTTGGCAGCGCATGCAATCGGTCAAAGTTTCCCGGGCAGCAGACAATATACATTTGTATTGCAGGAGATTGCTTCAAAATATGTTGGACAGCGTCTTGCACAGACAGTCATCAGCAAAATGGAATTAGCTGAATACCTTTACCATGAATTTGCTGCTGCCGGCTCTGCTACTTCAGACATATCGCGGAACGGTGGAAACCCGAAAGATCAAAAATTATCGGAGACACAGGATGGACATACTCTTACGACTTCAACCATAAAGGTTGCAGCTTCCACAGCAACATCGCAGGCATTTCATTTCACTGCCAGCCAGCAGGCAATGGCAATCAAATATGAGTTCACGCGCTTCCTGCACTCGCACAAAAAACAGAATACCTTTTTACATGACGCGGAAAATAGTGCCTTCAACGAAGAAGAACGTTTCCGCATCATCCAAAACTGGCTACAGGCTTTTATACAACAAACAGGTGGACTGGATTTGAAATACCTGGAAGAAGCAACCTGTTTGTTTTTGTATAAGGACCATCATTACCGTGAACGCATTGCTTCTGATCAAACCTTGATCCATGATTTGAAAGGCGCACATGCACTTATCAATAACCAGGAATACAAACTGGATTATCACCTTTTCATGCAAAAGATGAAGCACTATAACAACACCGTGGTACCATCTTTCAAAGCCTTTAACGACGAAAAAAACAGTTTGACACAACAATACAAAAATTCACTTAAGATCAGCGAGCTTGAGCCGCGGGTATTAAGTTCTTTTGTGAGGAATCGATTGATTAACGAAATCTACTTCCCTTTGCTTGGCGCAAACCTGGCCCGTCAGATTGGAGCTGCAGGTGATGATAAACGTACGGCCCGTATGGGAATGTTATTGTTGATTTCGCCTCCTGGTTACGGAAAAACCACGCTGATGGAATACCTGGCAAAAACCATGGGATTACATTTTGTGAAGATCAACGGTCCAACCATCGGGCATAATATAACATCTATTGATCCTGTTGAAGCAACAACCTCAGGTGCAAGAGAGGAGTTAAAAAAGACAAACCTGGCTTTGGAAATGGCTGATAACGTTATGCTATACCTGGATGATATCCAGCATTGCAGTGCGGAGTTTCTTCAGAAATTTATTTCGCTGGCAGATGGCCAGCGTAAAATGGACGGCATTTTCGAAGGACATAGTAAAACCTATGATCTTCGCGGCAAGCGTTTTTGTGTTGTTATGGCCGGCAACCCCTACACTGAAAGCGGTGAGCAATTCAAGATCCCTGATATGCTTGCGAACCGGGCAGATGTCTATAACCTGGGAGATGTGATCGGAACATCAGATTATTTATTCAACCTGAGTCTTATTGAAAATGCAGTTGCAGAAAACAGGTATTTACAAAAGATAACGAACCGCAGCTTTGGGGATCTTTATAAACTGGTGAACTTCCTGGAAACTGATGCCGACATGATGCCCGCCCTTGAAGGAAATTACACGGCGCAGGATATAGATGATGCGCTGGCGGTGTTGCGTAATGTATTAACGATACGCGATGTTGTGATTCGTGTGAATCAACAGTATATAGCCAGTGCTGCAATGAAAGATGCTTATCGCACCGAACCTGCATTCAAATTACAGGGTTCATACCGCAATATGAATAAGATGGTTGGCAAGGTAGTGCCTTTGATGAATAAAGAAGAGCTTCATACTCTTATCCTTTCGCATTACGAAGGAGAATCGCAAACATTAACCTCGGATGCCGAAGCAAACCTGTTGAAACTTAAAGAACTTGCAGGCTTCATAAATGATGCAGAACGTGAACGCTGGGATACCATCAAAACCACGTTCAGAAAAAACAATCGTTTCGGTGGACTTGATCAGAATGACACTTCCGGACAAATGCTCATACAACTCAGCACATTTAATGAGCACCTCGAAGCAATTGCTAAAGCAATGAGGAAATAGCCCGCGCAGTAAGGACGTTTAAATATTATTAGCCTGTTAATAATTTGTTTAAGTCATATCGAATATTTTACTTTGGGCATCACAACCGTGGTCAGTAGCACCTTCTGCACTATTTGTAGTTGTCTGCCGTAACTGCCTCATTGGTGAGTGAACATTGATAATGTCAGCACGACATTATACCATCAAATCATCCCCTAAATCAGACCGGCTTTCATAAGAAGCGTTGTTATCACAACGACTGCATCACGCTTGCGTGTTTGCAGATCACTGCCACTTTGCATTTACATGCAGGGCTGGTACCAGGCTACCTATGCACTTTACGAAATAAAACGAAACCATGAAATCGCAATCAGAATTAACTGTAACCAAAGTCAGGGCATACATGCTTTGCAGACTTATCCTTTTCGCAATCTCCAGTATTATTTTAAGATCTGAAATTATGGCCGGCGAACCTCCTGAACCTCAAAGCGGCAACCAGGCAGAGTTTGAAGTGAAGGGCGTTGTTACGGACAACCAGTCAAACCCCATCGTAGGTGCTACAGTTGCGATTAAAAATCGCGCCGGTGGAACCGTTACCGACTCGCTAGGTAACTTTCGTTTGATGGCACCCGGCGGTAACGAAAGCCTGGTAGTTAGTTTTGTAGGCTATTCTCCCGTGGAGGTGGCAATCAACAATCAATCATTTCATACAATCACCCTGGGAAGCGGCCGAAGTCAGCTTGATGAAGTAGTAGTGGTTGGATACGGCACACAAAAGAAATCAAGTATAACAGGAGCCGTATCATCGATTACTATGAGCCGGGTAACAGATATTCCGGTTACAAACATGTCGAACGCCCTTGCTGGCCGGGCAGCCGGTGTTACTGTAGTAAATACATCCGGACTGGCAGGCGCATCATCGACGGTGCGTGTAAGAGGAAGTTTTGGAGAACCGGTGTATGTTATAGATGGTATCATTAAAGATAAGGCCACCTTCGATGCACTGGATCCTAATGAGATCGACCAGATGAGTGTGCTGAAAGATGCTGCTACGGCTTCGGTCTACGGAGTGCAGGCAGGAAACGGTGTAATGATTATTACAACCAAAAAGGGATCGGCCGGAAAACCAGTGTTTACAGCCCAGACTTCGTTCACTTCATCCCGGCCAACCCTAACACCACTGGCTGACCGCACTACCGCTACAGATGAACTGATCTACCAGAACAGGGTTGTAGAATGGGCAAACGAATACAATGGTCGTAACGATCCTTTACCAAATACACCGGCTATTTTTGATTATTTCAAGGACCGCTCGTACAATGCCAATGACTGGGTATGGAGAAACCCCAGCAATCAAAAAGCATTGATCAGCGTGAGTGGTGGAAACGAACAGATCACCTATTACTCCATGTTGAGTTACACAAAAGAAAAGGGATCTTATATAAATCTTGACTACCAGAAATTCAATCTTCGCACAAACGTTAATGCTAAAATAAGCAACGCAGTCTCACTAAACCTTAATCTCTCAGCTGCCCAACAGGCATCTGATCGTTTTTACTGGCCGTTCTCAGGCGATGACGACTATGATGTAAGCGATTTTTACCGCGTAACCTTTAACTGGCCCAAGCTTTTCCCATTTTATATGAATGAAGATGGCACCATCGCTGACCAGATTACCAAGTATCCCGTACAACCTGCTATTGGTAGCTGGCAACTCTGGAACGTAATCGATATGGTGCAGGGTAACCGCTATATCGATACAAGACGAAGGCAACTTAACCCGATCCTGACGCTTGATGTTAAACTGGATGATCTAATACCCGGGCTCTCTACCAAACTTGTCGGCAACTACGAGGCTAACGACTATACACGAAAAAAGTTTCTGACCTACCAGTATAATTACAAATTTGTTTCGGCTGATCCTACCAATAATCCATACCTCCCCGGACCACCTGATCCTAACCAGATTAACATCTTTACTTTTAGCCAGAATCAACCATTTCTTCAATACCAGGTTTATACCGGCTGGAAATACCAGTTTGACTGGTACCTGAATTATGATCGGAAATTCGGTAAACATGCTGTGAATGCAATGGCTGTATTTGAACAGGCGGATAACAAACGCATCACAACTAACGCCATTGGCTATGCGCCGGTGTCATCAATTGACCAGATGTTCGCCTATTCGCAATCGGCTGGAAACAGGTTTGGTGATGCTGCTGAATTTATTGATCCTGCTATAACAAGACAGGCATGGATCGGCAGGGTCAATTATAATTATGCAAGCAAATACCTGGTTGACTTCTCTTTCAGATATGATGGTACCGTGCTGGCAGCGAAGGACCAGCGCTGGGGCTTTTTCCCTTCCGCATCACTTGCCTGGCGAATCTCGGAAGAGCCATTCTTCAAAGACAACGTGTCATGGGTAAATGAACTTAAACTCAGAGGCGGTTATGGCAGCACGGGTAACCTGGTAAACGTCAGCAACAACCAGATCGCACCATTCCTCTATACACCAACCTATGCAAATGCAGGTGGCTATATGTTTGGAAACACTTACTATATCAATATAGCAACCGGACCAACACCGGTTCCTGGTATTACCTGGGCAACCAATTATGAAACCAATGTGGGACTTGATTTCGGCATCTTCAATAGTCGTCTTTCCGGCTCCATAGATGTATTTCAAAAAAAGAAAAAAAATATTTTAGGTGCGCGCACGATAACCCTTCCTGTTACTTATGGCCAAGCACTTGCGCCTGAAAATTATGCCGCGAGTACCTTCCAGGGAGTTGAGCTATCACTTCAGTGGCAGGAACGTATTGGTGATATCGGTTATTCAGTATATGGCAACCTTGGTTATGCACGTGACCGCTGGGATGTACTTGACCCTGCAAACGCCTCCTATTACCCTGGTCAGCCACAGGATTTCCGTTACCCGGTTGGTCACCCCAACAACCGTCTTTTCGGCTTTGAAGCAGTTGACCTGATCCGCACGCAGGCTGAACTGGATGAATTAATCGCTTCAGGATATACCACCTTCGGCAGAAAGCCCTATCTCGGCGGGATCAGGTATAAAGACATACGCGGACAAAACTTCTCCAAAACACCCGATGGTATCATCGACAACAATGACGTGGTGCTGTTAAGTAATAACGGAATTCCCCGCATCAACTACGGTGTTGGTTTCAGCCTTTCCTGGAAAGGACTCGCGATTGATGTATTGCTGCAGGGTGTCGGCAACTACGACCGTATGATCAGTAACCAGGACGGTGAAGGTATGCGTCAGCATGGTGGCTCTGTGCGACCTTACTACCCTATCTGGACAGATGATGTATGGACACCCGACAATCCTGGCGCAAAATATCCCAGGCCGATAGGTCAAAACTGGCTTGAATCCGGCACGCTTGGCTCCAGTTTCTGGTTAAGAAATGGCGCCTATCTGCGACTAAGAAACCTGAATATGTCGTACGATTTGCCCGCAAAATGGATGAAACAACTGGGCATGACAGGAACCCAGGTTTTTGTTAACGGAACCAATCTTTTAACCTTCTCCGAGATCAAAGAATTCCATGATCCTGAACAATTGAATTATGATTCCTACCCTGTAATGAAAAGTTTTACCGTAGGACTCAATATCAAATTTCAATAGGCAGGAATCATTTACAGTATTTAAAAAAACCACGAATGAAAAAGTTATTAATCTATATAGTAACCATCGTTACACTCACGAACTGTTCAAAGGTTTTGGATATACCAAATCTCTCCGGCTATGATCCCTCACTGGTATGGAACGATCCTAATTTAGCCAATGCCTATCTGGGGAATATCTATGCCGGCACTTTTGGCAACTGGAGTGTATCAGCTGATGCTCAAAGTGACCAGCTTGCCGGCGTACCTTTCCCTGCCAACAACGTAACTACTGTTACCGCCGGCGCGCTTGTAGCCATACCCGGCGAAGGGAACAACGACTGGTCGACGAATTACACCCGAATACGTTTGATTAACGATGGTATTGTAAATACGAACAACAGCACGTTGACCGATATGGTGAAAAACAATCTGCTCGGGCAGTTCTATTTCCTCAGGGCTTATACTTATTTCCGTATGGTGCGCAATTATGGAGGCGTCCCTTACCTGAAGCAACCACAAAACCGGTATGCAGATAGTTTGAATATTCCGAGAAACTCAACAGCCGAGTGTTTTGAATTTATGTTGCAGGATCTTGATTCTGCTTATATCTTATTGCCTCGTCGTATCCTCGCCGCTTCAGCCGACTGGGGTCGTATCGACGGTAACTTCACCCAGGCTTTTAAAGCTAAAGTTTTGTTGTATAAAGCCTCTCCGCAGTTTAATCCATCCAATCCATGGAACAACAGTTATTGGAGCGATGCATATACCAGCACAAAACAGGCTTATGATAGTTTGTCTGCCCAGGGTTATCAGTTGATCGCAGACTACGGACAGGTGGCTTTATCAGAACGAAATGCAGAAGTGGTGTTCTCCGTAACAAATCTTTTTCCGAATAAGGTAGCTACCTGGGATAACGGCGTAAGACCGGGTTCATTAAGCCGCGGCCCTGCTGATACGGGCCCTACCTGGGAAATGGTACAGGCCTTTCCAATGAAAGATGGCAAACAGTATAATGATCCTACCGGGCAATATTATATGACGGACGAAGAGTTTCTAAAATCATACTGGCAAAACCGTGATCCCCGTTTTGAAAAGTCAGTATTATGGAACGCAGCATTATACCCTGTTGCCGGCACACCATCAGGATACCGCCAATACACAAGTGTAGGTATTGCCGATGCCCAGGATAACTATGGCGTAAATCCCAACACATCTACCCGTTCACAAAATAATAACCGGTACACAGGATTTTTTATAAAGAAACATAGCAATCTTTCATTAACACAGGCACAGGTGCAACAGTATGATGTTGACTATGTAGTGATGCGGTTTGCAGAAGTGATGTTGAATTATGCAGAAGCAGCGAATGAAACCGGCCACATTGCCGAAGCACATGAAATATTGAGACAAATCAGGCAGAGGGCAGGTATTGAAGCTGGGGCAGATGGTAATTATGGTTTGTTAGCGTCACCGCAAAGAGAAGAAATGCGCACCCAGATTATGCATGAACGCAATATAGAACTAAGTTTCGAAGGGTTTCGCTTCCATGATCTGCGTCGTTGGAGAAGATTTGATCTGATCAGTGGCAAACAGAAACACGGGGTTGAAGCGATAGCCATCAATCCGAACGGAAGTGAGCTGCCCGTTACTGATGCACGGCCGCTGGCGTTGGCCAATCAGCTAACGGAGTCTGATTTTAAATACAGTTTGTTATCGGCGCCACAATCTGGCGTTACGATAAACAGGCTTCCCGACTCGTATTATTTCGCACCGATACAACAGAGTGTGCTCGCTGCAGGAAACAAGATCGAACAAAATCGTGATTGGGGCGGATCTTTTAATCCCACGTTGGAGTGAGTTTAACTCCAACGTTTTATCTGTCAGCAGCAATCAATTTTTTTACAAATTCCATTTGTGTGTCGCGATTGTTCATGTAATCATCAAAAGTTTGCCAGACCTCATGATGCGGAATGATGCCTCGCCCTACCGGTTGATCAGGCAATTGTCGCGCATCCTGTACCACGTGTACAATTGAAAATTGAGTCTTAATCTTTGAATTCGGAAGTTGATAAACCAGCGGCGTATGGCCATTATGCACATAATAGCCGCCGCAGGTTTCAACACCGACAATCGTAGCATTGCGTGCATATGATTTTACCAGCGAGGCAAAATGCGAGGCTGCGGAAGCAACCCGTTCATCAATTAAAAGGTAAACCCTGCCCATATAAGCCGGCTTTTTAGGATAATACACCGGGTTATGTTTTTGCGCCTGCAGGTTTCTGCCATTCTTCAATTCAGGAAAGCGATCCCTGAGAAACCGTTTGCCTGGTTCAATTTCGGCTTCGGTCATTTTGTGGTTCGTGGATACACCCCAGAAATATTGTTCAAACGGCACTTCCTCAAAATTGATATACGCCAGGGTATTCTCTCTGAAAGATCGATCTGTGAGATACATCATCGGTTGCTCATATGTAGGATCACTGCCGCCCGGATTACCCCTTATATCAATGATCAGATTGGGAACATTGTTTGTTACCAGCGCCCGGAACACACTATCTACAAAAGCTGTATACACTGCGAATGCAGGATCATCAACCCCGCTTGCCATTGAGAAAGCCCGGAAGTTCAGCAATCCTGTAACAGAATCAGCCATTGCAAAACTATAAAGCGGATTAATGCGGTAATCAGTAATACTATCTAAAAGATAACTGTGTCCCTTTTTTAT
The DNA here is from genome assembly GCA_023416995.1 of Bacteroidota bacterium. Classification (GTDB taxonomy): domain Bacteria; phylum Bacteroidota; class Bacteroidia; order Chitinophagales; family Chitinophagaceae; genus DATHKG01. Next base: position 67,526 of record JAEZGI010000083.1, read on the forward strand.
GTTTTGCTCCTGTTCCTCTAATGTTACTGCCGCAAAACCCACCTTGTTGACAACGTCTGTGCCTCGTACAATAAAGCTGATATGGAAACTGTCCGCAAGCCCGTATTCGAGCGGGTACTTTGTACCAAAACTCTTATTGACGCTTGCTGATAATTTCTCAGTCATTGTAAATCCATCAGCAGGATAATACTTATAAAAAGAAGTCATGATAGCGGTATCGGGTTTCCCGTTTATCTCTACGACTCTTGAACCAACCGGGACAACGGTTCCGGGGCTGTTGAATATGATCTTTCCTTCTACATACTTCAATGCGTATGGAAAATAGTTGGATTGCCGTTTGAGATAGTTCAGGTAATCCTGGTCCGGTTCCGTATAGTTATGTACACTGCCCTCAAAATCGGTGAGTTCGAGAATGATCTTATAAAACTCCGAAGCAGGAAGTGATTTTTTAGTGGCTTTAAAAGCAAGCTTGTAAATGCTGTCGATTGATTTACGTGATCTGTAAATATAAAGACCTGAATTGGCAGCCTCTCTTATCTGTCTGAACAGTTTGAGGTCCGCGTGCATTTGCTTCCTGGATAAAGTCTTGCTGTAATGTTGTAAGCTATCATTAACTGTTTGCGCCTGGCTTTGTTGACCAGCCAATCCGGCAGAAATACACAAAACGAAAATGAAAACCGTGCAAAATCTTTTCATGTTCCTGGTTTAAATCCCGAAGATTTAATTAGGCCGCAATATTACAACAAAACGAAATGGAAGGCCCCCTGCCACTTTCAGGTAATTGTCCAGAGTATGGAAAATTGCTTACTTTGGAATCACACATTACCACTGATCCCCCCTATTCTGACTGCCCCCGGTTAAAGCCTGTTTTTAAACATCAAACAACCCTGAGATGACACACCCCAACAATGGCTTGAATTCCTATGCACAGCAGCTACATGACGAATATGGTTTGAAAGAATACCGTTTAATACCTAAAGTTATCCAGGTGATGCCCATCATTTTGTGGCGCACCTTAAAAGACGCAGGTATCGAGATACTGTTCCTTGTGGTTTTTGGTTACATCATCATCTCGATGTCGCAGGGACGCGACCTGGTAGTAAGTTTGTTTGAACCGGATGGTCTGTATGGCAACAGCCGTATTATTTTCACTACGCTCGCAGTGATTAGCTTTTCCGTTTCTATGTGGGTGATCCCTGCTGCATTGTTTCAATACCGCGAAAACAAACGCCGTGACACTGATGAAAGACTTCGAAAGAACTATGAATCCAAAAATCCGGAGCAGATCCATTTGCCAACCGAATCGCCTTTTAAAACACATTTGTTTTTTATGCACCGGGTGCTTCCCCTTGCACCTTTCTGGTTATTGGCCGCTGCATTATTTAATGATGATTATTGGATATTCATTACTGCAGCCTTACTGCAACTGGCGCTCTTATATGTATTTAACAGGGAGGTGAATCATGATCGCACCCGGAGAATAATGATGATCGTGATCGGCGCGATACTTGGAATATCAACCACTTATTTCTTTATCAATTTCCAGAAGCAATATACCTCTATGAAGGTGGTGCTTGCATTGAATCTCTATTTGCTTTCAGCCCTGATGTTCCTGATATTTCATGAGGTTGATAATAATATACTAAAAGAGCACAGGAAAGGCATGGCACCCGGCGAATCATTATTCAGGAAATATCCTCTGAACAGCGGGTTCTACCTGGCCTGCCTGTTGATTCACACAGTTATAGTGCTGCTGATCTATTATATGCCGTTTCGCCTCGGGCTCGCCCCGGAGTCAATGCTGCTGTATATGTTTTCAGTATATGTCTTTGCCATTGATCTGGTTTTTTATATCATTTCTATCTCCCGCAAATGGCAATTGATCGGCGGTGTAACTGCAGCAATCATGTTTGGTTTGCTTTTGTCGCCGTGGTGGAATATTAATACCAGTCATCACACAATGGACCGAAATAAGGACCAGACTTATTTGAAAGGAAGAAACCGCGATAATTTTGAGGATCGTTATCGTGAATTGCGCGGAAAAATAATCCGGAACCAAACAGGTGATCCTTATCCCATCATTCTTGTGAGTGGTGAAGGGGGTGGTTCTAGGGCCGGCCTCTGGTTCAGCCAGAACCTCATCAACTTCGATTATGAAACACGCGGAAAATTCCGCAATCATATCTTTTCCGTGTCGACCGTATCCGGAAGTTCTGTCGGGCTAAGTACCATCTTTAGTTTTTGGGATAAAACGCGCGACAGCGAAGTGATAGACAGCAGTTGGCTCAAACTTCCCGAAGAAATTTATTCCAACAATTACATCGGTAGTTCGATCCGCGGATTATTGCTTACTGATTTTTATAAATCTGTAATACCCGGTCGCTGGTCGAATGACCGGAACAACACTTTGCAAAACGAGGAAGCAACAACCACCGCAAGGGCTATTCTTAAAGTGCAGGGTGACGAAAGATACAAAGCGCATAATTTGCCCGATTCATTGCTGACCTTAAAAAAGGATCTGATGTATTACTTCTATGATAACAGATTCGGCGATATCAGGTATCGGCGCAACACACCGATAACACTGATCAATACTACCCGAAGTAATGATGGCAGAAGAGGCATCTTTTCATCGATCCGTTTAAGTGACCGCTATTTTAATGATGCCATAGATGTTGCAGGCTATTTGTATGAAGATATGATCTGCACCGATGATGATGTGTTACAGTGCCGGGGATTAAACAAACCAATTTCTCTCGGACAGGCATGTAACACAAGTGAGCTGTTCCCTTTATTCAGCGCGCCGGTTTATATCGACAGCCTTGGCAGTTTTGTTGATGGCGGTTATCATGAGAATTCAGGACTTAAATCAACGCTCGATATTTATCACCAGCTTAGTTATCGCTTATCAAAAGATTCATTGGATGGCCAGTATAAGATCTATATCATGTACTTAAAAAATGGCTCGGGGGAGAAAAAATTATACAAAAAGATGAATAGCGAATTAACGATCTTACAGCCCCTGAACGCTTTATTTAATCAACCCTTTGCCGGCAGTGCATCGTATTTTGAAGAGCGCGCCAAGTTTATAAGCACTTCAGATCCGGATGCTGTATTTCTGAATGTTAACCTAAAACCCAACTACATTGTCGACGCTTCAAAACCAGGGGTTAAAGGCGAGAACCTGCAGCGTGACCTGGAGCCGGAGATGTTGCGTGATATGATCAATGAAGTAGTAACAAGAAGTGATGGCAAAAAAGATACGATCCTGAACTTCCCGCTGGCCCGATGGCTTTCCCGGACAGTGATCAATCGCATATTGGTGAATGCTTCACCTATTAACCGCAAACCAGACGTGGAAGAATTATTGAACCTGGTTCGATCTGTCAACGGTGTAAGACCCACTTCAAAGAAACCATTCGAAAAATATCCTTCAGTGCCTGAGTTACGTGTAGAGGATGATAGTCTTTTTCAAAAACGAATGATGCACCGTAAACGTTCGGTTTATAACTAAGGGCGGCACTATTTGTTTGCAGCCTTATCTTCCCAGAAATCAGCGTTTTTTATGCCAAGTTCAGTGGGGTTGAAACTCATAGTCGTGCCTGCCTTCTTCTTCCTGCCATAATCCGCCAGCGCCCGAAGTGCCGGCTTGCGGAGAATGATGATGGCAATGATATTGAGCCATGCCATAGCACCAACGCCGATATCACCAAGCATCCAGGCAAGTTCAGCGGTTTTGATGGCACCATAAAAAGTACTCAACAGGATAAGTACCCGCAACACAGTTACCAGCAATCTGCTGTTTTTCTTTTTCACGAGATAGCTGATATTGGCTTCCGCGATAAAGTAATAGGCCATAATAGTGGTAAAGGCAAAAAACAACAATGCTACCGCAACAAATCCAGCCCCCAACCGCGGAAAATGACTTGAAACGGCTAACTGCGTATATTCAGCACCGATAGCGGCCCCTTTTATATTTTCGATGATAAAACCGCCATCAGGACTTACTACGTTATACTGCCCGGTGAACAAGATCATCAAAGCGGTAGCTGTACAAACAAACCAGGTATCTACATAAACTGAAAATGCCTGTACCAAACCCTGTTGGGCGGGATGTTCACTCTCTGCGGCTGCCGCAGCATGTGGGGCCGTACCCTGCCCCGCTTCATTGGAATAAATACCTCGTTTAACACCCCAGGAAACCGCCATGCCAAAAACACCGGCAAAAGCCTCTTCCAAACCAAAAGCCGATTTCACAATAAGAGCGAGCACCGAAGGAACTTCGGTGATGTTTAATGCAATGATCACCAATGCCATTAATATGTACGCACCAGCCATAAAAGGCACAACGACCTCGGCGACTTTCCCGATACGTTTTACACCACCAAAAATGATCAAAGCTAACAAACCGGTTATCACAAGCCCCGTGACCCATACTGGAATATCAAAGGCATTATAACTGCTGACTGCAATACTATTGCTTTGCACACCTGGCAGGAAAAACGTCATGCTGAGTATAGTAACAATAGAAAACAGCACAGCATACCACCGTTTACCCATTCCCTTTTCAATATAGAACGCAGGTCCGCCACGAAACTGGCCATCTTTCACCTGTTTATAGATTTGACCCAGTGTTGCTTCAGCATAGGCAGATGCGGCTCCCAAAAAAGCAATGAGCCACATCCAGAAAACCGCTCCCGGTCCTCCCATGGCAATGGCCGTCGCCACACCGGCAATGTTGCCAGTACCTACGCGACCAGAAATTGCAATAGCGAAAGCCTGGAAAGGACTAACTCCCTGCGCTGATGACTTACCATGAAACAGCAGTCGCCACATCTCTCTGAGATAGCGCACCTGTAAAAAACCTGTTACAACCGAAAAATAAATACCTGCAGCGATACATAAAAAGATAAGTGCATTGCTCCAAATGATGTCATTGATACTACTAATGATTTTCTCCATAACCAATTCGGCCCCTTAATTGCATTAATATTAATATGTATATGGCGAGCGGGTGTAAAGAAAAGGCATAGTTTCTCAAATCCGGCAAAAAAAAGATCCTTTTTACAGTTTAAAGACCAGTTTTTTATGGCTTTTTGATCAGCGGCGATTGCTTAAATGATTGAAGCAGGAAAATTTTTTACGGTGCTGGTGCCAGCCGAGACACAGGTTGTTCATCCGGTTTCGATCCCATAAACGGAGGGATAAGTAAATTGCGGTGTATCAGAATTAAACCAAAGCTTTTATTATAGTCAGAACTGGCGTAAATCCATTCAGTTTTTCCGGAATGATAGATCCGCATCAACGCTGTGTTTGGCGGCATCTTACCAAGATTTTCGGCATACATGATGATCTGGTTACGCTGACCTTTCACCATGCCTATGCGAAAATACCTGAGGCGGTCACTGAGGCCAATGCTTGTATAGGCAGCATGTCCGTTTACTACCAATGTCACCGTATCGCCATCAATGGTGCCGTTATCAATTAGCGTCACCAGTACAGTGTCGATAATGGTTTCAACCACTAATTGGGTATCGACTGCACGATTGCGGTAAACAGAAAGAATGGGGGGAGGCTTAGTCGGCCGTTCAATTGTATCGCATGGCGTATGGATCTGTTGCAGATTGATCTGTAAGGTGTCCTGCGCATAGCTTGCGGAGCCGGTCAGCAACAATATTACCACACGAAAAAACAATATGGAAACCTGGAACTTCACTTATATAAAGTCATCAAATAAAAAGCCACTAATACCGGCGTTACGCGAATATCCGTCATTTATCAACGCTGCAAGGACATTCCCTGCTGTTTAACTTAGCTTTACTGAAAAATAGATGTTATGCAATTGAATGGATCAAAACAGTTTAGGCTTTCACCAGTTTATCTCTTTCCTTTAAACTTGCAACAGCAACCTGTTATATTGCAGCCATCCATTATAAAATGCCTGGTTATCTTCTTAATCACCTTTTCCGGGCTCCGTGCTTTTGCCCAGGATGAAAGTCCTGCCAGCAAGACGGCTATGCAGGCGTTTACAAAACATTTCAACAATGAAGCGCCAGACTCTGTGTTTGCCATGTTCTCAGACGACATGAAAAAAGCGCTGCCGCTCGAAAAAATAACCCAGGTGCTCAGCGGCATACACACCCAGCTGGGTGGGATACGCGATTACGAGTTTATGGCTTATGACCGAAGCTACGCCACTTATAAAACACAATTTGAAAAAGCCGTGTTCCAGGTAAACATTTCATTAGATGATCGGTCAGAAATGAACGGACTGTTTTTCAAACCTTTCACCGGAACGCCTGCACCGGTTGCAGTAAGAAATTCAACAAAAATGTCATTGCCTTTTAAAGACGAATGGTTTGTGGTGTGGGGAGGCGATACCAAAGCGCAGAATTATCACGTTGATTATCCCCCTCAAAAAAATGCATTTGATATTCTGATAAAAGACGCGAACGGAAAATCGTTTAAAACCAATGGAAAAACAAACGAAGATTATTATGCATTCGGCAAGGAACTGTTTGCGCCCTGTAATGGCGAGGTAGTTACAGTGATCGATGGTGTTAAAGACAATGTACCCGGCGAAATGAACCGCAACGATATCACCGGCAATACCATAGTTATAAAAACGTCTGCAAATGAATACGTTTTTCTCTGCCATTTTAAAAACGGAAGTATCAAAGTGAAAAAAGGAGAACAGGTTAAAAGTGGGCAACTTCTTGGTTTATGCGGAAACTCAGGTAATTCATCCGAGGCCCACCTGCACTTCCATATTCAAAACAACGACAACCTGCTCGCTGGTACCGGCATCAAATGCTATTTTGAAAAGCTGACCGTTAACGGCGAAGCAAGGCAGGACTATTCCCCCGTGCAAGGCGAAAAAATTCGTCCTTAAAATTTTATGGATTCATAGATTGCTTACTCCTACATTAGTTCAAAATTTGCCATATGAGGAGAAGAGATTTCCTTCAAACGGTCGCTGCCGGCTCAGCATCTATTGCAATGGGTGACACAACTTTCGCATCTCAACAGAAACGCCCTCTCGGGGTTCAGTTATGGACAGTTCGCGCATATCTTGAAGAGGACCTGATTGGCTCTTTGCGTAAACTGGCCAAACTTGGCTACAATGAACTGGAGGTCTTTGACTACGATGGCAAATTTTCAGGCAAGTCGCCTAAAGAGTTTCAGAAGATTTGTACTGACCTCGGATTCACTATTGTAAGCTCGCATTATATGACGGGCAGACATAACCCTCAACTTCCCGGTTCTTTAATAAATGGTTGGGAAAAAGCAGTAGAAGACGCTGCTTCGATCGGTATCAGGTACATGGTGTGCGCCTGGCTCTACAAGGAGGAGCGCGTTTCTCTCGACTTATACAAAGAGCTCGCAAACATGTTAAACAAAGCCGGCGAAACATGTAAAAAAGCCGGAATACAGTTAGCGTACCATAGTCACAACTTTGAATTTCCACCCATCGATGGAATCGTTCCTTATGAATATTTGCTTGAGAACACAGATAAGGATCTCATGAAGATGGAAGCCGATTTGTATTGGATCACAAAAGCCGGCGCCGATCCTGTAGCTTACTTCAACAAGTATCCCGGAAGATTTCCGTTATGGCACGTTAAAGATATGGAGCGTGGCTCTGAACATTTTGCTGAAGTTGGCAAAGGCGTAATCGATTTTGACCGGATATTCGCGGCCCGTGAAACGGCTGGTTTGAAACACTGGTTCGTAGAACAGGATCAGACTAATCGCGAACCTTTTGAAAGTCTCCGGATCAGCAGGGATTTTATCGCGACTAAAAAGTGGTAGGCATTTTACTGTGTTTGACGAATCAGATGTTCAGCCGGACCGGTTGAACGAACATAACGTCAATGGCCAGGGTTTAAACAACCGGCGCCTGGATATCAAGCGCCGGTGAGTTCCAGCTCCCGCCGAAACCCATGGAAAACCCTATGGGTCATAAAGTAAACACAAGTCGACTATGCTAAACCAGTACCGGAAATTAGCCGGCAGAACTTAATTATTACGTCTTTCTTCTTCCTGCTGTCTTATCTTTTCAGCGTCCTCTTTACCTGGCTTTTCAGCATCTTTTTTTATACCCTGCATGATCGATGAAACTGGTCCTTCCATATGTTCCTGTGGATCAGTAGTATGAAGCGTTTCTTCTTCAGGTGCCAGTGGCTTTTTTTTATCTTCCATGATAGTAAGTTTCAGATATAGTATCAAAAGGCATACCGCGTTACTATCAAATGTGTTATGACTTATCGCTGCAAATTTCATCGATGACTTCAACCAATTTTTGTGGCATGGAGAAAAACGGAGAGTGGCTGCTTGGTAAGGTGATCACTTTTCTGACAGGCATATTGTTCAGAATACTTCTCCTGTCAAGATCACGGGAAGCTGTGCAATGAATGTAATATTTGCTTATTGCGCCATAACGAGCATCGGTTACCTGCAAAGGCGTTCCAAGTACTACAGTAGGCTGCCATTTTGCATATTTTTTTAACAGTTCAAGATCTTCCTCAGGGCAGTCATGACAAAACACCGCTTGTTTCCTTGAAGCCGGAACATTCACTAATTTTTTGTCCTCTGAAAACTCCAGGAAGTCGGGTTCCATATCTGGAAGTTTAGTTGCTGCACTTTCTGCTGCTTTGGTGATGAACCCTACCTGGTCGAAGATGGATTCACCGTTCTTCAGTAAAAACGCATCCAGGTATATTAATCTTGACACTTTTTCGGTGCCTAATACTTCTGCTGCCTGCGAAATAACAGCACCGCCCATTGAATGGCCCAGCAGAATCACTTTGCCCGGCATTTTGTTAGCGCTTGAAACCACTGTGGCCACATAATCTGCAAGCGTTAACTCTTCCGCCTTTAAACCATCGTTTCCATAGCCGGGCAGATCCGGCGCACTTACTTTATATCCTTTCTGTTCCAGCAACGGCACTACCTTATGCCATGCATAACTTCCAAACCAGGCACCATGCACCAGCACAATTGAGGGCTTTATAGTTTGAGCAGACAACACATTCATGCTCCCGGCGAACAGAAGTAAACACATAATTGATTTCATAAAAAAGATTATTGCTCAAAGATGCATCAGCCACCCGCTGCTGTGGTGGTAAAAAAAAGACATTGTTGGATTAAGCGATATCAACTACCCGGCTTTTATATATTTCCGGCGCCAGACCAAGGACGTTTTCCGGAGAGCCGTCTTCCAGTTTATGCAGTTGATTAGGATTACAACCGGTAAAAGTTTTATAGTCTCTCACAAGATGTTGATAGTCGTGGTAATTAAACTCCATTGCAAGGTTGAGCCAGGTTTTAGAAGGGAACCTGTTCCGGTAATTATAAACCTTATTGAAACGCACGATACGCGAATAAATTTTCGGATTGATTCCTGCACGCTGGTAAAACAATCTCTCAAATTGTTTCAAACCCATACAAGACGCATGAGCCCACGATTCTATGTTGTTGATGTAAGTAGTGTTTACATTCTGAATAAAATCATCCATCAGCAAACACTCTTTATGCCGGTTACGGATCAGATCATCAACAAATTTGTGAAGTACTACAAGCAAAGCTTCATAATGCTTCGCGTCATGTAACTGTTGCAACACCGTATAAACATTATTGGAAAAAAGCAATGCCCCGTCAAGGTGCCGGTCGGTCAGTTCACTTGCCGGCATGCCGGTAAGCCTGTAGATAGCCGTAGGTTGAAAAACCACCTGCACGTCAAACAACTCATAACTGCTATAGCGCGTAGTGCTTTTTGTTTGCTGGCCATTGAACATCACCCGCGGCATGGGTGTAAGCACACCGGCTTCGTTCGATAAACTAAAAGGGTCAGTCAAAAAAAAGTGTAAACAGTTTTCAGGTTTTGGTGGATATAATTTGATGGGCGGAGTTTGACCATCTTCAAACTGGAAATGCACAATACGGTAACACTGCACAAACTGGCGCTGATGCGCGGCGGCAGGGAAATCACGTAATATCATGTCCTAAACTTTAAAGATATCGTCGTAGAAAATCATTCCTGAACTTGCCGTCTGGATCGTAACCGGCAACAAACGTTTTGAACTCATTAAACTTTGGATACCTGGATCGAAGCTTTTCCGGTTCCATGGCAAACAATTTGCCCCAGTGTGGCCGCACTTTAAAAGGATCAAGTACAGATTCAATCTTCGGCAATAATTTACTGACTGCGTCCCAATCCTGTTTCCAGGTGAAGTGCAGCGCAATAGCGTCCTGTTTGTAACAGGTACTCATCCAGTATTCATCAGCTTGGATGGCACGAATCTCTGAAATCAACAGGTGTGGGCTTATTTCTTCTCCCAGGGCAGCAACTGCCATGAACGCTTTGTAGCCATGTTCGCGCGGCACAAAGTATTCCGATTGCAATTCAACGCCACTGCTGGGTGTAAAACCCATCTTGAAATGCGGCAGCCTTTCGTACCAGGGACCCGGTACGCCCAACTGATCGGTACAATGCTCAGCCGAAAGTTCTACAATAGGATGCAGGTTTTTCTTTGCCGCAATACCCCCATGAAATGTTTTCATGTTTGCGAAATCAACCTGATCAGCCGCAGCAGCCTTGATCCAGACTTCATCTACTTTTTCATTGCGCCAGTCAGTGAATAAACTGACGCTATAGGCGGCGGACATTATCGCATCAAAATGTTCCTTTAGCGAATCAAATGGCATATTCTGAAACACATACTGCCGAACCGTAAAGGTTGGCCTGATATCTAACGTTATGCTTGTAAGCACACCAATGGCACCGAGACCCACAACAGCCGCATTGAATTTATCTCCATCATTTTTTCTTGATAACCGAACCAGTGATCCGTCTGCAGCTACAAATTCAATGGCAGCAACACCCGAAGCAAGATTACCATTAGTAACCCCTGAACCATGAGTCGCTGTAGTGATAGCGCCAGCAACAGAGATGTGTGGCAAAGATGCGAGATTATGTAAAGCGTAACCCTTCTCATCAAGGTAAGGGGCAAGCTCTCCATATTTCATACCTGCGCCAACTGTAACGGTAGACTCGCGGGTATCAAGTGAAAGTACCTTGTTGAATTTTGAAACCGATACAAACTGATCCTTGCTATCTGCAATCTGATTAAAACAATGACGAGTGCCCAGTACTTTGAAGTTCCTGGTCGTCTTTACAAACTCCTGGAGATCTTTTACATTTTTTACGGTGCGTAATCGCTTTGTACCATAGGTCAGGTTACCTGCCCAGTTCTTTAAAGTATCATCAGTCACCCAGCCGGTAAGAGGTGCAAATAAAGGAGAAGCCATAGCCGCAGTAGTAAGTTTTATAAAGGTCCGTTTTTTCATCCCGCAAGAATTTTCTCCATTGAATGTACGGATAAAAGCCAATACTTAGTGGCGGCAGGATGACGGATTCACCCCCCGTATTTGTCCCACGGCTACCCCATGCATGAATAAAAGCGATTATACTTTTACATCACACAAAAACAAAAAGCCATGAACACTAACAAATCAATTAAGATCATTTTCTGGGTAAGTACGATTATCATTTTTCTTTTTGAAGGGGTGATGCCAGCACTGACCGGTAACACTGAATTAGCGAAAGAAGGTGTCAGGCATCTTGGTTATCCTGATTATTTCCGCGTAATGCTTAATGTGTACAAAGTAATTGGTTCAATTATTATCGTTTTGCCGTTCATAAATGGCAGGGTAAAGGAATGGGCCTATTTTGGATTGGGCATAACAATGATTTCTGCTTTTGTGAGCCATGTTGCAACTGATGGATTGTCCGGCATGTCATTTTTTCCATTGCTGATTTTCGCTATACTGCTCACCTCTTACCTGAGTTATCATAAACTCCAGGCGCGCCGTGAATTATCACTTGCGCATTAAATGCGCGAAGGCTGCTTTTCTTTGAGAAACAGCCTTCGCGTGTGCTATCGTACGATTTCTTTTTATCAAAGAGTGTCCCAGAAAGCGGGAGGTTCTATTCCCAATGACCGCAGGTAAACATAACCCTGGCCACGATGATGAATTTCATTATGTATGAAGTAAAGAATGGTTGAGTAGTTTTCATCTTCATACATTTGAAAGGCAAGCTCAACTTCATGAAAACGCGGTCCGGATATTTTTGGCCATTCGCGGTTTATATGTTCAGTCAGTTCATCCCATAAGCGTAGCAATTCCTGTTTGCTGCGGGCCGATTCAGGTAAGCCATGGTTTGATTCTGTACCGTCCATTTTTGGCCATTCACCGGTGACTATGCCAATCACGCCGAAATGTGCCATGCCGATAAATTCCATAACCATGTCGGCGAAGGGTCGCATCCCACCAACTGAATAATTAAGCAACTTATCTTCCGGGAAGGCCATGATCACTTTGCGGGTCAACCGGCGTTGAGCCTGCCATTGGTCCAGTAGAATCCGGGGGGTGATTACAGGGTAACCCGTAACTTCTGTTTGCATTACTTGTTCCATATCATTGAGTTTTTTGATTACGGAACGAAGCTAATGTCAACCGGTGACAGCCCTATGTCAGCAGCTTTTTCTGACCGGAAAATATTCTCGAAGACAGGTTATTTCCGCAGTATATCGAGGTTGTGATTGAACGCATCGCTTAAGGGAATTTTCGTATTGCCTATTGTTAGCTGATGACGCTCAATTTTGTCAATCTTGTTGATGGCAACAACAAAAGACCTATGAACGCGTACAAATTTTGAGGAAGGCAATAAGTTAATGGCTTCAACAAAGGTGCTTCTTGCCAAAATTGACTTATCAGGCAGAACAAAAGTTACATAGTTACCCGAAGCTTCAAGGTACAGGATATCCTCATACATCACCTTGACCTGTTCATACCCTGTTTTTACGTACAGATGATCAGACGTTTCCGCAGCGTTCCGAAAATTAAATAATTCAAAAGCTTTGTTACACCCTTTCAGAAAACGGGAAAGCGAAAAAGGCTTTAGCAGGTAATCGACAGCGTCCATCTCAAAACTCGCAACAGCGTGTTCAGAATATGCAGTGGTGAAGATCAGGAGCGGTTTTTTATTGAGACTATGGAAAAATTCAATCCCTGAAATATCAGGCATCTTAATGTCAAGGAAGATTAAGTCAACTTGTTCACGTTGTAAATACTCCAGGCCCATAAAAGCATCTGTAAAGGTTGCTTTTAGATCAAGAAAGGGAACTCTCGACGCATGTGCCTTTACTACCTCCAGTGCAATTTGTTCATCATCAATGGCGATTGCCCGCATGCTTGGTTTTTTTTAATAACTGTATCGTCAAATGAATAAAAAAATCCTTTCCTGTTTCCCGGATTATCAGTTCGTGTCGCCCGGGGTACAGCGCCTGCAGACGCTGGCGGACATTAGTTAACCCAAAGCCACTTTTATCTTTTTCTGGATCATTGTCTGTACCGGGATGTTTGCTGTTATATACGTCAAAATAAAGCGTATTTTCCTTCAATTCGAGCGTGATTTTGATATGTGAATTTTCGCGGAAGCTAATGCCGTGTTTGAAGGCGTTTTCAACGAAGGGAATCAACAGCATTGGGGCAATTTCCACCGGATGAACGGATTGGTCGATTGCGGTATCAATACGCACTGATGGCACCGGATCGGTTCGAAGTTTCTGGAGCCCAATATAATTATTGACGTATTCAATTTCCCTTGAAAGTGAAATGGATTCCTGCATATTTTCCTGCAACATAAACCTCATCATTCCACCGAGTCGCTCGATACCGTCTGCCGTACGTTCCGCTTTTTCCTGCAACGCAGTTCCATAAATAGTGTTAAGCGCATTAAACAGGAAATGAGGATTGATCTGGGAGCGAAGGAAATCAAGGCTCGCGTTTGATTTGCCAAGTTGGCTCCGCAGCGCAAACAATTCTTCGTTGCCTTTGAGCCTTCGTTTAAAAATGATCCAGGAAAGTGGTACCGTGACAAGTAACTGGAACAATGAATTCAACAGGCTGGTTTCAAAAGCAAAATCGTCATGATGTACAAAGCTCACTATTACCAGGTAGCAGGGTATAAAGGCTATCAACAAAATGAACGCAGCATGTGCAACATATTTAAGAAACGCTTTTGTGCTTTTGATATACTTAGGAATTAAAGCAGTTAAAGCATACCAGTGCAAAGCGATACCTGTCGGAAGAAATGTACCCCAAAGCACAGCAGCGCCTTTTCCTGCTTCACCTGCCACGAGCAGGAACAAAACAAAGAGCCAGATCATTATAGCATATAACCCTTCCTGGGTGGTAAAAGGATAGCGTTCACGGATGGATTCAGTATGTAAAAGAATATAGAGACACATGTACTTAACGGCTGTGTAAAAGCCGAATACCAGTGTAAGTTTACAGGTATACAGCAGCGCCCGTGAAAACAGGGAAATAAAAACAGCGTCTTTTGACCCGACCGTTACAAACATCCAGGCTTTTTGATAAGTATCTGTTACCCCAAAAACAATCGTCATAAATACGATCAGCATAAGGGTATAAAACAAATTTGCCAGTACGTTTTGTTTCCGTACCAGTTGTGGTACAATCAAAAAGTTCAAAACAAGGAAAACACCAAAAAGCAACAAATTTTTGAAAAGCTGGGGCACGAAATAGTGGAAGTAATAATTGAATCTTATACCCTCGCTTTGAAAGCGAAAGCGGTTTGGGGCAAAGGCACTGTCTGGATTACTTGTCAATCCTTCTGTTATAAAAAAGAATAACAAAAACACAAATAGTGTAAGCACTGCCCAGAATTCAATTCGCTTAAAAGTCTCGCGTTTTATTGCACCGTCGATCATATTACTCATTTGAGTGCAATAATAGTTTAAGCGCTTAACCACGAAGATTGAATGTGACGAACCTGCCCAAAAATGTGTCGGATCAGCAGCGGATCAACTCCAAAACCTTCCGGACCGTAATCTCCCATCACCAATAGCAGTAAGCTGAGTTTATGTCACATCAACCCGAGCGCTCGTCACTCTGCCGAACAGCTAGTGACGGAAGCCGCTAATCTTGCAGCTGAAAGCGATCTACATCAAAAACATATTTATGAAATACATTCTTATAACCCTGGTTGTTATTGCCGTTTGCGCACAAGTTATTGCTCAACGACCCGTAACTATTCATTGCAGCAACCTGGCTAAAAACACTGTCACCTCCGGCAGTGAGGTAACCGATCGGTTCGGTCAGAACGGCTCCGGGATGCATGCTTATTATTTCAGCAAACACCTGCTCAAGTTGCGCAGGTATATTTTTAACGGCCTTTACCAGGGACAGCGTATTTGTTTACGTCTTTACCATTATGTCTCGCCGCTAGGCGTAACCATCGAAAAACCCCTGCACAGGTAAGGTGCAGGGGCCGGTGAGCGCCGTTGCAGAATATGCGTGCCGGCGGCATATAAACTGAAGGGGGATTAATTTCTGGCGGGTACTGTTGGGTTGCGTTTTATAAAACTACGCCCCTTCGGGCTCAATAACAATACAACTTTCGTTGTACGTTATTAAACATCTTGCCTTAAATCAACATTTGTTGAACGGTATGTAGGGCTGTATGAGATTATGAACACGCTTCGTAATTTTCATCCATAAACCTTAACCTTCAACCAACAGGATTTCAATTGGAAACTTTCCGTGACTCCGCTTACCCTACAGAGACGATTCATATCGCAATGGCATTCGACACAAATTATGTTTCGCCATTTATAGTGCTGATGACTTCTGTGTTTATTAACAACAAAAATCGCAAACTGCATATCCACGTGATTCTTTCTGAAGCAACTGCCGCGCAGAAAGGGCAACTTGAAAAGTTCATCAAACGATCCGGCGGAACAATAACATTCTACGAGGTTTCACCCGCCTTACTTTACGGCTTAAAAGCACCAAAAGACAGCCATATTACTATCGCGACTTTTTATCGGCTGTTTCTACCGCAACTGGTGCCTGCTTCGGTTGAAAAATTATTGTACCTGGATCCTGATATTATCACACTGGCAGATCTATCAGGTTTATACAACACCCCGATGAATGGTTTCGCCCTTGCCGCAGTACCGGAAATCAATCAGGCCTGGGTTCGGTCGGACCTGGGATTTACAAAAAAGGAAGACTATTTCAATGCCGGAGTGATGCTCATTAATGTTAAAGAATGGATCAATCAGAAAATAACTGAACGTGCCGTTGTTTATGCCCGGAACAACCATGATACGATTGTATGGGCCGACCAGGATGCACTCAACGGGGTGGTATTTGGCAATTTTCTAAAACTTCCCGCCAGATTTAATGTTTTGCATTTTGATGTACCGGAAGATCTTTCCCGTAAAGCGTACGAGCGGTTTTTGTCAGACAAAATAATTGTTCACTTCACCAATGTAAAGCACAAACCCTGGAGCAAAACCACCAAATCGAGGCTCCGCTATGTGTATATGTATTACCTCAGTCGTTCACCAAGGTGGCCCGAACGTTTCCTGCTTGACTTCAAATATTATACAGTGCGGTTGCGGCGTAACTTCAGGCGACGCCTCACAAAACGGGCAATTATCAGTACTGCGCTATAGCCATGATAACTGATCGGCTCGTCAGCCTGTTATTTACCCATACGACCATGCTTAATTTTTTTTAATACTGATTTTTCGGATCAGCATTTGCTGCTGAGATGTAGAATTAGCCACTAAAGAAGCTGCGGCATCATTTTTATATAACATATTTAATTCATCACGACTAAACTAAAACACCATGTCAGCAACCAGTAATGACACCGCGAACCCTAAACTAATGGAATTTTTTGCCACCTCTCTTCAGGAATTGTACTGGTCAGAAACCCATCTCACCAAAGTGCTTACTTCTATGAGCCAGGCAGCAACCGCGGAAGAATTGCGCGATGCCTTTAAACTCCACGCCGAACAAACAGAAAAACATGCAAAACGACTGGAAGAAGCTTTCAGCAAACTTAATATGCAACCGCAGGCAGAGCCAAGCGTTGGCTTGCAGGGACTTTT
>JAEZGI010000058.1 GCA_023416995.1 Bacteroidota bacterium
TGCTGCTTACTCGTCGCGGCAGATGAGGTGGTTGCTGAATTTTCCCGGTTTATTAGGCGGTTGATTTGCGTCGGGGGCTGGGAGGGTTTTCAGCATTTGGGCGCTGATCGGCTATTTGAAGGGTTTACATGCACGGCGGTTTAACGCCCTGATCAGCTGTTGTGCACGTCCGGCGGGAAAATAAGGCACCCACCTCATCTGCCGCTCCTCGTCCCACCATTCTCACTGGCTGGGGGGCGGCTTTGATACAGCTCTCCTATTGCATAGAGCTATGTTGCGTTAATTTTTTTTATGCGACCTTATCGGCACCTGTTATAAATGGTTCCTTCAAACGCTGCTTCCCCGTCGCGGCAGATGAGGTGATTGCTTCGAATCATTAATCCGAGGTTCCTGATTCGCTATTGCCGGAAACATATATCGTTTGATGAGCTGATTGACCAGGCTCATGCGATTATTGATGGGCTTTAATCCTGTTTATAGATCGGGCCGGCCTTCATAACAAAACGCATTCGACCCATGGCTTGCGGGTCATTGATGGGATCTCCGTCTACGGCCACGATATCCGCAATCTTGCCTTTTTCGATTGAGCCCAGCACATCATCTATTCCTAACAGTTGCGAAGCGTTGACTGTAGCAGTCTTTATGGCTTCAAGCATTGGCATTCCGGCTTCATGCATGTAAACAAATTCAAGCCAGTTCTTTCCATGAGCATATACGCCCGCATCAGTACCAAACGCGATAGGTACGCCGGCTTTATATGCCTTCTGAAATGTACTCTGAATTTTAGGGCCGATCGCAAGTGCTTTTGGCGTAACAAGTTCGGGGTAGTATCCTGGCTTTTTTGCAGAATCACCAACAGCTTTACCTGCAGTGATGGTTGGTACATACCAGGTACCTTTTTCTTTCATGAGCAACATCACTTCCTCTGTCATATAAGTACCATGTTCAATAGAATTCACTCCGGCTAACACGGCCCTTTTCATCGCTTCTTCACCGTGACAATGCGCAGCTACCTTATACCCATAATCTTTCGCAGTTTCCACCACAGCCTTTAATTCTTCGATTGTAAACTGAGGGTTCTCGCCACTTTTTGCAACACTCAACACGCCCCCGGAAGCCGTAACTTTTATTAAATCGGACCCTTCCTTATATTGCTGACGCACCGCCTTTCTTACATCATCAACGCCATCTATAACCCCTGCTGATGGTCCTGCCTCCCCTAGCAGATCTTTTCTAAACCCATTGGTAGGATCTCCGTGCCCCCCGGTTGTCGCGATAATTTTTCCGGCAGTTAATATCCTCGGACCTGTAATCAGCGCCTTATTGATCGCGTTCCGTAACGCGATATTTACACCGGTTCCTCCAAGATCACGGACGGTGGTAAAGCCTGCTAATAGTGTTTTAGAAGCAAACGAAACAGACTGGAAGGCATAGTCAGCAGGATTGAAAGTATAACGCTGACTATATTCATTCACATTGGTTTCAGTTTCAAGATGTACATGCGAATCAATCAGCCCGGGC
This sequence comes from Bacteroidota bacterium, assembly GCA_023416995.1. GTDB lineage: Bacteria > Bacteroidota > Bacteroidia > Chitinophagales > Chitinophagaceae > DATHKG01. The sequence goes on from JAEZGI010000058.1 coordinate 1,522, forward strand.
ATTACAGTTCGTGACCGGAGGTTGACAATTTTGTCTGAACCAATGCCAGGCTGGTAACCTTTAACCACATCAACGACCTTATCACCACTTATTAAAATCGTGACTTCTTTTAAAATCGTTCCCGCTTTAACGTCAATCAGTTTACCGCAATGCAGTAAAGTTCGTTGCGCCATGATAGTTTGCGTACAGAAAAGTATAAACAGTAGTAGTATGGTTCTCATGTATAAGCTTTAACGAACAAAAGGCTCTGTAAAGAGCCTTTTGAAATTATTGATCTGTAAGAATTATTCAGTATCGGGTTGCGGCGTGTAACGCAGATAAGGTTTAACCACTTTAACGCCTTTTGGAAATTTCTTGATAGCATCATCAGTTGAAATTGCCGGTACAACAATAACATCTTCACCATGTTTCCAATCTGCAGGTGTTGCAACACTATGATTAGCAGTAAGCTGCAATGAATCAATTACACGTAATACTTCCACAAAGTTACGACCGGTAGAAGCCGGGTAAGTGATCGTTAATTTGATCTTTTTGTCAGGTCCGATAACAAACAATGAACGAACAGTAGCAGTCGCAGATGCATTTGGATGAATCATACCATATAGCTCCGCTACCTTGCGATCGTCATCAGCTATCAAAGGGAAACCAACTGATACCTGCTGGGTCTCGTTAATATCTTTGATCCAGCCATGATGTTTGTCCAACGGGTCAACACTCACTGCAAGTACCTTCACATTTCTTTTCGCGAACTCATCTTGTAAGCTTGCTGTTCTTCCAAGCTCCGTCGTACAAACAGGAGTATAATCTGCAGGATGTGAAAATAATACACCCCAGCTGTCGCCAAGATATTCGTGAAAGTCAATTTTTCCGGCGGTAGTTTCTGCCTGGAAATTGGGAGCAGTATCCCCTAATTGTAAACTCATATAAAGCTGTTTTAAAACGTTATAAAAAATGCCTTGATTACGGTGTAATCAGAAGCGGAGTTCAAATATAGCACATCCCTACAAACACGGTAGACTGTTTTTCTGTTAATTTTATTTACCCCGTGCTTTGGTGATCGAATATTTCCCAAAGCGGTTTTTCAGATCGTCTATGGCCTTATAAAGTTCAGTTTTTTTGGTGTGGTCCTCAAAAAGGTTGGTTTGAACCGCTTCATTGGTGAGTTCACTTAAACGAACACCCAGTAGTCTTACCGGTTGTCCTTTGCGCCATAGCTTTGAAAACAGCTCTTTGGCCTGGGAGATCAGTTCATCATCGTAGAAGGTGTAAGGGATAGATAATTGCCGGCTGGTAGTTTCAAAATCAGGATAGCGGATCTTCACGGCAATGCAGCCAGCGGTTTTATTGTCCTGCCGCAGTTCAAAGGCAACTTTTTCGGTCATCCTTACCAATTCACCCAGCAGCCTTTCAGGATCATTTATATTTTCTTCAAAAGTATTTTCAGTAGACACCGATTTCGCTTCGTGATAAGGCACGACTTCACCATGATGAATTCCACGGGATTTTAACCAGAGATCGTGACCATACTTCCCGAACCGTTTTTCAAGCAGTTCCTGCGGTTGATTACTCAGGTCGCGAATGGTGTGTACACCCATCCCGCGCAAGGCCTGGTAGGTTTGGCCACCAATGCCGGGGATCTTGTTAACCGGGAGGCCCGCAAGGAACTCCTGTTCGCGGCCAAAGGCAACATGTAAATAACCGTTAGGTTTCGCTTCGTCGGTAGCGATCTTGGCAACCAGTTTATTTGATGCAAGTGCAAAAGAAATCGGCAGACCGGTTTTGTTGATAATCTCCTGGCGAAGGTCTATTGTCCATTGATAAGGTTTGAAAAAACGGTCCATTCCTGTAAGATCAAGATAGAACTCATCGATCGAAGCTTTTTCAAATAAGGGCGCGCGTGCGGCTATGATCTCGGTAACCCAACGGGAATATCGGCTGTATTCGTGACGGCTTCCACCCACTATGATAGCGTGCGGACAAAGCTTCCGGGCAGTTCTCATCGGCATAGCCGAATGGATCCCGTATTTGCGGGCTTCATAACTACAGGCGGCGACTACTCCCCTGTCACTGTGCCCGCCTACCAGCAAAGGTTTGCCTTTCAGGGAAGGATCGTTGATACACTCCACCGATACAAAAAATGCATCAAGGTCGAAGTGTGCAATCATTCTTTGTTGTTCGGCGGCCATCTCCCAAAGTTAAACGCCGGTAACGGATTTTGTGACATTGATCATCAAAGCAGCGAAACTGAATCCGAATTCTTTTATTTTAGTGCCGGATCATTTCAACCTCACCTAAATACATTGTTTTGGATACACAGCCGCTCCGGGATTTTGTTTTTAAGATGCACCCGCTCAACGAAGAAGAGTGGAACGACCTGGAGCAGATTTGGGTGCCGGTTACTTACAAACGCAAGACCTTACTTACCGCCGCGGGTGAGGTAGAAAAAAATCTGTATTTCGTTATGGATGGCGTGCAGCGTGCTTTTTATGCCGATGAGATCCATCCGGATGCAACAATCATGTTCACTTATCCGCATTCGTTTTCAGGCATTGCGGATTCGTTTCTGACACAAACTCCATCAAAATATTTTTTTGAAACCTTAACTACCTCGCATTTGCTCAAAACCGGTTTTCACCAGGTTTCGGCGTTGATGGACAAACACCACAATATTGAAAGATGGATCCGGAAAGCAACATCATTTGCTTTGGCTGGCACACTTGAGCGCCAGATAGAACTCATGAGCTTTTCTGCGGAAGAAAAATTTCGGACTTTATTAAAACGCAGCCCGCATGTGTTGCAACTGATACCTCACAAATATCTTGCTTCGTACCTTGGCCTCGATCCCAGTACCTTCAGCAAATTACTTTCGAGTGTAAGGATCTGATCTTAAAAAAAGCGGTCAGTATAACCGGTTTCTCAACCAGGTCCTGATCACTGCACGATTATCACACTGCATTCAGGTGCAGGCATCTGGTTTATTTTGAAGAATCAGTATAACTGACTTTTTATTCAGGTCGTGATCACTGCACGACTATCAAACTGCCTTCAAGTGCAGGCATCTGATATATTGTGAGAAGCATTATAACCGTTTTCTTAACCAGGTCCTTATCACAGCACAATTATCAAATTGAATTCAGGTGAAGGAAGCTCATCTTATAATGAAGCAGCGAATTCTACGGGAACAACAGCTTGACGGGTTTCGGTTAAAGTAAGAAAAGTGTTTTCACATTGAACAAAATGGCGCTGGTGATGCGCTATGAGAAAACGAAAAGTGTCGCCGAGTTTCAGCTTGATAATTTTTGCGATCGAGACAGGTATTCTGATCTTGCCAAGATCATGTTTAGAGGCCCGCTCCAGCAACTCCAGCAAAGTATATTGTTGTTGCAGAAACTCTTCCAGCACCTTTTTACTGTCAAGTTTGATTTCAGGCACATAACCTTTCATTGCCTTCATCTTATTTTTCACTTGTTTGTCTGCCGAAGGTTTCATGGCATTGGTAAAATAGTTACCGAACCAACCGGGTTTGAAAAATTCGGTGGGCTGGGTTTTGCTTTCGTCCAGTCCTTTTTTGATGGCAGGCAGATAATAGCGTCCGTAGGCATTGAGGTGCTCGATCGCCTGTGCAATGCTCCATTTACCCGGCGCCGGTTGCGCGGTAAGTAATTCAGGATCCTGTCCCAGCAGTTGTTTGGTGGTAAGAATGATTTGCCTGGTATCGGCCTGTAATGCATTGATCAGTTCAATTGTTTTGAAATTTTTCATGATTAGTCTTATTTGAAATCAAAGCTAAGCCGTGAAAAATTTTCAGATCTTGGTGCAAACCAAGATTTCTGCAAACCGCCAAAATTTTAAATCTTCAGGCAAAGGACGATTGCTATCCCCTTCCACAATTTTAAATTTCCTACAAACTCTGGTGGCTATTAAACGGCGAATTTCAATTCTTCACGCAACTAAGAGTTTCTGTTATTGCCAAAAAATGCTGATCTCCATAACCGAGATTTCTTCTACCTCCCAAATTTCAGATCATTGTGAAACCGGAGTTTTTATTAAGTGATGAAGTGAGGTCCCGAAGTAATTGAAGCTGTTCTAACATTGCCACCCGGTATATTAGCACCAGGTATGAACGGCGTTGAAATTTTTCTCAACTGCGGAAAATATCAAGAAGGCCGTCTGGCAGATCAACGGTTACCTTTTTATTTTTCTTGTCCAGGTTTTGCAATGTGTCTTCGTGAATAGGGATAAGTGCGTCTTTTCCTTCGAGTGAGATCCTGCAAAGCAATTGGTGCGGCTGTTCGATAACCTCGAGAATTTCACCGATATCGGTGCCATTATCAATAATATGGAAGCCAAGGAGGGAGATGGGTGCAGATTTACCTGCGTACTTATGAAAATCTGATTCTTCGAGCCAAACCTCTTTCCTGATAAAGGGGCGGGCCGCCTCTTTTGTGTTGATGTCTTCGAACTTGATATAAATCTCGTCGTCACTCTTGATCCGGGTACTTTCAATAAAATAAGGAAGCATTTCATCTTTTGATGCTTCCAGGAAAATGGATTCAAGTCCTTTGAGCGATGATTTCTTACCTAAATGGTGTTGCAGAATAAGTTCTCCTCCAACGCCAAAGGTGGCAACCAGTTTTCCTATGCTACAATAATTCATGACTATTGTAAATTAAAAATTGAATACCCAATACCGGTGCAGCTGTTGAAAACTGCCCTGGTACCAGGTATTCAATCAAATTAAGTTCAGTGACTATGACTCTTCGCTCCGGGTTTTTCTTGCCGGCGCGCCGTCTCTTCTACCGCGTCTGTCTTTTTGATGAGCATCCTGGCGGGTTTTAAGACTAGCTTCATGTTCTGAGTGCCATTTCTGGAACTTTTCCATTGCAGCAGCTTCGTCGAATAAACCGAGGCCAACACCACGTAAAAGGTGTTTCAGGTACAATACGCCTTTGAAAGAAAGGATTCTGCGAACAGTATCGGTGGGTTGAGCACCTTTGTGCAGCCAATCTAGTGCTCTCTGACGATCGAGTTGAACGGAAGCAGGAACTGTTAATGGATTGTAAGTACCGATTTTCTGGATGAATTTTCCATCTCTTGGAGCACGGGCATCGGCAACTACGATGAAGTAGAATGGTCTCTTCTTAGACCCGTGACGTTGCAGTCTGATTTTAACTGGCATTTTAAATAGAAATTTAAATGCGTGAATAATAGGGTTACATTTTCAAGGATTGCAAAGGTAGCATTCCGCCGGATTTTACCAAATTTATCAATCTAAAACTACAAAAGCTATATTGAATAACAAGTGTAAAAAATTTGAGAATATCTAAACATTTGCACGATTCATTAGTGTGAAACACTAATCAACCGCGTTTTTATTTAGCAAAAATCAGGCCTTATCTTTTTCCCATGCCAAAGCGGCCACCCATTGGCATTTTGTTCATCATTTTCATCATTTGTTTCATCTGATCAAACTGTTTGAGGAACGCATTCAGCTCATTCAGATCTTTCCCGCTTCCTTTAGCAATTCTTTTTTTCCTGCTCATATCGATCAGGTCAGGATTACTTCTCTCCTCCGGTGTCATGCTATTGATAAGGGCCTCAATGCCCTTGAAGCTGTCGTCACTGATGTCGATATCCTTAACCGCCTTTCCCACGCCAGGTATCATACCAAGCAGATCTTTGATGTTACCCATCTTTTTGATCTGCTCAAGTTGTTGTTTAAAGTCGTGAAAATCAAACTGGTTTTTCCGGATCTTCTTTTCCAGTTTTTTAGCCTGTTCCTCATCAAACTGTTCCTGGGCCTTTTCAACAAGAGTGGTGATATCACCCATTCCCAGTATCCGCTGCGCCAGTCTTTCAGGATAGAATACATCCAGCGTGTCTATCTTTTCTCCGCTACTTACAAATTTGATCGGCTTCTCAACTGTGTATTTAATTGAAAGCGCAGCTCCACCGCGGGTATCACCGTCCAGCTTGGTTAGTACAACACCGGTGAAGTCGAGCCGGTCATTAAAAGTTTTGGCAGTATTCACCGCATCCTGCCCCGTCATGGAATCCACCACAAAGAGGATCTCTGTCGGGTTGATTGCTGCTTTGATGTTGGCGACTTCAGTCATCATCACCTCATCAACCGCAAGACGGCCGGCGGTATCGATGACGAGTATGTTTTTGTTTTTGCTTTTTGCTTCGCGGACGGCGTTCTGTACAATCTCGACCGCATTTTTGTTTTCCGGCTCACTGTATACATCAACCTTGACCTGTTCACCAAGGATCTTTAACTGATCGATCGCAGCGGGACGGTATATATCTGCCGCCACCAACATCGGGGACAGCCCTTTTTTTGTTTTAAGATAATTTACCAGTTTCGCGCTAAAGGTGGTTTTACCGGAACCCTGGAGACCGGCAATGAGAATAATAGCCGGGTTTCCTTTTGTATTGAACGGAGCTTCCACACCGCCCATCAGGGAAACGAGTTCGTCTTTTACGATTTTCACCATCAACTGGCCGGGACTTACGGCATTGATCACCTTCTCCCCCATGGCCTTTTCTTTCACTGTGTCGGTGAAATCTTTGGCAATTTTATAGTTCACGTCGGCATCTACCAGTGCGCGGCGGATTTCTTTTAGGGTGGCTGCTATGTTAAGTTCTGTGATTCGTCCTTCACCTTTTATCTGCTTAAACGCCGAGTCGAGCCGGTCCGTAAGATTTTCAAACATGTTGTTATCGATTTGGGAGAGCAAATTTACATTAAACAATCGGGAGTTCGTTCGGATAGCTGTTGCTTCGCATCGGCTGCGGGGTTTGTGTTGAATTTTCCCGGTTTATCAGGCGGCTCCGTTCGTTTGGTTTGAGCTTGCTATCGGCATTTGGGCCTTGATCGCCTTGTTGATGCTTTTGTAGTGTTAGCGGTTCTACGCCTTGATCGGCTGTAGGAATTCTATTTCGGGAAAATAAGACACAAACCCCGCAGCCGATGCGCACCCAGCATCCTCACTGCCGGGGGGCGAGGGCAGGAAGCAGGCTAGAATTGAGATCGATTGATTGTTGATGTTGTTGGGTTTTAGTCATGCAGCAGGATTAACACCGGCTTTGCATCACGAGCATGTTGTGTTGAATTTTCCTTGCTTAGCAGACGAGCGATGTTTTGAGTGGATAAGGGCGGTTTTATCAGCCTTTCTTTAATTGGCTATCCTAAGGAAAAATTTACTGTGGCGTATCATGAATGATTACCAGAATAGTTTTTTATACAGCGTTTTTTCTAAATATGGTGTTCTTAGCGACATGCTGATAAAGCCTAATCGACAGCTTATACTCCTGGGTTGGAACACCAAATACTGTCATACGCAACAGCATATCGCAGTGATCACTAAATCATTTGGAACGTTCGTGTCGCTGCACCTTTTATGTAAAGCACGGAACGATAAGTGAAACAGAAAATCATAATTACAGACAATGTGCAGTTGATGCTTTTTCAGCTTAAAAAGAAACCTCACTCCCAAAAGCCATTTGCAGTTAATAAATGGCTAAGCATGATTAGCACTGGTTCGCTGATAAAGCTCATAATCCAGAAAGATGTAATTAAAAATTGCTGACTTACCTATCGCACCCTCAGCTAACATGCATATATAAACGATGCTACACTATCTCCCATCAAGGCAGTGAGAATATTGCGCTAAGGCAGCGGCGGATGAGCTGGCTGTCTTATTTTCCCGAAATAGAATTCCCACAGCTCATCAGGGCGGGCAACCGCTAACACTACAAAAGCATCAACAAGCCGATCAAGGCCCGAATGCCGACAGCAAGCTCAAACCGAACGAACCCAACCGCCTGATAAACCGGGAAAATGCAACAGCCAGCTTATCTGCCGCGGCCGACCCGAGCAATGTTTGAACGAACGCCCCAACAAGGCAGTGAGAATTTTGCGCTAAGGCCGCGGCGGATGAGCTGGCTGTCTTATTTTCCCGAAATAGAATTTCCACAGCTCATCAGGGCGGGCAACCGCTAACACTACAAAAGCATCAACAA
>JAEZGI010000059.1 GCA_023416995.1 Bacteroidota bacterium
GCGTTGGAGCGGATCAGCGTAGTGAAGTAAGTAGAATAACCGATGATGATAAAGATCGTGGACCAGATAGCGATCTTCAAAAAAGAAGAGATCTTTTCTTTTCCATAATAACAGATGGCGATAAACCCACCAATACCCAACAGCAACAGGAAAAATGAGCCGCCAGATTTTATAAATGGAAAACAGAATAATAAGATGATAGCACCGAGCCAGACCGCAAAGCCGTTGAACTTGCTGATCTGTTGTGGTGTAAAGCGGAGACCCATCACCAGCAGACCGGCCAGCACCAGGAAATAGATACCAAATCCAACAAAAAATGGCGTGCCGATTTCATTTACAAAAAAGATATCAAATGCACCGGCGCCTTTGATGGACCATTGAATGATCACCACCTGCACGATACCTGTTATGATACAACCCAGCAGGAAAGCCCAGAACGTGCCCCATTTGCTGACTTTATAACGTTTGAAATAATACACCATTACAATGGCCGGAATGGTGAGGAGGTTCAATAAGTGCACACCGATCGAGAGACCCATCATATAAAATATAAAGATGAGCCAGCGGTCGGCGCGGGAGAATTTATGTCCGTCGGTTTGGCTTTCCTGGTCAACCTCATGTTCCCATTTAAGGATGGCCCAGAAAACGATGGCGGTAAAGAGGGATGACAATGCATACACCTCTCCTTCAACAGCACTGTACCAGAACGAATCAGAAAATGTATAAGCCAGTGCGCCTACGATACCTGCGCCCATAGCAAGAAATGTTTGGGCACCGGTTAGTTCCTGGCGACCGGTTTGTACCAGTTTGCGTGCGAAGTGGGTGATGGTCCAGAACAGGAAGAGTATGGTAAGACCGCTCGCGATGGCGTTCATGAAATTCACAGCCAGGGCAGCATTGGCGGGATTGTCACCAAATAAGATAATAAAGAAACGGCCGAGGAGGATAAACATCGGGGCGCCGGGAGGGTGGGGAACCTGTAATTTATAGGCACTGGAGATAAATTCGCCTGTGTCCCAGAAACTTCCGGTGGGTTCCATGGTCATCACGTAGACAGTACATGCGATGAGACCGACGATCCATCCGACAATATTGTTTAACCTGTTGAAGCTCATTTGAAATAAATTTTTTTGAAACTTGGCAAACCTACATGAATTTTAATTACTTACAAACTTGGTGTTGCGGTGAATATGCGGTGTTTTTCGTTAAAAAAAGTCCACTTTAACGTGCTGATAAATGAGTCGGTTCTGAGCCATCTGGCTTTTTTCCGTGAAACCGCTGAGACCGAGTAGTCCTGCGGCGTTTCCCTTGTTGATGGCGAGTTCGAGATAACCGGCAGAGTTGAACAGGGCCAGTTTTTCACCTTCGGGCACGCTGGAGTAGTGTTCACTGATCTTTTCAATTTTGTCAGCATAACGGAAAACGATCTGGAAGTCGCGTCCCTTGCGGGTTTGTTCAAATTCTTCTTCGGTAATGTTGACAACCACGTTTTCAAAATGATCGATGAAAATGATTTGTCCTTCGATGAAGTTTTCGGTGATCCTTGGCCGCATCGGGTTTTTGACTTCTATCTCTATGTCTTCTTCACCGATGTCTGATATACGTTCACCATCCTGGAGGCGTTTGACCGCTTGTCCCATTATTTTGATACAGTAGAGTGTGTCTTTTTTAGCGCTGGTGCCGTTGTTGAGCGGCAGACCAATCACGAGTTCGGGTTTTCCCCCGCAGATCATGGTGATTAACCCATTGTCGGCGCATAATATATACTGATCATTGTGGAAAGCGAGGAGGAGGCGTTCCGGTTTTTTGTCGAACAGGTTCACCAGCACGATATGAAAACTATGTGCGGGGAAGTTTTTAAATGCGCTGCTGCAGATGTAAGCGGCTTGTGGATAGTTGAATGGCGTGATGCCATGTGATACATCTATTATTACAAAGCCGGGATCGAGTTGGAGCAGTTGACCTTTGATCGCACTTACGAGATAGTCCTGGTGGCCGATATCAGATGTAAGTGTGATGAGCGACATTAATGCGAATAAATTATGATGATGTCTTTACAGGGTTGATGCCGGTAAAAGTAACTATTTTAAGAGGTTAATCGCCATTTTGCGAAAACGTTCTTTGGTTGATTAACATTATTTAATCATAGGTAGAAGCTATGATAGTTAATGTTGCTGGTGTTTTCACTTATGCATTTGGATGCCGGGCATTCGATTGACTAGCGCACGCGGTTTTATTGCTAGTTGTGCGTTGCCGCAGGCTTGGGCCGTCGTTTTTGATTGCGAACGGTGTGGCGGCTACTATTTGATCAGTTTGCCGTCTTTGATAAAAAACTTGTTGACCAGTTTGTCTGCCCAGCCCGGGAAGAGTTTGCTGACAAGCACAGTTCGTTTACCTGTAAACGTTAGTACCAGGTTACGTTTACGTTTTTCAACTGCGTCGAGGATGTATTGGGCGCAGTCTTTTGCGGGCATCATTTTTTCTTCGTCGATGGCATGTGCGGCTTCGGATGCGCTGGCCTGGCTGACGGGTGCGGCCTGGCGGATATTAGAACCGGTGAAGCCGGGTGCTACCCACATAATATTGATACCTGTGCCGAGCAGTTCGGTGCGGATCGCTTCCATCCAGCCTTGCAGGGCGAATTTGGAGGCGGAGTAGCCGCTGCGTCCTGGAAGACCGCGGTAGCCGGCGACGGATGAGATACCGATGACGGATCCTTTCCGTTCCAGGATGGAGGGTAGGGCATAGCGGGTGCAATACACGACGCCGAAGAAGTTGGTCTCCATTACTTTTGTGACTGCTTCTATGCCGGTGTCCATAAAAAAGCCACGGATATTGATACCTGCATTGTTGATGAGGATATCGATACCGCCGTAGGTTTTTATGGTTGATTCGATGAATCGTTTGCAGTCTTGTTCGTTGCTGACATCACAGGTCATGATGTGCAGCATGTGATTGGAGTATTGGAGTTGAAGTTGGTATAGTTTGTCGTAGTTGCGGGCGCAGGTTGCTATTTTTGCGCCAAGTGGAATGAGGATTTCGATCATTGCTTTACCGATGCCTTCGCTACCGCCGGTGATGACTACTACTTTATCTTTGAAAAATGACATGTTGCTCAGTGTTATGCCGCAAAAATAGCTGACTTACACCGGGTTGAAAAAAACAATAAAATTATTTTGTACAAAAATTTGCCACAAAACTATTTTGACCTATTTTCGCACTCCCAAAATTTACTGACGCATTGCCGATGTAGTTGTAAATCAAAGGGAAACACCAGGTATAGGATTCCGTAGCTCAGTTGGTAGAGCAATACACTTTTAATGTATGGGTCCTGGGTTCGAGTCCCAGCGGGATCACAGGTTAAACCCTCAATAGTCGCAAGATTGTTGAGGGTTTTTTGATAGCATGAAACGGTTCCCCCAAACTTAATTCGCACTATTACATAATACTAAGCAAAATTGCCTTCGTATGTATCATTTCTCATGAACAGCATTATAAGAAATACAACTATTGAAAATTATCTCAACCTAAAATCCGCTTTTGAAAATTCGAAAAAGATTTTTTCAAGCCAGAAGGATGGTAAAATTTTTCATAATGGTGAATATGGGACCTACCGAGAGGACTTGGTCAAACGATTCCTACGGTTGTATATTCCTAGTAGGTTGGATATTGGAACTGGGTTTTTGATAAACGCGGAAGGAGATATCAGTACCCAATGCGACATTATCATTTATGATCGATATACAACACCGATAATCGAAAGTTCAGGCAATCAAAGATTCTTCCCAATTGAGACAGTTGCCGCCGTAGGTGAAATAAAATCTACTGTGCAGTCTATGACAGAATTAAGCACGAATTAGGATTCAAGAAATCCACAGCCGAGTCTACCAGGTCGCAATATTACGAATACAATATGATCGTTACTGATGGGATGCTTACAAGTAAACGCGCTAAGGATAGTCAGGCGCCGTTGATGCGGTGGTTAACGGATCAGAAAATGAATAAGCATTTCAATAATGATGGGGTTGAACCTGGGACTAAATTTTTTAAATGAATCTGGTCGACTTTACGCTGTTTTTGGAGGCAGGACATCCTTGCAGCATCCCATAATTGAGAGAGTAATGTCCTCATCGAACCGGTGAGCAAATTCGACTGACACAAAACCATCTTTTTTCCTACCTCTTATCTTAACCCATTTATGAGAAATCCGTCATTGTACTTAATAATGTGGGGCGGTCTGGCTGCCTGTCAGCAAGCCATCGCCCAAACAATTCCACCAGCTTATAGTGCTTCGACTGGAAACTATGTCCGAAGCTGGGCTGCGAACGCTCCAGAAGCTGTCCCTAACAATCTTATGAGTAGACCGGTGGCAGATGTTGTACAGAGTACTGATTATATAGACGGCCTGGGCAGACCGTTGCAAAACGTAATCAAATCCGGATCATTTCCAACTTCCGGATCAGCGACTGATATTGTCAAGGCCGTCCATTATGATGCATTTGGTCGGGAATCGTTAAAATACCTTCCATATGCCACTACTTCCGTGTCTGGAAACTTTCGGACCGATCCATTTCAGAGTCAGAGTACATTTTATGCAAGCCAACTCGCCGGACAACAGGAAACTTATTTTTACGGGGAAACAAAATTTGAAGCGTCTCCCTTAAATCGCCCCCAGAAAGAACTGGCTCCTGGCAATAACTGGGTTGGTCAAAACCGGGGTGTAGAAAAGAAGTACTGGTTAAATACGGCTGTTGATGATGTTAAAATCTGGCAGGTCAATAATACGACGGGAGGATGGGGAACATACGCCGTCACCGGCGTCTACTCTGCAGCTGACTTATACAAATCCGTTACCGTCGACGAGCATGGGAAGCAGACAATTGAATTTATCGACAAGGGTGGAAAAACAATCTTGAAAAAGGTCCAATTAACCAGTACTGATGCAGGAACAGGCAGCGGCTACAGTGGATGGATGTCGACTTACTACATTTACGATGCACTTGAAAACCTTCGGTGCGTTATTCAACCCAGAGGTGTTGAAAGACTAACAACAAGTTCATGGGTTATGAACGCAGAGATTTTAAATGAACAGTGTTTTCGTTATGAATACGATAGCCGTGGCCGTATGGTCATGAAGAAAGTTCCCGGTGCGGGAGAAATATGGTTGGTTTATGATCGATGGGATCGGCTCGTGCTTACCCAGGACGGCAAGCTAAGACTGCAGCATAATTGGAATTACACGAAGTACGATCATCTGAACCGTCCCATCATCACTGGCATACACCATGACCCTGGAAACTTAACATTAGCACAAATTAACCAACAGTTGGTCGGTGCCGAGTCTTGGCAGATCAGGTACGAATCCCGGGATCCCAACGCAAGTCTTGGTTACACATTTAGTCAAACTCATCCGTATGCGGTTGCAGCCAGTGTGATGACGGTAACGTTTTATGACGATTATACCTGGACAAACGCAATACCTGCAGCCTTCAGAACATTTGATAACAGCCAGGCTGCATCGGCAGATCCCCCAAGCACCACTTTTCCTTATCGGCAAAGCTTAACGCCCACCACTAAAACGTTAGGCTTCCAAACCGGTTCTATTGTAAAATCTCTCGATGGCTCAACCTTTCTTGCCTCAGTATCTTTTTTTGATGACAAGGGTCGCATTATTCAACAAAAGAATGAAAACTACACCGCTGGCGTTGACATCATTACAACACAATACAGTTTTAACGGCCAACCGCTGTTGATAATCAACAAACAGGAAAAGTTAGGAACAAGTCCGCAGACGACAGTGGTTGCTACCAAAATGACCTACGATAATTTATGGCGCGTCGTAAAGGTAGAAAAGAAGCTGAGTCATCCACAAGTTAACGGCGGAGCAATGTCGGCTTTCAAAATTATTTCTCAGATTGAATATGACAAGCTGGGGCAGGTGAAAAAGAAGACGCTCGGTAGCACGCTTGCGGCGCCTCTTGATTATGAATACAATGTGAGGGGCTGGTTGTTAGGTGTAAACAGAAGTTATCTGGCAGCCGAAAATCAGCGTTGGTTTTCATTTGAGCTGGCATATGACAAAACAAATAATTCCCGTGCAGTTAACGGTATTTATACGGCAGCTCAATATAATGGAAACATAGCGGGCACGATCTGGAAATCGAAAGGAGATGCAGAACTCAGGAAGTTCGATTATAGTTATGATGCTGCAAATAGAATCCTGGGCGCAGACTTTAACCAGGGTGCAGGCACCGCCTGGAATAAAAATAAGCTTGACTTCCAGGTTAACAATATTTCCTACGATGCGAATGGTAACATTCTCAGTATGAATACAAAAGGTTTCAAAGGAATGCTTTCCCAGCCAATCGACCAGTTGTCATATACTTATGAATTAAACAATAACAGCAACAAGCTGCAAAAAGTGGTCGACCTTGTTTCTGATCCTCTCAGTAAACTGGGAGATTTTAAAGATGGCGCCAATGGCACTGGCAATGATTATTCATATGATGTTAATGGCAACCTGATAACGGATCTCAATAAGTTTATCAGCGGCATAACATATAATCATTTGAACCTTCCCGAAATTATCAGTGTGACTGGCAAAGGCACCATTAGTTATGTATACGACGCAAGAGGGAACAAATTAAAGAAGACCGTTGCCGAAACAAGCCAGCCGACCAAAACAACATTATACCTGGGCGGTTTGGTCTACGAAAATGATATTCTGCAGCTTATCCAGCATGAGGAGGGTAGGATCCGTTTTACTCCTGCAGTGGGATCAACTCCGGCACGATTCGATTATGACTATTTTATAAAGGATCATCTTGGAAACGTTCGAATGGTATTGACCGAGGAGCAGCAGCAGACTATTTATCCAGCAGCAACGCTTGAGGGTAGTTTAACGACACCAACTGACGCGGTTTATGTTGAAAAGGATTATTATTCAATATCCACCGGTAATGTTGTGACGAAGCCGGCTGCAATGTCAAATACCAATAACAATGGCAATCCTCCATACAATCCAAATCCAAACGGTAATCCTGCTGCTCAAAGCCAGAAAGCGTACAAACTCACGGCTACATCGACTGGCGGTGTTACTGGTTTGGGGATTACCTTAAAAGTGATGTCTGGTGATAAAATCTCAATTTTTGGTAAAAGTTTTTATACTCCTGCTACAGGAGCTAATTACCAGGTTCCGGTATTAAGCTTGTTGCAAGGTTTTATTGGAACGCCTGGTAATCTTGCTGCGGTGAAGGGTGCAACAGCGTCGGGCTTGAATGCGATCACGAGCATTACGAGTGCAGTGAATGGCTATCTCACAAACCCCGCCCGTACAAATGGGTCAGTACCCAAAGCATATATTAATTGGGTATTTTTCAATGAACAATTTGAATATGCCGGAGGTGGTTTTGATCAGGTTAATTCAACCGGGGGATTTAAGTCACACAGTATCATGCTTGTAGAAGTTCCCAAAAATGGTTATGTTTATATCTATGCAAGTAATGAAACTTTGATCGACGTGTATTTTGATAATTTGCAAGTTATACACGACAAAGGGCCAGTGCTCGAGGAAACACATTATTATCCGTTTGGGCTAACAATGGCTGGGCTAAGTTCGAAGGCTGTGGGTAAGTTGGAGAATAAATACAAGTTCAACGGAAAAGAAAAACAGGAGAAAGAATTTGCGGACGGCAGTGGCTTAGAATGGTATGATTACGGTGCAAGAATGTATGATCCCCAGATCGGTAGATGGCATGTGGTTGATCCTGCTATCGAAGATAATCATTTTAATTATTCGCCGTATGCTTACGTATATAATGATCCTATAAGACTGATTGATCCCGACGGGAGAGATTCGGCGCAACGCGCAAAGGCGGTTGAAAAAGCAAAACAATATGTAAATGAAAAAAAGCCGGGAAATCAATATAAAATGGGCGAAAAAGGTGAACCCGGGGAAAAAGTCGATTGTTCGGGTTTAGTAGCGGCTTGCGTTGTCGCTGGCCAAGAAAAAAATCCCAACTTTGGATCAGGCGGATCGGGCGTTGTTAACATTCAAAACAATACCACAAAAATTGATGATAAGGAAGTTGTTGAAGGAAATATTGTCACATTTAAACTAAGTCGAGGATATGCATATCATACAGGAATGGTAGTAGGAATTACCAGAGATAAGGCTGGCGGCATATCATCCTTTACTATGATCGATTCTCATGGTGGAGTCGGACCAGAAGAAAGAACTATAATAATGGGCGAGGGGCTGGGCAAAAGTGTTCAAGGTTTTTATAAATGGGATTCGAAGCCAGATAGTCATAATAGCCAGAAATCAACTTCTACTCCAGAAAATAAAAAATATACAAAAGAAGAAATAGATAGAATAATGTTGAACGCAAGTAAGGCTATTAGAAGATCTCAAGAGGCATTGTCTACAAATTGAGTCTGCAAATTTTCCATGAAATTCATTTATTTAGTAACAATGATTATGAACTCAACTAATTTCTTTTTTGTGATGGTGATACTGTTAGTTACATCATGTCACTCAAATGAAGATCAGCCAGCGACCGCTAATCAATCCAGTATTAATCGTTTAAGCGGGAACGACACAGATGGATTCGACCAGTCTGCAATTGATGATCTCAATCCAGTAGATTCAAATGATTATAGAAGTAATGCTGTAATTGATACAGTATTTGAGATTAACAATGACCTTTTTAATGTTTCATTGAAAACTGACTTCGACTCTACCAAACCGATTATAGTGCCAAAAAAATATGTGGGTAATTATGGGATTGATTGTTTCCGGGTCTTTGAGTCCTTCACGATGTTACAAATTAAAAAAAACGGCAACATTATTGTTGATACTATAATTTCAAAATCGAACTTTTCTGAAGCTCTTGATAGTTCCTTATCACATTATGGCAATCTTATGTTTCCAAAAGTAGTATTGAAAACCAACTCAATTAAGATTGGCCACAGCATTTCGATACCAATGACGGACGTAGGTGTTGCGGTTTCAAGCACTTTTAAGGTGAACTAAACTATAGGCTAAATGGAATTGCTCAGGCACTTATTATTATAATGACAACGCCAACCCACAATCCTTTTGCTAAAATATAGCTGGTGGAACGAGCAACTTCAGTTCATATTCAGAGCTATTGTTACCGCTGAGTATAATACTGCCGCTATTTCGGACCACGGGCTTAGTTAAAAATATTCATTAATTTAACAAGCTCAAATGAAAAAGCAAACGCGAAGAAAATTCAGTTCCACCTTCAAAGCCAAGGTGGCTTTAGAGGCAGTCAAAGGCCAACTGACCATGGCTGAGCTCGCAAAGAAATTTGATGTCAACCAGGTTATCATTGCTCGCTGGAAGGCGGAATTTATTTCAAACATGAGTGCTGTTTTTGAAAAAAGTGATAAGCCTGAAGAGCCAGATGTTGATACGCAGGAGCTGTATGCCCAGATTGGGCAGCTCCGGGTCGAGAACGAATTTTTAAAAAAAAGTTGCAAGAAGCTCGGCCTGTAGAAGCCCGGTTAGCCTTTTGTAGTTCAAAACCCATAACATTATTTTATGTTAAAAACAATGTTAATTACACTACTAAGTTTGAGTTCTTGCTCAGGATTAAATGGGGTTCTGCAAACAAAAAGCTTGGAAGGAAATTGGGTGCCTGAAAAAATTGAATGGGAAAGAGCGGAAAGTGGAGATCCTGAGCTCGAAAAAATAAAGTATAGTTCATTTTACACTTTGTCTTTCAAGGGTTCTGAGTTTATACTATTAGGCTCCAATAATAGCCCGGGAAGGGACGACAGCTTGATGCTTACTTCGGAACCTGGATACTCTTTATTTTACGGGAAATGGGAACTCCGTGACAGCCTTGTAATAATTAACTATAGAAAAGTGTATGGTTTTTTAAATCTTCCAGGGGACACAATGATAAAAGAGCAAACAGATACACTTCTATTAAGGAAAGAGTCGCTGATTTTCAATAATGAAAATTATAAACAACATTCCAAAATTGATACAAATATTATAAACCGATTTTGGCAGCAAGCTGCCGAAGTTGAATGAGAAAAAGCATAGTCCACTTCGTTAAATAGATTGTTTCAATATCTAAAACAATGGTTCACGGAGTGTAAAGCAAAAAAAATATAAGTCTGGAAAAACCAGTTTCGTTTTTCAATTCAAACTCTTTTCATTTAAAAAGAAAACCATTTTGAGGGCTGTTAGCAGTTTTTTGAATAACAACTCTGGCTGCGTCCATGATATAAAAATTTGATGGGTAATCGGATAGATTAAGTATCACACTCATTGCTTCTCGTAAAGTTCAAAAATAAAATATCCATTTTTAACCTGCCCAGATTTTCCGACCAGTTACCCAGGAATCAAACATGAAACAAACTTTGCTCCCAATATTGTTGAGTTTCGATATTTTCACGCCTGCGAAAGTGGCCTACGTCAAACCACCAGAATTGTTGGCTGATAGAACAACTATCGATCATATTCGAAATAGTCTACAAACTAAGAAGAAGTTGAATTCTATTGTGATTTATCAAACCGAGCGCCAGCCCGACAGAGTTATGTGCTACCTGATCCTTAAATTTCCGAAATTTTCCGGATTTGAATAATCTCAGGAGATACTATCCTTATAATGCTCTTCCGCGAACGAAAAAAAAGTACCGCAAAACTGGATTGAGATAATCAGGAAGACAATTCTCATATAAGCGTTAAGTTTACACCCGCTATTCTTATAATCTTCG
>JAEZGI010000067.1 GCA_023416995.1 Bacteroidota bacterium
AGGATATTCGATCTGCTTGCTGCAAACAAGCTGGTTCCTATTTCACTTGATACAACCACTACATTGTATGCTGGTATTTCGGCAGAAAAAGCCAACAAGCCAGATACAGCAGCTATCTATTACGGCAAGATAGCAGAAAGCAAAGCCAAAGCTGAAGGTTTCGTAGAGATCTACAAATGGCTCGCGGATCATTATCGTCAGAAAGAAGACATGGCCACAGCAACAAAATTTGCTGCACTTGGAAGAGAGGTTTATCCACAGGAAACTTTCTGGTCAGGATTTGAACTGGAGATGGCGCGTGAAAAAGGAACCAAGGAAGAGCTTTTTGCTAAATATGAGCAGGTAATCAAAGAAAACCCCGACAATCACCTTTTCTATTTCAACTATGGTGTTGAGCTTTACCAGGCAGGTTACAACCAGGATAGTGCACAACGTCCGGCCAACTCAAAAGAACTGATTGCAAAAGCTACCGAGCAGATTGCAAAAAGTATCGAAAAGAAAGGTGATTATGCAAACTCTCAAATGCTGATGGGACAGATCCTCTACAACCAGGGCGTGGACATCAACAATGTGAACAAAACAATTCGTCCTCCACAAGGTGGTCGCCTTAAACCAGAGCAATTAAAACAAAAAGAAGATCTGAGAACAGAAATGAACAAGAAGTTTGATGCGGCACTGGTTTATTTTGCAAAGGTTGATGAACTGCTGGGTAGCCAGGGTAAGTTAAAACTTGAAGAGAAAAATATTTTAAAAGATGCGTACGATCTTACCATTACGATCTACGAACAAAAACAAAACAACGAGAAGGTTGCAGAATACACTACCAAGTTTAACGATGTTGACAAAAAACACTAAGGAAGTTAAACAAAATAACACCCAACAAAAAGACCGCAATTGCGGTCTTTTTGTTTTATAACCAATGGCACAAGCTTTTTATAGCAGCGCGAAACACTCAGATGAAGATGATAGCGAGAATTATTAGTCTGGCACTGGTACTAGGTTGCACTCAACAGGTAGCAGCACAATTCCATGCGGACCTTGAAGCAGGTTTGATTCCGGGAACTAATTACAATGACGTACGAATACCTGGCACCAGTGGAACCTTAGTTGACATCAGTGATCAACTTGAAGCACAACCAAAAATTTTTTATCGCGTGCGGGCAGGTTACACGATTGCTAAGAGACACCGGATCTCACTTTTATATGCACCTTTAACTGTAAAATATAAAGGCACTTTTCAACAACCAGTAAACTTCAATAACACTGTGTTCCCCGCAAACGAAGATCTGGTGGCTGATTATAAATTCAATTCTTACCGGTTAACCTATCGGTACAACTTCATCATGAATACTCGTTGGACCGTTGGTGCAGGGTTAACAGGAAAAATCCGTGATGCCGATATCCGGTTCCGAAACGATTCCAGGGACACTCATTATGATAATGTAGGTTTTGTGCCATTAGTAAATTTTTATGTAGGCTACAAACCATCTGAAAAATGGACCGCGATACTGGAGGGCGATGCTTTGGCTTCGAAATTTGGCAGGGCTGAAGATATTTTCGCTGGTGTTTCATATAACGTCAACGAAAATTTTGGTGTAAAGCTGGGCTATCGTGTTGTTGAAGGTGGCGCCGACAATGATAAAATCTACAATTTCACCTGGATCAATTATGCTTCAGTAGGTGTGTTGTTGTCCTTTTGAAACTAGCAATTCGTGCCGCCAGAACCGAATGGCACCGAAATGCAGAACCGAATGGCAACACATAAAGGCAACACTAAAGGCCACACCGCAAGGCAACTCCGAAAGACAACATCGAAAGACAACATCGAAAGACAACTCTGAATGCAACACCGAACGGCATAACAAATTATCCCATGGAACCCGGGTTAACCTCCGGGTTTTAAGTTCTTTTTTCTATTTAACATAATATATATTATAAGACAAAAGGATTGTTGATTCCCTGAATTAGAACCGCCGTCTTTATATGGGAATAAAATCCAGCTATCCGAAAGATATCCGCCTAAAAAACAACCGTTTGTAAACTGGCACGTTGATGGCAAATCAGGGACAACCGAATAGTTATGAAAACATTTTTACTCTCAGCAGTCGTTTTAGCCCAGATAACAGTCAACGCACAGGTGCTGACAAAATTTAGCTGGGATGGCCCAACTGCAAATCGTTTGACTTCCGACGTTGGTCCATCAGCCGTATCGGTTGGTTCAACCGCCTCAGTTGCTTTGGTAAGCGGTACGTCAAATTATGCGCTTAGCCCGGGAACCGGTTCAAACGATATCAACCTGACTTTACCGAACACTACGTATTATGATGTGCCTTCACTGGATTTTTCAATCGACTTCCGTCGCGAAGAATCGGATGCAAGTTTTCTGACACGTTCAACAATATTTGATTTTGGAATGAGTGGCGGAAAATTGTTTGTGAAGTTTACTCTTCTCAATCCTAATGGCACCACCAATCAGATCAGCTCCGGCAGCATTTATAATATTCCTGATGATCATAAGTTTCACACATACCGGTTTGTATACGATCACATGACCGGTGTAGCCAATGTATGGGTTGATGGTGTGGCCGTGTATAATTATGTGGGTAAAGGTGGCTGGTCATTAAGCTGGAAAAACGCCGGTGCGCCGGTAATTGGAAGATTAATGGATGCAACCGGCCGTAACGTGCCTGTTATTGATAATATCGATATGCGTGTATTTTCGATGGCCCTGATTTTACCGGTAAATTTTGTTTCTTTCCAGCTTGCAGAAACTACTACCGGAACCGTTAACCTTTTCTGGAACACTGCGAATGAAGTTTCAGTAAAAACATTTAACGTGGAGAGATCGAACGACGGAATCAGTTTCAAAACCATTTCACAGGTAACACCTGCCCGTTCAAATAGTCCGGCAAATCAGTACAACGCTGTTGATCTTATGGCAGCAGGATTATCCTATTACCGGATAGCAGCAGTGAGTTTTGATGGGACGGTTGATTACACGGAGGTTCGCAAAATCTCCACTGGCGCAGATCGTAGTGCAGCTTTAAAAGCGTTTCCAAACCCGGCCACGCACCAGCTCAATATAACCTTACCAACTACTGTTTCTGGAAAATGTACTTACCAGATCTTTACCCAGGATGGCCGTTTGGTACAAACCGGTTCGGAGGCGATTGGTCAGAATGCGCAATTAAATCTGAAGTTTGGAGCCGCGGTACCGCGCAACGCAATGCTTACAATCATTTTGAATACTGCAACCAACGAAAAAGAATCACTAAGAGTATACAGAAACTAATCACCTACTGAGATCAAATAAACGAAGCGTTATGGCAAAAACCAATCATGATTTTGTTATAACGCTTCTCTTATCCAGGTAATTTTTGGCTCCAGTGCAGATGGTGTACGGTGAACTGATGGCACCTGCACATAACCAAGATAGAAAAAACCCATAAACAGATCATGGGCTTCAAGACCAACCAGCTGTTTCGCTTCTTCCATAAAAGTAATACCACCGGTGCTCCAGTAACCACCTATTCCATGCGCATCCAGACTCAGATAAATGTTTTGAACTGCACAACTAACAGCCGCAACCTCTTCAAGCTCCGGAATCACCCCAATGCTTCTTTTGCAACCAATAGCAATTACATGCGAACATAATTTCGGTGCAGTCTGCAGATTTTCAAATTTGTTTTGTTTGAACCGCTCACCTGCGTTTGCTTTATATATCTCCGATTGTAATCTTCCCAGTTTCTCAAGTCCGTTTCCCGTGAATATTGTGAATCTCCAGGGTTCTGTGAGCTTATGTGAAGGCGCAGCGTTGGCATTGTGAAGAATCTCCATAACAATTTCGTCGGGGACACGTCTTGACTGGTCGAACTGTGATGAGAACACACTTCGCCTGTTCCTGATTGCAAGATTCATCGACATCGCATCAAGGCCTGATCTGGTCTGACTCATATTATCTGTTGGTTGCGCTGCTGGTATTATCGGGGGGTGCGTTCCTGTCATCGTCATCATCACCACCCCGCCTGTCGTTACGTCTCGGGAACAATGAAAACTCCGAGCTTCCAAATTTATAACTGAAAGTTACACGAAAGCTACGAACGTTCCATCTCCGGTATGAATCCTGGTAAAACTGTTCGGTGTCATAAATGGTACCGAATCGCCGGGTATTGAAAACATCATTGACACTGAATGTCAGCGACGCCCTGTTGTTTTTCAGGAATTCTTTACGCAGTGCAAAGTCTACATTATACTGTTCTTTTCTTTTTCCCTGGGGAATCACTTCGGGAGACTCATATTCACCGGTTAGCTGGAAACTCAGTTTATTAAATATCGAGGCCGGCGACTCTGTTGATACACGATAGTTGGCTATCAACTTAGCTTCCCAGTTAAAACCTTCATTGCTCAGATCCAGGTCGTTGATTACTGCATTGACCTTTCTGTACTGCAGGTTAACACTTGGTGTGATGTCGAAGTTTCTGCCAATCTTTTGCTGCAAAGTAAACTCAGCGCCCATACGATTGGTTGCCTGTGCATTCACATAAGTGTTAAGAATTGCGTTAGGATCAACAGCCGCATTGTTCAGTTTTTCGTATTGCTCTGCGCTGATGGTGTCACTGAACTGTGTAATGTCGGCCGGGTTGTTCCGGTAATACAATACTCCCAGGAAGCTGCCGGATGAATAAGTATAGTTGTAATTGAACTCAAATGAATTGATGAACTCAGGCTTCAAGGCCGGGTTACCCTGGCGGATATTTACCGGATCGGCAATATCGACAAACGGATTTAATTGCCAGAAGCTTGGACGACGAATACGGCGTGAGTAATTCAACTGCAACTCATGACCATTACCTGCATCTTTTGTAAGAAATATGCTGGGGAACAATCCATCAAATAAATCACGGAATTTGGCCGGGTATTGATAACCGAATTTTCTTGCGCTATCAACCAGTAAACCATCAAATTTAGATTGCTCGGCGCGTAAACCTAATTGATACTTAAAGGTTCCGGCGGTACCTGAAAACGTTCCGTACACAGCATTCACTCTTTCTTCATATTCATAATTATTGCTTAGTGGAAGCTTTGTAGCAGAGCCATTTTGCAATGAAAATGCATTGAATATGCTGGCAGAACTGTTCCTGTAAGAACGTACACCAAATTCCCATTTTGCTTTTTCAGAAACCGGGTTTACATAATCAATCTGGACGGTTAACTGTTCGCTGTTGCCACCGCCAGAGTTCTGTACACGATTCGCAGGCTGAAATACAGTTCCATCAAGATTGTAATAATTGTTCAGGATAGAAGATTCATCTTCATTTTTCCCACGGTTATAACTCACATCGGCAGTTATCTCCTGGCCCTCTTTAGCAAAATTGTGTTTATAGATAAGCTGTGTATTGCTACGATTGAAATTCGCATTTGATTCGCCCAACCGATCGCCATATCGTAGAGGTTGCTGAATACTGTTGAAGTACTGCTGGTTTTGGGTTTCATCTCCACCAAACTTACCCTTTACAAAGTTCTGTGTAACTGTGAACGTATTCCTGTTGTCGAGGAAATAATCAAAACCGAAACGAACAGAACCAAATCTTCTTTCGCGTTCGTTTAACGACTGCTGGTTGAAATAATCGGTAATTATTCCCTGTCGTTTATTTTGTCTGAAGGTTTCACCACGCGCTTTACCACCTGATTGATTATAACTCCCACTTGCGAAGAAATTAAATTTGCCCTCGCGGAGATTTAGTGTAAGATTTCCATTAAGGATATTTGGCGAACCTGCGCCAATGGAAGCAATACCGTTTAAACCAAGCCGCCGGTTCTTTTTAAGTACCACGTTGATGATACCACCACCACTGGCTGCATCAAACTTTGCTGACGGGTTTGTAATTAGTTCCACTCTTTCGATGTTATCGGCAGGAATCTGATCAAGTGTAAGAATGGTCGGCCGACCATCTACAAATATCTGTGGAGCAGCATTTCTTAATTGCACATTACCGTCAACATCTACCGTAATTGAGGGGATGTTTTTCATCAGATCGACAGCGGTACCACCGGCAGCAGTTAATGCCTGGTCCGCATTAAATATTTTCCTGTCTATTCCCATTGTTAACGCAGATCGCTGCGCAGTAACGGTTACAGCACCAAGTGCTTCTGCTTGTTGGGTTACAGCCAGATTACCAAGGTCTTTCACAGGTGGGCGATCACCCGAGATGGTGAAAAAAACTTCCTTTTCTTCTTCTTTATAGCCAATCGCACTTATTACCAGTCTGAATGTATCTCTTACGTTGAGGTTTTCAATACTGAAATCGCCATTGGGCCTGGTAAGCATACCCCCTACCAGGCTGTCTGTTCCTTTGATGAAAAGTTGAACTGAAGCGGCTTCCAAACCTTTATTTGCAGCGTCCACTACTTTCCCAATGAATTTTCCGTTAGAAGGCGCTACACGCATGTCCTGCGCGTTAATCGTTATTACTGCAAACAAAGACAATAAGGAAGCAAGGAAAACTTTCATTAGAAAAAATTTGAATTTAATGAGACCGGCAAAGTTCGTGTGCCAGAACCTTAATAACAACGAGATTTATTATAATCCGATTAAAGGATAAAGACGTTAGACGACCGCCAGCCTCGGAATGTGCGGCACTCCCCTGTCTTTAACAAAGTCTTAATACAATCAGGCGCAGGTTTCTTTACAACTGAATACTAACTGATAAAATTCAGACAGATGTTGCGTAAGCACCATGGCAGGCTGCACCAATAAGACCCGTTTGCTGGTTCTTAACGATAAATACCGGGACCTCTTCCAGTAGGTGTTGCATCCTGTCGCAATCCATGTAGTGCACATAAAAATCATTCCGTTGAATGAGCTCAACTATTTTGGGTGGGATGCCGCCGGCGATGAATAATCCACCTGTCGCTTTCATTTTCAAAACCAGGTTGGAGCATTCGCGTGCGAGGTATCTTACAAATAACTGCATGGTTTTAATACAGATTTCATCTGTTTCCGCATCTGCTGCGCCGCTAATGGCTGCTGCGTCATCTTCTGTGGCCAACTGCTCCTGCAACCAGGCCGGCGTGTCACCTTTACGTGTTTTGTTGAGATAGTTATATATATCAACTATCGCGGGGCCAGAAACGAGCTTCTCCCAACTCACCACACCATACTTTGATTGCAGCCATTGAAACAAGTCAAAATCCAGCTGTGTACGGGGACTGAAATCGCAATGTCCTCCTTCGGTAGGGAATGGATGATAAAATTTTCCGTCCCAGAAAAGTCCAGCCTGGCCCAGTCCCGTTCCCGGTGCAATGATAGCCATGTTTCCCCTGGCAAGAGGGTTGCCTGCCAATAACTGGACAAGGTGATCCGCCGACAACTCTGAAAGTCCATAAGCTATGGCTTCGAGATCATTTATCAACGCTACATTCTCTACCCCGAAATGACGCTGTAACTTATCGGCATCTACTACCCAGTTCAGGTTTGTCAGATCAGCCTTTCCATCAAGCACCGGGCCCGCAACGCCCAGACTAATCCTTTGCGCCGTATGAATCGCGCATTCAGCAAGGAACACATCGATGATATCAGACACTGCACTGTAATCTGCAGATGCAAATTTTTTTTCGGAGATCAGCTTTAATTCATTTCTTGTTGCATGAAACAATGCGAGATGTGTTTTTGTTCCACCGATATCACCGGCAAGCACGTGAACACCTCCAAGCGGTAATGTTGCACGTCCGGGAAGTGAAACAGGTATATTGATAAAAGGCTTTTGATCTGTCATAATTCATTTATTGTCGAATTGTAAACTATCGTTCTCCGCCGGCACTGGTTAGCAGCAATATCAGCGATTAGACAAAGAGTGTATCCAAAGAAATGCCGCGAAGCCTACGAAATAGATAACAGACAGCGTTTGTCCTGCTGCAGCGTTTATAATTAATATGATAGCTGTGATCAATCCCAGCAAGACCAGGCCCTTTCCATACCATTGAACAAAACTATTGCCCGACAACTTCAAAGGAAAATGCATATGACCAAGCGGAACGCAGAGTGACATCACAACCAGCCCCGTGAGTAATAGCTGGGCCCCAAATGCTTCTCCGGCAAAAAGTAAAAACTGTATACTCAGAATGAGCCCGCCGGTTACGAGGGCGGCGACAAAAAAACGGGCGTTCCATTTTTCCTCAGACGAAACCGCGTATTTCCCATCTTTATCAAACAACAGAAAGAAATTGGCCAGGGGATAAATCACCCAACTGGTTGCTACCATAGCAAGATATAGCACAATCAGGACGCCACTAAAAATCGTCCAGTTCCCTCCCTGGGCTGCCGACGCTCCTGCAAAAATCCTTACTCCCACAAAAACTGCTATGGGTATTATCCATCGAAATTGTTTACCCTTGTTATTGATCCAAAAACTATACTGCAGTATCCACCTGTATGGTGCTACTTTAGATTTCAGTGCTTCTTTAAAACCATTACGCGCAGAATCAAGTTCAGGGTTGATACGAAGCGCTTCCCTGAAATGCATCACGGCCTTTTTATGATTTCCTTTCTCAAGTAGATTCCAGCCGATGGTCGTATGCGTATACTCGTTTTCGGGATCCTGTTTTAAGGCATTCTCCATTGTGCGCACTGCATCGTCGATGCGTCGAAGTTTATTCAATGCGGTACTACGGGCATTAAGACAGGTGATCTCATGCGGATCCACGGCGAGTCCTTCATCAGCCTTTTCAAGTGCAGCACTGAAATCTTTTTCTTCTATTAGAATCATCGACCAGAGGCCAAAATAAGCTGCAGCATGTGGATTGATTGCACAGGCTTCTGCCAGATGTGTGATAGCCGCAGCATTATTATCCTGATGATAAAAGGTGAAAGCCAGCAGATAGTAGTAGTAATCTTCGTCAGGCGATTCAGCGATGGCCCTGCGCATAATTTCGGTTGCCTCCGAAAATAACTTCTGATCGATTTTGCATTTGGCCAGCAATGACATTGCGTAATGATTGCCTGGCTCAACTTCAAGAACGTGTTGCAGTTGTTTTTCAGCTTCTTTTGGACGACCCTGTTCAATTAATAGCTGTGCTCGCTGGATGTGGGGCGTGAGGTCCTCCATTCTTTTCTCTTATTCATTTTTTGATCTTCAGGTATTTCAGGATATCATCATACAAACCCGATTCATTCGCATATAATGCATAATTACGGGCGGATGATAACCATTCGCGTGTGCTGGGTTTATGCACCCGCGCGGCCTTCAAAAGATCACGTGTGGTGATGGGTTCAAGTTTGCCGCTGGCCATCGAAGCCGTCAGCTTCTCTTCTGTTGCGATATCTATCATCGCTTTGATATCTGCGCCGGAATATTCGTTTGTTTCCTTTGCCACTTTGGATATATCAATATCAGACACAGGTTTGTTTTGTAACATGGTCCTGATGATCTCCTGGCGGGCCGGTTCATCCGGTGGTTCTACAAAGATGATGCGATCGAAACGACCAGGTCTTCTAAACGCAGCGTCAACGCTCCATGGGGCGTTGGTAGCAGCTAATATTAATATGCCATCATTGTTTGCATTTAACCCATCCAGTTCTGCCAGGAACTGGTTGATGACATGACGCATTGCTGATTGGCGCAAGTCGCTGCGGCTGGCTCCGATAGCATCCACTTCATCAAAAAATAAAACACAAGGTGTATTTCTCCGCGCTACACTGAAAATTTCGTGGAGATTTTTTTCACTGTTGCCGATCCACATGTCGAGAACATCGTGCAATCCGATATTGATGAATCGCGCGTTGATCTCACCAGCAGTGGCTTTGGCTATGTAGGTTTTACCACAGCCCGGTGGTCCGTATAACAGGATACCACCACCTGCCTTTTTTCCAAATGCTTTGTATAAATCAGGGTTTTTTAAAGGTTGAATGATTTTCATTGAAATTTCATTCTTGACCTTTTCCATACCTCCTACATCGGAAAACTTGATTCCGGGATTTTCAAGAAAATATCTTTCGTCGTCAAGAAAATCAGTATCATCTTCATCAAAATCATCTATCGCACTCATGCCTCCGGGCATCCTGAGTGCAGTATCAATTTCTTCATCCCTGAATCCCGGGTTCAATGCCAGCACGCGCTGATACAAATCCTGTGCTGTATCCAACGATCGTTCACGAATGAGACATTTAATGTAATGAACAAGCGAGGGCAGTTCAATGTCATTTCCCAATTGTTCAAATATGATGATGGCAGCAGAATATTTTTGCTGGTGAAAATATGTTTCAGCCAACCCATGTCTTGCTTTCCTGTTACCATAACTTCTGCTCAACACGTCTGAAAATTCACGCGCAGCTTCTTCATACATCTTTTCCTGCAGCAGCACTTCGGCCAGGTGTAACCTGAGTGGTACGTTATCCGGCGAAACGGTAAGCGCTTCCTGCAGCGATGTTATCATTTCCTGTGACATACTCGCAGATTTATGTTGCACTCAATACAGTAAACGAACCTTAATAGTTTCCTTTACATTTTTTAACAGATCAAATGCTTCAGACGACAACTTGTTATCGAGGTCCAGCACTACATAACCAATTTCGTCATTGGTCTTAAGGTATTGCGCAAGTATATTAATATTATGTTTTGAAAGACGGGTGTTGATTTCAGAAAGCACTCCCGGCACATTACGGTGTATATGTAAAATGCGATGTGCTCCTTCCTGGCGAGGCATACTCAGGGGTGGTACGGTATGCGAGCCTATTGAGATACCCATCTCAAGAAATTCATACAATTTGTTGCTCACGTCCTGCCCTATATTTTGCTGAGCCTCTTCTGTAGAACCGCCAATATGCGGTGTAAGGATCACATTAGGCAAATTTTGTAATGGTGTTTCAAAACGATCGCCATTTTTTTCTGGTTCCCAGGGGAACACATCGATAGCAGCCCCTGAAAGTTGCTCATCCAGTAACGACTTCCTGAGCGCTTCCAGATCAACTACTTCCCCGCGGGCATAGTTTATCAATATGGAGCCTTTCTTAAAGTATTTAAGATTGTTTTTATTGATAAGATTTTTGGTGGCAGCAGTTTCCGGTACGTGAAGGGTCACGATGTCTGCTTCGCTTACAACATCTTTCAAAGACTTTTTAGCTACGGCGTTACCCAGTGGCAACCGCGTAACAGAATCGTAAAATATTACCTTCATACCCATGGCTTCGGCCAGCACGCTCACCTGCGATCCAATATTCCCATAGCCGATTATACCCAGGGTTTTTCCACGTAATTCGTAGCTGCCTTTAGCTTCTTTCATCCAGGTGCCTTCGTGCGCCGCCGTGTTTTTGTCGGGGATGCGGCGAATCAGCATGATCGATAATCCTATCACCAGTTCGGCGACAGAACGGGTATTTGAATAAGGCGCGTTAAATACGGTTATTCCAAGTCGTGTTGCGGCTTTGAGGTTCACTTGGTTCACACCTATGCAAAAGCAACCGATAGCCTGGAGTTTTTTAGCTGCTTCAAGAACTTTTTCAGTGATCTGCGTTTTTGAACGGATACCAAGTAAGTGTACATCCTTCACTTCCCTGATCAGTTGTTCTTCTGACAAAGCGCCGTTTAGTTTTCGTACCGAACTATAACCCGCCTCTTTGAGTTGTCGGACGGCCGTATCACTGATATTTTCAAGAAACAGTATATTAATCTTCTCCTTTGGATAACTGGTATTTTTTTTGTCATTCATATTAGCGCGGTCAATTTTTGCGTTTCGTTGATCTGAGATTGCAAATATGTGTCTTAAAATCGGAATGGAAAAACCGTTTGAGACAACCGCGTAGTTCACAGGGAATTACTGATTCAGATGATGAAGACTTAACTTTTAGAAAGTAATCAGTATTCATTAGCATTTTGCCCGTAAAAAATTTAGTTGTCTAATAATAACCCCTGTTTAATAGAAAAAGCGCAGGAGGTTGCCATAACTTTGTTCACTAACCAGAAAAAAGGTCCGTTTGAAAAACTTCTTGAGCTGCGTTTCCCTAATACTGATTTTAGCTTCCTGTGGCGAATCATCCAAAGATCCGAAAAAAACTATTGCAGATGGGGGCGTTGCCATCTCCACTCCCACCTCATCGATGACGCCGGAAGAGTTTCGCCGGTATGCTGACGCGAGCAAAGAATTTGCAGAGAAGCTATTTGGTAATGGCCGTTTAAATGGCAGTTTGCTGGTGGCGAAAAACGGGGAGATTATCTACGAACAATACAGCGGGTTTCGCAACCCCCGTGCACATAAGGATTCCATCACCCCAAATACACCATTTCACCTTGCCTCGGTTTCAAAAACGATTACTGCCATGGCAGTGTTGAAACTTGCCGAGGACGGGCTGATTGCTCTTGAAGATAGCCTCCCGGCTTATTTTCCGAACTTTCCAAGCCGCGGGGTAACAATAAAAACTTTATTGAACCACCGTAGTGGTTTGCCAAATTACGTTCATTATATGGACCGGCTCGGATGGGACAAAAAACGAACCATTACGAACCAGGATGTACTGGATTTTATAATAGCCCGGCATAAGGATATCGATATTGGCACGCCTGATCGTCGTTTCAGCTATTCAAACACAAATTACGCGTTACTGGCGCTGCTGATAGAAAAAGTTACGGGCCAGACCTACGCCCAATATCTTCAGAGCAATTTTTTTCAACCATTGGGTATGAAAGACAGTTATGTTTATACCCTGGCAGACAGCGCCCGGTCACTGCCATCCTATTTTAATAACGGTCGCCAATACGCATTTGATTTTCTTGATCTTGTATATGGTGACAAAAATATCTACAGTACCGTACGTGATCTGCTGAAGTTTGACCAGGCACTTAATACAGCGACCTTCTTTAGTAAAAAGATGATCGATTCCGCTTACACTCCTTACAGTTTTGAAAAACCAGGCACGCATAACTATGGTCTGGGCTGGCGCATGTTACTGCTGAAGAATGGCAAGAAGGTGGTTTATCATAATGGATGGTGGCACGGAAACCGGACCGCCTTTTACAGGTTGGTTGATGAAAATGTTGCCATTATTGCTTTCTGTAACAATGACTCAAAACTGATCTACCGCACTAAAGATCTTGCTGATGTTTTTGGCAACTACTTCCGTGACGATAGTGAGAAGAATGATGCCATAACACTCAGGTAACTCCGTGTTTATAGCTTAAAATTAATAGCTTTACGCAGCACTTTTTGCTTCAATATTAAAGCGGCGGCTGTATGCAAATCTATTCTGCGGAACAAACGCACCAATGGGATGCTTTCACGATCGGGGAACAAAATATCACCTCGTTGGAACTCATGGAACGCGCCGCGGGGCAGTGTTTTGCCTGGTTAATGGATGGTGGCTACCGCCATAGAAATTTTTCGATTTATTGCGGAAAAGGAAACAATGGTGGCGACGGGCTTGTAATCGCGAGGTTGCTGGCGCTTTCGGATCATCAGGTAATGGTTTGTATTCCCGAATTTGGTCATAAAGGCACGGAAGACTTCCAGGCAAATCTTGCACGTTTACATGAAACGCGAGCCGGCATTACGTTTATACCTGCGGTAGAACAGCTAAGGCCCATACGCAAAAATGACGTCGTGATCGATGCATTGTTTGGTTCAGGACTGAACCGTGCCCCGGAAGGTCTCAATGCAGCGGTAATTAAACATATTAATGATTCGGGATGTGAAATAATATCCATAGATATTCCGAGCGGAATGTCGGCGGATCATAGTTCCAGGGATTACCCCCGGGTTCGGGCAACCCATACCCTAACTTTTGGACAATACAAACTGGCACAATTGATGGCAGAAAATGAAGCCGATTCAGGCGAAGTCCACCTGCTGGACATCGGTCTAAGTAAAAGCTTCCATGAAACTGCGGATCACAAACTGGAACTGGCCGATAAATCACTTATATCGCGAATGTATCGGCCAAGAAAAAAGTTTTCTCATAAAGGCACTTTTGGACATGCTTTGCTTATGGCCGGGAGTTATGGCAAAATTGGCGCGGCCATTCTGGCCACAAAAGCGTGTTTGCGATCAGGTGCCGGGTTGACCTCTGTTTATGTTCCCCGTTGCGGATATAATATCATGCAGCAATCTGCTCCGGAAGCGATGACGATAACTGATTCGAATGAAACCTATCTGACAGGTATCCCCGAAGATTTGAACCGTTTTGCTGCGATCGGTATCGGACCCGGGCTCGGGCTCCAGGCCCAGACAGGCGATCTGCTGCCTTCGCTGTTTGAAACTTTCAAAAAACCGGTTGTAATTGATGCGGATGCCGGTAACCTGCTTGCTTCAGAGCCGATGCTTTTTTACAAAGTTCCCCACGGATCGGTCTTTACGCCCCACCCCAAAGAATTTGACACACTGTTTGGCAAATGCAATAATGATTTTGAACGAATGGATCGGGCGATTCAAAAGGCCAGGGAGTTTAACATCGTCATCGTATTGAAGGGCCACTACACTTTGATTGCCGGCGCGGAAAAGGCGGTTTTCAATAACACGGGTAATCCGGGAATGGCAACCGGCGGTAGTGGTGATGTGTTGACGGGTATCATTACGGGATTGCTGGCGCAGGGGTACGAGCCATTCGACGCTGCGGTACTGGGTACATATGTGCATGGTGTTGCGGGAGATGCCGCCGCTTCAGTTCTTGGCCATGAAGCCCTGATTGCATCAGACATTATCAAATTCCTGGGCAAGGCATTTCTGCAAATTGCAAAGTAATCAGTGGTCCGTTAGCTAAGGTTTGCCCGGGCTCATGAGCTTCCTGCTGTGTCCTTTTTTTGTTAAAATGTGAGCGAAACCGGTAATTGTTCCTGCCGTTATTTGTCAACGCTTGCTGCCGTCGAGTTCCGTTTTCAGGAAAGCCAGGGGTAGTAATTGATTAGCCTCTTTCACAATCAGTACTTTGCCGTGCTGGCCGGAAAGGATCAATCTAATGGGCCTGCCCATACGGGTTTCAAACTCTACCAGCGATTGTCTGCACATTCCGCATGGCGCAACAGGGTGAGCACTTTCACCTCCAACATGGTTATAACTTACTGCGATCGTGTCGATCGGGGTATTTTTATGTTGAGAAGCTACTACAGACAATAACACGCGTTCTGCGCATATGCCTACGGGGTATGAAGCATTTTCCTGGTTGGTGCCGGTCACAATAGTGCCGTTCTCAAGTCTTGCAGCGGCTCCCACATGGAAGTGCGAATAAGGCGCATATGCATCGGCTGTTACGTTTCGGGCTGTCGACAGCAGCGCTGCATCTTCTTCATTCAGCCCGGCCGTATCGTTGTATTCTTCAAACTGTATGGTGTGAATGCTTTGATTCATAGTATCTGTTGTTCTAAAATTATGGATTAAATGAAAACGGCCGGAAAAATTCCAGCCGTTGAAGTTTATCAATGAATCGTTTTAAAAATCCTGTTCCATCTCGGTCCCTTGTCCCAACTCATCCATATGAGCCAGGCCCCACCAACAACATGGTCTTCCGGAACAAATCCCCAGAAGCGACTATCCTGCGATTTATGCCTGTTGTCGCCCATCATCCAGAAGTAATCCATTTTGAAGGTGTAGGAAGTGGCGGGCTGACCATTCAGGAAAACCTTACCATCTCTTTCCTCCCATTTGTTGTTTTCATATACATGGATGACTCGTTTGTAAAGTGAAATATTTGGGGCCGTAAGCGAAATGGTTGCGCCTTTTTTTGGTACCCAAAGCGGGCCGAAGTTATCAATGGACCAGTTGAAATGTGTTGTGTCGTTCGGGTAGGTATCACCGTAATTGCTGATGATGTCCTTTTCAATATTTTTTACCCCTGCGATGCCTCTGACCATTTCAACTTCGGGGTCAGATAAATTTATCATATAAGAATAACCCTGCAGGTTCATAAAGTCAGGTGACTCATCATCCTGGTTCAGGCGTACTCCTGCTTCCCGAAGCATTTCTTCGTCCAGTCGTATATTTTCAGTTTCAACACGGTAAAACGTAGATTGGGTCGGTGATACAAAAGCTTCAACACCGTTTACAAACAAAGTACCGTTACGGATTTCGAGTGTGTCCCCGGCTATGGCCACACAACGTTTGATGTAGTTTTCACGTTTGTCTACCGGCCGTGTTGTCACCGTATAATCTTCCCAGACACGATCGCGGCCATAGGCCCGCACCATATCATAATAGGGAAACTTTGAATCGAACTCTTTTGTGAGTGTGTCGCCGGCAGGGAAATTGAACACTACAACATCATTACGTTTAACAGGTTTTTCGAACCAGCGTCTGTAAGGAATGCTGACAATTTCGGTATATGATTTTGTATTGAAGGTTGGTAAAGTATGATGCACAAAAGGAACGGCCAATGGTGTGTTTGGAATACGGGGCCCGTAAGTGAGCTTGCTAACGAAAAGAAAATCGTTGATCAGCAATGTTTTTTCCATCGAACCCGTCGGGATCACATAAGCCTCAAATACAAAGGTCCTGATTAAAGTGGCCGCAACGATCGCAAAAACCGCAGCGTCGATCCATTCGCGGGCTGCAGACTTTTTATGCTTTTTAACTACCTCCGGGCCCAGGTAACGGTCGTCTTTGTTATAGCCGATATATGGAAAATAAAAAAAAGGTACAAAAACAGCGGCGGCGTGTTCGTATAGTTTGAACTTGCCAAACAGTTTTACAAACTCAACAAAGATCCAGAGGGTTATGAACCAGCCGACAACGGGGATAAATTGCCAGAAAAACCAGTGCTTCCTGATGCCGGTAAGTTTGTGCATTTCCCAGGTGTTGTAAAAGGGAACCCATGCTTTCCATGATGGAACACCGGCCTTTTTAAACATAGCGGCAATGCCAGGCGCCGGCAACATAACCAGTAAAAGAGCAACTAAAACAAGAACTGAAAGATCATGAAAACTCATCCTAGGGGTTTTTGAATTGCGGCAAAAGTACCATAAATAGATCCATCCAAACTATGGATTAACGGCCTATTTGCAAAATTGATTGAACGGCCATTAGTAGCATTGACGCAAAAATTGTTACACTGCCTCGCGACGGCAGTGGACAGATAGAGAGGTGTGCAAGATCTCCAGCAGAATTTTTGACACTTCCTTGCAATGACTCATCACCATAAAGTGCCCACCTCCGGCTACTATATGTGTCGGTTCAACATTGCTGATGGGAAACAATTTATCGTTATCGCCATGAATGTGAAACACCATTGGTGGTTGCCAGTCATTTTTCCAGTTTAAAATATGTCGGATCGACCACTTCAGGTAACCCGGGTCGACATTATCACGGAATTCATTTGCAATAGCAATCTCTTCAGGCGAATTTGCACCAAGAAAGTAATTCTGAATCGGCCGTAACGCTTTTAATGGAGTAATTGATTTTAGCGGAGTTTTCGGGATGAGCAAGTCAGCATGACATTTACCCAGCACTTTCATCCAGGCAGGTAACTCACGACGCGATTTAATAGACGAAATGATAATAATTGCCTTCACTTTTCGGTGTTTCGCAATCTCTATCGCCATCATTCCACCAAAAGAAACGCCCAGGATAACAGGCTCGTCGTGTTTTATATAGGCACCCAGACGTTTCGCATAGTCTGCAAGCGTTTCGGTTTTACCCTGCGGCAGCAACCAGTCGAGATGAACCAGTTTGCTGCCAGGCAGTTCAAGCTGACCAAAAACGCGTTGATCGGCCCCCAGCCCACTTAAACAATATATACAATTGTCACTCGCAACTTCCATATAAATCAATTACTTCGGAAGAACATAAGAGCGCACGTCTTCCGCAACTATTGTCTTGCCGGACAAAATTATAAGCCGCTCAACGACGTTTCGCAGTTCGCGGATATTACCGGTCCAGTTATGTTCTTTCAATGTATCAAGCGCCTCTTTTTCAATTGTCTTCTTCGCGATTCCGTAGTCGGTGCAGATATCTGTCAGGAACTTGTCGACTAACAATGGAATATCGTCGCGACGTTCATTTAATGAAGGCACATGGATGATGATCACACTGAGGCGATGATAAAGATCGAGTCTGAAATTTTTGTCCTCAACCTCCTGCAAAAGATCTTTGTTCGTGGCGGCAATTACCCGCACATCAACGCTGATATCCTTATCTCCGCCAACCCTGGTGATTTTGCCTTCCTGGAGCGCACGCAGCACTTTTGCCTGTGCACTGAGGCTCATATCTCCAATCTCATCCAAAAACAAGGTTCCTCCATGTGCCTGTTCGAATTTGCCGATCCTTTGTTTGACGGCTGAAGTAAATGACCCTTTCTCGTGGCCAAACAGTTCGCTTTCGATCAGTTCACTGGGGATGGCCGCGCAATTCACTTCGATCAACGGGCCGGAAGCGCGGTTGCTCTTTTCATGCACCCATCTTGCTACCAGTTCTTTCCCTACCCCGTTTTCTCCGGTTACCAGAATTCTTGCTTCAGTTGGAGCGACTTTTTCGATGGTGTCTTTTATGCGGGTGATTGGGTTAGACTCACCAATCATTTCTTCCACCTTGCTCACCTTGCGCTTCAGCACCTTTGTTTCCGCGACAAGATTGGTCTTGTCCATCGCGTTCCGAATAGTAATAAGTAATCTATTCAGATCCGGCGGTTTGGAGATGTAGTCGTACGCGCCTTTTTTAACAGCTTCCACTGCAGTCTCAATAGTTCCGTGACCAGAAATCATAATTACCGGAACATCGGGGTTTACTTCCCTGACTTTGTCCAGGAATTCTATCCCATCAAGTTTAGGCATTTTGATATCGCATAATACGACGTCAAAGGTTTTCTCTTTGAATTTTTTTAGTCCGTCTTCACCGTCACCAGCTTCTTCAATCTTGTATCCCTCGTACGACAGGATCTCAGTAAGGGTTTTACGGATAGCCTTTTCATCGTCTATTATAAGAATGTTTGACATATTTAATATAGCTTAATTCAGTTGCGCAAAATAATACATTATTTGACCATGATTCAGCGTTATAGCATCGAGTGTTCTGGTTATCTGGCAGATCTTAATCCGTATGGTTTCATCCGGAATTTAAAATGAATCACAAAAGCAGTTGATAATCAGGATAAAACAATGAATAGTTTGAATTGTTTAATAAAAGTTAACGAATTGTTGCATCTATGGCAATAAGTCTCTATTTTGTGTTTATCCGTGTAAAAACAATTATCCAAACCTAAAATTGAACCTATGAGAACACAGTTACATCTCGAGTCCACTCCTGTTGTTAGCAGAACAATTGTAAAACTAGCCTTACTTGGCGGACTCACATTAGGACTGGTGTATGTTGTCCTGATGGCTTTTGTAAATGCAGTGAAAGTTTTTGAATAGTAGTGTCAGATACATTTTTAACCGGGGCGTTTTTACGTTCCGGTTTTTTTGTGCCCAAAAAAAAGCCGGAACTAGTCCGGCCTCTTATTATTTCTTCTGATACATTACTTCTTTCACCAATTTCACGGTCCTTGCAACATCCGGCAACGCAAGGGCTACCAGGTTTGGAGCGTAGTGCAAAGGTGCATCTGCAGCCGTGATCCTCCTGATTGGCGCATCGAGATAATCGAAACCTTCTTTCTGGATACGGTAGCTGATCTCGGACGAAATTGATGCGAATGGCCATTGTTCTTCAACAATAACTAACCTGTTCGTTTTCTTTACGCTTTCCAGAATGGTCATCCAGTCGAGCGGACGGATAGTACGAAGATCGATGACCTCAGCGCTGATACCTTCTTTTTCAAGTTCCACAGCGGCGCCAAGGGCCACCTTCATCATTTTATTAAAAGACACGATGGTAACATCAGTACCTTTTCTTTTTACATCGGCTTTACCGATGGGGATGATATATTCTTCTTCGGGCACTTCACCTTTTTCGC
Organism: Bacteroidota bacterium; assembly: GCA_023416995.1. Taxonomy (GTDB): domain Bacteria; phylum Bacteroidota; class Bacteroidia; order Chitinophagales; family Chitinophagaceae; genus DATHKG01. The sequence continues at coordinate 19,859 of JAEZGI010000067.1, forward strand.
CATACATAACCTCTGACTCCATGAAGATTACCGGATCCTCATCCCTGATAGCAGCTTTCAGCAAGCCTTTTGCATCGTACGGGTTTGAAACCGAAATCACTTTGATCCCGGGAATGTTTGCATAATAGCTCTCAAATGCAGTAGAGTGTTGTGCACCGAGCTGTCCTGCGGATCCGTTCGGACCACGAAAAACGATCGGGCAACCTACCTGTCCACCGCTCATGGCGAGCATTTTTGAGGCTGTATTCAGAATCTGGTCCAGGGCCAGGACGGCGAAGTTCCAGGTCATGTATTCTACAATCGGGCGCAGACCATTCTGGGCAGCGCCAACGGCTACTGCGGTAAAACCGAGTTCAGAAATTGGTGTATCGATAACTCTTTTGGGACCAAATTCATCCAGCATTCCCTGGCTCACTTTGTAGGCACCGTTATATTCAGCAACTTCTTCTCCCATCAAAAAAACGCGGTCGTCACGTCTCATTTCCTCGTTCATCGCCTCACGAAGTGCTTCCCGAAATGCTATTTGTCTTGCCATTAGGTAGTAAAATTTAAGTTGGGCAAAATTATCGGTTGGTCACCAGATAAACAAGAATGAAAAATGATTTATGAGATGTCGCACAGGTCATTATTCTTATGGTTTTGCTTTTCTGGGGAGTTTTTCATCGCGTTGCGCAGTATGGTATACAAACGCTGCGATGATGGTGGCTGCCTGTTTCAGATCTTCCGGTTGAAGGTGATCATAGTTGTCCATGTTGGTGTGATGCGTTCTTGTACTGTATTCAATCGCATCCTGGATAAACTGGAAACCGGGAATCAGGATCCTGTCGAAAGATAAGTGGTCCGTGCCACCGGTATTCATTAATGTGGTGGTGGTAGCGCCAAGGTCGTTGAACGGTGCGAGCCATTGCTTAAAGATTTCACGGACGCCCGCGTTACCCTGCAGATAAATGCCGCGGATCTTACCAGTGCCGTTATCAAGGTTGTAATAGGCAGAGATCTTGTCACCTTCTTTATTATAGGTGTTGGGGGTTACTGTAGTATCAGTGAAATGATTTTTTACATAGTTACGTGAACCATGCAGTCCCTGCTCTTCCCCGCCCCATAACGCGATGCGGATCGTGCGGCGTGGTTTTACACCCAGTGCTTTCAGGATACGCACCGCTTCCATCATTACTGCACAACCTGAAGCATTATCGGTAGCACCGGTTGATGCGTGCCATGAATCAAGGTGTCCGCCAAGCATCACGAGTTCTTCCTTCAATTTTGCATCAGTGCCTTTGATTTCGGCGATTACATTATATCCTTTTGTATCGTTTGTTAGAAACTTCGACTTAACGTCAATCTCAAGTTTAACGGGAATTTTAGCAGCAGCCAACCGGTATAATGAATTATATTCTTCATAAGCAACCACCATATCGAGGAAATTTTCCGGGGCGTTAGCGGCATATGATCCGCCGCCTTGCGGGAAGATGGTACCATCACGGCCACGTGTAGTTGCACTTAACATTGCCAATGCACCTTCTTTCATGGCGAGTTGTTTCAGCGCATTAAGATTTGCAGCAGTATATGCTCCTGGTGAATTTGCCGTAATTGTTCTTGGAGGGCGGGCAGCAGCGGCTGCGGGTTCCCAATCTGCCATCGTCTTCAGTTGCTCATCAGTGTATCTGGAAGCATCTGGAACAAAAGTTGGTTTAAGGGTGTCGGTACGGGGGAAGATCAGGATTTTGCCCTTTAGTTTACCCTCGTATTTTTTCACGTCGTCGGCCGAGTTGAGTGTTACCAGTAATAGCTCAGCTGATTGTGCGCCTTTTGTTCCTGCGGTCCATGATTTAGGAAATGCGATCAGCGGGCGGTAATAGGGCGCTGTCATTGCGAGATAACTTTTTTCAAGATCCCAGCCTTTGCCCCAATCTCCCCAAGATTCGAGCCTGGCGTTTTCAAGACCATAACCTGTGAGGGCAGTTTTGGCGTAGTTGGCAGCTTTGAGGTAGCCGGTTGAATTCATTAGTCTCGGACCGTTCACATCGGTTAACTGAAACACGATGTCCATCACTTTAGAATTATTGAGACCTTCGTTCCGGATCTTCCGGATCATTTCCTGGTCCACTTTTTCCTGTGCGAACGAGGAAACGGATGCCGTCAATATACAAACGGCAATGAGAATTTTTTTCATGCAAAATAGTTTTAGCTGGCCGGGAAGTTACATGTTTTATAAAATTGTAAGACCTCCGATACAGCTACTGCATGAATATATATTATTTACATATTGATTGGTGGCGAACTTATCAGTTATTATAGGAGATTGAATCGCGGTTACTGCCGCAGGTAAGCATTTTATCGCCAAAATATGGGTTCCTGATCTCTGAATTTTGACTTATCCAGTATGCACCGCGATTATCAAAAGCCATTGGGCAGAACTGGTAATACACCTTTGAACCCTGGTATTTTACAGTACGGGCAAGACTCCAAAGTGCGTCTGAAATCATTTCGAATTCAAGGCGTTTTTCATTTAATCCCTGTTCAAGTGAAAGTGCATGCGCGGAACCCTGGATGGTACCTGCGAAATTCTTAGCAGTTTCCTTGATCACGCCGGTACTATCGCCTTCGATACCTTCGGCATTTAATGAATCGGCTGCCACGGCTAACTGCATGGCGGCATTGTTTGCACTTACCGTATCGCTTTTTACCAACGCATCTTTCAGCGAGAAGTAGGCCGCCATCAGTGTATCTAATGACTGCCGGAAATCACCGGATTGTTTCCCGACAGTAAGACCTTTTGGTTCTTCACCGGCCGGCGTTTCGTCTTTATTATCAAAAAGCTGGTAAGCAACAAAGGCTCCAACTGCAACAACGACAACGAATAGTAAAACTTTCTTCATTCTTAAACCGGTTTTCGTAAAGTTAGGTTTTACAGGTTATAGCACAAAATTCACATCCTCTCCCCTGTTTAAATTCGTCTTCCTTAGGTCATTATCAGTATTTTTGCGCGTTCTGACATTTGGAGCCCCCATAGCAGTTGCAACCGGAAGGCTTCTTTTATATTTTGGAGAATTGATAATCGCTAATTTGATTTATGCTCGCAGGATTAACTAATGTGACTTTTGAATTTGGAGCCCGTGTTTTACTTGAAAATGCTACCTGGCACATCCAACCCAATGAACGGATCGGTCTGATCGGTTATAACGGTACGGGAAAATCTACCTTGCTCAAACTGCTGGTTGGCCAGTACACGCCATCCGCCGGAACGGTTGAACGCAGCAAGAGTACGTCTATCGGCTACCTGCACCAGGACCTGCTGAGTTTTGATACCGGCGATTCAATATTTGAAGTTGCCCTTGGAGCATTTGAACGTGTACTTACACTGGAACATGAAATTGAAGTAATAGGTAAGCAACTCGAGCAAAGCTCAGGCAGCCCCGAAGAAGAAACGTTGTTGTTACAATACACCGACAAACTGCATGAGATGGATACCCTTGACGGGTATAACATCCACCATAAAACAGAAGAGGTATTGCAGGGGCTTGGGTTTTCAAACGCGGATCTGAAGCGGCCGTTCCGTGAATTCAGCGGTGGCTGGCGCATGCGGGTGTTACTCGCAAAGATGATCCTGCAGGAACCCGATCTGCTGTTACTCGATGAGCCAACGAACCACCTTGATCTGCCATCGATCGAATGGCTCGAAAAATATCTTCTCCATTACCAGGGTTCGGTGGTAATTGTGAGCCACGATAAATATTTTTTGAACCGGATGGTTACAAAGATCGTGGAAGTGTATCAGCGTGAACTGCACATCTATGGTGGTAATTATGAATATTATGAAACCGAAAAGGAAATGCGCATTGAATTGCAACAACGCGCTTTTGAAAATCAACAGGATTATATAAGACAACAGGAACGTTTCATAGAAAGATTCCGTGCAAAGGCGTCCAAGGCGGCCGCTGCTCAAAGTGCTATGAAACGACTCGATAAGCTTGAACGGGTTGAAGATGTACAGATTGAAAGACCTGATCTGAAGATCAACTTCCAGGTTGATAAGGTGCCTGGTAAGGTTTTGTGTGAACTCAAAGACATTAATAAGTCATTTGGTGAAAACGTCATTATAAAAGATGCTTCCGCTTATATAGACCGTGGCGATAAGATTGCATTGATCGGCGCAAACGGAAAAGGGAAATCAACCATGCTGCGTATCATTGCCGGTGTTGAAAGCTTTGAGGGTGAACGCAAATGGGGACATAATGTAGAAGAAAGTTTTTACGCACAGCACCAACTCGAAGCACTGAACGTTAACAACACGGTGCTTGATGAAATGAAAGAATGCGGCAGCCAGCGTACTGACCAGGAACTTCGTACCCTGCTGGGCTGTTTCCTGTTCAGTGGTGATGATGTAGATAAAAAGATCAAGGTATTGAGTGGTGGCGAAAAAGCACGCGTTGCGCTCGCAAAAACCATTGTGAGTAAAGCAAATTTCCTGATGCTTGATGAGCCTACCAACCACCTCGACATGCACTCCTGTGATCTGCTTATCGGTGCTTTAAACAAGTACCAGGGAAGTATTATCCTGGTGAGCCACGATCGTTACTTTATTTCTAAAACCGCCAATAAGATCTGGGAAATTGTCGATCACCAGATCAAGGAATTTAATGGTCCTTATGATGAATGGGTTGAATGGAAAGAGCGAATGAAAAAAACCCAGCAGGCGGCAGCGAAAAATGAGGTAAAAAAAAAGGACGAACCTAAGGTTGTCGTAAAAGAACCTCCCGTAAGCAAGCCACCGGCTGCTACGTCAGCGCCTATTAATAAGGATGCAAAAAAAGAGCTTCAACGACTGCAGAAGCAGTTTCAGCAACTGGAGGAGCAACTTGCCACACTTAACAAACAGAAAGCAAATTTTGAGGCTCAGTTGGCAAGTCCTGAGATCTATGCGGATCGTACAAAATTTGTGGCAGCTGAGACCGGTTATAAAAATGCGACCACAGAAATCACCAGGTTGAATGCAGAATATGAAAAGGTGTTTGAGAAGATCATGGAACTTGAAGCCGCAGCCGGCGTAAACTAATGACCCAAGATACCCAAATCCCCTGGAAACGCTGAAAATACATAACACTCTTTTGCGCCTTGCCCTCGCCTTCGTTTTGATCATGAACGGCAAAAGTGAAAGTCATGCCCAGGATATAAGACCCCGACCCAAAATTGGTGTCACTCTCAGCGGAGGAGGTGCAAAAGGACTTGCCCATATCGGCGTACTAAAAGCAATAGACAGCGCTGGCCTCAAAGTAGACTACATAACGGGCACCAGTATGGGAAGTATCATTGGTGCGCTTTATTCCGTTGGTTATTCTGCAGATTCAATCGAAAAGCTTGCCCGCAAAATCGATTGGGATATTCTTTTGTCAAACCAGGGCGCTCTCCGGGCACTCGTCATGGAAGAAAAAGAAGAATACAATAAATATGCGATCGAACTTCCCTGGGAGAATCACAGCTTCAGGTTACCAAGTGGCGTGTTAGAAGCTGAAGAATTGTGGCTGAAGTTTTCAGAACTTTTTTTCCCGGTCTATAATATCAAAAGTTTCAAGGACTTTTCTATCCCCTTTAAATGTATCGGTGCCGATGTAGCCACGGGTGAAGCGGTTATACTCGACAGTGGTGAAATTGTAACGGCTATCAGGGCCAGCATGGCAATTCCTTCTGTTTTTACTTCCGTAGAACACAACGGGCGTAAACTCGTTGATGGAGGTGTTGTAAGAAATTTCCCGGTTCGCGACGTGCGCGAAATGGGGGCTGATATTGTAATCGGCAGTAATGTTGCCATTGGATTGCTCCCTAAAGAAAAGGTTACTAATGCCCTGCAGATCCTTATGCAGATTGCTTTTTTTAAGGAGTCGGAGGATCACAAAAAAGAGGTCCAGGCAACAGATTATTATATTACTCCTCCAATAGATAACTATAATGCTGCCAGCTTCAGCCGTGCGGATGATCTGCTTAAACTAGGTATTGAAGAAGGCCGGCGGATGTACCCAGCGTTAAAAAAACTGGCAGATAGTCTGAATGGAATATACGGCACACCGGCTTTCAAAAAGAACCGGCTTCCGGTGATAGACTCACTTAAGATATCTGAAATAGACATCAGGGGACTCAATAAAACCACCAAAGATTTTTTTGTTCACATGATGGGTTTTTATGAGAACCGTTATTATACCACGTCGCGTATTTCAGGAATGATCCGGAAGGTTTTTGGAACCCGCTACTACAACCGTATTGTTTACCGGCTTGAAACTGCGCCAGATTCGTCGATCAAAATGATCATCGATGTGGTTGAAAACCCGCGCTCATTTTCAAAACTTGGTATTCATTATACGCAGTTCACCGGGATCGGTTTGTTATTAAACCTTACCTCGCGCAATCTTATATTGCCACACTCCAGGAGCCTTGTGACCGTGAACCTTGGCGAAACGTTCCGTGTGAGGGCCGAACATCTCCAATACCTTGGCCGCGGCAAAAATGTTGCGCTTATCCTGGGTACAAATTATGAGCGCTTCGATCTGAATACCTACCAGAATTATAAACAGGATGGACTTTATAAGATGCATGTGTTCCGGGGTGATGGTCGTATGCAGATTTCGAGCAACCGGAAGTTTACAGTTGGAGGCGGAACCAGGTATGAAAGGATCAACTATAAACCCTCCATTCCTTCGGGGTTCGAATTAAAAGGCAACAACGAGATGGTAACCAGTTACGGTTATGTTGGGATCAATACCCTGGACCGTACAGTATATCCCCGCAGAGGCTGGAAAGTGGATGGTGAGTATGGATTTATATATAACCAATCACCCGATATTACTTTCTATTCAGAAGGGGTTCCAATCGGCAACCTCGATTCTTTTGGTATCAGTTATGCGAATTTTCAACGAGCCGTATTGAATGTTGAAGGATATGCTCCTATAAGCCCCCGGTCCACTTTTTCAGCTGCCTTTCAAAGTGGTGTTAACTTCCGATATAATCAAAATATTCTGAACGACTTTGTGATTGGTGGGATGTACAGGATATTCAGAAACCAGATCGTTTTTGCCGGTTTGCCGGAGGGTGCAATTTACACGCCCAGCGTTGCAGCTTTACAACTCAGTTATCGTTTACAACTGTATAACAACTTTTTTGCTATCGCCCGCACAAATGGGCTCATCAATAATTTTATCAGTACCGATAATGTGCTACAGCGCCCTTCCTTTTTATCGGGTCATGCTCTTACTCTCGGTTATAATTTCGCACTCGGTCCACTTGAAGTGAGCGCAGTTTACAGCGATCAGTCAAAACGTATGCAGTCTATTATTAGCCTGGGTATTTCTTTTTAAAGAGTGTTCAGTTGTGTAGTATAATCGTGCTGCAAATCTTCATGCAGCCCATTGATCAGCTTTTCAATCTTTCCTACCTGGTTTTTATAAAGATTGGCAAGTACCGTGTTTTTGTGAAGGGGAAGCCCCATTGCCTTCATCTTTCTGCAAAAGTAGATAAGCAATTCAGTTTCGGCAGGTTTGCTGGACATATACCGTATATGTTTGTTTGCCGTGCGCAGAATTTTCCGGAGTGTTTTTTTTGCGAGGTAGAGATTTGACTTGTTTACTGTTTCAAACAATTCGTCCATCTCAATTTTTACTGATTGCACATAACCATTTTCGTCACCGGCTTCAAAAAGCAGGTATGAAATTAATTCTTTGTTTTCTTTTTTAAACCTCGAAAGGCGTAAACAAATATCTGTTAGCTTTGATGGCGATAACTGAATCAGTTCGTGTTTTATATCGTGTATTGTTGCGGCTTTCATAAAGTTGCAAACATAACACAGATGACGATTCAATCGTGTCGCATGTCGTTATATGGCATAATTTTTATACATAGTCGCTTTATTACAATTATCTTCTAAAAAATTATTAATGGAGTTCCCGGATTTTTCAGATCCTGCCATTTGGGTCAGTCTTTTAACGCTGACCTTTCTCGAGATTGTATTGGGTGTAGATAACATCATCTTTATCTCCATTATTTCAAATAAACTTGCGCCAGAGCAACAAAGACGGGCAAGAAATATCGGTTTAACGCTCGCCATGCTTTTCAGGATCCTGCTGTTGTTGGGCATCACCTGGATCATGCAGCTTACGAATCCACTTTTTACGTTGCCTTTTGTGAAAGCAGAGGGCCAGCCTATCGGCATTTCATGGAAGGACTTGATCCTGATGGCCGGTGGGCTGTTCCTGATTGCCAAGAGTACTCTTGAAATTCACCATAAACTTGAGAAACCAATAGAAGATGAATCAGGCGGGAAACCCAAATACACAAAATTCTCGAGCGTGGTTTTGCAGATCGTATTGATCGATGCTGTATTCTCATTTGATTCCATTCTTACTGCGATCGGACTTGTTGATGAAGTGGTAATAATGATTATTGCTGTGGTTATTTCCATTGCAATTATGATGGCGTTCAGCGGAGCAATCAGCCGGTTTATTAATAAAAATCCAACACTTCAGATGTTGGCACTCTCCTTCCTGATTGCAATCGGAATAATGCTGGTTGCTGAAGGCTTCCACCAGGAAATAAATAAAAGTTATATCTATTCCATGATTGCGTTTTCACTCGTTGTTGAGTTGCTCAATATGCGCCTGCGGAAGAAAACGGAAAAGATTCGGTTAAGCAACAGCCGCGTCATTAAGGAAGATGAATAAACCCCGGCCAGGTGGCATTTCTGCCCGAGCCGCGAACATGGTCAGGGCAACGGCGACCCATTTGTCCTCGCAATTTCTGTGACGTGTCGTACAAACGACTGGTCATGTATCATGGTTTGAATCTTATTGATATCATCCGAGAACACCCTGTCTTCCTCAGCAAAACTTACCCGCGAACGGACAAAGTCATGCGCCGCTTCCAGGAGTAGACTGCTTTTTAATGGTCTTCGGAATTCGATGGCCTGGCAGGCCGTCAGTAATTCGATTGCCAGGATATATTCAAGATTATCGAGCACGAGATGCAGTTTCCTGGCGCTGATACTACCCATACTTACATGATCCTCCTGACCCAGTGAAGTGGGAATACTGTCTGCACTTGCAGGAAAACAATGGGTTTTGTTTTCGGTTACCAGTGCTGCAGTTGTGTATTGTGGTATCATGAATCCGCTGTTCAGACCGACCTTTTTCATCAGTAACATGGGCAAACCCCATTTGCCTTCAAGCAGCAGATAACAGCGCCGGTCAGATATATTTCCCAGTTCGGCTGCTGCTATACAGGCATAGTCAAGCGGCAACGCCAGGGGCTGGCCGTGAAAGTTGCCACCACTGATAGTGGTATTCTCGTCAAAGATGATTGGATTATCAGTAACGGAGTTAAGTTCCGTTTCCGTGAGGTCTTTCAAATGTGTCCAGGCATTACGACTGGCACCATGTACCTGTGGTATACATCGCAACGAATATGGATCCTGTACCCTGCCGCAGTCAATATGACTTTGCATAATTTCCGAACCGGAAAGCAGCAATCTTAAACGTTCCGCAACCAGTTGTGTACCATGAAAAGGTCTCAGTTGATGCAAGCGTTCATCGAAAGGCGCCTTTGTACCGGTCAGCGCCTCGAGACTCATCGCACTGATGATGTCAGCAGCTTCGAGACAGTTCAGCAATCGTTGAACTCCCTTTACCGCAAATGAAAGTATAAACTGTGTACCGTTGATTAGCGCGAGGCCTTCTTTAGGACCTGGCTCCAATGGCGCAAGACCATATTGAAGAAGTAACTGCGAAGTTGGTAAACCATTGCATTTGCCAAGCCCGATCAAAGGCAGGAACAGGTGTGCAAGCGGCGCAAGGTCGCCGGAAGCACCAACCGAACCTTTTTCCGGGACCTCCGGGATAATGTTTTCATCAATGTGCCAGATAATACGTTCAATTGTTTCAAGCCTTACCCCAGAGTAGCCACGGGCAAGTGCATGAACCTTTGTGATCATCATCAGTTTCGCAATATTATCCGGGACATTTTTGCCAACACCAACACTGTGGCTTTGCAGAATCTTGTATTGCAGTAGCTTTGTGTCTTCAGCCGAAATGGCGGTATCGGCAAGAACTCCAAACCCGGTATTGATACCATATACTGTTTGTTCCTTCTCCACTATCGCATCTACATACAATTGTGATTTACCGATTTGCTGCACCGCTTTATCACTCAATACACCCTGGATTGAACCATCAGCGAGTCCGAGAGCAATGTCGATTGTCAGGTTATCAACACCATAATTAAATACTGGTTTCTTCATATTCCTTAATAGCTTAGGTTGTTTCTCAGCCGCCAGCTAATTATTGCACCGGCCGTTTTGAATGGAAATTTGTTCGTAAATTTTCGCCCTCTAACCCGGTAAGTTCGCAGCGGGAATTTCAAATTCAAGTTAAACTGTTTTATTTAGTATGAAGAGAAACACTGGAGTAATGTTGGGGCTGATGATGTTCCTGGAGTATTTTGTTTGGGGCGCATGGTATGTGACGATGGGTACTTATATGGGCGAAAACCTGGATTCGAGCGGCGTGCAGATTGGTGCGGCTTATAGTTCCTTTGCAATTGCAACGATGATCTCTCCGTTCTTCATGGGCATGGTTGCGGACCGTTATTTCGCCGCACAAAAAATTATGGGCATACTGCATCTTGTGGGTGCAGTGTTGTTGTTTTATGCTTCCACTATAACAGGTAACTCCGCTTTTTATTGGGTTATCCTGTTTTATGCGCTGATGTACACCCCTACTATTGCGTTGTCTAATAGTATTGCATTCGGACAAATGAATGATCCCGGAAAACAGTTTCCCTGGATCAGGGTGTTTGGAACCATCGGATGGATCGTTGCGGGTTTCTTTATCGGGGCCTATGATCTCGACAAATCAAACACAACATTTATTATGGCCGCAGGTGCATCGGCATTATTGGGTTTGATCAGTTTCATATTACCTAATACACCACCAAAAGGAAAGGCGGCACCCGGCTCAGCCGCGAAAGCGCTGGGCACTGATGCATTTGTTTTATTTACCAACCGGCCTTACCTGATGTTTTTTATTGCCGCGATCCTGGTTTGTATACCGCTGTCATTTTATTATGGCTTCGCCAATAAGTTTCTGAATGATGTGGGTATGGAAAACGCTGGTGGAAAGATGATACTTGGCCAGTTTTCAGAAGGCATATTTATCCTCGCTATACCATTTCTTTTTAACAAGATTGGTGTAAAAAATATGTTACTTCTTGGTATGACCGCCTGGATATTGCGTTATGTAGCATTTGGATACGGAGATAATGGTGCAAACCAGTGGATGTTATATGCCGGTATCATTTTGCATGGTATCTGTTACGACTTCTTTTTTGTAACCGGTTATATGTACACAGAAAAGAAAGCGAATCCAAACATCAAAAATGCCGCCCAGGGCTTGTTCACGTTTGCCACTTATGGCCTGGGAATGTTTATAGGAACCTATTTCTCAGGTTTTGTAGTTGATTATTATGCCGTAGGCGATGGCCACAACTGGCTTGGAATCTGGATGGTGCCGGCATTTATAGCCGTAGCGGTATTTCTTTATTTTGTGTTGCTGTTTAAAGAAAAACGCGAGATCAGAGAAGTCGGTACAAAGATGTAAGTTATTTCACTTATAATATTTGGGATATGAGAAAGATTGCAATGCTGGGCTCCGGTTTCATCGGTCGTTTTTATGCCGATTCTATCCAGGGTTATCGAAGTAAAGACAAGATCGTGAGCATTTATTCGAGAAAACAGGAGAGTGCGCAAAAATTTGCTGATGATTATGCGGTTGCTCATGTAACCACTAATATGGAAGAATCGGTTGCGCATCCTGATGTTGATGTGGTTTGCATCTCTCTACCCAACCACCTGCATGAGGAGGCAGTGTTGCTTTGCTGCAAACATAAAAAAGCAGTGATCACAACAAAACCGCTTGGCAGGAATGCTGAAGAAGCAAAACGAATGTTACTGGCTGTGGAAGATGCCGGTATCTTCAACGGGTATCTTGAAGATTTGGTTTATACGCCTAAATTTCTCAAAGCGCATGAAAGCGTAAGAAATGGTGCTCTCGGCCGGGTGCTTTGGGCCAAGTCCCGGGAAACACATCCCGGCCCTCACAGCGATTGGTTCTGGAACATTGAGCTCGCTGGTGGCGGTTGTATTCTTGACCTGGGTTGTCATTGTGTTGAGATTACCCGCAGTTATATAGGTAAGGATATTAAACCGGTAGAGGTAATGTGTTGGGCCGATACCCAGGTTAAACCTATAGACGCAGAAGATCACGCTATAGCGCTCATCAAATATGAAAACGGGGCGATTGCCCAGTTTGAAGTAAGTTGGACTTTCCGCGGTGGGCTTGATCTTCGTGATGAAGTAATGGGGACAGAAGGTACTATCTGGATCAACAGTTTTCTGCGTACAGGTTTTGATATGTTTACAACCGGGAAGGGCGCTGACTATGTTGCAGAAAAGGCTGAAAGCAATACCGGCTGGCTATTTCCTGTTGGTGACGAATTGAATGAGCTGGGATACAACCATATGTTTATGGACATGTTCAACGCAATTGAGGAAGGACGTGCGCCAAAAGAGACATTTTACGATGGCTATGTGGTAAACGCCGTTCTCGATGCTGCTTACAAATCGGCTAAGTCAAAACTTTGGGAACCGGTGAAATTAGACATCTGGCGTGGACAGGAAAATGTAACAAAAGCAAGCAACCTGGTAGAGTATGATGATGAACATTATCTTGTTAAAGAAGAAGTAACACATTACGGTACGAAAAAACTTATTCTTAAACATAAAACTACGGGCACCATTTCCGAGCGGGTTATTAATTAATCATGGCTAAAGCCTGTTAAGCGGGTAGTCGCAATCAGGCACCGGCTAAAGAAAATCCCCGGAAGATGAAATTCATCCTTCGGGGATTTTTTTATTCAGGAAGTCAACTTACTATAAAACATTCAGCCAATCCATCTTCTTACAACTTTAACTTCTGCTTCGTCCGGGATAGTT
>JAEZGI010000081.1 GCA_023416995.1 Bacteroidota bacterium
GATTCCTGAAGTATACTATGCTTCTCTTCAGGTGTGAATTGACGTCTTGTTTTTGCCATCTTACCTTAAATTTACTGTGACTAAATTGATTTACAATTTTAGTCCAGCCTTTTGCGGGGCTAAGACATTTTAATGGAAGTTTCTTTAGTCGAAAGTCTTGAACAGATCGACAATGAACTGATCAAACTTGATAACTCTGTTTATATGAGCCCGATTATTGGTTGACAATTTGTACCTTTTTGCAGTCCATTCGTATTGCCTCCAGTGGGCTTTAGAAATGTTCTAATAATAAACCCCATCCATCTCACAATTAATATAAATGAAATGAATTTAGAACATGTGGCTATCTGGACTGCTGATCTGGAACGCCTAAAAGCTTACTACCAACGTTACTTCGCAGGAGAGCCCAACGACAAATATGTTAATGCACAAAAGGGATTTCAGAGCTATTTTCTTCGCTTCTACTCTGGAGCAAGACTTGAAATTATGCAGCGCTCCGACATACCAGCAAACCTAAACGACACCATCGAAAAGCAGCACCTGGGGATCATTCACCTGGCCTTTGGAGTGGACACGATGGCTGAGGTAGAAAATAAAGCACAAGAACTCAAAGCTGCTGGTTACCCGATTTTGACTGGACCAAGAAAGACAGGGGATGGCTATTATGAGTTTGAAACACTTGATCCTGACAATAACCGAATAGAAGTGACGACCCAATACAAGGCTGAATGAAAGTAATTGCCTATAACTTAAAGCAATAAACTTAACTGATCTGATAACCGGTAATGATGAAACTCCTTTTAACTTCTTCAGGTATTAATAACAAAAGCATTCAAAATACCCTGGTTGAACTTTTGGGTAAGCCCATCTCTGAAGCAAATGCTCTTTTCATTCCCACAGGTGTGTACCCGTTTCGGAACGGGCAATATTATGCCTGGTATCCTATCGGCGGGGATGCTGCCCCACACATGTGCCAGTTGGGTTGGAAATCCATTGGTATACTCGAGTTAAGCGTGTTGCCCAGCATCAATAGGGATAAGTGGTTACCAACCCTCGCGGAAGCAGATGCTCTGCTCGTTTGGGGCGGCGACCCTCTTTTTATAAGTTATTGGATGCAGCACTCTGGACTTACCGATATCTTGCCCTCCTTACCTGGCAACCTGGTGTACGTTGGGGTTAGCGCAGGCAGCATGGCCGTTGCATCTGTCTTTGCCGAGACTTATAACGCAGAGCGCAGTTGCGCCGGCGATCCTTTAACATCTGAGGAAATTGTATTTTCCTCGGCTAAAGGAGATGTAAATGCAACCCTTGTTACTGCAAACGGTATGGGCTTAACAAGTTTTGCAGTAATTCCTCACTTTGAAAATAAGGAACACTTTGCCTCATCGCTATCCAATGTAGAAAAGTGGGCTTCCAGGCTTTCTGTTCCTGTTTATGCGATCGACGACGCTACGGCCATCAAAGTGACAGAGGGTAATATAGAAATCATCACGGAAGGTCGGTGGAAACTGTTGACTCCAGACAAAACAAAATAACAGCGTGTTTATAGGATTGTGGTGAGACATCACCGGATCAGTGATCAACCTCGTCGGATTAAACACTTAATTTGAGATCGAAAATTTTAAAGTGCTACAATGCAGCTTTGACCAACGGTAACAAGGGTTAAGGAGAAAGGAACTGAAATACTTATAGAACGAAAAAAAAACAATAAATGAGGGCGCTAATCACAATTCTGGCGGCAAGTCAAAGACATTTTATTAACCTGGCAAGAATATCAATATTTATCGTAATGGCCTGGATTGGCGGACTCAAAGTTTTTCAATATGAAGCGGATGGGATCGTGCCGTTTGTAGCCAACAGTCCATTAATGTCATTCTTTTACGCTAAGGATGCGCCCGATTATCAGAACTATAAAAATCCCGAAGGCAAAACAGTTCAAAAACACATTGACTGGCACAAAGAAAATAGAACTTATATTTTTGCTTATGGGTTAGGTGCTGTAATTGTGATAATAGGCACCTTAACGTTGTTAGGTATCTGGTACGCTAAAATGGGGCTATTAGGTGGTCTCTTAACATTTGGAATGTCATTGGTTACCTTGACGTTTTTAATTAGTACCCCGGAAGTGTATGTTCCAAATCTGGGTGGAGACTTTCCAACACCCCATTTTGGATTTCCATATTTATCCGGTGCGGGGAGATTGGTGTTGAAAGATGTAATAATGATGGCAGCAGGACTTATCTGTGCTTCAGAAAGTGCAAAAAAAATATTAACTGTCTCAAAATAAGCATAGTGCACCTTGCTCTTATTGGTGTTTAAAGCAATTAACTGCCTAATCCGTATTGCGAGACCTTTTAGTAAACAGTAATTCCAAAACCAAATCAACATATGCGATTATCATTGTTTGCGACCTGTTTCGTTGTTACAATTGTATATAGTATGACAAGTCTTTTTGGACAAATACCGGACAGTGTTGGTTTAGACAATGAACCGATACTAAACAACCACGAATCACTTTTACTTAACTCGATGCTACAAAAGGAAAGGGACACATTTAACTTCGATGGTAAAAAGATTGCATTTGTGACTGGCAGCGCAGGTGGAAAAATCATTGGCAAAATTGACTACTTTAACAAGCTTTTGCGGCCGTGGGTGGAAGGGGGGATATCACCACATGTTCTGATGGTTAAACTTACCGATGGGGAGAAAGTGAAATCAGGTGGTTATGATGCCATTGTAATGTCCTGGGTCAAATTATTTACAAACGGACAACGAACAAAAATTATTGCTCGTTTAAATGCAGTGGCCAGGTTAGACTGAATACAGATAATGTTTACATACTTACATCGTTTACCCGCGGGGTATTACAAGAGAAATTATTCGCTCTACATCCTAAACGCTAAAAAGTAAATCTCAACTCTTTCAAATGAAAGTATCTGCAAGTATAAACAACAGACCCGGTTCACATCATGTCAATGTTGAAACCAATGGTGTAAGTAAGACAATCAGCATATCACCTAAACCCGATGGGCTGGGTTCATCAATTAATGGCGCAGAATTTCTATTGGTATCTATCGCCACCTGCTTTTGTAATGATATTTATCGTGAGGCCGCAAAACGGATGATCTCGATACACGAAGTCAACGTCACTGCAACAGCTGAATTTGGTGGAGAAGGTGAACCAGGAACAAACTTTCTATACAAGGCTGAAGTGAAAGCCAATGCCTCTGATACTGAAATCAGCGAACTAATAAAACATGTGAATGAGATAGCAGAAATCCATAAGACGATAAGAATGGGAGTCGAGGTAAAACTGATTGAACTGGTATAGCTGGTAATGTATCCGTTGCCGCTTTTAAGTCTTTAGTATTTTACTTGTTATAAAGACTTCAACCAGTTTATTTATCGGCGAGACCAATCGACCATCTATAACCCTGTACGAACTATGAAAATCCTATTTATCTGCAGCAGAAACATCTGGAGAAGCGCCACCGCCGAAGCGATTTATAAAAACAGCCAGGATCATGAGTTTCGATCTGCAGGTACGGAGCCTTCTGCAAAAGTTCGGGTTTCAGCTAAAAGTATTGCATGGGCGGACCTGATTTTTGTTATGGAAAAAAAACATAAACATAGGCTGGTCGATAAGTTCCCAGGCGAGATGGCAGGTAAGCAGGTTATTGTACTTGACATCGAAGATCAGTATCAATTCATGAACGAAGAACTTATTGAGATGATCAGAATTTCAATTGACCCCTATTTATAAATCCAACTGATGATCTGTTTCAACATACCTTAACATTGGCGCACTTCGCCTCTTTTTTGACGTTTTAGCACCTCATTTTGCTTCCCTTGTTTGAATAGCTTTGAGCCAGGATTCAAAAAACATATTAAAAACTTAAATAAACTTCAGCCATGGCTATCATCAACCCCCACATCAATTTTAACGGTAATGCCGAGGAAGCTTTTACATTCTATAAATCAGTTTTCGGTGGTGAATTTGTAAGACTTATACGGTTCAAGGAGATGGCAAACTCCGACTTCCCCGTTGACGAAAAAGAGGCCAACAAGATCATGCACATCGCGTTACCGATTGGGGACCGCAATACTTTAATGGGAAATGATGTGCCGGAAGTGTTAGGGAAAGTGAATGAAAAAGAGAACAGGAGTAAGATAGCGGTAAATGCCGAAAGCAAAGAAGAAGCGGATCATTTGTTTAATGGGCTGTCGGCAGGCGGGGAAATAGAATACGCTATTGCGGAAAGTCCCTGGGGATCATATTTTGGGATGTTCAGAGATAAATATGGAATCGAATGGATGATTGATTATGCTTCAGCACCTAACCGTTAAGAACCTATATCCAAGTATGAGAAAAGTTATTGCTGCTTTCAATACAACGTTAGATGCCATCAGTGACCATACGGCCGGAATACCTGACGAAGAAATTCATCGGCATTACACAGAACTGATTCATGAAGCAGGCGTTATGCTATATGGCAGAACTACTTTCCAGCTTATGGAGTACTGGCGAACGGTACTGGCAGATCCTTCAGATAAAAAGTCTATGAACGACTTTGCCAGGGCGATAAACGAAATCCCGAAGATCGTTTTTTCACGGACTTTGAAAAGTGTGGACTGGCCGACGGCAACGATAACAACGCGAGATTTAGAGGATGAAGTGTTACACCTCAGACAGCAACCAGGTCATGATATTTTAGTCGGCAGCCGAAGCTTGATAATGCAGTTATTGAAACTCAATTTGATAGATGAGTTTCAACTCTGCATTCATCCTGTAGTTGCAAGAAATGGTTCGCCATTGTTTGAAAAAGGGAATGAGAGGACTTTATTTAAACTCATAAAAACAAAGTCGTTTAGTGGAGGAGCTGTAATTCTTTACTATCAGCCGGAAAAATGATCGTAAGGGTAAACACGAATTTCGCGGAAGTTGGATCCATTTTCAACTACAATCTTTGAAAACTTCGTGTATT
Organism: Bacteroidota bacterium; assembly: GCA_023416995.1. Lineage (GTDB taxonomy): Bacteria > Bacteroidota > Bacteroidia > Chitinophagales > Chitinophagaceae > DATHKG01. The sequence goes on from JAEZGI010000081.1 coordinate 4,986, forward strand.
GTCCTTACCGGTATTACATGACCCCGATCCAGGCTTTTCCTGGCGAGTCGAATACGGAAGGAACCCTGCAACCGAAATTTAAAATTCGTTAGATGGAACAAAGAATCAGCGTGCTGACAATCGGTGCGGACAACCTGGCCACCCTAAGAAGTTTTTATGAAAAAGTTTTAGGCTGGACACCTGTTGCACAAAACGATACTGTCGTGTTTTATAAACTCAATGGATTTTTATTGAGTCTTTGCGACCGTAAAATGCTTGCAGAGTTTATCGGGGTTGACCACCATGGTCAAGGCTTCCGTTCTGTTACAGTCGGCTACAATGTTGATAGTGAAGAAGCAGTTCTACAGCTATATGACCAACTCAAAGACAAGGTAAAAATATTGAAGGAACCGACAGCGCCGCCATTTGGCGGACTTTTTTTTTACTTCACAGACGTTGAGGGAAACATAATTGAGGTTGCTCAAAATCCTTTTGTCTTACTTGATGGGATCGGAAATGCAATAGATCACAAGCCAATAGATCACTTATGAACTTGCGTTTCAATTATCTAAACGATTGCATTATGTTGTGCTGTAGGGATACATTACATCCATTTTCAATTATAAATCAAAGAAGATGAGGAAACTTATCGTTTTATCTATGATATCGTTGGATGGGGTCATGCAGGCGCCGGGCGGACCTGAAGAAGACCGGTCAGGGGATTTCAAGTTCGGTGGCTGGGTTGCACCTTATGACGACGAGACAGGTCGTAAAATCATGGAGAGGTTGATGGAACCGGCAGATATTCTTTTGGGTAGAAAAACTTTTGAGATTTGGGAGAATTATTGGCCGACGCATGAAGCTATCTGGCCCGGAATTAATGATGTTACCAAATACGTTTTTTCTTCGACAAGGACAAACTCAGATTGGAACAACTCTGTTTTCATTCAAAGCGTCTCAGCTATTAAACAGCTCACGAATTCAGAAGGGTCCGCGATCCAGGTTTGGGGCAGTAGTGAGCTTATACAATTGTTACTTCAGAATGACTTAATGGACGAGCTTTGGCTCATGATTCATCCTTTGACGCTTGGTCACGGTAAAAAATTGTTTGTAGATGGTCCCATTCCGGCAGCGTTCAAATTAATAGAAAGTACCGTTACTTCAAGTGGGGTTATCATCGCGCATTATCAGCGGGCAGGAGAAGTCGAAACGGCTAACCTGGCCGAACGTTAGTGCTTACATATCTTTAAACGTTTCCTTGTTATTGATCATGTCGATATGGAAATATAATGGATGATTTTAGAAAAATAGAATATTCAGAAACTAATGTCCAGGGTCGCTCACGAATGGCACTCGTAACGTTGATTAACACTGCTTGTGGTACTGTCTTAGAATAAGTTGAAGGGTAGAACCTTAATCACCACAGTTATAAGTCCGTTCGTATTCATCTCCATTTTTCGCACGAATCCAATTTTCAACGGTATGCTATCACGAGACTCTTGGTTATATATAATTGCTACAGTATCTGGAGTAGCACTTGTCGTAATAACCTTTTTTGAAGCTTATTTTTTCGACAGTTGGTTAATTTCAATACCGGTATTTTTATCGCTGGCAATTTTGTTTTTGACGCTGTCCATCACGGGTATGTGGAAGCGACAATCTTACTATGTTCAATTGTTCATTATAGTTTCACTATTAGTACTTGCTGGGAATTTATATGATCAGGAGCTGTTCAAAAGCCCCAGGATCCTGAAAGCAAATTTAAATGACGACCTGTCACGATTGACATTAGTCCTTAGGCAAAACAACACTTTCGAGCTGTCGGCACAGGACCTGTTTTCAAAACAGGTGTATTCAGGTAAGTATGTTCGAAATAGAGATCAGATTATTTTTTTAAATCGTCCGTATGATAATGACTTTATTCCTGATACAGTATATAAAGTCAATGATAAGATTATCCTTAGTTTTATCGACGGTATACGGGACACAAGTTTTGCTTCCTATTTTCAGATTGAGCCCTTGCAATGAGCGCACGACATCATATTTGCAAAACAGCGGTGAATAAGGTAACTTTCTGTTGAAACGATTTAAGGTTGATGAAAATTATGATCGGCAACCTCGGACTCCCACATGTTTTTCGCGCCGCAGCTTTTTATTCCAGCTGGTGTGAAGGATGTATCGTTTTATTCAAAGGCCTTCAGTGCAGAAGAACTGTATCCGATACTTAAGATTGACATTTTCGCCGTCCGAACGTTTTATATTTGGCATGCAACAGCAGCCTGGGTAACCGGTTAATCGTTCGGTTGAACAATTATTACGAACAATACAACTATGATATCAGAGCAATACCAAATACAGATCGATCTGGTCCGTGCAAGACATCAGTATCTTGATCTGACTTTACAACAAGCCGAAAAGGTTTGCCAGTTTGAACAGAATAGGGATATCTATAACGCAAAACATTTTTTTTCCGTTTGGGAAGAATGGGATTATGAGCTATCTACTTTCAGGGAGGTACTGACTGACTCACAGTTCCGGATCTATGAGGAAAACCTAAAGGGAAAGATAGAACACCACATTAAAGCCATAACTGATCAGGATCAGGAGAAAGTGACCGAAATTAGCTACAAGGAAGCATTGATCCACTATTATGAAACGCAATTTTTGCCTGAACTTTACAAAGACCCTTTTCTAGGTTTCGGTTGGTTGCACGGATCTAAGCTCAAAATCCAGTATCTCCGCAATGAATATGCAAACTTTCTTGATGCGAGACGAAAGGAGATTTTGGTAGATCATTACCGGAATCACAAAAGCTTCAAGCCGAATGAGCTTAAGGCTTCACTGTTAAATCACAAGTTGATGTCTGTATTTCCAAGTTATAGTTTTTTCAAAAGCAATATGGATAAACCGACGAAAGTACTTGCGAAGTACCTCGAGAAAAAAGTAAAGGTTTTGCCAGACCAGACCGAAACTTTGCTGACGCGTAAGTTTAAAGAGCTCCAGCAGTTTAGTAATGATAACTACATAAAATACTATGGGGATAGCGGGGGTTGGCACACCGTATATATAGGGAAGACTCAAGTCGGAAAAGAAACGACTTACCGTAACATGAGTTTGTTATTGCTTGGCGAAGGGATCCAGGGTGTGGGCCAATATTCTAAAATATATCGGCGCTGCCAACCTTCTGTTTATATTCTTAATTGCGACGCCCCTGCACGACCTGGGAGTTATATCGATCGTACTAACGCTGATCGGTTTGTTTACTGTGACTGTATTGGTTTTTAAGTCGCGGCTTCAGTTGCTGAAAGCCGGTTGTGTTGTTTGTTTATTGACTTACTATTGTTTCTTCACGGCGTTTGGCTTTGGATATGTTGTGTTGACAGCAATTCTACAAAAAGTATATATTATATGTTCAATAATATTGGTTCTGGCACTTGAGTATTTTACCGATTACGAAGACTATAACCCCCGTTCAAAAAGGTGAGTCCTTCCAGATACTTTGGAAGTTGAAATACCTGAAACAAAATAACTTAAAAGATGCTGACATAAGGTTGTCAAAAGGCCGGCTAGTTTTGTATGGTTATTAATTTAAACACAGAAGACATGGATAAAATGAACATGGTATCGTTAAGAATTATCACTGCTGACATCAGGCGATTGGTTCGCTTTTATGAGGATATAACCGGAACAACAGCGAGCTGGGCAACAGACGATTTCGCAGAAATTAAGTTTGATTTTTTCAATCTGGCGATTGGAAGTACCAAAACATTATCATTTTTTGGGGCCGGCATTGCGGAAGCAGCAAGCAATAAAACGGTTATCATTGAATTTCTTGTAAAAGATGTAGATGGGAGTTATGAACGGATCCCTGCGCTGACAAATGAAATTGTCCAGGAACCAACAACGATGCCCTGGGGCAACCGTTCCTTACTATTTCGTGATCCGGACGGCAACCTGATTAACTTTTTTACACCAGTCAGCGACCACGCTAAACTGAAGTATCAATGATCAATCAGGAATCAGTAGCTTGCTTAACCAGTTCGAACCGATGGAGCAACCTATGCATCATTTTAAAGCTGAGATAAAAATAATTGGTATCAATCCATTTGTGTTTGTTCCTGAAAAAATACTGAATGCAATTTTTAAAGAAGCTAACAAACAAAAGGGTCCTATACCTATACGGGGAACGATCAATGGAGAAACGTTTCAACAGACGCTGATTAGATACCAGGGCGAATGGCGGTTGTATATTAATACTTCTATGCTGAAAAAATCTCCTGACCGCATCGGCGAGATTGTTAAAATCTCAGTTGGATTTGATCCTGCCGACCGGTCGATAGAACCACATCCAAAACTTAAGTCTGCCCTGCTTAACAATGCCGCAGCAAGACAGGCATATGACGGGCTTCCTGCTTCGCTTCAAAAAGAAATCGTAAGGTATATTGCGAGGCTCAAAACTGAGGCCAGTGTTGAACAGAATGTTCAGAAAGCGATCCAGTACCTTTTAGGTAAAGGCCGTTTTGTTGGCCGGGGAAATCCCCGTAATGGGAATTTACGATAAGCTGTTTGCTACAGATCCCTAAACAACCAAATTAAGCTATACCTGGAGGCAAATTGTATTGACTTGCCGTTCTGGTGATCGATAACGCAATACAATTCGTTACTTGTTACAAAGATTTTTATGCCCGCTATAAGAAAACTAAAAACCTGCAGTAAGGGACATACGTTTTATAAAAGTTCAGACTGTCCTACCTGCCCGATTTGCGAATCAGAACGTAAACCGACAGGGAGTTTCCTGGCTTTACTAGCGGCTCCTGCCCGACGGGCGCTTGAAAGGGAAAATATAAGATCATTGAAAGATCTTAGTAGCTTTAGCGAGGAGAAGATTTTGTCATTGCATGGTATGGGAAAAAGCAGTCTCACAAAATTGCGCGGACTGCTGGCAAAAGAAGGTCTCACATTCAGAGGGTAAATCATAGTGCGTAACCACCCTGTTATAACACCATTCAAAAAAATATCATAACTTATCGTTCTTGCGGATCAAACCAACTCACTCTTCTTTAAACCTTCAGTCATGAATAGCATAAAAATTGAGTTCAAATGGGCGATCATTTTTTCGATCATGGCACTTGTTTGGATGGTTCTTGAAAAACTATCAGGACTTCACAGCACCTACATTGATTATCATCTTTACCTGACCAATCTTTTTGCTATCCCTGCTATAACGGTCATGGTACTGGCTCTGCTGGATAAAAAGCGAAATTATCACAAGGGAAATATGTCTTACAAACAAGGTCTTATTTCCGGCATCATCCTTTCATTGTTTATTGCACTGTTGAGTCCTTTAACACAATGGATCACAACTTATGTGATCACACCTGAATATTTCCCAAATGTTATCAGGCGTTCGGTAGAACTTGGTTACTACAAAACTACTGAAGAAGCCGAAGCGAATTTTAACTATAAAAATTATGCGATCCAGGGAATGATTGGCGCATTCATTATGGGCGTTATCACTACCGCCATCGCTATGGTATTTATACGCACTAAAAACCCCGCAGCGCAAAGCCGGCTTGCATAATAAACAAAAGAGACCGCCCCAGGACGCAGGCGGTCTGACACAAAAACCCGGCATAAAACCGTTTTACAATTCTTATCTACTGTCTGTTACAATACCAGCGACAGCCCCTTTCTGATAATACCTGTAAAATGACGTCTTGAAAGCACCCTGTCCGGCTTACCCGCCAGTTCATCATCCTCAAAAAGTATTGTTTCACCATTTACTGCCTGCACATCAGACAACACTAGTACCAGCTTTCGGTTGTTTATCTGCCTGATAGTTCCGCGTGCGCGCGCACCGGCTGCTATGATGGTCTCTCCTTTAAACAGTACTGGTCTCAAAACTGAAAAGTGTAGCGATTGTCCTGCGCTTACATTGTCAGGATCGATACTTCCGTTCAGAGTTACTATTACCTTCAGTTTCGCATTTATATAAACAAATTTATCTTTCTTAACAGGGTCCGGCTTTGTAGTTATGGTCTCTGTAACGCTAAGGGATTCCTTGTCCGGTGTTTCGGCTGTCGCCGGCGTTTTAGTTTTTACTGTACCTCTTTCTTGTTTTTGTGATCCTTTTGATGGTAGTTGGATCTTTTGATCAACTGGAGATGGAGCTTTGACCAGATTATCATCATTGGCTGGCAATGGTGTATTAATTTTCCGTGTTGGTATCGCAACAACCTCGTCACTTGCTTTCGGTTTTGCAAGCTCAGGTAAAGGAGACCCTTTTACAACATGGGATTTTTTTTCGACAGAAGTATTTCGTGTGCCGCCAATTGTGAATGCGACAATCACCATCGTTACCAAAATAGTTCCGGCAAAAAACAACTGAGCCGGATGATAACCCGATATCACCCTTTTCAGATTTTTCAAGAGCGTGTTTGATTGCGCCCTGGAAACCTGGTGCAACACGGTCTCAGCTATTTCTATACGCATGGCTCCGGCAGTTTCGATAAGTCTTGTTGGCGGTGCCTCCTGTTTCAGCGCCCACACATTAATGCCTGTTGTGCCAGGAAAGGCCTTTTTCAGGGCATATTGAAATTCAAACGCACTTGTAAATCTGTCTGCCGGCTTTTTTCGCAATGCTTTTACAATAATATCGCTTAGGGCCCTGGGTATGCTTTCATCTAATTTCTCCGGCGACAAAGGTGCTTTCTTTAATATGTCCTGCATCAAATTAAAGTCTGTTGATCCACCGAAAGGTAATTTACCGGTTAGCAACTCGTAGGCGGTCACAGCAAGTGCATAGATGTCGGTAGCTACTGATGCATCTTTTCCTTCTATAAGTTCCGGCGCCATATATTCCAATGTACCTACAATTCTCGCGACCTGTGTGAGGCGTTGTTCGCCGGAAATTTTTGCAATGCCAAAGTCCATCAGTTTCACGATGCCTTCTGGTGTCAAAATCAGGTTTGAAGGCTTGATATCACGATGACAGATTTCTTTTTTATGTGCGTGGTGTAATCCTTCCAACGCCTGGATCAGCACTGCAACAATCACGTCATGTGACAATTTTTGTTTTTGGCGCAACAACTGTTCAAGGTTATCACCTTCTACATATTCCATTACCATGAAATGCCTGTTATCCTGTTCAATGAAATTATATATAACGGCAATGTTTGGATGTAGTAACCTGGCCAGTATGCGCGCTTCTTTTTTGAAGCGTTCAAGAAACTGGCTTTGGTTAATGAGTGGTGTGTGTAGCATTTTTAATGCTACGTCACGACCAAGCACCTCGTCAGTTGCCTTATAAACTACTCCCATTCCCCCTTCTCCAAGATGAGAGGTGACCAGGTAATTTTGTATTTGTTGTCCGATCATGGCATGTCATATTCACGGGTGATAGGTAAGTAGATGTCTCTGGTTTCGGGTGAAGGTGACCGCTGTGCCTGGCGATGTTCTGCAACAATAACAGTTATATTATCATGACCACCGCGTTGTTTGGCTGTCGCGATTAACCGGTCGGCAATGGTTTCAGGCGACCCCTCAGCGAGGTACTGCGCTAACTCCTGGTCAGGAAAATATTCTGAAAGTCCATCGGAACAGATCAGAATTTTGTCGCCGGCTTCAAATGCATGTTCATGTTTTCCGGTATCAACCAGCAGGTCCGGTTTTGTGCCCATAGCATTAGTGAGAATGTTTCGTTTGGGGTGGGCCGGCGCCTCGGCAGGGGTAATCTCTTTACTTTTCAGGAGCTCCTGTACATAAGTATGATCCTCGGTTATACGTTGCAGTTGGTTCCGCTTAAAAAGATACGCCCGGCTATCACCAACATGGGCGAAGTATAGCTGGTTGCCGGCTATCACCACTGAGGTGCAGGTGGTTCCCATCCCTCTCTGTGTCGGGTTCAGCGAAGAAAGTTTATATATTTCAGCGTTTGCAGCCCGGTATGCATGGCTCAGTGCTTCTGTAATTGAATCTGTTTTTTTCCTGCTGAAATATTGCTGGCTTACTTTCTCTGTTGCGATACGGCTGGCCACTTCACCGGCCTGGTGCCCGCCCATACCATCTGCCACCATTAGCAGACATCCTCTCAGATCAGCAATTTGTTTATTGGCCACCCGCATGTAAATGGCTGCATCTTCATTGTTCGTCCGTACGTTCCCAACGTCTGATCTTACTGCTACGCTGATATGATCGGGCTCGGTCGCAGCAGGTTCGCATGCAGGCTCAATGGCAGGTTTATTAGTATTCCAGATATTTTTCCACCACATCGGGTTTGCTTTAATTTTTACTGTTGTTTTTCGAGGATGAAGTCATACGTTCTTGGTCCCATCTTCAATTCCAGTTCAACCAGCTTGTCGTTATAACCGTCGGCTTTTATCAGGAATCGGACCTGTTCGCCATTATTACCACGCACCTCATAAGGTGCTGCTACTTCAGTTCCGTCAGGAAAGGCAAGTATGGCTTTTGGGATGCCTGGTACGTTAATCATAATACTGCGCGATTCGCTCGGTTTCGCAGGGTGCCTGGAATGGTTTACAACCTGGATCTCTTGTTCCTGCCGGGAGTCGGCGTTATAAAACGGAGCGATTATTACTGCCATTAACAAGGCACCCGATAGTGATAGCAAAATCGCTGGTTTGCTTTTTAGGGGTTTTGTATGACGGTTTGCTTTTACAGTATGCGATGATCCGTTTAGTATTGTCTTAATTTCTGCAGCGGATGCCCGCTGGGCGGGATTTGTCCGGAGACATTTTTCGATAATGATGAGCATCTTTGACGAGATACCCGGCACCAATACACGTGGACTTGTATAATCTGCTTTTGATAACCGGCCTTCAAACGGCATGTATCCGGTTGCCATTTCGTAGGCCATCACTCCAAAACTCCATATATCCGATTTGAGATCCGATTTTTGTTCAAACTGTTCCGGCGCCATATATTCTGTAGTACCAACTATAAAACCTTCCCTGGTAAATTTGGGTGTGTACTTGTGTTTGGCTATTCCAAAATCCAGCATCTTGATCGTGCCATCCTGCTGTATTCTGAAATTTTGCGGTTTAATATCCCGGTGTTGTATATGCTGTTCATGCAGGTATTGTAATGCCGAAATAATCTGTGACAGAATTCTTGTTGCTTCATCATTATTTACTGGTGAACGCCGCGTAAGATAAGCGTCCAGTGCTTCTCCTTCTACATACTCCATGATGATACACGGGCTGCTGCCTGCCATGGCGAATTCATATAGTACTGCAATGTTTGGATGTTTAACGGTAGACTGTATATACGCTTCGTTCCTGAATCTATCAGCCAGGTCAGGCTGATGGAGAATCTTTATCGCGGCAATGCGATCAAGCGAATGGTGATGCGCCTTGTAAACATCGCCCATACCACCTGACCCAATTTTTTGAGTCAGGTGATATCCGGCGATTGTTTGAAACGGAAGGTTTAATGGTTGCATGGTGGCTGCTGCGATGATTTGGGATTATAAACCGGATGTTTTTCCGATGCCCATCAGTTGCAGGCCGTATTTAATTGGTACAGCGAAGGTGATTTTCGTTCCCTGGTCATCCTGGGCAGAGGCATAATAAATGCCAATTACATTACCGTCATGATCGAACAGTGGGCCGCCACTATTGCCGGCGCCGGTAGCAGTAACGGTAAGCTGGTATGAATCACCAAAACCACTGAATTTCATTTCTTTCATGGACGATGCCGGTATGATCCGACCGATATTACCCGGGGTAACGGTTGGGGTTGGGCGGGTTGCAGTTTTAAAATCCGGGTTAAACGGATCATTACTTCCACGCACCGATACAGCTTGTGGTGATACACCCGGGTAGCCCATAACCGTGATAGCCTGACCCGGTGAAACTGAGGCAGCATCATCTTTCATACGCACTTTGGAAAGTGGTGATGGTATGTCAACTTTGATCAGCGCCACATCATGTTCGTCTGATGGCTGTACAAGCCTTGCCATCCGTCTTTCTGTGGTGCCCGAGAATACAACATTCATGTATGTATTTTCACCCCTTATTGTTCCTGCAGCTACTGAGCGACCTCCAACCATCGTTGCATTGGCCGGCACCCAGCCACTCACGTTTTCGTACATCACTCTCGACTCGTAATCGATCACTTCCTTGCCATCTTTTATTCGGACCAATAATCCAGGGAAGGCACTATTGGAGAAACCCCAGCTTGTGTTCCATCCCGCTGCTACATGGCGGTTGGTAAGAATATAGCCGTCTTCAGATACCACGAAACCCGAACCACTGGCACCTGTGATGCCAATCGGTATACCGTCTACGGCGTCGCGTTTCAATTTAAGATACGGCTCAATTGCTCCATTGTCGTTCTGGATATACAGCGCCATATAGCTTATGCTGTTGTTAGCGTCTTTAACAGCTGTGTACTCGTGCCATAATTCATCGTTGGTCCTGGAGTCGAACAACGACCAGCCAAATTCAATCTGAATTACTTTATCATTATTCTCTGCAGATATCTGATCGGGCGATTTCCTGTTAAGTTGTGATGAGTCTACCGGTGGTGCATTGTTGATTACGAGTGTTTCTTTTTTGAACAAAGTATCTCTGAACCCGAAACCAAGTCCGCCAAGCAGTATGATAACACCACCAATAACAATGGCCATTGTGCTGTAATTTTTCTTACGCTCAGTAACCAGCATGCGTTCTACCGTATGCTTACCCAGTCCGATCTTCTGAGGTTCGGGCGCGGCGGCGGATTCAGCTGTGATGGGCTTAATTTCCGAAAGGGCGGTGGCTTTGATACTTGTGGGGATCTCAATAACACGAGTTGCCATCATCATATCGTGCGGTCGCGGATAGATGTCAAAAGAAAAAGAAGGGCCGTTATTACCTAGCTGTACTACATCGCCCGGTTCAACCGGCATACTGCCTTTCACCCGATTCTTATTTACAAAAATACCGTTGCGGCTGTTGTTATCAACAACAGTGAAGTGCAGTGATCCATCAGCCGCTTTCACGATTTTTGCGTGTTCCCGGCTAACGATCGTTTCTTTTTCAGGGTCGTAATGAATGTCGCTTCCCGCAGCTCTTCCAATGGTTAATTCATTTTTGTTGAAGTCAAACTCTTCAACCTGGTTGATTTTACTTCCGGATACGTGTTTGATTACGTACCGTTCTACAGTTAGGCTCATATTATGCGTGTTTTATGTGTTGTGTCGGGGGATGGGTACGGGGCGCTTACTATGATATATCGGAGTAAACAGCCGGAGGTCATCATTGTGGAAATAATATTTTTTTAATTCCCCAGGCCGTTGATTTCGCGCAAATAATCCGGCTTTGGTAAGCATGCTTCAAACCGGCTGGCTTTTGTTCGAAACTTGTTTTATCTTGACAATTGTGATTAACCGATGGTATATGACAGACCAAGATCAGAAAGACAGGTACACCGGACCGGCAACATCAAGGCAGTCTTATATGAATCAGTTTTCGGTTGCTTGTCCAAAGTGCCGGAAGCAGGCTATCGTGATCGCTGACCAGACTTACGGATCAAATGACGGGTTGTTGCGGTGTGGTCATTGTATGTATAGTGAAAAGTCTCATGATCTTGTCAGGTACAAGATGATAGTTGATCATCATTGCGATAATTGTGGGAAAGAAATGGATGTGGAAGTGTCGAATGTAAGAGAGTCGCAGAAAGAAATAACGGTACCATGTAATCATTGCGGTATCGTACGAACACATGCTGTGAAACCCCAGCGATATAAGTACGTTTATAATACCCCGAAAGGTGTTGCTGCAGATCCCATCTTCAATTTGCCTTTATGGTACCAGGCCTCCTTTAGAAGTCATATTTTCTGGGCATACAACAGGCGGCATCTCGATGATATAGCTGCTTATGTGCAGGCAAAACTGCGCGAACGACAGTCGGCCGGTTTTACAACTATGGTTGAGCGTTTGCCACAATTTATTAAAGAAGCAAAAAACCGCGAAGGGATTCTCCGGATGATTGAAAAATTGATCCGGTTAAGCTAAGTTTCATAAACTTTATCCCGTTTTATAGTAATTGCCTGTTGTTCTCATTGGTCCGGAACTATTGCGCGCGAGTTTTTCGAAACACACTTATAAAAATATTTAGCAGCAACAGGGTTTGTGCAACCAGTAACGTCCTCACCGCTATCAACGCAAGATTGAGGGCACTCAAAAAACTGCTTTCAACATCGTTATTTAAATAAACAGGCATGACATCAGTTTCATCATGCATCAGGGGTAATGACAAAATCATCAGCATTGATACCAGAGAAATGATAACGTGCGCCCGGTTAAAAATGGCACCAGGATGCGTTTTTTGAGCAACCTGTAAATCATCCAGAGCACTACCAGCAGAGATCCAAACATCATACAGGCATATGAAAATGAGAAGATATAATAGGTATCTGCAAAATGAAGATCAATAGTGCTGTCACTCCGCATCGTAACGACTGCTGCGCTCAGTAGAACGATACCTGCTATCCAGATAAATGTTCGTGGAAGTGATTTGGAATGGTTCATAGTCTAATGTATGAAATCCTTAATATTTTAAAAAACCGTCAAAACGAAAAAGGTTAACTTTACGAGCAAACGAGGCACTATGGATATCAAATCAAATGATGCTACATCGCAACGGCCGGAAGGCGCCCGTACATTAGACGCTGACATGGTACATCTTGATGTACCTGCATTCATTGCGCAGGTTAAAAAAGAATCAACCTGGCTTGAAAGCGATCGAAATTCGATCACTATTTTCAAATCTGATACGCTGCGGGTTGTATTGATCGGGTTGCACGAGAATGCTGAGCTTAAACCACACCAGGCAAATGGAGTGATCACGGTGCAGGCGGTCGAAGGCACTATAAATTTTTCTACCCATAAGGCTTCACACACCCTTACCGCTGGTCAGATGATAGCCTTGCACGAAAAGATCACACATAGCGTTAAAGCGGTTACAGATGCTTTCTTTTTATTGACGCTTTCACCTGCAAAATAACCCGGAATATTATCACTGTGAACGGAAGTGTTGTGAATAGATTTTATTGGATTTTCCTGGCAATGTTTTGTGTCTCTTTCTCCGGTGGGCAGGTTCGGCGCATTCAGATCAGTGGCCGGGCCCAGGGTACCACGTACAGTATCATTTATTATCATACTGATTCGGTTGTTAACAAGCGATCTGTAGACAGTTTGCTGCAAGAACTCGACGCGTCATTATCAATTTATCAACCCGGATCTTTAATCAATCAGTTTAATGCCTCCGCAAGAGGTGTCAGGTACGATACTCACCTCTACAACGTTACATCCCGTGCCATCCAGGTGTTTGAAGAAACGGATGCTGCATTTGATATTACGATAATGCCACTCACCCAGGCCTGGGGTTTTGGAACTTCAATCCGTAAACAACCGCCGTCTGACGAGCAAATCAGACAGCTATTGCCTTGTATCGGCACAAACAATCTGTTGCTTACGCGCGACTCTCTTATCAAACTGAAGCCCTGCACAACGATAGATGTTAATGGTATTGCCCAGGGTTACTCTGTTGATCAATTGGGCAAACTTCTGGAAAGCTATGGTTTGTTTAACTACCTGGTTGAACTGGGTGGCGAGATCATTGTAAAGGGCAGAAAGCCGGGCGATCAGCGTATGAAAATAGGCATTGAATCGCCTGCGGCCGACGATCTGCAGACAGGTGTTTTGAAAAAAATCCTGGTGTTGGACAGCGGTGCGGTTACCACTTCCGGTAACTATCGTAAATTTTATGAATCCGGTGGTCGCATCATTAGTCATCTCTTCGACTCCAAAACCGGTTACAGCATAAACAATGAACTGATATCCACGACCGTTTATGCGCCGGACGGCATTACTGCCGATGCTTATGATAATGCACTGATGAATATGGGTCTGCACAAAGCCATGCTGTTTGTAAACCAACACCCACCCTTAGCCGCGTATTTTATTTATCGTGACAGCACGGGTGATATTCGTGACACGGCAACTGCTAATTTTTATAAATTGATTGATAAAAAGCAATAACAGATTACCTCTATTGAATAATCAAAACAAACTGCTAACTTACCCCAGCCATATTTCAACAGTATATCAGATTGATTTCTTCTACAACGATTGCAATTTTAGTGAATCCCCTGGCTGGCCGGGGGAAACATAGTGAGCTGCTATCAGCCATTACCTACGACCTGGAAAAACGGAACGTGATATTTTTTGTATTCATAGCACCCTGGAAAATTGACCCCGACGATTTTACACATATCTATATCCTTGGCGGTGATGGAACAGTTAATCACTTCATAAACCAATATCCATCCTGCCGCACACCTATATCATTGTTCAATACCGGCACAGGCAACGATTTTTACTGGAAATTACATGGTACTCCGACGTTAGCGCATCAACTTGAAATTGCTTTTTCAGGTGATGAAAAACGTGTTGATGCAGGCGTTTGTAATGGTCGCTATTTTGTGAATGGAGCTGGGTTTGGTTTTGACGGCGCTGTGGTAGAATGTATGAACCGTAAAAAAAAGTTGCTTACCGGTCTGCCGGTATATTACTATTCCGTGGTGAAGATGATTTTAAAATACCGAAGCTCGTTGATTGAGGTTGTTGCTGATGGCGAACGTATAGACAGCACCGGTACTACTTTTATGGTTACAGTGGCGAATGGGTCGCGTTTTGGTGGTGATTTTATAGTTGCCCCACAGGCATCTGTAACCGATGCAAAATTTGACCTTGTAATTGTAAAAAGTTTATCAGTAATTAAAAGATTACTGCATCTTCCTAAAATGAAAAAAGGAAGACATGTAACGCTTCCTTTCGTTTATCATCGTAATGCCAGCCTGATAAGCATCAACAGTACACAACCACTGGCAGCTCACCTGGATGGTGAACTCATGATAGATACCCGATTCAGCATAAGATTGCTGCCGGAAAAATTTGTTTTTCGTTGTAAATGATCAGGCACCTGGCTGGTCCGAAACCTTATCAACAGTTATCACAGGTATCCGCGAATCGTACGACAACAGTTTTCTTGTAATGCGATTCCAGAAACCTGGCATGTTGAACTCAGCTAACGGGTTGGCCATGATGAGATCGGCGTTGATACGTTTCGAAAAGTCCAGCGTGCTTTTAGCGAGATTTTTTCCTTCGAGCATAAAACATTGAACCGGTATCGTTGATAGGCTTTGAATCACTTCAAGCGCCTTACTCAGTACATTTTCAGCGGGGTTCTCATCTTCACGCAAACTGACCAGGTACACTGTAGAACGATATGATCTTGCCATCAATGCGGCCAGTTGCAGACGGCGCACCGGGATGTCGGTAGTTAATGGCAGAACGATTTTTTTGAAGTGACTCACCAATCCGCTGGATCGTACGGCGAGTACCGGTACGTTGGTTTTTCTTGCAAGTTTGCTGATAGAAACGGATGACAATACACGATGAATAAGGTTGAAACGGGAAAGCCCAACCACTACCAGGTCCATATTGTATTGCGCTATGTATTTTGCAAGTTGCTGGCTTTTATCACCCTGCAATAAACTGATTTCAATACTGCCGCCGCCACATAGATGCTGTTTGTACTTATCGCGCATTTCTTCCATCCTGGCGCGGGCATTTTCAAGATCGGCCGACACATCGTAAGGAAAGAATCCACTTGCCTCAATTGGTACAAACGGAAAAATGTTGCTGCTTACCACATGCACCAGGTGAATATTACAATGAAAATTATTGGCCAGATCGACCGCTTTACTGATTGCCCATTTACTACGCGGGGAGAAGTCGACCGGTACAAGGATGTTGTAGAAGGCTTTTGGCATAGTCGTCAGATTTAGAGATTAGCAATACAGATCAGGCAAGATTAAGAATTTCCTGGAAACTTGGTTCCTGAATATTACGGAAAGCTATGGTATTTAACAATTCGTCTTTGCTACAAAATGCAATGCCTTTCCCGGCGTGGCCCACCATACAACGGTCGTCATAATTGTCTCCGACTACAATACAGTTCCGGAGTGGTACATTGTGTTTTTCACAAGCGTATTGTAATGCGTTCGTTTTGCAATATGCGTGTCCGCAAATGCTTTCGGGTGAGCCAAAAAAATAAGAGGGTAGATTCACCTCGCCGGTAGCGACGCCATCAAAATATTCCAGTTGGTTGGCGTAGGAAAAATCGGCCCCGATTTTCTGACGTAAAAAATTTGTGATGAGCAGGTAGCTGTGACTGATTATCCCGGTGATGTATCCTTTGGATTTAAGTGCGGACACCACTTCCCGGACATCTTCCACCAGTTCCATCTGGTTCGCTACCTGGAGAAGTTCGTCAATAGAACGTCCTTTAAGAAGCAGGGCGATACGTTTGGTGAGAATGATGGGATCCTTTTCCTGTTGCCGGAGGTCCTCGAGTTTTGCAGAAAAGCCATAGGCCTTCGCACATTCATCTACAAATCTTCCTTTAAGGATCGTGTCGTCCATATCCCAGATCACCATTTTGTGGAAGCCAGATAAATTCTCGCGAAGTATCTTGTTCATCTCGCTGTTGATAGTTTCTACCGACGTGATTTCTTCAAGTGCGATCTGGCCATTTTGACGGCGTTGTGCACGCGATATGATGGCGCGTGACACTTCGTTGCTCATCTTGCCCAATGCCTGCCAGGGTTTGCTTTTGTTTTCTATGTAGCCAATATTAACCTCACGGATCCGGGCCTGCATCAGGTACATGTCGATCAGGATACCAATATCCACCCCGTAATCGTTAAAAAAATCGATCTTATTGAAGTAAGATTTTTTACCGGCGATCATCCCACTCAGGGGTTGGCTGAATGTGGAAAGTCCGGGGTAAAATATGGTGAGTAGTGGTTTTGCAACAAGTTCTGTAACACGACCAGCATTGCGTGCAAATGTTCCTTTGATGAAATCTGCTTCGTCGTTGATGAGCGGAGCCGCGAGGTCGGCTATCGTATTTTCGGGGTAGGGGTCTATATCGCCGTCTAAAAAAATGAGGATCTCATTTTTACTTTCCCGGATACCGTCTTTCATCGAAATTCCTTTTCCGCGCGTTTCGCTGACGATAACTTTTGCTCCTGCTGCACGTGCAAGATTTACAGTATCATCTTCAGATTTATCATCTACTACTATCACTTCCGAAACCTGTTCATTTTTCACACAGAATCGCACAACGTTCTCGATTGTGGCTCCTTCGTTTAATACCGGGATGATCACGGATATCATATATCTCTTCTTATTTAAACAGGAATGTAATTGTGTTATTGAAACTGACAACAATGTATCCGTGGTATGTGCATGTAAGCCACTGTGTACCACGTTATTTAAGGCAAAACGTGTGCCTTTGAAATGTATCAGGGCGGAACCGGTTTAATCGCTAACTAATCGCAGGTGGTGCCGCCAGTGGCGCGTAATATCCTATAAATAGAAGGAATTTCACGGGTTTGGTAATTAAAACAAGATTAAATACCCTTCAGTTCAATGAAGGGCAAAAAAAAATCCTTCTTCGTGAGAAGAAGGATTTTGGAACAAAGATGTATCGTTAAATATTAATAATCCCTGTTATAGCCACCGCCGCCACCGCCGCGGTTAAAGCCACCTTTTTTGTAGCCGCCGCCGCCACCGCTGCCGCCGCTACCACCGCCAAAGCTTCTTTTCTTGAAGCCGCCGCCGCCGCCACCTTGTGGTTTTGGTTGAGCTTCATTGACGATGATCTTTCTGCCCAGTACTTCTGAATCGTACAGGCTGCTCAGAGCATTTTGCGCTTCGCTGTCTTCAGGCATTTCAACGAATCCGAAGCCTTTGCTGCGTCCGCTAACTTTGTCCTTAACAATTTTCGCTGATGTAACTGAACCGTACTGTTCAAAAAGGGTTCTCAAGTCCTCGTCGGTCATCTGCCAGGAGAGGTTCCCTACGTAAATGTTCATTGTAACTAAAAATTTAAAATGTTCTGAAATCCGACAATGACAGTAGTTACACTTGAACTGACTAAACCAGGAAATCAGGTAAGGCTGCAGAACACGAGAACTAAGTCCATTAATCAGCTCCGAAGATATAAAATAATTTTATCAATAATTCAAAATTATCTTTGATCCAAATTTCCGGGCAATTAAATATTTGAGCCGATATTTAATGAGAATCGGGTCGGATTATAAACAAAAAAAACCTGTGAACAACGTCCACAGGCTCTCCGAATTCTATCTTCAGTTGTTACTCGCCAACCACTTCAAACTCGAGTTCGGTAGAGTTACCGTTCGAGAAGTCGATAGTTGCTTTGTAAGTTCCCAGTTCCTTTACTTCTTCAGGAATAGTGATTTTACGGCGATCAATTTCATAACCTTTCTGCTCGCGGATAGCGCGGCTGATCTGCAATGAAGTAATGCTACCGAAAATTTTACCACTGGTTCCGGTTTTAGCGGTAAGTTTTACTGCTCCGTCTTTCAACTTGGCAATAACCAGGTTGATTTCTGCAAGCATTTTATCTTCCTTCTTACGAAGTTGTTTCAGCTTTTCTTCCAGTTGTTTGCGATTGGAAGGGCTGGCCTCAACAGCATATTTCTGAGGAATCAGGTAATTACGGCCATAGCCATTACGAACCTTCACCACTTCATGAGCGGCTCCCAGGTTATCAACATCTTTTATTAAGATTACTTCCATGTTAGCTTACTTTAAAAGGTCAGTGACGTAAGGTAGTAAAGCCATCTGGCGTGCTTTCTTAACTGCCTGGGCCACTTTACGCTGGTATTTCAGTGAATTACCGGTAATGCGTCTTGGCAGCATTTTACCCTGTTCATTAATAAATTTCTTTAGGAACTCAGCATCCTTGTAATCGATATACTTGATGCCCATTTTCTTGAACCGGCAGTACTTCTTCTTTGGCTTCTCGGTTTTGATGGCCGTGAGGTACTTGATTTCATTTGGTTTTGCCATGACTTATGCCTCCGCTTTTTCGGTTCCTGAAGTTACACCACTTCTCTTTCTACCATTGTACTCGACGGCGTATTTATCGAGTACAGTGAACATGTGACGCATTACATTGTCGTCACGCAGCAGCTGAATCTTCAGCTTCTCATTGAAGTCGGATGGCGCTTTGTACTCCATTACCCAATACAAACCAGTGGTTTTCTTGGCAATGGGATACGCCAGTGATTTCAATCCCCAGGGGTTCTCGTGCACAATATCACCACCATTATCTTTGATAAATGTGGTATATTTTTTCTGAGCGGCTTTGAACTCGTCATCAGAAAGCACAGGGGTAAAAATCACCATCAATTCGTAGTTGTTCATTTCCCTGTTTTTGGTTAATTAATAAAAAAAATAATTCGGGCTGCAAAGGTAAGCTTATCAGGCGATATGGCAAAGGATTGTCTTCGCCCGGAACGCAAAAAAAGCAGGAGTACCGCCATGAAGCATTGACAACCTGTCAGCTGTGGCCAAATGGCACTTTGTTTGGTAACACAGTTCTAAAATATCACACTCATGCAAAAAGGCAATATAAGAGTTCAGACGGAAAACATCTTTCCCATCATTAAAAAGTTCCTCTACAGCGATCATGAAATTTTTCTTAGAGAGCTGATAAGTAACGCGGTAGATGCCACCCAAAAGCTCAAAACCCTTTCCTCGATTGGCGAAGCGACCGGTGAGATTGGCGATGACCTGAGTATCGTTATCAGCCTAGATGAAGAGAAAAAAACCATCACTATTTCAGACAAAGGTGTCGGTATGACTGGCGAAGAGGTTGAAAAATACATCAACCAGGTGGCTTTCAGCGGTGCCGAAGAATTTGTCAATAAATATAAGGGGCAGAACGAAAATGCGATCATCGGTAAATTTGGACTGGGTTTCTACTCAGCATTCATGGTTAGTGATAATGTTGAAGTGATCACCAAATCTTTCCGTGCCAACTCGATCCCTGTTAAATGGCAGTGCGATGGCAGCCCCGAATACACGCTCGAAGAAACCGAAAAGGAAGCACGCGGAACTGATATCGTGTTACACGTAAATGAAGAAAGCAACGAATTTCTTGATAAAACCCGTATCCGCGGCATATTAAACAGGTTCTGTCGTTTTTTGCCGGTTCCAATCTTTTTTGATGGTGAGCAAATCAACACTACCAACCCTGCATGGACCAAAAAACCTTCCGAACTTACCACTGAGGATTACCAGGATTTCTATAAACAATTATATCCTTACAACGAAGCACCGCTGTTCTGGATACATCTGAATGTTGACTATCCCTTTAACCTTACGGGTATCCTGTATTTCCCGAAGATTAAGCAGAGCTACGAAATACAAAAAGACAAGATCCAGTTGTACTCCAACCAGGTTTTTGTAACTGAAGAAGTAAAAGATATCGTGCCTGAGTTTTTGATGTTGCTACAGGGTGTGATTGACAGCCCGGACATTCCGTTGAATGTTAGCCGCAGTTACCTTCAGGGCGATCCCAATGTAAAAAAGATCAATAATCATATCACGAAAAAAGTTGCGGATAAACTTGAAGAGATCTTCAATAAGGATCGTAAGGAATTTGAAGATAAGTGGGACAGTCTTGGCCTGTTTGTGAAGTATGGTATGATGACCGATGATAAGTTCCTTGATAAGGCAAACAAGTTTCACATTTTTGGTGATGTAGATAAAGAGAAGTTTTATACTCTTGATGAATACCGCACCGAAACACAGGCATTGCAAACAAACAAAGATGGTCAGCTTGTTATCTTATACACCACAGATCCTGTTCAACAGCATAGTTATATCCAGGCGGCAAAACAAAAAGGTTATAAAGTAGTAACCCTTGAAACCATCGTTGATGCCAGCTTTATTAACCAGATGGAAAGCAAATGGGAGAAGGTACATTTTGCCCGAGTTGATGCTGATATTACAGATAACCTGATCGATAAACAGGATGCCACTGAATCTGTATTAAGCAAGGATGATGAAACTAAGCTGAAAGAAATCTTTGAACAGCAGAAAGGTGAATTACATGTTACGGTTGAAGTAAAAGGTTTGAGTTCAGATAGTGCACCTGTGGTTGCCACAAGACCCGAGTTCATGCGTCGTATGAAAGACATGGCTGCCATTAGCGGTCCGATGGGTAGCTTTTACGCAAATATGCCCGATGAGGTAATGTTAACTGTGAATGGTAATCACCCGATCTATCAGAAAATTTTAAGCGAATCAAGTAAAGAAAAACAGGACAAGGTGGTACGTAACCTCGCTGATCTTGCCTTGCTTTCGCAAGGGTTACTGAAAGGAAATAATCTTACATCATTTATCAGCAGAAGTGTTGAACTGATGGGAGATGATAAAGCAACAGCACCAGCTGAAACTGCTTCTTAGGATAGTCTGACCAATGCATAATAAAAGGTCGTCCGCGAGGACGACTTTTTATTTAGGAGGTTGTGCAGTATTGTCCAGCTGTAATACCGTTCCCTGCAGGTAAATTAGTTTTTGTACCTGGTAGTGTTGCTTAAAGCCAAGATCAAGAAAAACATTTTTGTAGACATCATTTATATAAACAACGAATAATTTTCTTGGATTACGGTGGTAGCTTTCCATGATGTTCTCCACTACTTCTTTCATTACCGGTTCTTTAAAAGGATTAAAAAACAGAAACACACTTGCATCGTCTGGAACAGGCACATCCTGCGCGCGGTTGTTGATGATATTGAACGACACACCAGGCTGGTAATATTTGCAGTTCAGTACGTTGCTTTCTGCGGCTTTGGCAAGTTCATAAATGATATCAATACCTGTAAGTTTAGTGAAACCATAAGCCATTGCCACTGCAAGTGTTCTGCCTTTTCCGCAGCCAAAGTCAATCAGTCTGCCTTGTGTTGCTTCAGCTGGCAAAGATTCCAGAACCTTTTCAAGTATAAAGTAGCTCGAGGGTTGATAGGCTTCTGCTTCCGACAAATCAACTTCATCGATATCATACTGCCATAATGATTCAGTTCCCGTGGTATCGATACCATACTTCTTTTCACCGATTACTTCATGGTATATTGTAAAGGCCGCCAGGTTAAAATCCCAGTGTTTGAGGATAAATGCAAAATACCTGTAGTAAGCTTTGAATTTCATGTGTGCGTTCTTATGGCTACACCAGCCGAAAATCAATTACTTTCATTTGTAGTTTTTTCTCCTGGTTCCATTCATTTTCTTCCAGGGTGAAAACAATGTCGAGTGCATGATTTAATTGAAGCAGCGAAAATTTATCAGCCATTCCGAAACCGATGCCTTCAAAAATAACACCGTTCCTGTGAACCGAGAACTTGATGTGTACATCTTTTACGATCCTTGACTGCCCGGTATTCAAAACATTTCTGAGCAGAAACACCGGTCGCACATTATCGGGACCAAAAGGTTCCATCTGTGAAATGATGGAATAAAAAGGACGGGTAAACACTGTTATTTCGACTTCCGAATCAATGACAATTTCCGGTACCAGCATTTCCGGAGTGATGGTCGAAGCGACCACTTCTTCGAATCTTGCTTTAAACGCTTCGATCTTATCCACCTCCAGTGTCATACCCGCGGCATAAAAATGACCGCCATAACCAAGCAGGAGATCTTTGCATTGCTGCAACGCATCATAAACGTTGAAGCCGGCCACACTTCTTGCCGATCCGGCGGCTATGGAACCGGAACCGGTGAGCACGATGGTGGGGCGGTAGTAATGGTCAATCAGCCTTGATGCCACAATACCAACTACACCTTTGTGCCAGTGAGACTGGTACACCACGGTTGATTTCATGGAGTGCATGGTGGTGTCAGCGAGAATCATCGACAAAGCTTCGTCTGTGATGAGTTTATCGGCTTCTTTTCTGTCGGCATTGTCGGTTTGTAACTGTTCTGCAAAGGATCTTGCTTCGCGGAGGTCGGGGGCGATAAAAAGCTGAACGGCTTTTTTGGCTTCGTCCATTCTTCCGGCGGCGTTCACCCTCGGGGCGATCAGGAAAACAAGGTTGGTGAGATAAAGTTCTTTTTCGTAGCCACTCTGTTCTTTGAGTGCCATTATGCCGTAATTCGGATTTTCATTGGCTTTTTTCAAACCAAAATATGCAAGCACCCGGTTTTCGCCGGTGAGCGAAACGATATCGGCCGCAATGGCAGTGGCTACAAGGTCGAGATATTCGTAAACGTTCTCTTCGGGTAAGCCGATTGTTTTTGCAAGCGCCGTTATCAATTTGAAACCAACGCCGCAGCCGCAAAGATCTTTGAAGGGGTAGGGGCAACCAGGTTGCTTTGGGTTGAGGATGGCCACTGCCGGTGGCAGTTCGGGGTCGGGTGTATGGTGATCACAGATTATAAAATCGATACCGAGATCTTTCGCGTACCCGATCAGTTCCACGGATTTGATCCCGCAGTCAAGAGAAATGATCAGGGTGAAATTGTTTTCATGGGCAAAATCGATCCCGGCTTTGGAAACGCCGTATCCTTCGCGGTACCGGTGCGGGATATAATAATCTATAGTGTCGTTATAGGCGATGCGGCTCAGAAACTTAAACATGCAGGCGACCGAAGTTGTGCCATCTACATCATAGTCGCCAAAAACCAGGATTTTTTCTTTTGTATTCAGGGCTTCTATCACCCGGGCTACCGCCTTGTCCATGTCGAGCATGAGCCAGGGGTCGTGCAGGTGACTGAGTTGTGGTCTGAAGAAATTTCGTGCAGCTTCAAAATTGTCGATCCCGCGTTGCACCAGGATGCTGCACAAAACCGGGTGTATTTTAAGTTCGCGCTGTAACTGGTGCGCCTTTTCGGGGTCACTTTGTATGATCTTCCATCTTTTCTGCATCTCCAGGGGTCAATAGTTGCGGTCGGTGGTGTACCGTACCAATTCTTCCAGGCCTTGTTTCACGTCTTCCTGTTCAAAATCCTTCAGCAATGTGAGGGCGGTATCGCGATAGGCAAACATTTTTTGTTCTGCGTACCTGATTCCTCCAAATTCCTGCACCGTATTAATGACCTCCCGCACTTTCTCCGCATCCTTGTTCTGGTTTTTGATGATGTAGATAAGTTTTCGGCGGGAACTGCGGTCAATATTATTTAAGGTATATATTAAAGGTAAGGTCAGTTTTTTTTCCCGGATATCGTTTCCGGTTGGCTTACCCACATCCGCGGTGCCGTAATCGAAAAGATCGTCTTTAATCTGGAATGCCATACCGACATTTTCACCAAAAAGTCTGACCTTTTCCGCAATATTTTCGTCATGACTGGTTGAATATGCGCCGGCTGAGCAGGCTGCAGCAAGCAGCGAGGCAGTTTTGTTCCGGATAATTTCAAAATAAACGTCTTCACTAAGGTTCAGCGAACGGGATTTTTCAATTTGGAGCAATTCGCCCTCACTCATCAGCCTCACCGCGTTTGAAAGAATCTGCAAAATTCTAAAGTCGTTATGGTCAAGGGATAAGAGCAGCCCTTTGGCAAGAAGATAATCTCCGACCAAAACTGAGATTTTTGTTTTCCAAAGCGAATATGTGGAAAAAAAACCACGCCGTTCAAGTGATTCGTCAACCACATCATCATGTACCAGGGTGGCGGTGTGTAGCAGTTCAACCAATGAGGCGGCCCGGTATGTTGATTCGTTAACATTACCACAAAGCCTGGCCGAGAGGAAAACAAACATCGGCCGCAGTTGTTTGCCCTTTCTCTTCACGATAAACTGCATGATGCGGTCCAAAAGTGGCACCTGGCTCTTTACTGCTTGTCTGAACTTCTTCTCAAATATGGGCAATTCCTCTTGTAGTAATGATTGTGATAACTTCATGGAACGAAAATGGTAGGGCAAATTACTGTAAATTGTAAGTTAATTTTTCAGGCAACATTCAGGGCCTTTTGGTTGTCTGAAATGATGAAAGTGATTAATAATCAATACACAGTTGTCTTAAAAAAATTTGTTAATTAGGTTCGAATAGATATTTTTGCACAAATTAATGCATTTAGCATTCTCAATCCTTCACATAAAATTTAGTTATGGCAAGCAAAAAGTTCTCAGGTTTAGTTGGCTTACTGTGCTTAGTGGCATCTGGTGGCTTTGCCCAGATAGGTGGTGGCAGTGGCAGTTATGATGTTCTTGATTCATCTGTAGTTCCCTCCAAGAGATTACCGCAGCACACCGAATTCATGAATAATGCATACCCATTCCCTGCTAAGCCCAGGAATCAATCTGAATTGGGTATCAAGATTGGAGCATCCAGCATTGCCGGTGACGTAAGAAGCCGTTTCCCGGGTTTTGGTGCAGGACTTCATTGGAGAAAAGCTTTAGGCTATGTGTTTTCTGTGAGAGTTGAGGGACAATACGCTACAACAAAAGGCATGAATTTTCAGCCTTCTTTGAACCACACTAAAAACTCAGCATGGGCCGCTTACAACGCAGGTGGTAACCCAACTGGCCCGGTGTTCTACAATTACAAAACAAATATGTATGAACTGGCTGTTCAGGGTGTGTTCACATTAAATAACATTCGTTTCCACAGGGCTAAAACCGGTTTCAACGTTTATGCTCTTGCTGGTATCGGTGGTTTGATCTTCGATACGAAGATTGATGCATTGAACGGTAACGCTCCTTACAACTTCCAGAATCTTCCAGGTTATGCCGGTTACGCTGCAAACGGTTTCCAGTATAAAGACAGGAAAGATATCCGTAAAGCACTGAAAGACTTTACTGATGGAGATTATGAGTCTAACCCGGACGATGATAACAGTCAACCAAAATTATTTGGTGAGCCTTTCAAACCAATGGTAAATGTTGGTCTTGGTATGGCTTTCAAACTGAGCAACAAACTTAGCCTTGCAATTGAAGATAAGGTTACAATCGCTAAAACCGATTTATTGGATGGTCAGCAATGGCAGGAAAATGGTCCTGGTAACTCAATTGCACAAACCCGTGATAATGATTGGGCTAACTTCCTTTCTGTTGGTTTGAACATCGCGCTTGGAGCAAAATCTGTTGAGCCATTGTGGTGGGTTAATCCATTGGATTATGCTTACAACGAAATCAACGCTCCACGCCACATGAAACTTCCAAAACCAATCCTGGATGACGGTGATGGTGATGGTATCACAGATCAGTTCGACCAGGAGCCAAACACTCCAGCCGGTACTCCTGTTGATTCTCATGGTGTTAGCCGCGATACTGATGGTGATGGTGTTCCAGATTCAAAAGATAAGGAACTGATCACTCCAACTCAGTGCCAGCCGGTAGATGCTGATGGTGTTGGTAAATGTCCTCCACCAGATTGCTGCAAACTGATCGATTCTATCATGCAGTATGGTATCCGCGGAAGATGTAACATTGGTGATTTGCCAAGCATCACTTTCAGAGCCAGAACAGTAACCCTGAGCAACGATGCAAAAGCAATGTTGGCTAGTGTTGCCCAAAAAATGAAAGATAATTCAGAATGCCGCGTGGCTGTAACAGGATATTGCGCATCAAGCAAATCTGAACAACAGCTTAGCTGGGATCGTGTAAATGCAATCATTAACCACCTGGTTGAAAAAGAAGGTATCAGTGCTGATCGCTTCGTATTCAAATATGGCCAGGAAGGCGGAGATTGTAACACAGTAGATCTAAGTGACGGAACTCAGGAAGAAGGTCCAACAACTGTACCTGCTCCTCACCCGAACTTAAGACGTGGTAGATAATCTAACGTATTGACACACATAATAAAACCCTCCCAAAGTGGAGGGTTTTATGCTTTTATTAACGGGGGCATTTTGGTTTCAGAAATGAATCCTTTAATATTTGTAGTTAAACACTTAACTTTGCCCACTTTTATGCGGTTACCCCTTCTTATAATTGTTGTAGCGATTGGGCTTGCGTCGTGCTCAGGTTTTGCCAAAGTGCAGAAAAGCACCGATTACGACTACAAGCTCAGGATGGCTGAGAAATATTACGTGGCAAAAAAATATAATTTTGCCCAGCAGTTGTATGAAGAACTCTTTCCGATTTTTAAAGGACAGCCACAGTTTGAGGATCTGTTTTATAAGTACGCCTATTGTTCTTATCACCTGAAAGACTGGCTGCAGGCAGAAAATCTGTTCAAACAGTTTACGGAGGTGTTTCCAACCAGTCAAAAAGCCGAAGAGATGGAGTACATGCGGGCATATACCTATTACCGCCAGTCTCCCAAAGCCGAACTTGACCAGACAAACACCCAAAAAACGATCGGTTTGATGCAGACTTTTATTAATACGCACCCCGGTTCTCCGCGTATCAAGGAAGCATCGGATATTATCGATAAAAGCCGGCAAAAACTCGAGACCAAAGAAGTAAAGAGCGCCGAACTTTATTATAATATGGGACATTTTCTTGCAGCTGGAATTGCGTATTCCAGTCTCATGAACAATTTCCCGGACTCGGAGAAAAGTGAAGAATATAAATTGCAGGTGATTCGTAGCTATTATCTTTATGCGAGGAACAGCATTGAAGAAAAGAAACCTGAGCGCTATGAAAAAGTGGTGCAGGAGTGTAACGATTATAGCGATCGTTTCCCGGATGGTCCGCTTCTCAAAGAGGTAGAACGGTACAGAAATTTATCACAATCAAATATTAAAGAAATCCAAGATGAGCAGGTTAAGAAGACAAATTAGTGCCAATACGGCCAATGTTGCTGAAACTAAAGATTTGAATGTTATCAAGGGTAAAACCGGTAATGTTTATGAATCTATTGCGATCATTGCAAAAAGAGCTAACCAGATCAACATTTCTTTAAAAGAAGAATTGCATGGTAAGCTTGAAGAGTTTGCCAGCCATACAGATAGCCTGGAAGAGATCCACGAAAACAAAGAACAAATCGAAATTTCAAGGGCATACGAGCGGATGCCAAATGCATCTTTGCTTGCAACCCAGGAGTTCATGGAAGATAAAATCTATCACCGTAAGAACGAGGACGACCTGTTTAGCTAATGGATCGATTGTGATGAATCAAACGCTTCAGGATCAGCAGTAAATCATTTGAGCGACAGCAGGTCTGTCGCTTTTTTTGTGGTTTTTCGCGTAATTTTAAAACATGTTGCAAGGCAAAAAAATACTGATAGGGATCACTGGTAGTATCGCCGCTTATAAAACGATTTTGCTGGTCAGATCACTGGTAAAGGCAGGTGCAGAAGTGAAGGTGATCATGACCCCGGCTGCAAAAGACTTTGTAACACCCCTTACTTTGTCGACGCTTTCAAAAAACCCGGTGCTGACTGATCTGTTTGCAGAGGGTTCCTGGTCCAATCATGTAATGATGGGCCGGTGGGCGGACCTGATGCTTATTGCGCCGCTAAGCTGCAACACACTTGGTAAAATGGCTAACGGACTTTGCGATAATATGTTACTGGCCACTTACCTGTCTGCGACCTGCCCGGTTGTGGTTGCGCCTGCTATGGATGAAGACATGTGGCACCACCCGGTGACCGGGGAGAATCTCACGCGTCTTGCTGGTTTCGGAAATAAGATCATCCCGGTAGAGAAAGGCGAACTCGCAAGTGGTTTATATGGTGATGGAAGAATGGCGGAACCAGATACGATCATCCGGTATATTGAAGATAATTTTTTCCAGGTAAGGGATCTTGAAGGTAAAAGGGTGCTTGTAACCGCCGGGCCGACCTACGAACCTATTGACCCTGTGCGGTTCATTGGGAATCATTCATCGGGTAAAATGGGCATCGCCATAGCTGCCGAACTGGCCCGACGGGGAGCCGTGGTTGACCTTGTTATAGGACCTTCGGCCACGAGCATTAACCTGGAAGGTGTTCAATTACATCGTGTCCAAACCGCCGGTGAGATGTACGAAGTATGTACCGCTATTTTCAACAACGCGGATGTGGCCATCATGTCGGCTGCCGTGGCAGACTATACACCGGCCAGCTATGCTTCACAAAAAATAAAGAAAACGGGCGATGTTTTACAGGTGGAGCTCACCCGTACCAAAGATATTCTGAAAAGCCTGGGTGAAATGAAAAAGCCCGGGCAGTTGCTGATTGGATTTGCACTTGAAACCACCAATGAAAGGGAATACGCATTAAATAAGATGACATCTAAAAATGCGGATATGATTGTGTTGAATTCTCTTAATGACGAGGGCGCAGGTTTCGGGCATGATACTAACAAAGTCACAATATTTGAAAAGGGTGGGGCAGAACACCCGTATGATCGGAAACCAAAACAACAAGTGGCGAAAGATATCGTTGATAGAATTGTAAATAGATTACATGTATAGAATTGTTGTGTTATTGGCGATGGTGTCCTTTGGCTGGCAGGCTGCCGCAACGGGCCAGGAACTGCAGGCAAGGATCAGTATAAATGCCCAGCAGGTGGGTTCACAAACTGATCGAAAGATCTTTCAGACCCTTCAGAATGGGTTGACGAACTTCATGAACACGCGGAAGTGGACAAATGAAACTTATAAAACCAACGAAAAGATCGTTTGTAACTTCCTGATCAATGTCACGGAGGCGCTCCCAAATAACGTTTTCAAAGCTACTTTGACCGTCCAGGCGGCAAGACCTGTTTATAATACTACTTACGAAACGCCGCTTATTAATTTCCAGGACGATGCTTATACGTTTAAGTATGTAGAATATCAGCCATTGGAATTCAATGAAAACCGGGTGAGCGGGTCTGATCCGCTGGTGTCAAATCTCACCGCTACCCTGGCTTATTATGCATATATCATCCTGGGCCTCGATTATAACTCGTTTTCACTGAGAGGCGGTGATCCCCTTTTCCAAAAAGCACAGCTTATTGTTAACAATGCTCCGGAGGGACGTGATATTGCCGGATGGAAAGCTTTTGACGGCCTCCGTAACAGGTACTGGCTCATGGAGAATCTTACCAACAACAGGTACGCAATTGTACATGACGCTTTCTATAGTTATTACAGACTTGGAATGGACAAGTTGTATGAAAACGAGGGAGAAGGCAGAACGGCTATTCTTAATACTATCGGGCAATTCAATACGCTCAACAACGATATTCCGAATACAATGATTGTCCAGTTTTTTTTCCAGGGCAAGGCTACTGAGCTGATCCGGATCTTTAAAAAAGGAGCCCCTGAAGAAAAACAAAAGGCGCAGGAAATGCTGGCAAGAATGGATATTACAAATTCAAACAGGTACAGGCAGGAATTGAGATGAGATGTTTAATAGTGATATTGATGTTAATGGTTTTGGCCTGTACCGATAAAACCAGCGTTCCATCCGGCATAATAGGTAAGGAAAAAATGACCGGTTTGATGCTGGATATGATTGTTGCCGATCGCTTTGCCGCACAGTTTTTGGTGAAAGATTCTGCTAAGACAAATGTAGAAACGGAGACTTTCCGTTTGTACAGCCAGGTATTCAGTATTCATAATGTATCCCGCGAAGAGTTTGTAAAGAGCTATAAATTTTATCTTAGTCGCCCCGACCTCAGCAAGGTTCTTTTTGATTCTGTTTCTGCCCGGGCCAACCGCGTTAAAGACGAGTCCTACCGGCCCAAAGAGCCTGCTACTGCCGATACATTGCGCAGGTAAGCGCATTTATTTCTCTTCAAAATATTGTGTAGTTTCACGTTGATTGCTAATCTACGTGATATGAATAAAGTGTTTCCAAATGCACTGGCTGCTATCGAAGACATTACCGACGATGCTACGCTTATGTTGGGAGGTTTCGGTCTTTGTGGTATTCCCGAAAATTTAATTACTGCCCTGGTCCATAAAAAGGTGAAGGGCCTTGTATGCATATCCAATAATGCTGGTGTAGACGATTTTGGGCTTGGCCTGCTGTTGAAGACGCGTCAGATCCGGAAGATGATCAGTTCGTATGTTGGCGAAAATGCTGAGTTTGAAAGACAGTTATTAAATAATGAACTCGAGGTAGACCTGGTTCCCCAGGGAACATTGGCGACGCGTATCCAGATGGCGGCTATGGGGATCCCGGCATTTTACACACCTGCAGGGTTTGGTACAGAAGTGGCTGAAGGAAAGGAGACACGCGAATTTAATGGCAAGATGTATCTGATGGAGGCGGCGCTTCATGCCGACTTCTCGCTTGTGAAAGCGTGGAAGGGTGACCGTTATGGTAACCTCCTTTTCAGAAAAACGACGCGTAACTTTTCTGTGCCAATGGCAAAGGCCGCAAACATTACCATAGCAGAAGTGGAGGAATTGGTTGAGCCTGGTGATATCGATCCTGATCATGTTCATGTGCCCGGGATTTATGTACATCGTGTGTTCCAGGGAACTGGTTATGAAAAAAGGATTGAGAAGCGTACGGTAAGAATGAAATAATTTTTGGGTGTTGCACCAGCATTCCACATGATGCTGCCAGTCAAACAAATGAAATCTATGGCACTGGATAAATATTCTATAGCTAAAAGAATAGCGCGTGAACTTCGCGATGGGATGTATGTAAATCTCGGTATTGGTATCCCCACGCTTGTGGCGAATTATATACCAGAGGGCATGTTTATTACTATCCAGTCTGAAAATGGTATGTTGGGTATGGGACCTTACCCGGAAGATGCCGCGATTGATGCCGATCTGATAAATGCAGGTAAAGAAACGGTCACCTTGCTGCCTGGCGGATCTTATTTCGACAGTGCGGAAAGTTTTGGAATGATAAGGGCCGGTAAGGTGGATCTGACGGTATTGGGTGCAATGGAGGTTTCTGAAAACGGCGACATAGCTAACTGGAAGATACCCGGTAAGATGGTGAAGGGAATGGGCGGTGCGATGGATCTTGTGGCCAGTGCACGGAACATTATTGTTGCCATGATGCATACTAACCCTGCCGGGGAACCGAAATTGTTGTCTGTCTGTACGCTGCCATTAACAGGGGTGCGTTGTATAAAACGGATCGTAACTGATCTGGCGGTAATTGACGTGGTACCAGGAGAAGGTTTCAAACTGGTTGAGCGCGCACCAGGTGTGTCTGTAGAAGAAATCGTTGCGAAAACGAGGGGTAGATTAACTGTTCCGGGTGAAGTACCTGAGATGGTTTTTTAGACCAGCGATAGATTAGAGCTTTATGACCGCGGATATTTAGCGGCGTTCGATGTAAGTAGCCACCCACTCTTCTTTTGCTAATCGATCAGGTTATTTTTTACTGCATAAAACACCAGGCCCGCGGTGTTTTTGGCCCCGAATCTTTCCATGAGGCGATCTTTAATGGCTTCAACCGTGCGAGGGCTTACGTCGAGTTTTTGTGCAATTTCGTGCGCGGTGAATTCCATACAGATGTATTTGATGACATCGCGTTCGCGGTCGCTGAGGGTAACTTCGCTTGTCAGCGTTGGCACTACTTTTTGCCGTGAGTGTGACTTTTTAAGCAGGATGCGGTTAACAAAGTTGTTGAGATAATATCCTTTCGTCATTACCTCCATGATAGCGGTTCTGATCTCTGAAGGGTCGGCGCTTTTGAGCAGGTATCCGTTTGCCCCGATTTCCATCATGTGGCTCACGAAACGTTCGTCTTCATACATGGTGAGCGCAATGATATGTATCTTAGGAAATTGTTTGGCTACGATTTTGGTGGTTTCTATGCCATCCTTTTGCGGCATTCTGAGGTCCATCAGAATCACTTCAGGAAGTTCTTCTGCTGTAGGAAGATTGTTTAATAACTCCTGTCCATTTTCCGCTTCGAGTACAAACTTAATATTGGTGTACGGCCGAAGCGAAAGAATAACTCCCTTCCTGAATATCTTATGATCATCTGCTATTGCTACCTTTATTGGACCCATAGAATATGAATAATGGCGGCTAAAAATACACAAAAAACTCCGTCCTGATCTTTAACATCAAAAGACGATTGTTTATGTAAGTGTAAACCTTTAATCATGCGCGAGATAACTCTTCATCCGTTTTCGGGATTTCAATAGTCACCTTATAATAAGTTTGGGACATATCTTTTTCAAAATAGATCTGTCCATGTACGAGTTTCAGTCTGCTTTGTATGTTTTTCAAACCGAGGCCCACGTTACTTTTGTTGAGTTTTTCAAAATCGGCCTGGGTGATTCCTCTTCCGTCATGGTGCAGCCGGATATATAAATTGGGGCCGTTGAGATTTTGTGTAAGATGTATAAAACTGGCGTTGCTGTGTTTGAGGATATTATTGATTAATTCTTGTATCACTCTGAAAATAATCAGTTCCTGGTCGGCCTGGAGTCTTTCGCGGTAATCGTGAAAACGGCAACTTGCGTTCATACTACCTGAACCGCTGATCTTTTGAAACAGGTCATTTACGGCCGATTCGAGTCCAAAGTTTTTAAGCGTTGGAGGCATGAGGCTATGCGAGATGTTCCTGATCAGTTGGATCGTGTCGTCAATGATTTGTTTGGCGTTATAAATGCTTTGAAGTTGTGCGGTTTTGTCGAGGTTGACAAGATTTTCATTGAGATACAGGCGTGCTGTTGCAAGGAGTGGGCCGGCGTCGTCATGCAGGTCGGCCGCTATTCTTTGTCTTTCTTCTTCCTGGAGGCGGATGGATGCGTTGAGCAGCATTTTCTGCTGTTCCTGTTCCATGAGCTGCAGTTTTGTCTGGTATCGGATAACCTTCCGCTGGTGGAATATAATAAATACAATAAGTCCAATGGTCAGCGCCAGCATACCTACGGTGCCAAAAAACAGTACGGTTGATATGGAGTTAGCAGCCTGGGTTTCTAAAAAGATCATTGGATATGGACCGTGTATTTGAGGTTAAAATGTTGAATAATGTCGCTTGGCGAGCGAATCGGACTCTTTTTCGTCATTAATAACGAACGCAATTGCAAAAATGATATTTTTCAGGATGTTAGATACAAGATTTATGTCCCAAAACTTTGAAATGGTAGAGAGCGAAGCAATTGAGGCCTGTAAGAACAGAAAAAAACCGAGAGAAATATAGATCATTATGCCGAGAACAATCCAGAAATCGGTTTTTGTATAAATAAGCGAGGTTGGTGGACCGGAAATTTGCTCAAAAAAGTAAAAAAGACAGAATATTAGTACTAAAATCCCTTCAATGATAATCGGCAGGCTGTCATAATGTGCGATTGATGGGGCAAACAAATAATTAAGGGCACTGAATATAACAAAAGTAACCATGCAAAATACAATAATGCTTCTTCGCAGGCGGCCCGTGATGACTCGCAAAAAGATCCATGAAAATATGAGAAACTCGACAACTGTAAATAAACTTCCTACAAACCTGTAAAGTCCCTCCAGGCCAGGAGCGTCATAGAGATAGAAAAAGTTTAGGTTGTCATTCGCTGAGGAATACAAAATGTAAACGAACAAAACCCTTAGAGTCACATCTTTCTTCTTTTTATTGAAAAAAAGATATGACACTAAGGGCAATGTTACCGAGGACAAACTTATATATTCGGTTGTAGCAGCTATAGTATTTGATTTGGGGTCAAATATATTAAACTGCCATAACTTAACGGTATGTTTTAAATTTTAATCGATTGTCCAGCCCCAGTCAGTGCTGTCTGAGTCAGCTAAACCACCGGGTCTTCCTGGTTTAATTCTGTCAGCAACTATACCTGGGCGAGATTCGTATAACCCATTTTCACCAACGACAGTGTAGGCTAACAATGGTTGGCTATTTTTGTCCATACCAACGAGAACAAGTGTGTTCTCTCCTTGCTTATTGATAGCATTATAAACCTTAAGCCCGGAACAAAGCGGTTGATTTAAAATTTGTTCAAGAATTACTCTACCAATCTCGTATCCCGCAATTTCGCTCGGATGCGCTAGTTGGAAATTCTGAATCATTTCTTGTCCGAGTTCTTTACCAATTTCTTGGCCAATATTAGCGGCATCAATTCGTTCAAACGTAAGATTTTTCTGCATAATGTAAGTTTTTGAGGTTTAGTAGACGTGTGAAAGAACAGCAAAAAAAAAATCTGGCCAACAGGTTGAACTACTACGAGAAACTGTTACTTTGCCTGGAAGTTAGGCTGGATGGGAGTTTTCGGGGAAAATCTTGATGAAATACGTTCTAATTTGAAGTAAAAATACAATTACGATACCGTATTTTTACTATTTCCACTTCCGGCTTTTACTAGCGTTTATACTAATGCGGTTGACTTTGGACCGTGAGATCCAAGATCACATCGGGTGACTCGATTGTTTTAACAAGAATTTCTGTAGAATTCTATTTTGAGTAGTATAAATGTATATCTTGTCATAAGTGCTTAGAGGTCAATGCTAACCTAATGGGCAACTATTGGTATAAATGCGTATCTGTAAAAAACCTATAATCCATAAATTCTCTAAACCACGATGAGTTCTGAACTAGTAATCAAGGTATCTATCGCGGACGATCATAAGATTTTTCGGGATGGTATTAAGATGGCATTAAAAGGAAAGGATTATCTAAAGATCCTCTGGGAAGCAGAGGATGGGAGAGATCTAATGCACAAGATGTTGCTGAAAAAGCCGGATGTGCTTTTAATGGATATCCGGATGCCAGAAGTTGATGGTGTCAACGCAATTGGTATGCTTAGGAAGGAATATGATGATGTTAAGATTATCGTGCTTACCATGTATGATGACCAGGAGATGATTACAAAAATGATGGAGATGGGGGCAAATGCCTACCTGACAAAGACTTCAGACCCGGAAGAAATCTATCAGGCGATCCTGGCTTGTATGAACGACGATTTTTACTTTAATGAGTTAGTTAATAAGGCCGTATTATCGAAACTGCAGACAAAGAGGCAAGTTCGTCAGTTTTACCCCAACCCAGTTAAATTTTCTGATAAAGAAATTCGAATATTAAAATTATTAGCCGAGGATAAAACAACCGAAGAGATATCTAAAGAAGTGTTTCTCAGTCCAAGAACCGTGGAAACAATTAGGCAGAACATGAAGTCCAAAGTCGGTGCTAAAACTATAGCTGGGCTGATCATGTACGGTATGCGGAATAAACTAATTGACTAAAAAGTCGCAACACCATGCTTCATCGCATACATTACTAACCCTACACGAGATTTCACGTCAAGTTTCGTAAAAAGATTATCTCTGAGGTTATCTACTGCCCTTGGGTTCAATTTCATCAGCTGTGCAATTTCTTTGTAGGTCATTTCTGAGGCGCACACCTTCAAAAATTGTAGTTCTATTTCATTTAGAACTGCTTTTTGCATGGCCGAAGACTCTTTACCTTTCCGAAAAAGATTAACTAGTTTTCCCGTTGCGTTATGCGAATAGTAATAACCTTCTTCAGCTACAGACTTTATCGCAAATCTCAACTCTGACGGATGGATATCTTTTTTCAAAAAGCCCTTTACACCAACTTGTAGCAACCGTATTAACGCCAGATCTGAATCATACATGGTGAGCATTAAAATTTCGATCTCTGGATAATTATCACGAAGCCATTTCGCTGTATCATAGCCGTTTTTTTCAGGCATGTTCAAATCCAAAATTACTACTTTAGGAACCTTGCCGCTTTTGATTTCTTCTATCAGCTCGTTACCATTGCTAGCTTGAATTATGACCTTAAAATCGCCGAAATTGTTTATCAACGTGGCCAGGGCATTACGTAGCAATACATGATCATCCGCGAGGGCAACCGTGATGGTCTCAGGAGTGTTTGTCATACAAATTTTCTATTGGTAGGTTAATAAATATACGCGTCCCTTTACCAGGCGCACTGATTATTTGCGCCTCGGCGTTAATCAAGGAAGCTCTTTTTCTAATGTTTTTAAGCCCGCAACTGTTCACTCTAAACTTTGAGGTAGTTGTTTCATCAAATCCCTTCCCGTCGTCTACGATAGCCAGGAATAGGTTTCGCTTCGAATATTTCAGATTCACCTGCACGACTTTTGCATCAGCGTGTTTAATGGTGTTATTAATTGCTTCTTGAAATATTCTAAATAATATTATCTCTATGCGGGAATCTAAATAGTATTGGTCTCCCTCAACAATGAACTTAATCTCACAAGCTAAATTTCGTTTTATGCGCGATATTTCATTTTGTATTGACACGCAAAGCCCTTGGTTAAGGATTATTTCAGCATTAAAACTTTTTGAAAGGTCACTCAAATCGTAAATCGCTTTTGATATCAGTTCCTGAGAGTTAGTAAGGAGGCCATCGGTGATATTCAGCTGCTTAGCATTTAGACAGTTGAGGTTTAGCTTTGCTAATGTCAATGATAAACCAATGTTGTCATGAATTTCTTGGGAGATGTTCAAAAATGTACTTTCTTGAATCTCGAGTTGAGCTGTCAGTAAGCTCTTATCATATTCTAACTTTATCTGGTCTAGATCTTTCAAATAGATAGCTTTTCGTTTTTGATAGAAAAACACAATTGAAACTATGAATCCAGCTAACATCAAGATGAGCAGGGTGGTAAAAACAGTAACTATGACAATTTTACTTGCGGGGTCTTGCATAACACTGATTTAATAATAAATATATACAATGTGCTAGATGCAATATAATTCGGTATAGCAAGGCTATCGTAGTCATACCACTGACTTTCGCTCACGTATTGAAGGATCAAAAAATTAGGAATCATACATACAGAATAAATAAGCACTCCAGTAGCGAACCAAAAGAGAGGTTCATTTGTCAGGTTTCGAGTAGGGAGCTCAATAAACAGCTCATAAAAATACAAGAGGCAGAAAGACACGATAAAGAATGCTTCGATGATCGACAGGAGATATGGGAATTCATACCATCTGTTTAAACTCCACCAGTATAATATGCTCATTGATGGAAAAATCACTGTTGCGATTTTTGAGAGTTTTAAAGCAACTTTAGTACGTAATGTCTCTGAGAAAATAAGATTGAAAAGGCAGAATTCTGCTACGGTAAAGAAATTGGCTGATATAGCATCAACCGCTTTTAAGCTAAGGGGGTAGCCGAGTGCATGGTATATCCACGATATCATTCCTTGCGCTACCACACAAGAAAGGTAAATCAGAAACAACACATTGATTCTATTCTTGTGGCCTCGGTTGATGCGATATATGCACAAACTCAATGCTATAACCGCGCAGATTACCATTATAACCGCGAATTCATAATACCCGAAACTTGCATCTACGTTCTCATTCATCGCTCCTGCTTTAGTGATAATTCAAATATATCATGAACCTAATATACAATTATGGGGTAATTACTACAACCTGGTAAGAAAAAGACGGTGGAGTTTTGTTGATTATCAGGATATTAAATATTCATTTTTCCTGTTCCGGAGGCTAACTTTCCCATTATTCCCTATCATTGCAAAAAACGCATAGACATGGTCGTAACCAAACACTTTCTCGCGGAAAAGCTGGGACTTGATATTGAAATCGCCGGGTTTTTTGCTGATAGAAAAGTGCCCGCCAACAACCTGTACTGGCACAAACGATTTCTCTATCTCAGTTTCGGAACAGGCTTCCTGTTTATCCCTGTCATCTTTGATGCACTCTATAAAGCCGGAGTGGATAAATCAACGCTCATTGATCCCCGGCGCGCAGAATTAATGGAAACGGCCTTCCATATTGTGGCCCTGCATGAAACAAAACAAATCAGTTTTGAAGAATATATCACCCGCATAAGCGCCGTGTTTGCCAACGAGGCAAAACACAAAGTTTTTTTTGAGGAACTGTTGCAATACTTCAAAACAGGCAAATCATCAAAGTTTGAATTAGGAACACCGGTGCCTGCTCTAAACAGGGCCGATGCGTTCCTGTTTACGTTTGCGGATCTGCCGGTTGAAGAATCAAAAATTCCTGAACTGCTAAAAACCTGGTATAATGTTGCAGTCACCGTGCTGATGCTCGACGACCTGGTGGACCTTGATGACGACCGGTCAAAAGGTGAAGAAAACGCAGTCCTGGAACTTGGAGACGATGCGGCTGCAGTTGAAAAAGCAACAGAGATCATAAATAAACATCTGACAGGCCTGGGATCGCTGAATCCCACTGCTGAAAACTTCTTCCGAAAGGTGCTCGACAATGCTATCCGGGATGCACAGATCCAGGCCCTTATCAACAAGACAAAAAAATAGGGTGTATCAACCACGATACACCCTCACCGATAAAAAATTTGTCTAATCCAGCTTACCAGCCATCAGTTTTTACTCTGTCAACGATCAGTCCTTCTTCAAATTCCAGACTGCCATCAAGAGAAACGATAGGGTAAGAGGTAATCATTTTACCCTGTGCATCAACACCAGCGAAAACCAGGGTTGGTTTACCGCTTTCGTTAAGCGCCGGATAAACGGTCATTCCGCAGCAATCAGGCTGCGCAAGCATTTTTTCCATGATGTCTTTACCAATTGTATGACCGAAAGCCAACTGTGGATAAGCATCAAAGAAGCTTTTTACCATTGTAGTTCCAAGTTCTTGTCCGATGTGCTCTCCAATCTGAGCAACCGCCTTTGTTTTTGTTACCTGCATTTTGATTTGGTTTAAAGGTTTACTTAATAAAATCTTATGCAGTTTAAAATGTATCGGAAGGAAAAAAAACGGGGGGAAACCCTTATCAAGAAATAAATGTGGGGGCCAAATGCAATCCAGACAAAGCTTTCAGGCAATATAAACAAGCAACTTACAGAGAAAGAATAGGTAAAATCACTGGTGGATTTTAGTAAAATTACGATGTGGAAAAAAAGAAAGCCCGCTCTTCAAACTGTCCTGGCTGGGAGATGTTTTCGAAAGCGGGCAAGTTACATTAAAGTTCACAACCGTCCCGCGTATCTGGTCTGGAAAATATTTCCATTGGCGTCGGTAGGGTGCAATTATTTAATCATCGGAACGGATTATCACAAGGTACTGAATGTCAGTTTAATTGAAGTCGCGGCACGATCTACAACTGGTTTTACACGGGCAATAATGTATGATGAATTTATCATTTGCTAGTTAAAGTTGATTGACTTCGGTTTTCTCCCGGGTATCATAAGTATTGGAACTTCTTTCTGGACGGTTTTGTTTTTCTGGATCGGATTTACAGGATATTTTCGCCGTCAATCAACTTATATTTCAAAACTAATTGTTAATAACTATGTGGACAAGAGGGTAACTTCTCTTTTTGAGGATTGCACAATGTACTGAGTTATTAGTAAACCTACTTAGTGCTTTTACGCGTCAGCACTGAATTTCAGCCTGTTCAAGCAAGTATAAAAATTGTTGGCATTTCCATCTGAAATAGTATAATTTCGTGCCCGTCCTATAGTAATTGTCGCGAAAATTTGTCATTTTGTGGATAATTCCGCACCGAATAACCCTTGAAAAAACCTTCAACCAAAAGATGCCCATTAAAGTAGCAATAGCAGACGACCATGCACTATTCCGCGCAGGAGTCAAAACGGCTCTCTCCGCAAAAAAAGATGTTGAACTGATCGCCGAAGCAGATAACGGTATGCAACTGTTAAACCTGCTAAGACATATAGAACCGGATGTGATCCTGCTCGATATCCAGATGCCGATCATGGATGGTATTCAAACACTGCCTGAAATAAGGAAGTTGCGTCCGGCAGCAAAAGTGATCATCCTGTCCATGCACAACGATCACTCCATGATATCAAAACTTATGGAAATCGGCGCCAACTCCTATCTCACCAAAAATTCAGACTCAGAAACAATATACCAGGCCATTAAAACCTGTCACGAGCAGGAGTTCTTTTTTAACGAACTCACAAACAAAGCGCTGCTGACTGGCCTCCGCACAAAACGTTCCG
Source organism: Bacteroidota bacterium (assembly GCA_023416995.1). Classification (GTDB taxonomy): domain Bacteria; phylum Bacteroidota; class Bacteroidia; order Chitinophagales; family Chitinophagaceae; genus DATHKG01. Next base: position 45,612 of record JAEZGI010000081.1, read on the forward strand.
ACGTACCCGGACATATTGAAGTAAATCTTTCAGAAAAAGAAATGAAAGTGCTCAAGCTGATGTGCGAAGAGAAAACAACCAAAGAGATAGCCGATATCGTTGATATCAGTCCAAGAACAGTGGAGGCCATTCGCGACAAACTCAAAACGAAAACGGGTGCCAAGTCAATGGCAGGACTCGTTATGTATGCTGTAAAAAGTGGCATCATTACCCAGCAATAAGCCACTGCCACATTGCCGGTACTTTCCTTTACCGTGATTTGTTATGCTTGCCCGAAAACGCCGTAACTTCGGTAAGCAGTTATGCAGGATATCATCTTCTATAACGACAGATTTATATCATGCGATACTCCATTCATTGGGGCCGGTAGCCGTGCCTTGCGTTATGGTGATGGTTTGTTTGAAACCCTGCGTCTCATCAATGGTTCTATCCGTCATGCAGAACTTCATTTCAGCCGGCTGTTTGATGGCATGCACCTGTTGGCTTTTGAAGTTCCCGCAACTTTCACCACCCAATGGCTTTCGGATCAGATAATAGCGACCGCTAAAAAAAACAAGGTAGAAAAAGCAGCAAGGATAAGGGTAGCCGTGTTCCGTGCAAACGGTGGACTTTATGATCCTGAACATCATCGGCCGAATATCGTTATCCAGACCTGGCCACTTCCTCCACAAGCCGGCACCTTGAATTCAAACGGCCTGGTAACGGGCATCTTCCCATCAGCGAGAAAAAGCTGCGATGTATTCAGCAACATTAAATCATCCAGTCATCTTACTTATGTAATGGCAGCGCTTTACGCCAAACAACAACGCTGGAACGATGCTATGGTGTTAAACTGTCATGACCGCATCAGCGACTCAAGTATTGCCAATGTTTTTACGATAAAAAATAAAGTCATTACAACACCTCCGTTATCAGAGGGTTGTGTGGCCGGAATCATGCGCAGATTTTTATTACGGGAACTGCCGCAATATGGTTTCAATGTTGTAGAAAAACCCCTCACTCCGCAGGATATCGAATCAGCCGATGAATGTTTTCTTACCAACGCCATCTCAGGCATAAGATGGGTAAAAGAATTTGAAAAGAAGACCTTCACAAATTCCATGATACAAGAACTCTTTGAGCAGTTTGTTGTAATCATGTAAAGTTGATGAGATAATGATGCAAAAAGTTAACATCTTCTGGTTTCGAAGGGATCTGCGACTGCATGACAATGCAGGATTGTATTATGCACTTAAAGCCGGTCTGCCAGTTATGCCCCTTTTCATATTTGATACATCCATTCTTGATGACCTGGAGAACCGCGCCGACCGCCGGATTTCATTTATCTATCAGGCCATTGAAGCCATGCAAAAAACACTGATTAAAACAGGCAGTTCAATGGTAGTGAAACATGGTAAGCCCACGGCTGTGTTCCCGGAGCTCATACAACAATACGATATCGAAACAGTTTTTACCAATCACGATTACGAACCGTATGCCACTTCACGAGATACACAGATAGCAGCTTTGCTGGCCGCGAATGGCATATCACTAAACACTTACAAGGACCAGGTGATTTTCGATAAAAACGAAGTGGTAAAAGACGACGGCAGACCCTACACCGTTTTTACTCCATACAGCAAAAAGTGGCTAAGCACACTGAATAAATTTTACACGAAAGCATATCCTGTAAACAGGTATCATCATCATTTTTATAAACAGGAACCCATTCCATTGCCGACGATAGAAAGTCTCGGCTTTGAACTAGTAAAAGAGCAGTTTCCTTCAGCGCATCCACCTGACGAAAAGATAGCAGACTATGATAAAACGCGTGATATCCCCGGCATTGACGGTACTTCACGGATAGGTGTGCATCTTCGTTTTGGTACGGTAAGTATTCGTTCGCTGATCACCCGCGCCCAGGCTTTAAATGCAGTGTATTTAAAAGAACTCATCTGGCGTGAATTCTACCAGATGATCCTCTGGCACTTTCCAAAGGTAGGGCAGGGCCATGCTTTTAAGGCTGAGTATGAAGCCATTAAATGGAGAAACAACGAAGCTGAATTTGAAAGATGGTGCAAGGGCGAAACCGGATACCCGATTGTAGATGCGGGCATGCGCCAAATGAATGCTACAGGCTTTATGCATAACCGCGTACGAATGGTAACCGCCTCCTTTCTCGCAAAACATTTGTTAATCGACTGGCGCTGGGGCGAAGCTTACTTTGCAACAAAATTACTTGACTATGACCTGGCCAGTAACAATGGCGGTTGGCAATGGGCTGCCGGTTCAGGCTGCGATGCAGCTCCTTATTTCAGAATATTCAATCCTTATCTTCAAACAAAAAGATTTGATCCGGAACTGAAGTATATAAGAAAATGGGTCCCGGAATTTGAAGAGTTTTCTTATCCCAAACCGATTGTTGAACATGAGTTCGCAAGAAAACGTTGTCTTGAAGTTTTTGGTGCGGCCCTTCGAAAGTAAACGCGTTTAGTCAACAAAAACTACTTTTACCCGAACACTTTCACCCGCAGGCCTGTTGTTTTTACCCGGGTTTTTGATCTCATCAAACAACTGCAGAAACCGGTTTACAGCAGCTTTGCCACTCTCGCCGAGGTCGAGGGAATAGTCGTTTACATACAGTTGAATATGCTGCCGCATAACAGATTCTTCCATCTCCTGCGAGTGTTGCTTTACATATTCAGTTAAAGTTTCGCTGTTGGCAAATGCGAATTCGAGACTACGGCGAATAAGTTTATTAACCTGTTGCTGCAATGTTTTTTCAAAACTTCGTTTCATTACTATGCCACCAAGAGGAATCGGTCCGCCGGTTTTCTTCTCCCAGAATTCACCAAGGTCAACAATCTTAACGAGCCCCTTTTGCTGGTAGGTAAACCGGTTCTCATGAATGATCACACCAATATGCGGTTGTTCATCAGCGTTATGTTTGATGACAAAGTCTTCAATTGCATTGAACTTCATAAATCGTTTGTTGGTGATCTCGGGATAAGCCAGTGAAAACAACAAATGAGCAGTTGTGGCTTCACCTGGTATGGCTACAACGGCAGAGGAGATCGCTTCATGGCTATATTCCCTGCCGGCTATAAGTAGTGGCCCTACGCCCTTTCCCAATGCGCCTCCGGCATTCAGCACGATATATTCATTCAAAAATAAAGGCAATGCACCATAGCTTATTTTAGATACATCCAATTTGCCTTGCCCTGCCCATTCATTCAGAGTTTGCACATCTTCGAGTACAACGTCGAATTCGAGTCCTTCTGTATCGATTTTATGATTAACCAATGCATCAAAAATGAAGGTATCATTCGGGCAGGGTGAAAAACCAAGTGTAAGCTTCATAGTTATTGCTCAATAATTTTTTTCAGGTAAGAATACAAGCCTTCATTCAGATTGGCAATTGCTTCGCGTAACCGCCAGTTTTCTTTATTTCTTTCGCCAACATAATTCGAAACAGCGCGCAGTTGTATAAACGGGATTTTGAAATGGTGGCCAACCAGGTGTAAAGCGGCGCCTTCCATGCTTTCCAGTTGCGGATTGTAACGATTTTTCAACTGGCTGATTCGTTCATGCCGGGTTGTGATCTCATTGACTGTGACAGCAGAAAGGGTATCAAAAGGTGGGCGGTATGCAACACCTGGCCATAATGCAGGAATTCTTCCTTGTACAAAAGGAAGGTTATCTGCATTATCCAGGTTAAGATCAAACAAATCTTTCCAGGCACCGTTTTCTTCAACACCGAGGTCGCCGAAAACTTCATCCTTTACAACAAAAACCGAAGCAAGGGTAAGCTCATGATCAAAGCAACCTGCTACGCCTGCCTGTATTACAAGGTCGTATTGCTGTTGCTGTAAAGCCACCGCAAGTTGCAAAGCCGTGTTCGTCATGCCAACGCCTGTGGTCAAAAATTCAACCCTGGCCCATCGCGGATCAGAACCCGCCGTCTGCGAACAAAGCTGTCTGACCGGATCTACTTCAAAACGAGTGGCGCTGGCCACAAGAATTTTCATAGCGGCAAATATCCCTAAAATCCGCTTTTCAGGCAGATTATTGCTGTTGTTTCCTTAAATATTAACTTTGCGAAAATTTTGAGGAGAAATGGTATATCTGACCAGGCTAGAACATTTTAATGCTGCGCATAAGCTTTTCAACCCGCAGTGGTCAATTGAGCAGAATGACGAAGTTTTCGGTAAATGCGCCAATGAAAACTGGCATGGGCATAACTACGAACTTTATGTGACCATAAAAGGCAAACCTGATCCAGAGACAGGCTTTGTGTATGATGTAAAAAAGCTGAGTACCATTATCAATACGCACGTGGTTGATAAACTCGATCATAAAAATCTTAACCTTGATGTTGATTTTATGAAAGGGCAACTGTGTTCCACTGAAAACCTTGCAATCGCAATATGGAAACAGCTGGAGCCACATATGCCGCCATCGGTTAAGCTGCATTGTATTAAATTGTACGAGACTCCAAGAATTTATGTGGAGTATTTTGGAGAATAAGACAACCATTTCACGGTGTGCTTGTTCTTTGCTTTGTTATCTCCCAAACTGATCATCGCCGCATATGGAACAGAAAGTTGCAGTATTCAGAAAAGAACATTTTAACGCTGCGCACCGATTGTACAATCCTGCCTGGGATATGGCAAAAAACGATGCCATTTTTGGAAAATGCAACAACCCAGCTTTTCATGGTCACAATTACGAAGTAATTATTAAAGTAGTTGGCATACCTGATCCCGAAACCGGCTATGTGATGGACATGAAGGTATTGAGTGATCTGATGAAAACTGAGGTAATAGAAAAGTTAGATCATAAAAATCTTAACCTGGATACCCATTTTTTTAAAGAACGTAATCCTACGGCCGAAAACATCTGTATGCTTATTTTTGAATTGATGCGGAAAAAGATCGACCCGCGTCACCAGATACAAATCAGGCTGTACGAAACCGAAAGAAATTTCGTGGAATACCCGGTCGATCCGGCTTAACCATATTCAATACGTTATATACAACGACCATGGGCTATAAAAAAATAGAGCAATACGATGAAGCGGTGACGAAGGGACTCATCGACAACTATTCAAATGTACTTAACCTGCTTGGCGAAGATCCTCAAAGAGAGGGTTTGCAAAAAACCCCTGAAAGACTCGCAAAGGCAATGCAATACCTTACGCAGGGCTACGAGATGAACGCGCGTGCAATTCTTGAATCGGCCAGATTCAGGGAAAATGTAAGCGAAATGATAGTGGTTAAGGATATTGAATTGTACAGCATGTGCGAACATCATATGTTGCCTTTTTACGGAAAGGCGCATGTAGCGTATATCCCTGATGGATATATCACCGGTCTGAGTAAAATTGCGCGGGTTGTTGACGTATATGCCCGGCGTTTACAGGTACAGGAGCGTTTAACCACCCAGATTCTTGACGCTATAAAGGATACGCTAAATCCGCTCGGTGTGGCTGTGGTTATTGAAGCGTCTCATTTGTGTATGATGATGCGCGGTGTTCAAAAACAAAACTCCGTTACAACGACTTCCGCGTTTTCAGGCGAATTTGAAAAACATCAGACCCGTAGTGAGTTTATGAAACTTATTACAGCTTCACTTCATTAAAATATATAACCTGGTTAAGCGTTATTTTCTTCCCTTAAATAATAAAACCTCTTACAAGCAAGAATCATTTTTTGCCAGTTTAACAGTTTATGGCATTTTTGTTTTCTTTTAAATCTTGAATTATGAAGCATGCCTATATTTTCCCGGGACAGGGTTCTCAGTTCCCGGGAATGGGGAAGGAGCATTACACGAACAACGCATTTGCAAAAAAACTTTTTGAACAGGCTAACGACATACTGGGTTTCCGTATTTCTGATGTAATGTTTGAGGGCACTGAAGAAGAGCTGAAACAAACCAATGTTACACAACCAGCGGTTTTTATACACTCTGTAATAGCATTTAAAAGCATCGATGGCGTGCGGCCGGATATGGTGGCGGGTCATTCATTGGGCGAAATTTCAGCACTTGTAGCAAACGGTGTACTTCGTTTTGAAGATGGTTTGAATATCGTTGCTGTTCGTGCTGCAGCAATGCAGAAAGCCTGCGAACTCACACCCTCTGCCATGTCAGCCATTCTTGCACTTGAAGATGCACAGGTTGAACAAATTCTTGAAGAAATACAAAAAGAAAGTGGTGAAATTGTTGTGCCGGCAAATTATAACAGTCCCGGCCAGTTGGTTATCAGCGGTTCGGTAAAAGGTATCGAGCTTGCTAATGAACGATTAAAAGCTGCCGGCGCACGTCGTGCTATTATGTTGCAGGTAAGCGGTGCTTTTCATTCTCCATTTATGGAACCTGCACGCGAAGAATTAAAAACTGTTATTGAGCAAACAACTTTCTATACCCCGAATGCAGCGATCTACCAGAACATGGTTGCCAGGGCGGTGGTGAGCAAAGACGAGATCAAGAAAAACCTGATCGACCAGTTAACTGGTGCTGTGAGGTGGTCCCAAAGTGTTCGGGCCATGATTACCGACGGAGCAACAAGATTCACTGAGGTTGGCCCCGGACGTGTATTACAGGGTCTTGTTCACAAAATAAATAAAGAAGTAACTGTTGATAAAGTAGATTAACGGCTGTCAGAGCCGTTAATCTTTTCAAGACTCAAACTGCAGTTGATCCACTCTCCATCAAGATCAGCACCGTAACGCTTATAAAAATTAATGGCAGGTTCATTCCAATCCAAAACCTGCCACACCATTCCGCTAAAACCTTTTTCACGGGCTTCCTGAACCAGCCGGTCAAACAACAACCTGCCGAATCCTTTGCCGCGCATTGACTGTGTAACAAGCAGATCTTCCAGATAAAGTCGCTGTCCTTTCCAGGTACTGTACCGGATATAATACAATGCAAATCCCTGGATCATTTTGCCATTATGATCATCAGTTTCAACTACAAATGCCCACCAGACGGGATTAGCGCCAAAACCACTTTCAATAAAATGTTCCAGCGAAACGGTGACCTCGTGCGGTGCCCGCTCAAATTCGGCGAGTTCGGATATCAGTTCAAGAAGCCGCTCACAATCATTTGCTTCGGCTCTTCTTATATTGACTTGCATATTATGTATCCTGGATTTATTATTATTTCCGAGTTGCTTTAAAAACTCCGTTTGGTTGCACAAAGTTCATGGCAACAATCTTCTGATTTGCATCACGCTCAAATTTTACGCTAAAGCCTTTCGCAACCTTAAGATTGAATTCATCCTTACCTGCCGGAACCAGTTCATAGTCTGGCTGACCTGGCACAAACAGCATCAGGATGCTGCCGCGGGTGTATATTTTTGCAGTAAGTCCACTAAGCGTGTACTCACCCACAAATTGAGTAAGCTCATCAGCAGTAACAGCTAATTCAGGCTGAAGTTTTTCAAACTCAATCGGTTTAACGGTTGGTTCAAGTTCTGCAACCAGTGAAGATATGTTTCCTTTAAGATCTGTATTGAACCGGATCTTTGTAGCTGATTCACCACCTTCAATTGCTTTCAGCGAGTATACATCATAATGATAATGATCTAGGAAAAACTTGTTTTGATTTTTGTTGTAATCGAACAATAGGGAATCACCTTTAATCCTTACAGTTACTTTGCCATAACCCGGGTGTTCAAATACACCTGCATAATCTGCCAGCGGATGCGATGGACGGGTATTCAATTTGCGGTTAAGGCTATCTATGTTTGTCACGCTTTGTGGAGCAGTCTTTGCTTTTGCAAGCCTGTCCTTTCTCATCTGGCTCCAGTTGCGCGGAGAAAGTCCCAGCATCCGGTCAGATAAGATGTTTCGTAACATGCCCGGTAATGCTGAGTTATTCTGGTTCGTAAGAACAACAATGCCAATACTGTCTGCCGGGAAAAAACCAACATTAGCACTGAATCCATCAATATTACCACCGTGTTCAACCAGGAAATGTCCCCTGTAGGAAGAAAGCATCCATCCCAAACCGTAGCTTGAGAAAAAAACATCGGGTACTTCTTTCGAGGGTGCGCCACCGCCCATACTCATCTGGGCAGAGATCGCCTGTGAATGATAAGAAGCGGGAATGACTTCTTTTCCGTTAAACTTTCCACCATTGATCCATGTGGTAACCCAATTAGCCATTTCCTTTACACTTGCGTTAATAGAACCTGCCGGTCCCATTGCATCAAGAGGCATAAAATCGAGCTTCTTTATGGTGTCCTTATCTTCGTAATAACCAAGGGCATAATCAGCACTTCTGGTCATTGTATCGATCGAGAAGTTAGCCGTAGTCATATTCAATGGCGCAAAGATCTTTGCACGCACCAGGTCCTCCCACCGTGAGCCGGTAAGTTTTTCGGCGATAACACCCTGGGCCATGTACATAAAATTGTTGTACTGCCAGCTTGCGCGAAGTTCTGTTGAAGGTTCCAGAAAACGTATCCGGTAGAACAAACTATCACGTGGTGAAGAGGAACCATACCATGCATAATCATGTCTTGGCAGACCCGTACGATGTGTCATCATATCGCGTATGGTTACATGTTCTGTGAGATATTCGTTATGGAAAGCAAGATCAGGTAAATACTTTTTTGCTGGTTTATCCAGGTCGAGTTTCCCATCCTGCATTAACTGGCCAAGCAGAGCCGCAGTGAAGGCTTTGGTGGTTGAACCAACAGCGAACAACGTGTTTTCTGTGACGGGAGTTTTTGATTCATAATCTTTGAATCCGAATCCTTTTGAATAAACAACCTTGTCTTTGTCAACAATAGCAACGGCACAACCCGCCGCGTGGAGATCCCTGAGTAACCCGGGTATCAGTGTGTCAAGTCCTGCAAAACGTTTGTCAGCGACCGGTTTTTTCTGCGCATAAGCAGTGTTCAACAGGCAGCCAAGGCAACAAAGCAAAGTAATTAATCTCATGTAAAAGGGGTTTTGGTTTGTATAGAAAGGGTTATGAATCCAGTGCCTGTTCAAGGTCAGCCATGATATCCTGAACATTTTCCATTCCGATACTCATCCGTATAAGGCCATCTGTGATACCATATTTTTCGCGTTGTTCTTTGGGTACACCAAAATGTGTCATAGATGCCGGATGTGAAAGCAATGTATCACAGGTACCTAAAGATACCGTTCGAGTGCACATGCGTAATTTATCCATCATGGCTTTTCCTGCAGCCATGCCACCTTTTAATTCGATGCTCATCATGGCACCCGGATGTTTCATTTGTTTCATCGCGATATAATAGTCAGGATGGGAAGACAAACCATTGTAATTAATCTTCGCAACAGCTTTATGAGTTTCAAGATAAGTTGCTACCTGCATCGCATTGCTGCAATGACGTTCCATACGAACTTCGAGGGTCTTCATTCCATTGATCAACAGAAAGGCATCAAACGCATTACTGTTCGCACCAAGCAGCCGGTGCACCTTAGTGCCCTTCGTTTTCATAAACTCCGTATCGAGCCCCAACAATATACCGCCAATGGCTGTGCCGTGTCCATTCAGAAACTTTGTGGTAGAGTGAACAATAAAATCAACGCCGTACATAAATGGCTGTTGCAGGTAAGGAGTAGCGAAGGTGTTGTCGCAAGCCACAATCTTCCCATATTGTTTACCCAGTTTGGCCAGGGCTTCGATGTCAACACATTGTATGGTTGGATTGGCAGGAGTTTCTATATATATCATCTTTATTGAAGGATCGGCCTTCAATATCTCTTCAGCTTTATTAAGATCTCTCAGGTCCGCAATGATACCTTCCATATCAAGATCAGGAAGGATCCTGTTCAGAATTTCCTGCGTGCCTCCATATAAGGAGAAATGCGATAACACTTTATCTCCCGCTTTCAATGTAGATAAGAACAAGGTACTGATAGCGCCCATACCTGAAGCATGCAAAATACCTTTTGCAATAAGGGGTGTGCCATCAGAAGCTTTAAGACCAAAGGTTTCCATTGCTGCAATCTTATCTTCTGCTTCCTGCATGGATGGGTTTCCCCAACGGGAATATATAAAACCTTCTTCCTGTCCGCTGAATCTTCTTGTGCCTTGTTCTGCATTGTCGAACACATAGGTAGATGATGCGTAAATGGGAGTGAGATGTGCGTAGTTGGGATCTTGTTTATGTCCTCCGTGTATAGATAATGAACTGAATCCAGAGAGTGGGAACTTGCTGTCTGCCATAATATTTCTTTATACCTGCAAAATAATCAATATGAAAATGCAATAGGTGGATCATTGCATATTTAATAATTTGTGCCTCTTTTGAAACAGCTATGATAGTTACAGATAGGATAATATTGAAGAACCTGATCATTCACAAAGTTGGCAACCCTTCACGCGGAGAAGAGCTGCGTTTGTCGAATAGCCAGTTGGATATAAACGATGAGGCGCTGAAAGCTGTGCTCAGGAAGTATTTTCTCACATCGTTTAACGAAAATGCTTTGTACCGGTTCACACACATGAGTGATGTTAATCTGAATGAAATCTATACTTATGTATCACACATATTTGATGATGCCGAAAGTTTCGAAGAGCAGTCTAAACTGATAGCCAACTTTTTGTATAACAAGTCTACACATGTAAAAGTGAAAGAAGGCGAATTGTATGTTGCTTATTTTCAGAACCTGCCTTTTGAAGGTAATGAGGTGGCTGGTCTTGGTATATTTAAGTCAGAGAACCGCGACACTTACCTGAATGTTATATCCGGCGATGACTCACTTTCTATAGCAGCTGAGGCAGGTATTAATATCAATAAACTCGATAAGGGCTGTCTTGTGTTCAGAGAGGAAGGGCAGGATGGATACAGACTTTGTATTGTTGACAACACCAACAAACAGCAGGACGCACAATATTGGGTTGACGACTTTTTAAGTGTGAGCCCGCTGGCAGACAGCTATCATCAAACCGATAAATACCTCAATCTCTGCAAACAGTTCATCACGAATGAATACCCCGAAAAATTCGAGGTAACCAAGTCGGACCAGGTTGAACTGCTTGGCCGGTCCATGGAATATTTTAAAAGCCGCGAGCAATTCAGCCTGGATGAGTTTGCCAATGAAGTGATACATCATGAGGAGGTAAAAGATTCCTTCATGCAATACAAAAAGAATTTCGAAACGGCGAAGAATTTCGATATGAACGATGAATTTGATATTCATCTTTCAGCCGTTAAAAAGCAACAGTCGGCTTTTAAAACAGTTCTAAAGCTTGATAAGAATTTTCATATTTACATCCATGGCCGTCGTGATCTGATAGAACGGGGCATAGATGAAATGAATGGAAAGAAATACTACAAGATTTATTATGATGAAGAGCAATAGGCTTTACGTTTAGTAAGCCCATTTAACCCAGGTAGCACCCCAGGTAAATCCACCGCCAAAGGCAGCAAAAACCAGGTTATCACCTTTCTTTAGTTTCTTTTCATAATCCCATAAACAAAGCGGAATCGTTGCGGCCGTGGTATTTCCATAGCGATGAATGTTCAACATCACTTTGTCGGATGAAATGCCCATTCTGTCGGCAGTGGCATCAATAATTCGCTTGTTTGCCTGGTGTGGAACGAGCCAGGCAATATCATTTCCTGTTAGATTATTTTTCTCGAGCAACTGTGCGCTTACATCAGCCATGCCAGTTACCGCAAATTTGAATACTGACTGTCCTTCCTGGTAAATGAAATGTTCTTTTGAAGCTACTGTTTCAAAAGAGGATGGTTTCAGCGAACCACCGGCTTTCATGTGCAGGTGCCTGCAGCCTGAGCCATCACTTTTGAGGATTGAATCCTGAATGCCAAGTCCGTCGGTAGCGGGTTCAAGCAAAACGCCTGCAGCGCCATCGCCAAAAATGATACAGGTTGATCTGTCGGTGTAATCAACAATAGAGCTCATTTTATCGGCTCCCATCACCACTACTTTCTTATATCTTCCGCTTTCAACAAGGGCCGCTCCGGTTGTAAGCGCATACAGAAAACCGGAACATGCAGCCGCGAAGTCAAAACCCCAGGCATTTTTTGCACCCACTTTTTCACAAACCAGGTTTGCAGTAGCAGGGAAAAACATATCGGGAGTAACAGTGGCTACAATTAGACAGTCTATTTCGAGCGGATCAATGCCGCGTTTCTTGCAAAGTTCCAGCACGGCCGGTACAACCAGATCGGAAGTTCCTTTGCCTGCACCTTTCAGAATTCTTCTTTCCTCGATCCCTGTACGGGTCCTGATCCATTCATCGGTTGTGCTCACCATTTTTTCGAGGTCCTGGTTGGTTATCTTGTCCTCCGGTACGAATCCACCTACCGCGGTAATGGCTGCAGTTATTTTTTGACTCATTCTGTTCAAAGAGATTTAGATTAAAACTTCCGGGCGCAAAATTAATGGAAAAAGATTCATTCTTTGGATCTCGTGATTCGGGGATACTTAGTTGTTATTATTACAGGCATATATTCACTTTTAGTGGTTAGTACTTAGCCCTGCCGCGGGTAAGTCCAGATTTTGGAAATTGTGGGATTGTTAAGTTAGTAATTCGATTTACTTTCGCGGCGATGATAGCATTTCTGAAAGGCGAATTCGTTCATAAAACACCGACCCTGGTGCATGTTGATGTTAACGGGGTAGGCTATGAACTGCATATCAGTCTCAATACCTTCACGCAGATTCAAACACTGAGTTCAGGAATGTTATTTACTCACCTGCATATCAGGGAGGACGCTCATTTGCTTTACGGTTTTGCGCAAATCGCTGAAAAAGAGATGTTTCTTTTGCTGACCAGTGTGTCGGGTGTTGGGGCGTCAACCGCGAGAATGATGTTGTCGAGCCTCAAACCCACCGAAATCGCCACTGCAATCACCCAGAAGAACACAAAGCAACTGGAAAGTATTAAAGGGATAGGCAAGAAATCAGCAGAAAGAATCATCCTGGAATTGAAAGACAAATTGGGGAAAACATCCTCAGAATCAAATATTTCACCACTAATAAACAATACCCTTGAGCACGACGCGTTAAATGCTCTTATTGCCCTGGGTATTGCAAGATCCACTGCTGAGCAAGCAATTCAAAGGGTGCTCAAGTCCGAACCGGACCTCAATCAGATCGAACAAATCATTAAAAAAGCTCTAAAAACAATCTAAGCCTATCGCCGGATCTCTACCTAACTAATTCTTGAGAAACCAGATTGTCCCGTTCAATTAACCAAATCGTTCTAACTGCTGTATTGCTGTTTACAGGAATCCTTATGTGTAGCGCTCCCCTCAGTGCACAACAGGACAGTACACAACCGGCGGCTTCAACCGATACGCTGAAGTTTCCCATTCAGGACAGGCGGGGCGACCGGTACAGCGATCCGATCAGATCATCATTTGATCTCCGCGATCCGGCCAATCTCTCAGACTCTATTATCTACGACCCGGCAACCAGACAATACTACATCATCGAAAAGATCGGTGGTTTTTATTATCGTAAACCGACTTATCTCAGTTTTGACGAGTTCATGCAGATCCAGGCAAGAAGGTCAGAAATTGATTATTTCAGGAAACGTTCCAACATACTTAGCGGTCTCAATAAAAAGCTGCTCCGGCCGCAAATGTCCATCACCGACAACCTGTTCAACAGGATATTCGGAAACGGCAAGGTGGAAATACGTCCGCAGGGTGAGGTTACCATCACTGCTGGATACCAGGGACAAAACATAAAAAATCCGGCGCTTCCTGAAAGAGCCAGGAAAAACGGTGGATTTGATTTTGATATGGCCGCCAATCTCAGTGTAATCGGGAATATCGGCGACAAGTTAAAACTCCCTATCAGTTATAATACACAGGCAAACTTCGACTTCGAAAATCAATTAAAGCTCGATTATACCGGTACTGACGATGAAATCATCAAAAGGATCGAGGCGGGTAATGTTGCCTTCTCTTCCAAAGGAACACTTATTCCAGGTGCACAGTCATTATTTGGTGTGAAAACCCAACTGCAGTTCGGAAAACTTTTTGTAACCGGTGTATTGGCAAATCAACGCGCCCAAAGACAAACGCTCGGGTTGCAAGGCGGATCCACAAGCAGCTCATTTGAATTTAAAGCAAATGATTACGAAGAGAACCGCCACTTCCTGGTTGGTCAGTACTTTAGAAAAAATTATAACAACGCGATGAAAAATCTGCCTGTGGTTAATTCACAGGTGCAGATTTTACGCATGGAAGTGTGGGTGACCAACCGTAATGGTTCAACAACCGAAACCCGTGATATAGTTGCATTGATGGATCTTGGTGAATCGGAACCCTTTAATGCAGCAAATCCGAATATGCAACCGTTCGCGCCTTTGCGTGAAGGTTTGCCAGGTAATGATGTAAATGGACTTTACCGGAACATCATTCGCGACCCAAGTAGTCGGAACCCTTCTTCCATCACCAGCAAGCTTTCTTCTATGGGCTTCCGCGCGGTGCAGGATTTTGAAAAAACTTTTGCAAGAAAACTAACTCCGACAGACTATTATTTCAATCCGCAGATTGGTTTTCTTTCTTTATCGGTTCCATTGCAACCCGACGAGGTGTTAGGTGTAGCTTACCAGTATAGTTATAACGGCCAGATATACCAGGTTGGTGAATTTTCGCAGGATGTACCACCAGACACTACTCAGACGGTGAGCGGTACTCAAAAGATTTTGTTCCTGAAAATGTTGAAAGCTACTTCTCAGCGAACCACCCTGCCGATCTGGGACCTGATGATGAAAAACGTTTATGCATTGAAAACCCGCGATGGTTACACTTTATCAAGTGTTCAACCAGCTGATTTTAAACTGAACGTTTTGTATGAAGAACCAAGTCTGGGTCAGAAAAGATTTTTACCTGAAGGTGACAAACCCGGTGCGCCTTTGATTTCATTGTTGAATCTTGACCGGCTCAACGCGCGAAATGATCCTTTGCCGGATGGGGTATTCGATTATATCGAAGGGTTTACTGTGATATCTGACCAGGCGCGTATCATCTTTCCGTTGCTTGAACCGTTCGGCCGTGACCTTGATACGGCTGCATTTATAAACAGTTCACAGGAGATACGAAACAAGTATGTCTATTATCCATTGTATGATACCATTAAAGAGATTGCAAAAACATATGCAAATCTCGACAGGTATATTATCAGTGGTTCCGCCAAAGGCTCAAACTCTTCAGAGATTTCTCTCGGCGCATTCAACGTGCCCCCGGGTTCTGTAACGATTACTGCAGGTGGCCAGATTCTTAAAGAAAATGTAGACTATACCATCGATTATAATCTTGGCCAGGTAAAGATTATCAACCAGGCAATTCTGAACGCCGGATTACCAGTGAATGTTCAGTTTGAAAACAATGCCAGCTTTGGTATCCAGCAAAGAAACTTTATGGGGCTTCGGTTGGACTACATGGCAAAAAATACGGAGAAGGAATCACTCAGTATCGGGGCCTCTATTGTAAGATTGGGTGAACGCCCCTTCTTTACAAAGACATCTTATAATGAGGATCCTATCAAAAACACAATGTATGGCCTTGATTTCAGCTACCAGGCCGAAGCACCTCGTTTAACAAGATGGCTCGATAAACTTCCGTTTTATACTACCCGCGAAATGAGTACCATCACCGCTTATGGTGAGGCAGCTTTTTTGAAACCGGGTCACCCTGCGCAAATCGGAAAGGGTAATGCAGGACTCATTTTTGTTGATGATTTTGAAGGCACACGTAACTCTATCGATCTGCGGTTTCCGTTAGTAAACTGGGGGCTTTCATCAACACCGGCGGGCAATGGTTTGTTCCCTGAAGCTGAATACAATGATTCATTGCCTTATGGTTATAACCGTGCGCGTATCTCGTGGTATAATATAGAACCGGTGCTACAGGATCGGCGGGGAGTAAACAACCCGGTTCGCGGTTACCAGGATTTTACTGACCCACGTGTTCGTGCAATAGAAGTTAAACAACTTTATCCGCAAAGAACGGCAGATTATGGTCAGGCGCAACTGGTAACATTTGACCTTGCTTTCTATCCACGTGAACGTGGTCCATATAACTTTGATGCAAGACCAGGCAGTATTGATGCAAACGGTAAACTTGCAAATCCACAAACACGCTGGGGTGGTATTATGCGTGGTCTTGACCAGGTAGATTTTGAAACCGGTAACGTTGAGTTTATTGAATTCTGGTTACAGGACCCATTCCTTAAAGATCCGGCACTTGGCGTGAATGGCGGGCAGTTGTATTTCAATCTTGGTAATATATCAGAAGATATTTTAAAAGACGGTAAACGTTTCTTTGAAAATGGTATCAGTGGTGCCGTTACAAAAACACTTGAAGATTCTGCTACAAGATGGGGTAAGGTGCCCGGCAATCCTATACAGGTAACACAGGCATTCAGTAATGATCCGGCAGACAGGCCTTTACAGGATGCTGGTCTGGACGGTCTTGACGATGAAGCAGAGATCAGAAAATATGCTCAGTACCTGAACCAGTTGCTCGCAACCTTCGGTCCGAATTCACCAGTATACCAGGAGGCATTACGTGACCCGGCTAACGATAACTTTAAAAACTATCGTGATGCCACCTATGATGCTTCACAGACAGGTATATTAGGCAGATATAAAAACGTGAACAGTCCACAGGGGAACTCGCCCGTTGCAGGAACAGGTGAAGAATTTGTAAACGCTTTTACATTGTACCCCGACCAGGAAGAGTTTAACCGTGATAATACATTGAATGAGCTTGAAGAATATTTTCAATATAAAGTTGAGCTTCGTAACAGCGAGTTCCAGGTTGGTCAGAACTTCATCACTGATGAACGCGTGGTTACACCAAATGGTGGCATCCAGGAAAAATGGTACCTGTTCCGTATCCCGGTTGCTAATTACCAGATTAAAGTGGGTAATATCCCGGATTTCAAATCGATTCGTTTTATCCGGATGTTTTTAAATGGCTTTGAGGATTCTGTTATTCTTCGATTTGCAAAACTGGAACTGGTTCGTAATACCTGGAGACGCTTCAACTACGAGTTGGATACCACTGGTCAGTACCTCCCGATTCCTGATAATACACCTACTACTTTCAATCAACTTGCGGTAAACGTTGAAGAAAACAGTTCACGTACGCCGATACAATATCGTACGCCTCCTGGTGTGGTGCGTCAGCAACAGCTCAGCAACAACAATGTGAACCTGTTATTGAATGAGCAGTCATTAAGTATGCAGGTGTGTAATCTTGCACAAAATGAATCGCGTGGTGTATTTAAGACAATGAACCTTGATTTACGGCAATACGGCAAGGTAGAGTTGTTTATACATGCCGAGTCGATTAATTCGAGCAATGATCTTAAAGATAATGAGCTGTACAGTGTAATAAGGCTCGGAGCTGATCTTGTAAATAACTATTATGAGGTTAGGATTCCGTTGAAGATGACCCCATGGGGCACTACGGATGATAATTCGATCTGGCCCGCACAAAATGAACTGAATCTTGCCATTGATCGGTTGACAAAGTTGAAGGTTCAACGAAATAATTCTGGTAGTGTGAGTACATTTTTCCGTCAGACTGATGCTGATGGTAAAGAGTATGGGATACTTGGTAATCCAAACCTTGGTGAGATTCGTATTTTCTTCCTCGGTGTAGAAAATCGCCGCCAGGCAACAGCATGTACCGAGGTATGGTTTAATGAACTTCGTTTATCTGAGCTTGATGAAAAAGGCGGATGGGCAGCAGTTGGTCGTGTGGATTTCAAACTTGCTGATCTGGGTACCTTATATGTATCCGGAAGTACAAGGAGTATTGGATTTGGAACACTGGAGCAACGCGTGAATGAGCGCGCACGTGAAAACTTCAACCAGTTTGATGTTGCAACCAACCTCGAATTAGGCAAGTTGTTACCACAGGAAACTGGTATGTCAATACCTGTATATGCTGGTGTATCAAAAACAATTACAACACCTGAATACGATCCTTATGATCTTGATATTAAGTTGAAAGATAAGTTAGCTGCGGCGCCATCTTCACAAAAGGATTCTATCCGTGATGATGCTGTTGATGTTCGTACAATAACAACATTGAACTTTACCAATGTAAAAAAGAACATAACAAATGGTAAAGTCGCTAAACCCTGGAGCATTGAAAACATTGATGTCAGTTACTCTTATTATAAGGAGCAACAGCATAACCCGCTGATTGAAAATAATGAGGTTGTTCGTCATCGCGCCGGACTGGGTTATAACTATGTAGCCACACCGAAATACTGGGAACCGCTTAAACGCAACGTTAAATCGCAATCGAACTGGTTGTCGTTGATACGCGATCTCAACTTTAACTATCTGCCTTCATTACTCGGCTTCCGTGCGGATGTGAATCGCCAGTTTGGATCGTTCAGACCCCGTAGTGTTGGTACACCAAAAGGTTTCATTCCTGAAACGTACGACAAGTATTTTACGTTTGATCGTTTCTATAATCTGCGTTGGGATCTCACACGTTCGTTAAATATTGATTTCACTGCGGTGAACAAGTCGTGGATCGATGAGGATTCTGGCAGACTTGATAAAGGTGGAAAAGATCGGATGTGGGATAACTTCCTTAAAGGTGGCAGAACCATCCTGTATCAGCAAAATGCCAATGTTTCTTACACCTTACCAACTGCTAAGTTGCCTTTGCTTGATTGGACGAATGTGCGAGTTGGTTATGTTGCGACATTTGACTGGATCGGAGCTTCATTGATTGCGCGTAACCTGGGGAACTCACTTCAAAATACCCAACAAAAGAATGTAACAGGTGAATTCGATTTCACGAGGTTGTATGCCAAGTCGAGATGGCTGCGTGCTTTGGATGAAGAACCTGCTGCTGAAGCTGCACCTGCAACCGATTCGGCAGGTAACAAACAGCCACGTGGTAAAAATGATCCACCGCAGATTGGCGGCGCATTAAGGTTTGCCGGCAAATTAATTACTTCATTGAAACGTATCAGTGTTACGTATTCAGAAAATGCAAGTGCCAACATCTACGGATACACAGATAGTTCAAGGGTACTTGGTATGAATTTCAAATCAGGTGCACCTGGTCTTGGTTTCATTTTTGGTGGACAACCAGATACCAGTTTCATCAATAAGATTGCACAAAAAGGTTGGTTAACTGCCGATCCTAACTTCAACTTTCAAAACCGGCAGGATTATAATCAAAAGTTGACCATCAACGCACAACTTATTCCATTCAGGGATCTTACGATTGATCTGAATCTTGACAAGACATTTGGTAAAACCTATAGCGAACTTTATAAAGACACAACCGGTTTCAGCGGAAACTTCGCAAGGTTGAACCCATATACTGCGGGAAGTTTTAGTGTGAGTTATATTTCTTACCAAACTATGTTTGAGAAGTTTTCTCCAAATGAAGTGACAGAAACTTTCAGAAAGTTTGAAGATAACCGTATCATATTATCAGAACGTCTTGCGAAGCAAAACCCATACTGGCAGAATCTTCCGGCGAATGAAAAGTTCTTGTCTGACGGATATTATAAAGGATACAGTCGTTATGCGCAGGATGTGCTTTTGCCTTCATTTCTAGCAGCCTATACCGGCAAAGATCCGGGGTCTATCTCGCTTGTAAAACAAAGTAATCCGAACATCAGATCGAATCCGTTTTCAGGTATATTGCCGAAACCCAACTGGCGATTAACTTATAATGGTTTGAACAGAATTGGAAATCTTGAGAAAATCTTCAGCAGTTTTGCAATAAGTCATGGTTATAACAGTACGCTTAGTATGAATAGTTTTAATTCAGCGCTGTTATTCTCTGATCCATTCCGCGTAAATTATCCTGGTTTCATTGATACGCTTACAGGAAGTTTCATACCATATTTCCTTGTACCGAACATTACAATAAGTGAACGTTTTGAACCGCTGATCAACTTTGATATGCAGTTCAGCAACCAGGTGACATTCAGTTTTGATTATAAAAAATCGAGACAAGTAAGTTTAAGTCTTGTTGACTTCCAGCTGAGTGAATCAAAGTCTACCGAATACAGTATCGGCGGTGGTTTCCGTAAACGTGGTGCGTTCTCTTTCATCCGGATCAAAGGCAAGCCGATGGAAAATGATGCAAGTTTCCGTCTTGATCTGAGCATGCGTGATGATGCTACTTCGAACAGCAGGTTGGATCAAACGCAGGCGTTGCCGACGGCTGGGCAAAAGGTGATTTTTATAAATCCTTCTATAGATTATGTGTTGAGCAACCGCGTTAGTGTGAAGTTGTATTTCGAGCAACGACGTGTGGAACCAAAGATTTCAACTGCTCCGCCGATTACGACTACAAGGTCGGGTTTGCAGATCCGGATTTCTCTTGCGCAGTAGTCTCGGCGATTTTGCTTTTTTGTGCGGCTGCGGGGATGCTCGGGTGTGCCTCTTCGGCACTGCATTTTTCCGGGGTTCATTCTCGTTTGTGTGTTTTTGATTTTTGCGGCTTCTATCGGCAATTAGCGCCTTGATCGGCTGTGGGGTGTGGTTAATTGCGCAGGTTGTTGGGCGCCCAGATCAGCTATAGTACCTTGACCGGAAAAATAAGGTGCCTCACACGGCACACCCTCGCATCATGTGCAATACCCAAATCAACAAAGTTTTAACGAAGCAATAAATTCATGTAAGCAACACCATTCCGACCATTCGTTAGGCAAATGTGGCAACCCTTAATAATAACCTCCCAGGTAGTCCAGGTAAAACTCATGTTGCGCACTAATCAACCTTCGTAAGAAAATCGAAACCTTCTCACGTTAAAAACATCGGCACTGCCTTCTCTGCAGACCAGTTCTTTCATCAAGTCCTGCCGTTGCGCAATTGTCGGTCCTTTGCACGCCCATCCAAGTGGCATAATCAAGGCGCTATTACTTTTATATTTATCGTTTTGTCCGTAAACTTCTTTGAATCATTAAGATGCTGGTTGTGCTTAAGCTATTTGTTCGGTCCGCCGATTCACCTTGCATAATGAACTTGCTGGTTGCATTATAAATTCGTTGTTTGGTCCGCGAATTTTATACGTCATGAACCCGCTGTATGCTTTTTTTGATTGATTGCTTTGGCTGACGATTCACCTTGCATAATCAACTTGCCGATTGCATGTTGAACTGGTTGTTTGGTCCGCGAACTACATGCATCATGAACACGCTGGATGCTTTTAGATTGATTTCTTTGCCACCCAATCCACCGTGCATCATGTACAAGCTCGTTGGTTTTTGTTTTGTTTGAATTGATTGATCATGTCTTGTCAGTCGTTTGCCTCGTTCCATGTCCGTAAACGTTCCAGCAATAACCTTTGTCATGGGAAACTAGAAACTGCATTCCGGGAGCAAGTGCGCTACTCTAGTAGAGCGTATGCTTATCACAGCCTGCGATGCAAGGGCGGTTCCGCATGAGGCACCTTATTTTTCCGGACGGGGTACAGAAGCTGATCAAGGCGGTCAGTAACCCTGACCTTAAACCTTCCATTCAAAGCCCATCAGGGCTCAACTGCCGATAGCAAAGCCAGCATCATAGGAAATCAAACCAGTGTGAAGCCCGGAAAAATGCAGTGCCGACGCGGACCGACCGCGGCATCACCGGCAGGCGGGCAACAGCAACAAACTTTGAAACAAGGAAAGCCGCGTGGATTTATGAAGAAGTTCTCCCTGCCGGACGCTGCGAGGCATGGCAACAAACTTCGAAAAAAGCCGAGTCCATTTATGAGGAACTTCTCCATGCGGAATGGACGGCGAGGCGTTATCACAGCCTGCGATGCAAGGGCGGTTTCGCATGAGGCACCTTATTTTTCCGGACAGGGTACAGAAGCTGATCAAGGCGGTCAGTAACCCGGACCTTAAACCTTCCATTCAAAGCTCATCAGGGCTCAACTGCCGATAGCAAAGCCAGCATCATAGGAAATCAAACCAGTGTGAAGCCCGGAAAAATGCAGTGCCGACGCGGACCGACCGCGGCATCACCGGCAGGCGGGCAACAACAACAAACTTTGAAACAAGTAAAGCCGCGTGGATTTATGAAGAAGTTCTCCCTGCCGGACGCTGCGAGGCATGGCAACAAACTTCGAAAAAAGCCGAGTGCATTTATGAGGAACTTCTCCAGGCGGAATGGCCGGCGAGGAATTATCACAGCCTGCGATGCAAGGGCGGTTCCGCATGAGGCACCTTATTTTTCCGGACAGGGTGCAGAAGCTGATCAAGGCGGTCAGTAACCCGGACCTTAAGCCTTCCATTCAAAGCCCATCAGGGCTTAACTGCCGATAGCAAAGCCAGCATCATAGGAAATCAAACCAGTATGGAGCCCGGAAAAATGCAGTGCCGAACGCGGGACCGACCGCGGCATCACCGGCAGGCGGATCCTATCAACCACTATGAAAGAAATGCGCCGGAAAATCCAACGCTACGAGAAAGCTATTTCGCCGCCGCAGTCTGCCCGTTCGCTGTCTTTTTCAGCAACAGCACGTATCCGCAAAGTGATTTTTTCTTTTTATTCACCTGCACCGGCTTAATCATGTGATACTCAGTCGCCTTTGGAACATAGTTGTATGAGATAATGTTCCCATCAACCTCGCCCCATTGATTTTTCTTGTAAACCACCTGTCTTTCGCTGTAATCAAACATGCGTACTTCGTAAAGCTTCGAACCGGGATCGCCAATGAAGATGAACTGGTACCAGGTACCCTGCGTCATGGGCACTACAATAGGTGTTTCGTATTGGCTCTCCATTGTCATGGATGCTTCGCGAACAATGGAATAGCCGTCTTTGGAAAATACTTGTTTGAGGCTGTCGATTGAAACCTGGTAAGCTTTTACATCACATCCTTGCTGCCTTGAAGGGTCAGGTTGTGCCGCCGCCTGCAACGAAAGTACGAGGCATAAGGGGGCAATAATGAGTTTTTGAACGGTCATTTTCATAATAGAGGATTTTGGGTACGGGGCAGCCGGGTGGGTACATCCGTCTGCCTTTTCATAACGTCCCGATTGTTTGATTATTTCAAAAAACAGAACGAAAAATCACAGAATTAACCCTTATATGTCAGGGTGGCGTTTGCCTGGGCGGTTGGTGTAACAACCAGGTCATTGATACAGACGTGCGGCGGAAGGGTGCCGCAATAATAGCAGATATCGGCTATGTCTTCCGCTACCAGTGGTTTGTAACCTTCATACACCTTCCGGGCGGTGTTTTCGTCGCCTTTGAAACGCACTGTCGAGAACTCAGTGTCGGCCGCACCGGGATGGATGGCCGTGACTTTCACTCCGTGTCTGAGCAGGTCGACCCGCATGGCTTGTGACAAAGCATCAACGGCAGACTTGGTGGCGCAATACACGTTGCCTTTTTCATACACTTCCTTCCCTGCAATCGAACCTATATTTATGATATGGGGTGTTTCGGCGTTCAGTAGCAAGGGCAGAACAGCCCGGGTAACATAAATGAGCCCTTTGAGATTGGTGTCGATCATTGTTTCCCAATCGTCCATTGAGGCTTCTTCGAAGTAATCGCGTCCCAGCGCAAGACCCGCATTGTTGACGAGGATGTTTACTTTTTTCCATTGATCGGGGATCGTTTCTATTGCAGCTTTTACTGCGTCCTTTTTCCGGACATCAAATACAAGTGGCAGCACCCCGATCTTGTAGGTATCCTGTAATTGTTGTTGAAGCGCCAGTAGCCGGTCGGATCTTCTGCCCGTGATGATCAGGTTTACACCGTTCGCCGCAAATTTTTCTGCTATGGCTTTTCCAAAGCCTGAGGTTGCACCAGTGATTAAAATGATTTTACCCATAACTAAAATTATGGTCGCAAGTTAGCGAAGCAGGAGCAGTTAGCGAATCAACAAGAGAGGTCTTTGAATTACCGGATCAATAAAGCCGTACCTTTTTTCTGTATGGGCCGGCCGGTGTAATCGATACCACTCACCATCCATACATAAGTGCCGGTTTGTTGCGGTTTGCCGGCAAAATTACCATCCCAGCCTCGTCCTGCTTCTGTTGTTTGGTACATCAACTGGCCGTACCGGTTATAAACCCTGAAATACTGGAATTGCCTGATACCTACAGGAGTGGGGCGGAATAAGGGATTTCGGCCAAGCGGCGTGAATGCATTGGGCACAAAAATATCCGGAGCCGATTTAAAAACTTTGATATTGATGGTATCAAGTGATGAACAGCCCTCCTGTGTATAGGCTTTCATCACATAAGTCATGTTTTCATTCAACTGCACCACGGGCGCAGCGATATCACTCCGGCTCAGGTAAGCAGAAGGAGACCATTCGATCAATTCCGCACCTGAACCTGATAGTTGTAATGGCTGACCGATAACGACAGCAGTATCATTTCCTGCAAATGCGGTGATAGGGCTTTGTACGTTAACAACAATATCATCAATACCTGGCTTGGGACAACCTTTATCATCATATACAGATAAGGTGTACACTGTTGTGCGTCGGGGATATGCAATAGGGTTCAGGTTGGTTGAGTTGGACAAAGTATTGGCAGGCGACCAGATAAAACGATTACCATTCATGGTGCCTGAAAGATAGGCGGTGTCATCAAAACACACGGTGGTATCCCGACCGGCAAAGGCAAGCGGATAAGGTACTGTTCGCACTGTAATGCCGGTTGACATATCGCAACTACCAATGCTGGAAGTAACAATATAGTTGGTTGTGGTAGTTGGTGTGGCAACAGGGTTTTTTGTAAACGGATTATCGAGTGTGGTGCCATTGCTCCAGCTATATTTCAAACCATCACCCCCGGCAAATAGCTGTGCGGAATCGGTAAGACAAATCGTAGTATCGGCCGAAGCAAAAAGCGTGACCTGGTCGACAACACGAACATAAATGGAATCGGTATTAACACATCCGTTTTCATTAAGCGTCACCCTATACCAGGTTGATGTTTTCGGGTATACAACAGGGTTAGGTGATCCCGCGTCAAGCAGGTTGTAACCGGGCGACCATGAAAAACTTCCGCCTCCAACTGCTGCCAAACGCAGCGAATCGATGCTGCAGATCAATGTGTCTCTGAACGCTAAATTAATGAGTGGCTTATCACGTACTTCAACAATCTTTGATACCTCAGCCTGGCATCCTTTATCGGAAGCCACTTTGAAAACAACCTGTTTGAACCCTGGTGCGGGGTATTTCCATTGTGGGTTCGAAATATTATTAGTGTCATTGTTAACGGTTATATCGCCAAAATTCCATGACCAGCTGTTCACCGTACCATATTTTGTACGCGTAGTATCAAGAAAAGAAAAGGTATTTTGAAAACAGGATCCTGTAACTACAAAACCCGGATTAAAGCCAGGATAAACAAAAAGTTTAGCTTCTGCTGAATCTGAACACTGATCTCCTTCGTTAATAACCAACTTAATTCTGTAGGTGCCCGTATCAGCATAAGTGAAATCCGGAGAAGCTACTTTTAGTTCGGGAGCTCCCGGCACACCAACGTTCCAGAGATAGCTTTTAATGAGCGAGCTTGGAGGTGCTTCGTTACGGAAAGTAAACGTAAAGTCATCACACGAACTATATGTCGGTTTAAGCAATGCTGCTGCCAAATCACAACGTTCATCTACCTTAATATTAAAGTCTTTCCGATGTTCGCTGATGAGCTTCCCCCGCCGCCATTCACGTACCAGCACACTAAGTACATAATCACCTCCGACGGGTGCAATCCCGGCTATGAGACCGGTAGAAGCATTGATGGTAACACCAGGTCCAAGAGGTTCGGCGCCCGAAAAACCCGGTGCATAACTTACAAAGCTGATCTGAGCGGGAGATACCGGGTCCACAACACCACCTCCTCCACCGCCCGGGGCACTGAAAGCAGGGGCAAACTCGTAAGATAAGGAATCGCCATCAGTGTCATTTGCACCAAAATCAAGTTCAAAAGGACGGTTCTGGCATATAAGAACTGTGTCTTTGATGGAAAAAGACGGGCTTGAATTTTTTTCTGTCGCAGGTACCGCAGTTGAACTATGTATAACGCAGGTATAGGAGGATCCAATGTTGTTGTTAGGACTGAGATTGGCCAGGTTCTCGATTCTGCAACAACGCTGAAACACAGCCGTATAGCCTTGTGGATCTTTTTCCAGATCAATAACGCTAACGTATACCCGCAACCGATAACATACAGGAGATGGGTTAACGATACATGGATTGGGCGCACGAATGTTTATGAACTCATCACTGATCAGCGGAAAATAGAAAGGTGACCCGTTAACAGGTGTGTTATCAGCTATGCGAAATATACCAATGTTTGCAGTTTCATCGAGTTGCTGACCCGCTGCATTACACTCAAGAAATAACTTCAGCGTGATCATGAAACGATCACTGTTAGGCGTTGAGCCCGGACCGACATAAGTATAAGAAATCTCTCCTCCTTTAATATGCCTGGCTTCTGCGGAGATGATCCACAGCGTCATATAGCAAAGTATCAGAAGGAGCTTCTTCATGTGTGCGTACGAAATTAAGTACGGTGTAACCGCGCAGTGGGTTTGCCGTAACTGAAAACAATTTCTTTGTAATTAAAGGGTCGATGATTGGTTGGAAGGGTTATACCTGGTTATGAATATAAGCGTTTTCCGGTTTGATTGAACAGTGCCGGCTGAAGAAATTACCGGATCAATACTGCTGTTCCGCGTTTGGTAACGGTTTTACCAGTGTAGTCCACACCACTCACCATCCAGACATAAGTGCCCGCGTTTTGCGGTTTGCCATCTACATTTCCGTCCCAGCCCTTGCCAGCCTGCGAGGTCTGGAAAACCATCTGTCCCCAGCGGTTATATACCCGGAAATAATTTAATGAGGAGATGCCGACGGGTACAGGTCTGAACACGGGGTTTTTTGTTCCTGCAGGGTTGAAAGCATTTGGTACAAAGATGTCGGGTTGCGTTTTGAAAACCTTTACGTTGATGGTATCAAAACCTTCGCACCCTTCTTCAGTGAAGGCGCGCATGATATAAGTGGCATTATCATTCAGGATGGCAGTTGGTGCAGCTATGTTTCGCTGGTTCAATCCAAACGAGGGAGACCACTCGTAGAAGTCGGACCCGCTTCCGTTCAGCAGCAGCGGTTGCCCAACCACTACAGCAGTATCATTTCCTGCAAATGCATGAATCTGCGGCCGCACAGAAACAGTTATTTCCGAAACGCCAGGTTTCGGACAACCCAGTGTGTCATATACTCTTAGCGTATAGGTTGTTGTGGTTCTGGGGTCAGCTATAGGGTTAAGAACTGATGGATTACTGAGCGTGCTGATTGGAGACCAGTTAAACCTGCTGCCCACCATGGTGGCATTGATTCTTGCAGCATCACCATAACAGATTGTTGTATCGTTGCCAGCGTTGGCAATCGGGTAGGGTATTGGTGTGATTACCACATTGTCAACAGCGTTACATTTCCCGATACTTGCCGTAACTTGGTAAGTAGTGGTGGTAGCGGGCGCTGCCAAAGGATTACGTGTATCAGGTTTATCAAGTGTAGCCGTCGGCGTCCAGGCAAACTTAAGTCCGTCGCCCGTCGGGTTCAACTGTACGGAGTCGGTTAAACATATGGTCTGGTCCGGCCCGGCATTAAGTGTTACAAAATCAACTACGCGCACGCGTACCGTATCCTTGTTAATACAGCCGTTTTCATCAAGACTTACGATATAGTCTGTGGTTTGCTTCGGATAAACCAGTGGTGTTGCGGTATTTTCATTTAAAATATTACCGGGGGCGGGTAGCCAGGAAAAGATTCCGTTCCCGATCGCTCGGAGTTGCAAGGTGTCAATGCTGCAAATCAGCGTGTCTTTGAAGGCTACAGCGATCGGGGGCTTGTCGCGGATTTCAACCTGTCGCGATATCGTATCGATACAACCCTTCGAACTTTCAACGATCAGTTCCACATCCTTGAGACCGGTAGAACTGAATTTCCAGGATGGGTTGGCAAGTGTGGATGTATCAGCCTGTGTAGATGCATCTCCGAAGTTCCATCGCCATTTCACTGCCTGGCCGTAACGCGAAGCAGTGGTATCCAGGAATTGAATGGGTAATAACAAACAGGTGCCCTGGCTCACGAATCCCGGGTAGAAGCCCGGATACACTTTTGCCAGTGTGGAAGTTTCGCTTACGCACTGGCCGGAAAGCACCACTTTTAATTTGACAAGATAGGTACCGGTGTCAGCATATTGATGCGTAATGTTTCCATCGGGTTCTGAAGAACTGGCGGAACCGGAATTATCTCCAAAATCCCAGGTATACACTGCCCCGGGCGGGTTGTTTTGTTCGTTTTTAAATGTTACCAGGAAATCATCACAAAACGCATAATCAGGTTTTAGAAATGCCTGCAATGGCACACAATCCGAAACCCGGATATGAATGTCTTTTTTATGCACGTTGATCAAAACTCCATTCCGATATTCCGAAACACAGGCGGTGATTACATACTGACCCAGGGCAATGGGGGCTTTCCCGGAAATTTTACCGGTACGCGGATCAATGGTTACACTGGAACCAAGTGGCGAAGATCCGCTGTAGGGGTTGGTATAGTTAAGAGAAGTGTATGGCGGTGAACTGGCGATCTGCGGATTAGGAGAAGTTTGTGAGCCACCAACGAATCCACTGCAAAGACTGTAAACGAGATCATCTGTTCCATCAGGCTCTTCTGCAGAAAAGTCAAGTTCAAAAGCACTCGCAGTACAAATCGCTGTAGCATCGTTGGTAGAAAAACGGGGGCTTGAATTTTTAAATGCATCAGGCGCTACACCGCTACCTGGAATTTCACAAAAATAGGTGGCCCCTGCTGAATTACTTGGTTGCGCCAGGTTCACGATGCCACCAATACGGCAACAACGCTGAAAGGCAATCGTATAGCCTGCTGCATTGTCGGGCACCGTAACATTAACACTATAAATCCGTATGCGGTAACAAACGTCACGGGGCGGATTTCCGATACAGGGGTTTGAGGCGGGGTCGAACCTGCTGAAAGATTCGCCGGTGAAAGGGGCGCTGATTGCGGACCCATATTGACGGTTATTTGCCCGGTCGAAAACGGTAAGCGAGATCTCTGTATCTAACTGACCGCTGCTGGTGGCATTGCAATCAATATATAATTTGAGTGAAACAGAATATACCGAGGTCCCGGCAGCACTTCCAGGTCCGATATAGGTGTAAAACATTTCGCCGCCTTTGATGTGTTCGGCCATAAGCGACATGTTCAATCCCAGAAAACCAATAAGTATCAACAGCAGTCTCTTCATTCAATTAGCCCGGGTTAAAGACCGGCACATAGGAAGTGAGGGTTCCATTAAGAAACTCACCAAGCACCTGGTTACTTTCGCCAGGTTCTTCCAGCATTCCCATATGGCCGGAATTCTTCAAAGCCTGAAAATAGGATAATTCGGGCAGATAGGACTGTTCAAGACTGTGTTTTGGAGGAACGGCAGTATCATGGTCACCCGCAATAATCAAAACGGGTTTTGCAATTTTCCTCAACACCTCAGAACGGTCCGGCCGCTGAATCATCGCTTCATAGTGATGTACGAGCGTATTTGGGTTGAAGTTGGAATAACGGTCAATTATTTCTTCAACGAGCCCGGGCTGGTGTTGTTTGGTATATTCTGAAAACAGGTTGGGAGTGGCTTGTTGCAGGAATTTATGTGCACCATTCTGTTGAATGAACTGAATTGCTTTTTTCCTGGTAGCGATCTTTTCTTCAGTATCCGCGTACGCTGATGAATGAAAAAGACAAAGGCTGTTCATCATCTCAGGATATTTCTCCGCAAAAGCCATGGCTATGTAACCGCCCATTGAATGACCGATCAGATCAGCAGTTTCTGACTTTTCCGCCTTCAGAAGTTCGGCGAGAAGATCCGCATGATCGTCCATTGAAAAAACTTCGGGTATGAAGTCAGATTTCCCACAGCCCGGCAGATCAGGTATGATCAGTTTATAGCGTTCGTTGAATCGGTTCACCTGGTTTTCCCAGATGTTACTGTCTTCTCCAAATCCATGGATAAGCAATACCGGCTTGCCTTCTCCATGTACGGAATAGCTGATTCTTCCTTTCTTGTAGGTCAATGACTTTACCATGGTTCTATTTTTTTGAAAGAACAAAACTTCTGATGGTAAGCAGCATCACCAAGGGTATAAGTGAGTTATTCAATTGCTGCGGCCACCAGGGCCAACCCAGCAACAATAATGCCCCCAGTATACCAGAAATCAGAAAGTACACACTTAACCATCTTACCTGGCGCCCGACAAAAAAAGCTGCAACGGCATGAAAAGGAATGGCCCAGACCAGGTTCATATTGTTTTGACAAACCGTGTCTTCTCTGAAAAGCCAAAGCCCAAGCATCAGAAACCCGAGAAGTCCCGTTATGAAAAACAGCGTCCGATCGATATAGACAGAAGCCCTGGTGTTACCTTTTTTGGCAAACGATGCCACCAGCAGCAACATTGAAACTGCTGTGATCACCAGGTAGGGATTGAACCATGACATCTGCAGGTCAACTGCCGGGGCTTTATATAAATGCGATTTCTGCCCAACGATCGATTCCAGCGCTTCCGGAGCCGGTCTTAACAGCACCTGAGCGCTGTCAAATCCCTTCATCAGGTAATCAGGCAAAAACATCGCCTGTGTGTTGGTAACCTTTTTGTCGATGTTAGCACCTAGTAACAGATCAATGCCGAGCTGGCTCCAGTGTTGCTCACCACGGTGTAGGTATTCATGGATCATGTTCCGGAAGGTTGGTACCCGTGCCGGAAGAATATTATTAAACCGGATTAATGAGCGTGATTGTTTGGCAAGTATATCCCTGATTCGAGTAGAACAGTTGTCGTACAAAAATGAATAGCTATAATACCTGTTTTCTACTGCCGCATTTTGTTTTAATGCATCAAACAGTTTTTCCTTGTCGGCACAGGTCAATTGTAATTTCTGCTCAATGACCCCGCGGCCGGTTAGCTGATATTCAGGAAGGAAATCGGCGGTAGTGCTGTAAGAAAGATAATACCGCATTTCGCCACGCATAAATTTCAGGTAGAACGACGGATCATCATAATCGAAGGTTCCGTAATTGAACGTTAGATCCATCCCGTTGCGTGCGTCCTGTACACGGATGGCACTGTGCCCGAAAACCGAATACAGATCCGGACCCGGATCACAGGTCAGCACGCTGATGGAAAGACCGCAGGAGTCTTGTTGTGCACTTCCCTGGAACGCAATGCCCGTACAACATAACCAAACACAAAGTACCCTTATCAGCAAACGGCTGCATGAATTCATATCTGCCAGTTTAATCAATCGTGCAATATTCTGCAGTAGTTTATCTGCTGTAATTAGGTGCTTCTTTGGTGATTTCAATATCATGAGCATGGCTCTCACGCATACCAGCGTTGGTTATGCGAACAAACTGTGCACGCTGCAAAGCTTCGATATCTTTCGCACCGCAATAACCCATTCCTGCCCGAAGCCCGCCAACATACTGGTAAACGATTTCGTGGAGATTTCCTTTGAACGCAACCCGGCCCTCAATGCCTTCCGGAACAAACTTCTTTACATCATCCTCAACATCCTGGAAATAACGGTCACCACTTCCTTTGTTCATAGCACCGATGGAACCCATACCACGGTATTGTTTGAATTTGCGACCCTCATAAATGATCGTTTCACCGGGACTTTCTTCAGTTCCTGCAAATACACTTCCCATCATTACTACATTAGCGCCGGCAGCAAGTGCTTTCACCATATCGCCGGTATAACGGATTCCACCGTCGGCAATCAGCGGTACATTCAATTTATGTAATGCCGAAGCGGCTTCCATGATTGCAGTAATCTGCGGCATACCGGCACCAGCCACAATACGCGTAGTGCAGATAGAACCCGGTCCGATACCAACCTTAACAGCATCTGCACCGGCATCAACGAGTGCTCTCGCTCCACTCGCAGTGGCTATGTTACCAGCAATAACCTGTAAACCTTTGAAATTCTTTTTTACTTTCTTCAGTGCATTCAATACTCCTGTGTTATGGCCATGAGCGCTATCAAGACATACCACGTCAACACCAATCTGTTGTAAAGCGCTGGCACGCTCAAGCAGGTCCTCAGTAATACCCAGTGCGGCACCAACACGTAAGCGGCCGTAATCATCTTTCACCGCATTAGGATAACTCTGCAGTTGCAGGATATCGCGGTAGGTGATAAGACCGATGAGTTTTCCGGCTTTATTTACAACCGGCAATTTTTCAATCTTGTATTGGCTGAGGATCGTTTTTGCTTTTTTGAGATCGGTCCCTTCAGGTGCCGTGATGAGGTTTTGGCTTGTCATCACTTCTGTTACCTTTTTGTTCATGTTGGTTTCAAAACGCATGTCGCGGTTTGTGAGAATACCAACAAGTTTATTGTTGAGATCAGTAACGGGGATACCACCAATCTTATTTTCTTTCATTAATTGTAAGGCATCACCAAGCACAGCTTCCTCGTTGAGTGTAATGGGATCGAGGATCATGCCGCTTTCGCTTCTTTTCACTTTACGAACCTGTTCGGCCTGTTGTTCTACCGACATGTTTTTATGCAGGATCCCGATGCCACCCTCGCGGGCCAGTGCGATAGCAAGTTTAGCTTCCGTCACAGTATCCATGGCAGAAGATAACATTGGTATATTTAGTGTGATATTTTTTGTGAGGCGGGACTTAATGCTCACTTCGCGTGGTAATACCTCAGAGTAGGCGGGAACCAAAAGAACATCATCGAACGTTAATCCTTCACCGAAAAATTTGTCTTGCGTGGGAGACTTCGTCTTGGAAGCGTTGTTTATTGTTGCCATGTGCAAAGATAGCGCAACAGGTAAATTACAACCAAATGAATTTTTCGCGGATGTCAGACCAGGCTCAATCTTTTGCCAGGCATCGTAATAACGATACTGCGTAATTCGAGACCAAGTATCACTGATGCCGTGGTGCTGGCGCTCAGCCCGCTTTTGAACTTGAGTTCATCAATATGCATTGGAGCGGTTTCTTTCAGAATGTTAACAATCTTTTGTTCATTTTCATCAAGATTATCAAAAAGCTCTTTTGGCTTACGATGTTTAGAGGAAGCTTTATCGTTCCATCCCATTGCCGCGATGAACTGTTCAGGGTCAGCCAGTAAAGCTGCGGAGTTAGTGGTGATAAGCTGGTTGCAACCCTGGCTGCGGATATCTGTAAGCTTACCCGGCACGGCATAAACATCCCGATT
This sequence comes from Bacteroidota bacterium, assembly GCA_023416995.1. Lineage (GTDB taxonomy): Bacteria > Bacteroidota > Bacteroidia > Chitinophagales > Chitinophagaceae > DATHKG01. The sequence continues at coordinate 78,820 of JAEZGI010000081.1, forward strand.
GTAAATGTTGGCAAGCGCTGCAGTAATAAGGCTTCCTCCTTTGATTCCGGTCTCTATCACGATAAGGCCATCGCACATCCCTGCAACGATCCGGTTCCTGCTTGGAAAGTTGTACCGGTCGGGTTTTGTGTTGCTTCTGAATTCAGATAACAGGCCACCGTTTTTGATCATGCTTTTTGCAAGTGAAGTATGTTCCGGTGGGTAAATAGTATCAAGTCCATGTGCCAGCACACCAATGGTAGGAACATTATATTTCAACGCCGCCTTATGCGCCCAGGCATCAATACCGAATGCAAGCCCGCTAACGATGGTGACATCATATCCCGCCAATACCTGCACCATCTTTTCAGTTATTTTTTTGCCATACTCGGTGCCCGATCTTGTACCGACAATGCTCACCATACGCGAGGCAGCGGGCGATGCAGAGCCCCGGTAAAACAACATGGTGGGAGCGTCATCACAGTTATATAATTGTTTTGGATACCTTTTATTAGTGAGAAACAAAGGTTCAATCTTATACTTTGTGATAAACTTAATTTCTTCCTCTGCAGCGTGGAAATTGCGGAACCGTTTGATGCTGCCCGCCCGTACAGTGCCCATCTTATCAATCTTTTCCAGCAGCGTCATCGGTGCACGGAACACAGCCTCCGCGGTACCAAATTCTTCTATCAGCGTTTTCGCTTGTACATAACCGATATAGGGCACATCCGTTAGTGCCAGTTGATAAATCAAATCCGGATCATGATGAGTCATTCAGTCCGAAAATACAGGGACCACTCAGCACACAAATGTGAAAAATGCGTTTTTGAGTCTGTAAAAAACCTTGTTGTGCTATTGGTTTATGACCTTCAGTTCAGTGCGACGGTTCCTGGCTTTACCTTCTTCCGTATTGTTACCTGCCACGGGAACATTTGCTCCAAAACCCTGCGCCGTGAGCCGCGATACCGGTATGCCTTTTCCAACAAGGTAGCGAACCACCGATTCTGCACGGGATTTTGATAATTTCAGATTGTCGGCCGCGCTGCCAACATTATCGGTATGACCGTTAATCTGGATGGTTAATGTTGGATTGTCTTTCAGGAGCCCCACAAGTTTATCAAGCTCAGAAACAGATTCAGGTTTGATATCCGACTTGTTGACATCAAAGAAAATGTTCCGCAACACAATGGTGGCATTGGCCTCAATTGGTTTAAGCGCTATATCAATGTTGAAGGTCGAATCAGGTGCAACTTCTTTCAAAGAAAAATTTTCTGAAAAAAACAGGTAGCCTTTACGATTAACGTTGAACGCATAATCTTTACCAACAGGTAATGTGATCAGGTAACTACCACTGCCATCAGTCTGTATACTGCTTACGGGTTGCTGGGTAGCCAGGTCAGTAAGTTCAACAGAAGAAGGCAAACCCTTTGTAGTTTTTTCATCGAATACACGTCCTTTAACCCAGAGCGTACGCGCAGGGCGAATGTCTTCACGCAGTTCAAAACTATACAGATCAAGACCGCCGCGGCTGTCGCTACGGTCGCTGGCGTAATAGGCGGTTTTGCCATCGGCTGCTACCGCAAGTGAACCTTCGTTTTCAATTGTATTAATCGGGAAACCAAGATTTACAGCTTTGCCCCAGCTACCATTTGCTTGTTTTCGTGTAACGAACAGATCCTGACCTCCATAACCCAGATGACCACTTGAGGTAAAGTAAAGCGTTTCATTGTCGGCATGAATGAATGGGCAGCTTTCATCTCCGGCTGTATTGATTTCGGGACCCGCGTTTTCAGGTTCGCCCCAACGGCCATTCGGTTGAAGGCGACTGATATAAATATCGCTTCCTCCATAACCACCCGGTCGCGTGCTGGTAAAATACAGGTCGCGTTTGTCAGGTGATAATGAAGGGGTAGTTTCCCATGCTGCAGTGTTGATCGTCTTCCCAAGATTTTCCGGCGCGCTCCATCCGTCATTGGTGAGATAGGATATGTACAGATCGCAGCTACCAAAGCCATCGGGAAAGTCACAGCCCGTGAAGATCAGCCACTGTCCGTCCTGGGAAATGTTTTGCGCGCCTTCATTAGAGGCTGAATTGATATTACCCGGCAGGGGCCGGGCAGGCGACCACACACCATCTTTTCGTGTTGCGCTGTAAAAGTCTTCGTTCGTGTTACCCACCCGGCGCGTGAACACAAGCTCATCACCATTGATGGTGATAGCCGGCAGGTATTCGGAAACCCTTGAGTTTACGTTGTCACCCAGATTTTTGGGTTCAAATTTATATTCACCGGCAGGGTGATTTTGAGCGAATTCAAGACCAAAACGGAAACTTTTTTTTCTGTATTCTGCTGCAAGTCTGCTGCGTTCATTAAGACTTTCTATTTTAAGAAAATCGTCGATTGCGGTTATCGCGGCCGCAAAATCACCCTTACCTGCGAGATTAATTGCAAAAGGCAGGTTATAATCCCTGAAATACGCAGGATCAATTGCCTTTGCTTTTATATAATATTGAATAGATGCATCGTAATTCTTGAGTTCACCGTACATACCCGCTACCGACAGGTAGGCGTCCATGAATTTCTGATCAATTTTTATGGCATTGTCAAGCAACTGAATTCCTGCTTTGAAATCACCGTCGTTGGCCTTCTCCAATCCCTGCTGATAAAGCGCCATCGCTTTTTTGGGTACTTTTTCAGGGAAATATTGTGCCTGGAGATCCTGGGTGTAGATGAACAGGACCGGTAGCAGCAACAGCTTAATAAATTTCTTCATGCAGGAATTGAATAATTTGAACAATTGTACCGACAATATCTCAAATTAGTTTTGAAATGCCGACAGGTGTTCCAAAATTAACAATACTCTACGGCACATTGATGTACTTGTGCAACTGCAGCGAGAATTCCCAGCGGGGGTGGGTTTTGATGTAATCGATGATAAGCGGGGTCATTTGCTGAGATTTTGACCACTCGGGCTGTAAAAAAAGTCTGCAACCCGGCGAAACCTGGCCAGCGAATTGTTCTGCCCAATCAAAATCGGATTTATTGAAGATGACAACCTTTAACTCATTCGCCAGTGGCAGAATGCCTGGTAAAGGAGCTTTGAATTTTTTTGGAGAGAGACAGATCCAGTCCCAGTCGCCACTAAGTGGATATGAACCCGAAGTTTCAATATTGGTCTCAAAGCCGGCTTCATGAAGACTGCGGGTGAGAGGGCCGCAATCATGCATCAGGGGTTCGCCACCAGTTACAACAGCCAGTCTGCCAGGGTTGGTCGCAGCTGCGGCAGTGATTGATCCGATACTTTGCAGGGGATGTTTTCCACCGTCCCAGCTTTCTTTAACGTCGCACCACACACAGCCCACGTCACAGCCGCCAAGACGGATGAAATAAGCAGCGCGACCCTGGTGAAAACCTTCTCCCTGGATAGTATAAAATGCCTCCATCACCGGGAGCATGGGTGCATCAATATTTACTGTTGATGTTTGCAATGAATGATTGTTGTCGTTTGTCGGCAAGCACAGGTTCCCACTATTGTTTTTCCACTTTTGCCTCGTCAAGATCACCATGTTTTTCCTGGCAGGCCAGGAAGGTGTTCATCATCAAAGCGGCAATCGTCATTGGTCCAACGCCACCAGGCACGGGTGTGATGTATGAGGCTTTCTCCGAAACACTTTCAAAGTTCACGTCACCCTTAATAGCATATCCTCTTTTTCTACGTGCGTCGGCGACCCGGGTGATACCCACATCGATTACAATTGCACCATCTTTCACCATTTCTGCCGTTACAAATTCAGCTTTGCCCAGGGCAGCAACGATAATGTCGGCCTGTTTGCATATTTCGTTCAGGTTGGATGTATGAGAATGACAAAGGGTGACAGTACAATTTCCCTGTGGCCGGTTCGAACTCAGCAGGATGCTCATGGGCCGGCCCACAATATTGCTTCTTCCAATAACCACGGCGTGTTTCCCCGCAGTTTCGATTTTATAATGCGCAAGAAGCAACATGATTCCGTAAGGTGTTGCAGAAACAAAACCTGGCAATCCCTGCACGAGTTTTCCAACGTTTACAGGATGGAAGCCATCAACATCTTTTGAAGGATCGATGGCGTTGATCACTTTTTCGTCAAAAATATGGCGCGGTAAAGGCAGTTGCACCAGGATGCCGTCTACATCCTGGTCGGCATTCAGCTCCTCAATAATTGTGAGTAGTTTAAATTCGCTGGTTTCCTCGTCCAGCCTGATCAGCGTGCTTTTATAACCGATCTCCTCGCAAGTCCTGACTTTGGAGCCGACGTAGGTTTCACTGGCACCGGAATTACCAACCAATATGGCAGCAAGGTGCGGAAGTTTTTTTCCCTCAATGGCAAGTTGAGCCACCTTGATTTTAAGTTCCTCTTTGATGGCCTGTGAAGCGACTGCGCCGTCTAAAATTTTCATTGCGCAAAGGTATACTCATCAATTTAGCTCCCCAAAGGCTTTTCCACATTTTTAGTTTAATTCTTTTTTCGTATTTGCCGGCGAATGGACAATGTGACGCAGGTGCATTGCAATTATTTATGAAATAAAATGAATGGTGTGAGAGCGACTATGTGGGGACGGGCCTGGCTTTATCCGGGTGTTACGATCATTTTTATCTTCTATTGCGAATGGATACATGCGCAGTTGTTGCGGCCGATACAGATCGATGGATCGGCGGCTTATAGCAAAAATTTTGTTGATGTACTTGCGGGTGCCACCGATCCGGCTGCGATGATGGGACAGAATGGGTTTTCTGCGGGGGTGGCCGGCGAGCGACCTTATTTATTGCCCGGAATGTCGGCTTTTATGTTTGCGGGAATGTATGCCACACACCGATCCTCGGCAGGATTACAGGTACAAATAAATGGTGCTGCCGGATACCAGGAATCATTGGCCGGGATTTCTTATGGCCGGCTTCTTGGCAAGATCAGGGTGGGAGCGCGGTTCAATTATCATAGAATTATTGTAGCAGGATATGGCAGTTCGGGAACTGCCTCAGCCGATATTTCATTGATCTGGGATTTAACTGACAAGCTGCGTGCAGGAATACTTTTGTTAAATCCTCTGCCGGCTTCATTCGGAGTCGATAATGCTGAAAAATATCCATCCGCATTCAGGTTGGGAGCGGGTTACGACTTGTCAAACGAATGTTATCTGTTTATTGTTGCTGAGAAATTTACTACCGCAACCGCAGATGTGAACTTTGGGTTACATTATAATATACGGCAAAAGTTATTTTTAAGACTGGGTATGCATACCGGGATCATGGGCCCGCAGGCTGCGGCGGGATGGCAGTTGCAACTATTCCGATTGTACATCACCGGTAGCTATCATCCCGAATTAGGACTTTCACCGGGCATTCAACTGATTTTCAAACAAAAAAAATCAGATGAATGAAACGCATATTGTCAATGGGTTTAATGCTACTTTCAGGGGCCGTTTTTGCCCAGCAGGAGAATGGTGTTCTGACCACCCAGGAAGAATTGCAGGCGGAAAGTATGGCAACTGATGGTGAAACAGAGCAGGATGACGACGAGTTTGTGCTTTCGATGGCCGATTTTCGCAAACACCCGATGTCGTTAAACATGGCAGACGCAGCGGAGCTTAGAGAGCTGCGGGTGCTGTCGGAACTGCAGGTACAATCACTGATACGCTACCGGATTTTATGTGGCAAATTGATCAGTATTTATGAGTTGCAGGCGGTACCTGGTTGGGATTTATTAACCATAAGCAGGTTAAAGCCATATATATCTATATACGAACCGGCCAGGGTGATATCAGGTTTGAAAGAACGGTTAAGAACGGGGCAGTCTTCTGTCATGCTTCGGACTTCAATAGTGCCCCAGCTTTCGGAAGGCTTTATTAAAGATGATTCGGGTACTGCGAAATACTCTGGTAACCCCTCAAGAATGATGGTTCGCTACCAGTATAATTACAAGAACCTTTTACAATTTGGACTGCTGGGCGATAAGGACGCCGGCGAACAGTTTTTCAAAGGTGTTCAAAAAGGGGGATTTGATTTTTATTCTTTTCACATTTTTGTAAGGAAGCTTGGACGATTAAAAGCGTTGGCTGTTGGGGATTATACGGTAAGTATGGGCCAGGGCTTGATCCATTGGCAGGGTAGCGGGATGAGAAAAAACGCCGATGTTATGTTGATAAAACGCCAGGGCGAGGTTTTAAAACCGTATCGTTCTGCCGGCGAGTATAATTTTCAACGAGGTGTTGGGAGCACGTTACAATTTAATCACTGGACGTTCACTGCTTTCGCTTCTTACCGCCGGCTCACGGCCACCCTGGACGCTGATTCGTCCGGAAGTTTTGTTAGTTCGATCGTTACATCAGGCTATCACCGAACGCTCACTGAACAACAAAAACGAAAAAACCTGGCTGTTTACAGTGGAGGCATGGTGGTTCGTTATGCACTTACGGGAGGAAACATTTCGGTCAATACGATACAATACCGATTGGCGCTGCCCATAAAACCACAACCAAAACCGTACGATTTATATGGTATCAGTGGCAGTTCCTGGAGCAACTACAGTGTGGATTTCGATTACACGTTCCGTAACCTGCACACTTACGGAGAATTGGCTGCTGACCGTAACGGCAATATTGCGTTATTAACAGGAGCCATGCTCAGCCTGCACCGGAACCTTGATGTATCGTTGGTGTACCGGAATTTGCCGTCTGCTTATCAATCAATGGCCGGAGGTTCGTTCACGGAGAACAGTGTACCTTCTAATGAAAAAGGGTTCTACTCCGGTTTGGTGTACCGTCCACGCGTGGGCTGGATAATAAATATTTATGGTGATGTCTTCCGGTCGCCCTGGGTCAGGTTTACAACCGATGCACCTGCTTCGGGTTCCGGATATCTTATACAGGTGTTGCATCAGCCGAATAAGCGAACAGAAATCTATTCGAGATTATCTGCGGAGACAAAATCATTGAACGTTGCCGGGTCGATTATAAATCTTCCTGAAATCAATCGGGTGCTAAAGCGGGAATGGCGTTTCCAGGTTTCAAACCAGGTAACACCTGCGATAATGCTTCGATCGCGGGTAAGCATCAGTTCATGGGGCGCGGAAGCTTCGGCTCAGCGGGAACAGGGCTTCCTGGGTTTTGTTGATGGCATATGGAAACCCGGAACTACTTCCCTGTCTGGAAGTATCCGGCTGCAGTATTTTGATACAGATAGTTACAATACGCGGATTAACGCTTATGAGAATGGTCCTCTGTACGATATGAGTATTCCCGCTTTTTATGATAAGGGGTGGCGGTATTATATTAATGTGTTGTGGAGACCGTTCCGAAAAACGAAGCGCGGTGACCTTAGATTTTATGGCAGGATTGGTTCAGTTATTCAATCTGAAAAAACATTTTTTGGCTCCGGGCTTGACAAGATAAACCGTTCATCCAAAAATGATTTGAAGCTGCAGGTGATGCTCAACTTTTGAGTTGTTAAGAAATGTTTATTTTTTTTGCTCAACTTCTCATGAAACTTCTCTAAATTTAACACTTCGAAAGGCCAGGATAACCCCATACGATCAAAATCCTGCAAAATCCAAACCTGGGAAGGGCTAATTGGCTAGTGGAGACCGATTCTGATTCCAGATATGTAGCATTTAAGATAATTCTTCTACGTATTGCAGCAGTTACAAGTTCCCGCTTGTCATATGTTAACAGTTGCCGTTCCCCCTTTTTAACAATGTTCTTTTTTATTTGGTTATTAAGTCTCGATTCACAACTAAAATTAACAGTTACATGAGAAAATCTCTAACACTGCTGGTAGTGCTGGTATTCTGTTCGGTACTGGCTCTGGCACAGGTCCGCGTAATATCCGGACTTGTATCAAGCGCTCCCGGCACACCACTCCCGTTCGCTTCAGTTACCATTAAGGGTACAACGAAGGGAACTACAACAGATGCAAATGGAAATTTTAAACTGGAAGCTCAGAAAGGGGATGTACTGGTCATCTCCGCTGTAGGCACCAGGTCTACTGAAATTACGGTAGGCGACAACAACACTTACTCAATTACTTTGGAGGCAAGTGGCGATCTGAGCGAAGTAATCGTTACTGCGCTTGGTATCAAGAGAGACGTACGTTCTGTGGGTTATGCGGTTCAATCTGTTTCTGCGGAAGACTTAACATTCTCAAAATCAGTGGATGTCAGTTCATCACTCGCCGGTAAAGTTGCTGGTGTGAAACTGGTTGGTTCTCCAAGTTCAACTTATGATAACGCGACCATCACGATCCGCGGTATCAATGGTTTGGGTGTAACCAATCCTATCTATGTTGTTGACGGTACCATCACCGACCAGAGCAACGTTGATATGGATAATGTAGAAAACATCTCTGTACTGAAAGGACCTGCTGCAACAGCATTGTATGGTCAGCGTGCCCTGAACGGTGCAGTACTTGTTACTACAAAAAAAGGTAGCAGAAAAGGCCGCACATCGGTTGAATTCAACCTGGGTGCAGCAATGGAGAATGTTTCTATCATTCCAAAATATCAAAATAGCTACGCGGGCGGATATAGCTACAATGCGCCGGTTTTTGAATTTGATCCTGCGATTCACCCGGCAGAATGGGCAAGTTTCGACGGACAAAATATCCTTGATTACGGTGCTGATGAAAGCTGGGGCCCCCCCATCGATGGCAGACAATACCGATCATGGTCAAGCTGGTACCCAGGTGAAAAATTTGGCCAGCTGAGCACATTAACGCCACAGCCAAACAACGTAAAAGATTATTTCAAAACCGGTGTTAACCTCAACAACTCTGTTGCAGTTAGCGGAGGCGGCGAAAACTATAACTTCCGTCTGAGCTATGCGAACCAATACCGTACACTGGTGTTGCCAAATACCAGCCGTGAAAGACACCAGATCGGTCTTAGCGGAAACTTTGATGTGAGCCCAAAGATCAGCGTTGTTACTGATATCGCATATACGCTTACCAATACAAAAGGTCAACCGTATGAGCAATACCGTAATGATGGTCTCAATGTTACGCAAGGTTTCAACCAGTGGTTTCAGCGTCAGCTCGATATGAAGGAGATGAAGACTTACCGTCAACCGGATGGTCGGGTTAATTCATGGAACATTGGTGATCCAAATTCTTCAGGTAATATTGATGACATTGTTCGTCCACAATACTGGGATAATCCTTATTTCATTTCCAGTGAAAATTACCGCACAGACAACCTGAACAGGTTAGTGGGTAACATCGGATTCGTATATAAAATAAATGATAATTTCCGTTGGGAAACGAGAATCAGACGCGATTTCCGCAATGACAAAGGCGACAACAGGATTGCTACAGGTGGTCTTCAGTTAGATGCATTTGGTCTTAGCCAACGCGTATTCAGCGAAATGAACTATGAGTCCATTTTGTACTTCAACGAAAAAGTGAAAGACTTCTCTTTTGATGCTTTCCTGGGGGGTAATATCAGGAAGTTGAAAGATGAAGGTGTATCTATGTCTACTGCTGGTGGATTAACCTTCCCTAATTATTTCAACATCGCGGGTTCCGTTGCTCGTCCAAATACAGAGAATACTTTCCGTGAAATCATCACCAGGAGTATTTTTGGTAAAGTCGGTGTTGGCTATAAGAACTTTGCGTTCCTTGAAGGGACATTGCGTTATGATGCATCCTCAACGCTGCCTGTCGCCAACAACTCTTATTATTATCCATCAATCACAGGTTCGTTGGTGCTTTCAGATCTTTACAAAGGAGACCTGAGAAATGTGATCTCATTTGCGAAAGTTCGTGCCGCTTATGCTACTGCAGCTACTGACCTTGGCTTTAATGAAGTAAACGTGTTGCTTAACAATGGTAGCCTTTACCAGGGCAATGCATCACTTGAAATTGCTAATTCTTACCGTTCAGGCGCCATCAGACCAGCTCTTGTAAAAACTTATGAGTTTGGTGCTGACGTTCGATTCCTGAACAACAGGATCGGTGTTGACTTTGCATATTATGTAAATAACAATACCGACCAGATCATCAATCTTACAGTTGCCCCATCAAGCGGTTTCTCTTCTGCGCAAATCAATGCAGGAAATATCCGCAGTAAAGGTTGGGAACTTAGCCTGTCCGGCACACCGGTTCAAACCAAGGATTTCAAATGGGATATCACGCTTAACCTTAGCCGCAACAGATCAACTGTTGTTGAACTGGCAGAAGGTTTAACAAACGTGGTTTATGGAACTACCTGGAACAATACATCAATTAATAACCGTGTTGGCAAAGACTGGGGTATTTTCGTTGGCCGTAAATACAGAAGATTCCAGGCGAAAGATGGCAGCGGTAATAATATAGAAAACGAAAACAATGGTAAGATTGTAGTAGGTAACAACGGTATTCCATTATTTGATCAAAACCAGGAATTTGGAAGCATGCTTCCTGATTATACCGGTGGTGCTTATTCTACCTTAAGTTACAAAGGATTTTCTTTGTCTTTCTCACTTGACTTCCAGTCTGGTGGTTTGTTCTTCTCTTCAACCAAAATGTTTAACCTGGGTACCGGTTTGTCTGAATACACTGTGGGTGTTAACGACAAGGGTAATGACTGGAGACTTCCACCTGCACAAGGCGGTGGTATATTGTTTCCAAACTCAGTTAAGGCAGACGGTTCGGCTAATACTACTTACATCAACTCAAGAAACTACTTCTACACTTCACTTCAGAACGGTTCTGGCGAAGAGTTCATTCTTGACGCAAGCTATCTTAAGTTGAGAGAAGTACGTTTTGGTTATGATCTGCCTGCAAAATGGTTTGGTGGCAAATCAGTGTTCAAAGGAATGAATATAGCGGTAACAGCATCTAACCCATGGTTGATCGCTGCTCCGTCTAAAAAATATGGTGTAGACGCATCCGAACTTGAAGTTATCTGGAACGAAGGTGGTCAGTTGAGCGCTGTAAGAGGTTTTGGTATCAATCTCAGAACCCGGTTATAATCACTTAAGCTTAAAAAGTACACACAATGAAAAGACTAAATAAATTAACGCTTATCCTGGGAGTAGCCGGTCTGTCGATGTTGGCGCCAGGTTGTAGCAAACTGGAAGATTTTGGTGATACAAACCTCGATCCAACCAGGGTTAGCGTTGCCTCGACGAGGTCATTATTGACAAATGCGCTTCAGAACAGTATTCCTACTGCTACATTTGGAAACACAACTGCTAACCTTTACGTACAATATCTGTCTGAAGGACCATACCCCGGCGGATCATTGTATAGCGGTTTGAACTTTGCAAATGACGGATGGTACACTGGTCCTTTATACAACCTGCAGGCGATCATTGATTACAACTCTGATCCCGAAAGGATGAACAGGGAAGCTGACCCCGGAGCAAACGGTTCACATGCTAACCAGATCGCTGTTGCGAGAATATTGAAAGCTTTCAGTTACTGGCACATGACCGACCGCTGGGGGCCTATTCCTTACGAAGAAGCACTGAAAGGTTCAGAAAATTTCACACCTGCATATACTGCACAGGATGTGATCTACAAGGATCTCTTTAAAGAACTTAAAGAAGCTGTTGCTCAGATGGATAATGGTGCTGGCCCTGCCGGTGATATTTTCCTCGGAGGCGACATGGATGCCTGGAAAAAGTTTGCTAATACACAGCGGATGATCATGGCGCTTCGGTTGTCGAAAGTTGACCCTGCGCTCGGTCAACAGGAATTTGTTGACGCAATGAATGCCGGCGTTATCACCAGCAATGCAGACAACATGTTGTACAGCTTTGTTGCTGGAGATCCAAATAACTTCAACCCATGGTATAATAACTATTCCGTGTCATTCCGTAATGACTTTGCGCTTAGTAAAACGATGGATGATTTCATGGATCCGCTGGACGACCCACGTTTGCCCGTTTACGGTGAGGTATTGCCTTCCGGTGAAGTTGTTGGACTTCGTTATGGTAGCAACCAGGCTGTAAATATTCCAAACGCTTACAGCAGAATCGGAGATTATTTCCGCGGTCAGGGTTCACCAGCTGCCGTGTTTACCTATGCACAGGTATTGTTTTCTATGGCAGAGGCCGCTCACCGCAACTGGATTCCAGGTGGCGATGCAGCTGCTATGGATTACTATTATGATGGTATTGCGGCATCTTGGGAACAATATGGTGTGTACGATGCAACAGAGTTTGCATCATATATTGGAAAACCAGCTGTTGCATATTCACCAGCTAATGCGGTTGAAAGAATCATTACTCAAAAATGGGTACATCTTTATCTGAACGGCTATGAGGCCTGGGCAGAGTGGAGAAGAACAGGATATCCTGCATTGCAACCAGCTCCTGATTATGTAAGTTCTGCTAACGCTATTCCAAGAAGACAGGCTTACGGAACGAATGAGCGCCTGGTGAACAAAACAAATTATGAAGCTGCTGTGACTGCTCTTGGTGGCCCCGACAATCTTTATACAAGGATTTGGTGGGATAAACCATAACAAAACGCAGATTCACTATAAAATCTGGTTTTATAAACGGGTTGTTTCCATTCCGGAAACAACCCGTTTATTTTTTCGGCAGATGGTTTTTTCAATAAACCAAGGTTACCTTCGGACGATTACTATATTTTGTAACTCAAATCAAATAGCGAAGATGGACAATCCTAATCAGGCAGAAAACCAGATCAACATTGAGATTTCAGAAGAAACGGCAGAAGGACAATATGCAAATCTTGCGATCATTACCCATTCGCATGCGGAATTCGTGATCGACTTTGTAAACGTGATGCCGGGTACACCTAAAAGCAAAGTCAAATCCAGGATCATTTTGACACCGCAGCATGCGAAACGTTTTATGAAGGCATTAGCCGATAATGTTCAGCGATTTGAAGCTGCCAATGGTAAAATCCAGGATTTGGAGGATGTTCAGATTCCATTCAATTTTGGAGGTCCGGTAGCACAGGCTTAGAACTGGTGCCGTTGAAACATGGATTTGTTCAGATAACGCCCTCATCAGCAAAACTGTAGTATCCGTATTCGCTTACAATAATATGGTCGAGCACTTTTATGTCGAGAAATCGCGCTGCTTCTTTGATTTTGGCGGTTAGTTCCTCGTCCGCCCGGCTGGGTTTGATGCTCCCGGACGGATGGTTATGACATAAGATGAGGCTAACCGCATCTTCTTCCAGGGCTTTTTTTAGAATGATTCGCGGGTCAGCAACAGTTCCTGTGATGCCGCCTTTGCTGATAATTTCAAAATGATTCACCCTGTTTGAGCGGTTAAGAAACACCACCCCAAATACTTCCTGTTGGTAATCTTTAAGCATAGCCTGGAGGTATTTCGCCATGCCGCTGCTGTCCTTCACCACAAGTTTTTCCAGTGATGGTCCCGACTGGCGCCGTCTTCCCAGTTCCAGAGCTGCTACCAGCGTTGCCGCCTTGGCTTCACCGATGCCCTTTACCCGCATTATTTCTTTTAATGATAATTTCCCGAGTTCCTGGAGGTTGTTGTTGCCGATCTGCAGAATCTCCTGTGCGAGCTGGAGCGCGGACCGGTTGGGGGTTCCGGATTTGATGAGAATAGCCACCAGCTCTGAATCCGAGAGCGCGTTCGCAGACTTACTTAGTAGTTTTTCGCGGGGTCTGTCATCGGCCGCCCAGTGTTTTATAGAGTAGTTTTGCGCTTGCATGGGCCAATGTTAGCTACTACTTTTATAGCATCAACGGTTATAAAACGAAATAAAGTTGCGGCTTTGGCGTTTTAAATCCGATTCCAAATCCAAATACCTTTTAAAAGCCTAAACTCCTGCTATGAAACACAAATCTACCCTCGCTGCAATTGGCGGTTACCAGCCATTTCTTTTTTGTATCGGAATGTATTTTGTTGCACTGTTTTTCTCCATTTTTATTTGTTCGGCTATTTTTTACGCCATCAACCCGAAAAAATCTGTTGTAAAAACATCGACCCGTGCGAATGACGGAACAGCTATGCTGAACTCCGGAAACCAGGTCTTGTTGTCGGTTACAAAATAAATTGCCGGACTGAGGGTAGTTCGAAGTCGCATTGTTTATGGGCTTTGACACATCGCCCACATAGTGATTTCACTTACGGTTTTAATTTTCTTTACACCGCTATTCCTGAATCAGCTCCTTCGGTATATCTTCGCCGCATATTTACAGCTGCATGGAAAAAACGGTTAAAATATTCTCTGGCACAGGTTCGCAATACCTGGCGGAAAAGATTGCGGTACAATTTGGTGGCTCCCTCGGGAAGGTCACCATTTCGCATTTTAGCGATGGTGAGATTCAGCCGGTTTTCCAGGAAAGTATCAGGGGCGACATGGTTTTTTTGATTCAAAGTACTTTTTCGCCGGCCGAGAATATCATGGAGCTGCTGCTGATGATTGATGCGGCAAGACGGGCCTCCGCGTACAAAGTGGTGGCTGTAATACCCTATTATGGATATGCGCGGCAGGACCGGAAAGACAAGCCGAGGGTAGCCATCGGGTCGAAACTACTGGCAAATATGCTGGTGGCAGCAGGCGCGGACCGTGTGATCACTATGGATCTCCACGCTCCGCAGATTCAGGGTTATTTTGATATCCCGGTTGATCACCTGGACAGTTCGGCCATATTTATCCCTTACATACAGCAACTTCAACTGGAAAACCTTACCTTTGCCGCCCCTGATGTGGGTAGTGCGAACCGGATCCGCGAAATGGCCGCCTATTTCAATGCAGAAATGGTGATTTGCGATAAACACCGGAAACGCGCAAATGAGATAGCCAGCATGGTAGTGATTGGTGATGTGGAAGGAAGGGATGTAGTTCTTATAGATGATATCTGCGATACAGGCGGTACCCTGGCAAAAGCAGCGGGTTTATTGAAAGATAAAGGCGCAAGGAGTGTGAGAGCACTGTGTACGCACCCGGTGTTAAGCGGTAACGCGTATAAAAATATCGAAAACAGCGTTTTAGAAGAATTGGTCGTTTGTGATACCATCCCCATTAAACCGGGTGCATCCAAGATAAAAATTCTCAGCGTTGCTGAACTTTTTGCGATCGCCATCAGGAATGCTTACGAAAACAGGAGCATTACCAGCCTGTTCGTCCACAGCCAGATGAGGAACAGATAAAAATTTCAATTTTAAACAAACATAAAAACAATGAAAACAATTACAATCGAAGGACAACTGAGGACCGAAACCGGGAAACAAGCCACCCGCCAACTTCGCTCTCAGGAACTCGTGCCTGGTGTAATTTATGGTGGCGAAAAGGAAGTTATTTTCTCAGCGCCAGCCAAGGCTTTTAAAAACCTTGTTTACACTCCGGAGTTTCAGTTAGCAGAAGTAAAAGTTGATGGAAAAACTTACCGTTGTGTCCTTAAAGACATCCAGTTCCACAAAGTAAGTGATGAACTGACTCACGTCGATTTCCTGGAGCTTGTTGAAGACAGACCGGTTATTGCAACTATTCCTATCAAGTTTACAGGTGCTGCCGCCGGCGTTAAAGCGGGTGGTAAACTGATCACTAAAATCAAATCTCTTAAGATCAAGGCTTTGCCAAAATATCTTTCTGAGAACATCGAAGTTGATCTGACAAATCTTGAATTGAATGGTAACATCCGTGTTGAAGATGTACCTGCTGAGAACATCGAGATCATGAACTCACCACGTATCCCGATCGCATCTGTAGTTATGACACGTATGCTCAAACAAGAAGAAGCTGCTGCACCATCCGCTAAAGGTGGCGCGAAACCAGCCGCTGCCGCTGCTCCTAAGCCAGCTGCCAAAAAATAAACAGTTAACCCTGTATACCAGCCCGGACTTGTCCGGGCTTTTTTTTGCCCTATACTCTCCAAAAAAAAATCGTTGAGGCATGACTGTTAGAAAATTCTTTGCGGAAAGATTTTTGTACTAATTTTAGCCACCCAAAAACAAAATGATGTCGAAGTTTTTAATTGTAGGGTTGGGAAACCTTGGTGCAGAATATGTAAATACACGGCATAACATTGGTTTTGACATTGCCGAAGCTTTTGCAGCAAAACATAACACCGCCTTTCAAAGTGGAAGACTGGCAGATATTGCCACGGTAAAATGGAAAGGCAAAATAATAATCGTTATCAAACCCACTACATATATGAACCTTAGTGGGAGAGCTGTTAAGTACTGGATGGACAAAGAGAAGATTGAAATAGAAAATATATTGGTTTTGCTTGATGACCTGGCATTGCCTCTGAATAAATTACGATTAAGGCCATCCGGTAGTGATGCGGGTCATAACGGTTTAAAGAGTATCCAGGAACAATTAATGTCGGACAAATACCCCAGGTTAAGATTTGGAATCGGTAACGACTATCCGAAAGGAATGCAGGTTGATTTTGTGCTTGGCAAGTGGTCTGCCAGCGAGTTGCCAATGGTAAAAATGAAGCTTGAAAAATGTGTTGAAACCATCGAAAGCTTTGTGGCTACTGGCATCGAACGCACTATGACTCAGGTTAATAAATTGGATTTTAAACTATGAATTGTTAATTTGAATCTTTATTTTCGCAATAGTTCGCAAAGAAGACAATGTTTTGATATTCAATTTGCCTATGCAATGCCAACCTTACCTTTCCAGGTTTAACCTTAAACTATCATTACTGATAAACCCCTGTTGAATATGAAAATATTTTGTGTTGGCCGTAACTATGTAGAGCATGCGAAGGAGTTAGGCAACGAAGTGCCTGATGAGCCTGTGATTTTTATGAAGCCCAAAAGCGCCCTATTACAGGCCCATACACCATTTTATTATCCTGAATTTACCAACGAACTGCATTACGAATGCGAACTCGTTCTGCGTATCTCAAAAAACGGGAAGTACATCCAGGACCGCTTTGCCAGCAAATATTATGATGCCATCACAGCAGGTATAGATTTTACCGCAAGAGATATTCAGAATGAATTAAAGGAAAAAGGGCTTCCCTGGGAAAAAGCAAAGGCCTGGGACAACTCTGCCGCCGTTGGAAAATGGGTGCCTATCCAGAATATCAAAAACAAAAAAGACATCAATTTCTGCCTTTATAAAAACAAAGAACTCGTTCAACAGGGTAATTCAGGACTAATGTTGAATAGCTTCGACAAGATAGTTGCTTACATATCGAACTATTTTTCGATCAATATCGGCGATCTTATTTTTACCGGAACCCCGGCTGGTGTTGGTGAATGTGTTGTAGGAGATGAATTGGAGGGTTTTATCGAGGACGATAGCCTCTTTAACATCGAAGTAAAATAAAAGATTTGAAAAGGACAGTTAGCTGTCCTTTTTTTATGCAGGTACCTTAAAGCCTCACTTATGGCAACCCAGGATACTGTGCTCAAAGCTTTCCGGCTGATGTTATTGGCCAGGTCGATGGCTGAGATCTTTGAAGCCAACCGGGATACCTGCAGGTATGTTCACGCCACTTCACGTGGTCATGAGGCCATACAACTGGCAACCGCTTTTCAACTGCTTCCCTGCGATTATGTGAGTCCCTACTACCGGGACGATTGTATGTTACTGGGCCTTGGCTTCACGCCCTATGAGCTCATGTTACAGCTTCTTGCGCGAAAAGACGATCCTTTTACCGGGGGCCGGTCGTATTACTGTCACCCCAGCTACCGCGGGGCCAGTAAACCCACCATAATTCATCAAAGCAGCGCTACGGGAATGCAGGTAATTCCTGCAACCGGTATCGCCCAGGGCATCAAACACCTACAGCAATATCTACCGCACAGGCTGACTCCCTGTGCTACCGGCCAGTCACCGGTTGTGATCTGTTCGCTTGGCGATGCGAGCGTTACTGAAGGTGAAGTGAGTGAAGCTTTCCAGTTCGCGGCGCTACGACAATTGCCGGTTGTGTATGTAGTGCAGGACAATAACTGGGGAATCAGTGTCACCAGCACGGAATTACGGGCAATGGATGCATACGATTATGTTGCAGGCTTTACGGGCTTCAGACGGGTGCGGGTAGATGGCAGCGACCTTACCCGTTCGATGGAATGTATGCAGGACGTAATAGCCGCTGTAAGACTCGAACCGGGACCGTATCTGGTGCAGGCCAGTGTGCCCTTGCTGAATCATCATACCAGTGGAGTACGCAAAGAATTTTACCGTTCTGAAGAAGACCTCAAGGCCCATGCGGAAAAGGACCCTATCAAATCAACAGAGCGTTGGCTGCTTGAAAATGGGCTGAGCCGTGACGCTATTGATCGGCTGCAGCGCGAGGCCATGGAGCAGATTGCAACCGATTTTCGCCGTGCAGTAGATGCACCGGAGCCGGACATCAATACCATATCTGATCATGTTTTTGCACCCGCGCCGGTTACAGTAGAATCCGGTACCAGGGTGCCACCTGGTGCGCGAAAGATTTTGATGGTCGATGCTGCACTATTTGCTATCCGGGAAATTATGGAGCAGTTTGAAGAATCCATGTTATTCGGACAGGATGTTGGAAGACGGCTCGGCGGTGTGTTTCGTGAGGCAGCCACACTTGCAGAAATTTTTGGCGATCACCGCGTGTTTAATACAGCGATCCAGGAAGCTTATATACTCGGTTCAACAAGCGGCCTCGCAGCCACAGGTGTAAAGCCAATTGTTGAGATCCAATTTGCCGATTACATTTATCCCGGTCTGAATCAACTGGCCACAGAGCTTGCAAAATCATGTTTTCTTACACAGGGTCGGTTTCCTGTGCAGGTACTGATCAGGGTGCCCGTGGGCACTTATGGCGGTGGCGGTCCGTATCATAGCGCCAGCATTGAATCGCTTTTGTTGTCAATCAAAGGGATAAAGATTGTATATCCCTCTAATGCAGCCGATATGAAAGGATTGATGAAAGCGGCGTTTATGGATCCTAACCCGGTAATTATGCTGGAACATAAAGGATTGTATTGGAGCAAGGTTCCGGGAACCGAAGATGCACGCCAACCTGAGCCTTCTTCTGATTATATACTTCCACTCGGTGTAGCACGTATTGTACTTGAAACAAAACCAGGAACTATCGCTGCAGGAAACACCTGTTGCGTTATTACTTATGGACTGGGTGTGTACCTGGCAATACAGGCCGCAGCAGCTTTTCCGTTGCAGGTTGAGATACTTGATCTCAGAACTTTATATCCGATGGATGAGAAGCTGGTATTTGATACTGTAAATAAACATGGCAAGTGCCTGGTGCTTACAGAAGAACAACAAAACAACGCTTTCGCTGAAGCCCTGGCGGGCCGAATCGCGAACAAATGTTTTCACAATCTGGATGCGCCGGTTGATGTGCTTGGTGCGCTGAATCTTCCAGCGGTACCGCTAAATATCCATCTTGAAAATGCCATGATACCTTCCGTTGATGCTGTACGTGAGCGAATTGCTTTGCTGCTGTCTTATTAATGTTCCAACGTACGTTTTTAGCTTTCTGCGCACATGATAAGCACAATATTCGTACATCCCAACATTGAACCGCTTATAACACTTTAACACGCTAAGAAAAGCAATTCTCGCTTATTTACGTAGGCTATCGTACATCATCAATCACAATCAATTACCAAGCATGAAAAACAGGTATTTAAAAGGCGCCCATATTTCGGAAAGAAAAGTACGGGAGTTACTTAAATTGTTTTGCGACGATTTAACTGCAACACAGATTGCAACGATAACAGGAATCAGCCGTATCACTATTAATGCATATCTAAAACTTATTCGTTCACATATTGCGTTACATACTGAAGAGCGGTTACCCATCACCGATAGAACGCTGATATCTTCTCCATCACTTGCACATCTTATGCCCGGTGAAACACCCGCGGAACTGTTGTTGCCTGAACTGGGATACAAAAAGCCCTTGTATGGCATTTTGCTTCACAACAATAACATCCGTACAGAAAAACTAAACATATCAAACCAACCTGAGGTTTTCGATTGGTTGAAATCGGGCGGTGACCAAAATCGAAATGCAATACCAGTTCCGGAAATCGCAAAATACCAGGCATTAGCTGATTTCAACACCCTGAAAATTTATCGCATCAGGGATGGCGTTCCCAGGGTTAGTTCAATAAAAGGACCTGTGGATGATATCGAACTATTCTGGAGTATGCTTAAATCAAGACTGGTAAAGTTCCGTGGACTAAATGGTAATACTTTGTTCCTTCATGTCAAGGAAACCGAGTTCAGGTTTAACCACCGTAACCACGATATATTTGAGATGCTGGTGAATATATTTCATCATCGTCCCCTGCACGTGGCAAGACAATATCACTAAAAAAGCATTGGTTATAAAAAAACCAGCAACGTTTTTTCGGTACTGGAATTTTTCTCATGTGATCCGCGGCCTTGATTCTTCTCGGCCGCCTTTTTTTTAAATGCCATTAATGTGATTACTGCTGCGAACCGGCTTACATTTGCTGTTCCTGAATATGGAGAAAGGCAGTAAAATAAGACAGCTTAAAATTCTTTACCAAACTATCTCGCATCATCTTACCCTGCGGTTAAACAGGGTGCAATACATTGTGGTAGTGGCTACCGTGGTGGGCCTGGTGTCCGGTCTTGCAGCGGTTTTGCTGAAAACGCTGGTACACTATTTACAAACCTCGATTGAAAGCATCCCCATATCGCGGTTTAGTTATCTTCTTTTTCCGGCAATCGGTTTACTTGGTACGGTGTTCATCATCCGTTGGTTTTTTAAAAAGCGGATGGAAAAAGGTATTGCGATGGTATTAAAGGCCATTGCACGTAACTCATCTTTTATCCCGTTAAAAAATACTTATCAGCATATTATCACCAGTTCCATAACTGTTGGTTTGGGTGGCTCTGTTGGTTTGGAAGCACCTATCGTTGCAACAGGTTCAGCGGTGGGTTCAAATCTGGCGCGAATACATGAACTCAATTATCGCGAGCGAACATTATTGATCGGTTGTGGTGCCGCTGCGGGAATTGCCGCAGTATTTAACGCGCCGATCGCCGGTGTTATTTTCGCCATTGAAGTGCTGATCGTTGAAACGGTTGTTAGTTACTTCATACCACTAATCATTTCTGCCGTTATTGGTGCGTTATGTTCCAAAATCATCTTGCAGGAGTCTATTCTCTTCAACTTCAAATTGCAGCAGACATTTGATTACAGGAACGTTCCGTTTTACATTCTACTTGGTGTGATCGCGGGTTTATGTTCGTTGTATTATGCCCGCACGTTTAAAAATATTGAACACCGCCTGGTTGGGTGGAAGATAAATCCTTACACCCGTGCCGTAGCAGGAGGAATGATGTTGCTGGTAATCTATTTTCTTTTTCCACCGCTGTTTGGTGAAGGTTATAATACCATTAAAGAACTGGCGAATACTGCTACTCCCAGCATCCCGGATAACTCGAGGTTGTTATCTTATTTAAACGAGGATTGGGCAATCATTCTTTTTACAGGGGTTATTGTTTTACTTAAACCGCTGGCTGCCGGCATCACCATTGGAAGCGGTGGTAACGGTGGTAATTTTGCACCATCGCTTTTCGCCGGCTCTTATCTGGGTTTCTTTTTCTCCAAAATCATCAATAAAATCCCCTGGTTCAAATTACCCGAAGGCAATTTTGCACTGGTAGGAATGGCGGGTGTGTTAAGTGGAGTGATGTATTGTCCGCTGACCGCGATCTTTCTTATTGCGGAAATTACAAACGGGTATGAATTGTTTATCCCTTTGATGCTGGTTTCATCTATTTCCTTTTTCATAGTGAAACATTATGAACCCTATTCAATGGAAACAAAAAAACTGGCCATGGAGAAGCAGATCTTTACGCAGCAAAAAGAGAAAAACATTCTTACGGCAATCAGTTTTTCAGAGATGTTGCAGGACAACTATGCTACTATCAATGAAAATAAAAAACTGCGTGACCTGGTGGAGATCATCAAACTAAGCAATAAAGATATATTCGCGGTCACTGATGAAGATGGCCGGTTCACAGGCATCATTGAGCTACATGATATCAAACAGCAATTATTTGATCCTTCAGGTTTTGAAAAGGTTGAGATCCGGTCACTGATGAAAAGACCACCTGCTGTGTTGCAGGAACACCAGGATATGCATGCGGCAATGGAAAAGTTTGATTTGACCCGCAGTTGGTACCTGCCGGTGTTGAACCGTGAAAAACAGTTTGTGGGTTTTATTTCACAAACAAAGGTCTTTAACAAGTACCGGGAGATACTTGCATCCCAGGGCGACCTTTATGAATAGATATCAAGCAGCAGCAGAATCATTTAACGAATAGGCGGTCCGCATACCTGGTTTGAAATCGAATAACCAGCTAAACATTTTACTGATCATACTGCTCCAGCCTGCAGCGGTGCTTCGTTGCTGGCGTTCAAAATAATCTGCTTTTTGTATCCGCAACTTAACGAGGATGTGGCGATAGTTTATCGCTTCTTCCCGCACAGAGTCACTAAGTTCAACCAAATGACTGATCTCTTCAGGATCGCTCACAATGTATGCCTTACCAGTAATGTGAAGAAAATAAGGCGTACCCTTTTTAAAGAAATTCAACTTAGCAGGAAATTCTTTATCAAACTCCTGCAGCAGTTGCTGTGGGCGGCTGATAAAAAACCAAATCTGACCGGCATCATCAACCGTCATTGCATTGATAATTGTTGTTGGCAGTTTTAACACGGCATCAGATTCATTGCTGAACAAAGCGGTGCGGATTTCTGAAATTTTCGTTTGCAGAAAATTCAATTGAGAAGTGTTCATCATACCAGTTGTGTTTCTATGATAATTCCAAATTAGATGCCACCATGGCGCACGCATTTACACCGGGCGGCGTGGAATTAACTACCCAAATACAGGTTAAATGCTGTGGATGAATGCATGAAGTCTACTTCGATTCATCGCCCTCTTCCGCACCTTCCCCATGCGCCTGTGGTGTGAAGCCTCCCTGGGGTTCACCGGGGTTTTTTTCGTTGTATCCTTTTTTTAGCCCCGGGTCGGTGCGCGGCAGATCACGTTGATCTTTTTTAGATGTACCGGGTTCGACAGGTTTTGGATCCGGATTCTTTTCTTTTTCGTCCATATAGGAATGTTTGTCCATAACTATTGTTTTTCATGTTGGTCAAAAACCTGTGCCAGATTCAGTGGCATTGGATTTTAAAGTATTGACATACGAAAACAATTATGGAAGAACCCATTATACAACTAACGCATAAGGAATACCTCAAGGTAGACCGTAACTATGAAAAGGCGGCCGAGGTTGCAAAGCTGGTTTATGTTAAAGATGATACGCCAGGAATCAACCGCGTAAAAAAAGGTGATAAGTTCCTTTATCTTTTTAAGGACAAACCACTCAAAGATGAGGTACAACTTGAGCGAATTAGAAAACTTGTAATACCCCCGGCCTGGGAAAGTGTTTGGATCTGCCCACTTGACAATGGTCACATCCAGGCCACCGGTTTGGATTTGCGTAAACGAAAACAATACCGTTATCACACCCTTTGGAACGTGTTGCGTAATGAAACCAAGTTTCACCGGTTGATTGAATTTGGTAAAAGGTTACCTGATCTACGCCTGAAGATTGAAAGCGATTTTGCCAGGAAGGAGATGTCGTTCGACAAGGTACTCGCAACCCTGCTGAGTGTGATGGAACGGACGTATATCAGGATCGGTAACAATGGTTACGAAAAGCTCTATGGCTCTTATGGGCTCACCACGTTGAAAGATAAACATGTATCCATTTCAGGCGACAACCTGCAGTTTACCTTCAAGGGTAAAAAAGGTGTAGAACATAAGATATCTGTACGCAACAAAAAACTCGCGAAGGCTGTAAAGGATTGCAGGGATATACCCGGAAAAGAATTGTTTCAATATTATGATGACGAGGGGAAAAGACGAACCATTGATTCCGGTGCAGTAAACAATTATATTCAGGAAGCAACGGGATACGATTTTACCACGAAAGACTTTCGGACCTGGGCCGGTTCGGTTCACGCTTTACAGGCCTTCAGAAGTGTTGGTGATGCGGCTACCCAGACTGACAAAAAGAAAAATGTAGTGGCTGTATTAGATGAGGTAAGCAAAAAGCTCGGTAATACGCGCACGGTTTGTAAAAAGTATTATGTGCACCCGGGTTTAGTTAAGTTATACGAGGAAGATAAACTTGCCAGATATTTAAAGGAGCTCGACCGGATAGAAGAACCGGATAATAAGTCGGGTCTTACAACTGCTGAACAGGTGCTGATGCGTATTCTGAAAAACCAATGAGGTCATAAAATAAAAAAAGGTCACCAAGAATGATAACCTCGCATGCGTATATAGAGAAATAGTTAATTTAAAAGTCCGAAGTATTTACTACCACTTATGTGCCAACCGTTTTTAAACTATTAGCACAGCTATGGAAAGTGTTTAATAATTGTTTGAGAAATTTTCTCCACAGCTCTTTACCACAATTTTGAGTTATACTCTGGAGCACCATTAATTTATATACGTGTAACAGGCAAAACCACAGGCATGGTTTTAGAGAACATACAGTATCACGATTTTTAAAAATTAAAAATTATTTGTCATGGAAAGAAATAGCGAATTGATTGAAGTACTTAATGATTTGATACAAATTAATAATGACAGGGTTAGAGGATATGAAAAAGCGACAAATGAATTGTCTGCTGCAGATGTTGACTTGAAAGCCATCTTTGCTCAAATGTCCGCTGAGAGCCGTAAATATGCCACTGAGTTGAGTGCTGAAGTTGGTCGTTTGGGTGGGGAGCCATCAACCTCTACTACTGCATCGGGCAAGATCTATCGCGCCTGGATGGATGTAAAGGCAGTGTTTACCGGTAAAGACCGTCATGCAGTTCTGGAAAATTGCGAGTTTGGTGAAGATGCTGCTCAGAAAGCATATGATGAAGCGTTGAAGTCTGATGCCACGATGGATACAAACATTCGCCAGATGATCACAAATCAAAAATCAGCATTAAGAACTTCACATGATACCATCAAGAAGTACAGGGATATGCATGAAATTGCGAAATAACAACTTCACTGTTGTGAAGTAAAAATAGAAACCGGCTCATGTGGCCGGTTTTTATTTTTATATCATCCCTGGATAGTTGATTATTCTTATGGATTTAAACCCGCTTCCCGTTTGGCTTCATCATCCGCTACCGGAAGATTTTCTTCTTCAAACTCTTTTTGAGATTTATCGGTAGATGGGTTATCGACAGGTGGTTCGGGATCCGGCTCTGCGTTAGCAATCACATCCTGCTCCTGTTCGTTTACGATCGGTTGTGAATGCACCTGTTGGTCGTACCCATCGTTTTTCTTTTTCTGATTGGGATCCGTGGTGGATTTAGTTGAAGGATCCGGTGCTTTGACAATTGTGTTCATAGCAGTTAATTTTAGTTTGCAGGTTTCATTGGTACCGTATCGCCTCTCATAGCAGAGTCGCCTGCGTTATTGCTATCCTTCATATGAATACGATTATTTGGGTAATCGTTGTTGTAATTGTTCATCAGGGAGGTATCCTGTGTTGCGGCCTCATCGCCGGTTGCTTCGTTTGAATTGTTGCCACAACTGCTGATGGTGATGATGAGGGCAAAAGTGACTGCCGATATTACACTGCTGATTTTTTTCATAATAACTGTTTTTAAGTAGTGTTAAAAAACTGTTCCACCGGCATGTTTTCAATTTCAATTGATGGCAGTATGCAGAAGCGGCGTTTTAAAGCATGTAGAAACCCGGTGCGGCGGATCTTCGGTCGGGTTACCCGGCCGGCTGATGGCACATGCTTTTATCCTTCTGCGACGGCGCGTTTAAACGAAAGAGCTTACATGTCTTAATTGATTTAATATGTATCTGAACATACCTGTGCAAGAGATAGTTTTACGGCTGGTATTGTCGGCCGTGATTGGCGGGGTGATCGGGGCCGAGCGCGAATACAGGAACAAGTCTGCCGGGTTCCGTACCTTGATTCTCATCAGCATGGGATCGTGTTTGTTTACGCTTGTGTCGATGCTCATCGAAGACGAATCGAAGGACCGGATCGCGTCGAACGTGGTGACCGGGATTGGTTTTGTGGGAGCGGGGGTTATTTTCAAAAGTGAAACCGGGGTAAAGGGGCTGACTACGGCGGCGACTGTCTGGGTCACAGCGGCGATCGGGATGGCGGTGGCCGGCGGGTTTTACTGGGCAGCCGGTGTCGCCACTTTTGTGGTGCTGGTGGTTTTATTTGGGCTGAGTTATGTGGGTGTGATGCTCGAGCGTCGGAATCTTCATTACCTCTATAAGATTTCATTTGACGCAGAGGATTGCCCGGTAGAGGAATACGAACGGTTTTTTGAAGAAAACAGGCTCAGGAGCATGCGTCCGAAACTCTCGAAATCCGGCAGTCTCGTGCTTTTTCAATATAATATAAATGGTTCGTCACGGGCTCATGAGGCGCTGCTGAAAAAACTTTTGACGGACCGGCGGGTGAAGAATTTTGAATCGATCGACCCGAATTAGGTTTTCCTTCAAATAAGTTTGAAATTGATTTCCGGTTTAGCGGCTATTTCTATATTTTTGCAGCCCTTAAGCAAACCAGCTTATTCGGCGAGGTAGCTCAGCTGGTTAGAGCATCGGATTCATAACCCGAAGGTCGGCAGTTCAAGTCTGCTCCTCGCTACTCCGCTGAAACGTAGATCTGAATCTGCGTTTCAGCTTATTTCTCACTCTTTCTTTGCGACTAATTTTTATCAAACGTTAACACTTGAAATTAGCCATGATACAACTTCCCTTCGATTGATGCTGCAACGAATCGGTAGTTTATCTTAAAAAATGTACACCCCAACAAAAGCTTCACTGATTTTGCAGCGACCGATTAGATAACAGAATTGGAAATATTTTTTGTTGGTCCCAGCAAATTATTAACTAATTATGTTATATTTAGGACAGGCTATCCTTCTCTATAAAACAACTATTGTAGAATCACATTTCAACTGACAAATTAAGGTAACGATTAGGATCATTTGAGACAGGTGCTGTTGCACTTCAGGCTATCATTTTCTCAAGGGAATCTCTATTAATCATACCAAAATTTGTATGTTATGCCCACGCCACTCACTCCCATCACGTTCGTGACACCGTTCACAACAATCACTCCCATAACTGTTGTAACACCTATTACTAACCTGACACCAGTTACAGCAATTACACCATTTACGTTTATTACGCCGTTAACCCTGGTTACGCCAATAACGACACTTACCCCGATTACCCCAATCACGGTAGTTACGCCGTTTACTTTTATCTCGCCCTTCCCGACGCCAATTACAATGATTACGCCGATCACATTAATACCTATCAGCCCAATCATCCCTATAGATCCAATACGGCCGATTGATCCGATTGATCCAATTAATCCAATCAGAGAATAATAAACTCAAGAAACAAAATCAACCAGCAGTGGAACGAACAATATTTTTGGGGTTCAACGCCCTGGGTGATACTTTATGCAGTACTCCAACAATCAGGGCATACCGTAAAGCTCATCCCAGGGCCCATATTACCTATATTACCCAACATGCAACCTATACAAGAGTGCTCGATAACAATCCGGACATAGATATCATCCTGTATAGCGAACTGATGGCAATGCACGGCTTAAGTAAATTCAGTATAGACTGGCTGTATACACTGCCGCTTGATTTTTCTGTGCCGAGTATGTTATACACTTTCGACATCACGCAAGTGTGTACTACGCAAGAAGTATTTCACTCTCATATCGCGAAAGGATTTTCAAGTTTATTAAAGATTCCTATCAGCAGCGTCAGGCCAATAATCAGGTTGACACCTGAAGAGGAAAAAGCAGCCCGATCGTTGATCAAGGGCCCATACGCAATCCTTAGCAGGCATAGCAATTCAAATCCCGCACGCAAAGACGGAAACGGAAATGTAAAAGACTGGCCGGAAGAAAGATGGAAGAAGGTCTGCGAATATATGCGGAGCAGGGGAATCAAAAAGATTATAAGTGTTGGGTCTGAATTCGATCCTCAAACGAGGGTGGAACATTGGACAAATTTCTATGGATTGCCTATAAGACTTGTCGCTGCTCTCATGAAACATGCATCTTGTGTCATCACACTCGAGAACGGGCTTGGCCACCTTGCCCATGCAGTGGATGCACCAATGGTGATGATTTACTCAGACATTGTTCCGTTGGGTTGGGCAAATCCTGCGGAAGCCACCAATTGCGAAGTACTATATGGTGACCCGCATCAGTTATTACCAGATGATGTAATTGCTGCTGTTGACAACATACTTACCAGGTCATCTCATCTTCAACCTAATTCAGATTATCATGCGAATATGCTTCTTTAACGATATCACGATCCTTGGAGGCGGAGAAATCTGGGTATTGAATGCCTGCCGCGAACTTATCGATATGGGACACGAGGTAATGGTAATTTGTCCGTGGCGATCGGCTTTAAATGAAGCCTGTCTTAAAAAGGATATCAAGGTGTTTGCCTTTATGCGTATGGAGGGATTGCCGGTATATGAACCCATTTATTATTTTCTGAAAAACAATAAGGTAGACGTTCTTTATTGTACTGTGATTGGTAACTTTTGTGAGGCGGGTGTATTGGGTACGATAGTGAATAAGTTGAATGAAGAGCGCGTCTGTAATAAAGCTGTTCTTATACTTAAAACTGGATTGCCACCCATGGCTGGTCTTACCAAAGCGCATTATGGTTTGGCGTCGGTTGGTTCGGTCCGTCGTCTCCATGTTGTTTCAAAATCTATCAAAACAGATTTTTTGAATTGGGTACCTGATCAGGATCCTGGGTTCATAGAAGTAATGTATGAGGGTACGCGATATCTTGAACAGCCCGATGATTATTCTCTTTCCGAAAAACTTAAGATACAATATGGTATTCCCGCGGATTCAAAAATTATTACAAATCTGGCGAGGTTGCATAGTATGAAGGGGCAGGATATCTTACTCCGTGCCGTTCCTTTGATTCATAGAACATTTCCAAATGCTGTTTTCATCTTCGCAGGTGAAGGAGATAGAAAAGAAGAATTAATAAAACTTGCTTTAGAACTTAATATCCTTAATGTGGTGCGATTTGCCGGACATGTAGAAGATGTGCGGAGTTTGTTGGGTATTACCGACATACTGTGCCATCCTTCATTAGTCGAAGGCATTCCCAATGCCATTGTAGAAGCTATGGCTGAAGGTGTGGCCGTAGTTGCGACCCCGGTGGGAGGTGTTCCTGAAATTATTGTTCACAAACAAAATGGTCTGCTGGTACAGGTTCAGGACGTCGTTGAAATAGCGGATGCGGTTATAGAACTTTTATTGGACAACAGCCTGCGGAATGAGTTGGGAAGCCAGGCAAGACAATTCATTACTCAGCACTTCGATTTTAACAAAAACATGCAATTGCTTGTTGGTCGTTTTTATGAAGAACTTAAACAAGCCAATGAAGACGAAAGTTCACCTAAAAAGCTTACTTATGGATCTAGGCCCATAAGGATAATGTTTCTGATGAATAATATGAGACTGGGTGGGGAAGAACGTGAGGTACAGGTTCTCGCCAGAAACCTTGATTCCTCCAGATACAAGATGTCTGTTCTCAGTTTGCAGCCAACAAGTGAGATCGCTCCTATGACTGAACGTATCAGGAAAGTTGGTATTGAAGTGAATGAAGATTGTCACTCTATGAGCTGGGAGGAGAAGTTCAGGTATGTCGTTAATTATATCCGCAACCAGGAGATACGGATCGTTGTGGCCTGCCAGGATACAAGATATGCGTATGAGATCTTCAGGAATATATCGCCGAAGGAGTGCAGGCTTATTGAACATGGCGGAATTATTCTCGAAACTGGTCTGATACCGAAGGACCGGACAAGCCGGTATATAGCAGTATCACCCAAAATTCAAACGGCAGCTGCAGCGTTAATGGATCGTCCGGAGTTTGCATTATACATTCCCAGTGCGGTGGATAGCTCAGAGTTTGAAGGATTAAGTAAACAAAAGCTGCGGGAATATTATGGCTTTTCACAGGAGACGTTTTTTATCACATTCGCAGGCAGGATTGATCCTAAAAAAAGAGTAGAAGATTTGCTTGAAGTAGGTGACAGTATTACAAACCTGCACGCCAATGTTGTAATAATGATCATCGGGGGACATGACCATTACCAGCCTGAATATGCTCAAAATATTGTGAAAAACTATGACAGTCTCAGACAAAGAGGAAAGATAATATTCACGGGCGCCAGGAAAGATGTTGCCTACCTCTTAAAAGTATCAGATGTTCTTGTGCTGCCCTCACTGGAAGAGGGTATGTCTCACGTAATTTCCGAAGCCGGGATGGCCGGTTTGGCTGTATTAGCATGTGATAATGGGGCCACACGCGAACAACTTTCAGATGGGAAAGGCGGTGTGCTTATCCCTGAACGTAACCCACAGGTGCTAAAAGAAGAACTGCTGAAGCTGATAACAGATCCGGTGAAGAGAGAAGAATTGGGTAGTTACTTAAAAAGGACGGTGGAAGAAAGATATGATATCAAAAAAGTTTTACCGTCCTGGGAGAAAATGTTTGATGAAGTTTTTCTTGAATTACCAGAGCTACATCAGATTTATATCAGTAGCTGGGACAAGTCGCTCGATTTTCCTGCAGAGATACAGATACAAACCATCACCACCTGCAATGCATCCTGTATCATGTGCCCTTACCCCGAAGTTTCAAAAGAATTTGACGCAGGAAAAATGCAAAACGAAGCATTTACAAAACTGTTGGAAGAGTGCTCCCATGAACCTGGGCTCAGGCGAATAGAACCCTTCCTGATGAATGAATCATTCACAGACAAAAGGATGATTGATTTTATTAAGGAAGCTAAAACAAAAGTTCCACATGCAATGCTCACGATTACAACCAATGGGGCACCGTTGGTACCACATGTAACCGACAAGCTTATCGATTCCGGGATAGACGCCATCTGGTTTAGTTTTAACGGTGCTACCAAGGCTACTTATGAAAAGATAATGGGCATTTCCTATGATAAGGTAAAAAGTAACATAGATTATCTGCTAACCGTTAAACCTCCTTCTCTGCAGGTGTTTGTAAATATGATTGATACAGAACTTATGCTTCCTGAGATTGAAGAGAACATCAGCTACTGGAATAAAAGAGGCGTTCAGGCTGGTTCATCACCACTTGTTAATCGTGCTGGTAATGTGAAAAACTTTGAGGAATTAAACCAGGCTGTATTGAGTAACGATCCTATCCGCACCTGTGAACTTGTATTTTATAAGATGTATATCCTGTATAACGGTGATGCCGTTCTTTGCTGTATGGACTGGCGCCGCCATGTAGTTCTTGGAAATGTTTTTCAAAATAGCATCAGGGAAATATGGAACGGTGAAAAATATCGCCACATTCGCCGGCTACACATTGAAGGTAGAGATAACGAAATTGATCTGTGTGCAGGTTGTTCATATACGCTTCGGTAAAAATCCATGCGTTTATAATTAAGCGAATCATGAGCCAGGTATTGTTAATTAATATGCCGTTTGTTTCAATTTCCCGGCCGGCAATAGGTATTAGCATTCTTAAAGCTATTCTTAATGAAAAAGGCATTGAGTGCGATATTGCATATCCGAGTATTCTTTTTGCCCAGCTCATAGGTCTGGACACTTATGAGATGCTCGATGAAAGGGTCAGTGATGCTTTGTTTGTGGGGGAATGGTTATTTGCGCAACACCTGTTTGGAGCACAGCTTGATCTGGCCACTTATGAAAACACACTTGAAAAGTATTTGCCTGTGGACGCACTTGAAAAGGTTTTGAATACAAAAAAAGAAATCGCTCCTTTTCTTGAAAATTGCATTTCTGCGCTGCAGATACACAGATATCAAATCATTGGCTTTACTACAACCTTTGAACAAAACATAGCCTCACTTGCATTTTCAAAACTGATAAAACAAAAGTTTCCCGATAAGGTAATAGTTTTCGGGGGTGGTAATTGCGAAGGCGAAATGGGATTAGAACTTCATAAAAACTTTTCATGGATAGACTTTGTATGCACCGGGGAAGGTGAATATGCCTTTCCTGAACTGGTGCATCATATTTTAAACAATGAGCCTGCCACAAGGGTAAAGGGGATCATTTACAGAGATAGAAATATATCTGTAGACACTGGCGCGGCTATACCAGTGGACAATATGGATGCGATACCTGTGCCGGATTATGAAGATTATTTCAGGGCGCTTAGGCAAACAAGCTTTTTTAGCAGGTTGAGTCCGGCATTGTTAATCGAGACCTCAAGAGGATGTTGGTGGGGTGCTAAATCGCATTGTACCTTTTGTGGTTTGAATGGGGGCAATATGAATTTTAGAAGTAAGTCTCCCGCGCGTGTACTGGAAGAGATCCGGTTGTTAACCGATCAATATCAAATCCGGCAATTTGTGGCAGTTGACAACATTATCGATATGCGTTATTTCAAAGATGTACTTCCTGTGCTGGCAGAGAAGCGAATGGGCGTTTCCTTGTTTTATGAAACAAAGGCTAACTTAAGTAAAGAGCAGGTAAGGTTGTTAAGCGAGTCCGGAGTCAATGCAATTCAACCAGGTGTTGAAAGTTTAAGCACACATGTTCTGCAACTGATGAAGAAAGGTGTGAGTTCAATCCAAAATATACAATTGCTTAAATGGTGTAAAGAATACAATGTTACCGTGGCATGGAACCTGTTATACGGCTTCCCCGGTGAAACTATCCGGGACTATGAGGAAATATCAGATCTTATAGATTCAATTCTCCATCTAACGCCACCGTATGGTGTCGGTATTGTTAGAATGGACCGGTTCAGTCCCTACTTCAATGATTATGAAAAATACGGAATGACTAACGTGCGGCCTTTCGCTGTTTATCGGTACTTATACCCCTTGCCTGAATGTTCGCTAAGAAATCTCGTATACTTTTTTGAATACGATTATGAATACACTCAGGCTCCACAACAATATATTCAGCAGGTGAAAGATAAAGTGGAGAGCTGGAAAACTTCTACCGGATGTTCATTAAACAAAACTTATTCTGATAGTCCGGAGATGATTCTTACTGATACCAGGCCGAACAGGGTGCATCATACAGTTGGCATCAATGGAGTACAAAGAGAAGTTTACGATTATTGTGATCAGAAAAGAAGTTTCACCACCATTATCGATTTTGTGAAAAACAAGTATCCGGTTCCGGATGAATTTGAGAAGTGGTTAAAAGATTTCCTGGAATTAATGATAAGCTGGCGTTTGATGATTAGAGAAAATGATAACTACCTTAGTCTTGCCACGACAAGATCCTAAACCAGCGAAGACCTGGCCAACTTTTCTTTTATCATCACTTTCTCCCTCTCGGTTTTGGCCAAACCCAAAGCCTTCCGCAGATACTCTATTGTTTTTTCAGAATTAACCGGTTTATACAATTCGGCCAATAACACAAAGTAAAAATGACTCGTATCAAGATTCAGCCTTTCGGCTTCTGCTATTGCCTGCAGATTTCCGTGAACTTTTGAAACGGCCCAAAGACGGTTTAATGCAACAACCGGCGAAGGGTTTGCCAGAAGCAAAACATCATATAGTTTTAAAATGCCTGGCCATTTATCAGGGTTGCTGTCGTCGATTGTGTGCCAGTAGGCAATGCTTGCCTCAATATAGTAAGTTGAAGTTGTTTCCCATTTCGAGGCCTGCAGTAAATATTGAAAACCCTTTTCAATTAACTCAGTATCCCATAGCGATCTGTCCTGGTCTTCATATAACACCACGTCTCCATTTGCTGATTGCCTTGCGTCTAATCTTGAAGCCTGGAAACACATCAGTGACATGAGAGCATTTGTTGCGTGATTGTTGGTCAGCGGATTGTTTAATAACAGGTATGCAAGATTAAGCGCTTCTATGCACAGTTCCTTGCGGATGATCGCGTTGTTGGTTTCTGAATAATAGCCTTCACTAAATAAAAGATAGATGGTTTGAAGCACTGTATTTAAACGTTCAGTGATCGCTTCGTCACCAGGCAGGTCAATGGTTATGTTGTTAACTAATAGTTTCTTTTTTGCACGCTGCAGTCGTTTATGGATCGTTTCTTTATTTGATAAAAAAGCATCCGCAATCTCGTTCAATCCAAAACCGCAAAGTATGCGCAATGCCAGGCAAATTTGAGACTCAGCAGTTATAGATGGATGACATATTGCAAACAACATAGCCAACTGGCTATCGGAAATATTTCTTTCTGAAAAATCAATGGATGTTTCGTTAGAAGCTGTTTCAGAAGTAACAAGCCTGGCCGAGATTTTTTTGAAGTTATTATCCCGGACGAGCCGGTTTTTCAATTTGTTTTTCGCAACAGTATACAGCCAGGCGGTGGGATTTTCGGGCGTTCCTTTATAAGGCCAGGTTTCAAGTGCAGATAGAAAGGTTTCACTCACGATGTCACCGGCCGTTTCTATGCTATCGAGTCCAAATGATCTTGTGAGTACAGAAACCATTTTGCTGTATTCGGATCTGAACAAATGAGGAATGATATTGCCATGGGTCATATGCAATCAAAAGCCCCCGGATAGCCGGGGGCCGGTATTTTAATGAGTTACAATCTGGCGGATTTCTACTGTGTTTCCTTCGCCTTGCAGAATCGGTGTTCCTTTTGCAAACTCGGCAGCTTCTTCTGCAGATTCGGCTCGTACAACAACATAACCACCGAGGGTTTCTTTTATATCACCAAAGGGCCCGTTGGTAACAAGCTTATTGTGATCGACTACTTTCGCGTCATCAAATAAAAGCCCGGTTCCGCTAACGAATTGATTTTTTGCAGCAAT
Source organism: Bacteroidota bacterium (assembly GCA_023416995.1). GTDB lineage: Bacteria > Bacteroidota > Bacteroidia > Chitinophagales > Chitinophagaceae > DATHKG01. Next base: position 113,588 of record JAEZGI010000081.1, read on the forward strand.
GCTGTTTACCCAATCCATCTGTTGTTTCATCCATTGTTGCATCTGTTCCGGTGAAACTTTGCCGTTTACATTTTCATGTCTGAAAAGAAGAATGTACTCTTTCATTTTTTTGCCTTTAATTGTTATTGAATGTAAGAATTATACACAATAACAAACAGGTGACAGGAAAAGGGACAGCATGCCCGGGAAATTTACCGCGCAGCTTCTTCTGTATCCGCATTGCGATATAACTCCTCACGGATCGTCGCCAGCCTGGAAGGATACAGCTGCTCACCCAGGCCATAAAACTTCTGGAAGCTCATCATCAACGGGCGCCATTTATCCGGATCAATATGGTCAGAACTTCCGTTAACAAGAATCTTTTTATCGACGTGCACACGCACAACTTTTAGCTCCATGACTGCGGTCCGAACACTGCCCGGGCCCTTTTCAGCACCAAGCGGGTGACCGGTGACTAAGGTGGTTTCTAACCGGACAGGGCATTCCCCAATCAATGGGGTTGATATAAGGTCCGCCCGCACAGCTGTTACACCAGCATGCCGGAACTTATCATGCACATAGCGGTATCCTTTATCGATTTTGGTCGCCGGTACAGGATTACGGCCCGTGGTCAAAGCGAGCCGGTCCACTATGGGCGCCATGTCCTCAGAAGGTAAGTTGATCACACATTCGCCACGACGAAGAATATTTTCAGCAGTCTTCGACAGCAGGCCAACGCCTATAACACAACGGTAACCGAGCCAGAACACGGAAGAGATTGGCGCGATGTTGTACGACTCATCCTCATTAAGAGTGCTGATAAGAACCACCGGTGTGCCGAAATACAGAATGGATGGGTTAGATAACTGATGCATATATTTGTTTTTGGCAAACAAAAATCAGGAAACCATGCACCCGGATCTACCCGCTTCTTGCTATTGATACATGAAATGCCTGGGAACAAAGATTAGCAAGATCCGGGTGGGAACAGTAAGTGACGCAGTTTACATTTGAGTTCTAAATGGAGTTTTATGAGCGAACAGGATCATGTCGATTTCAACAGGATGGCAGCTGCCATTGAGTACCTGAAGTTGAACTTCGCAAATCAGCCGGATCTTGAAACAGTTGCGAAACAGGTTCACCTGAGCGCCTTTCACTTTCAACGAATGTTCCGCGCGTGGGTGGGCGTAACCCCCAAACAATTCGTGCAATACTTAACTGCAGAAAGGGCAAAAAACATACTTCGTACCACTGCTTCAACGCTCTCAGATGTTGCGTTTGAAACCGGTCTTTCAGGCACCGGCCGTTTACACGATCTGTTTATAAAAATCGAAGGCATGACGCCGGGGGAATTTAAAAATGGGGCAGAAGGTTTAGCCATCGATTTTTCATTTGACCAGACACCTTTTGGTGAAGTGCTGATTGCTTCCACAGATAAAGGCATTTGTTATTTAACTTTTACAGAGGGCGAACAACCAAGGGCATGCAACGATCTGAAGACAGCGTTTCCTAACGCCCTGTTCCGGCAGAAGGTCCATCCTCAACATACAAACGCATTAAGATTGTTTTCAAAAGACTGGTCGCGACTGGAAGAAGTTAAATTGCATTTGCGCGGCACTCCTTTCCAATTGAAAGTCTGGGAGTCACTGGTAAAAATTCCACCAGGTGCACTGATCAGTTATTCTACCCTGGCGGCTTATGCGGGATTTCCAGGGGCCTCAAGAGCATCCGGTACCGCAGTCGGAAGTAACCCGATAGCATATATTATTCCGTGTCACCGTGTAATAAGATTAGACGGAACATTCGGTCAATATCGCTGGGATAGTAAACGAAAAACTGCAATGATAGGATGGGAGGCAGTTCCGGAAAGCAAAGACTTGTTGATGCCCAAGCAGGAAGAGCTCAGGGCAAACAGCTTCTAATTTGTCACTTTTTTTCTCCGAAAATCAAGAAAGCCAAGTGTCGCTATACCCAATCCAAAAATGAGCGACACCCATTCAACACTGTTCAATTGATGTTTCAGATTCGGGCTCACTGCAAAAATATTGAAGCTATACGGATAGTATTTGGCTAAGACTGACTTATACTCAAAAACCATCAAGATACCAACTAACCACAAAACAAGTCCAACGCCTATAGGGATAAGAAAATTTCTGGATCGTAGGCCGAGCCAGAATTGTACGGTGCAGATAGCAAAGACACATATGTAAGTATTCGCTGCGTTTACCATGATTGTGTGTATGCTCAGGGGCTGATTAAGCAGATCAAGCTCAGGCATGGCAAAGTGGCCAATAATGGCGGCAAAAAACATCAACACAATATTCGTGATGAGAAAGAGGATTAGCAGTAGCTGAATCGTTATAAACTTCGCAATGAAGATCTGCTGTTTTGTTTGTGGTGATGCAAACAGCTGCTTCCATGTGTTATTTTTAAATTCGATCTGGGGCAACAAGGTACAAATGAGTACTACATAAAAAGGGAAAAACACGAAGCCATTCATTTGTGCCGCGAGTTTAAACATAGCGTTAAACGGATCCGTTTTTGTTGAATCAATATCGCCCGAGAGCACGTTGATCAGGTACACGACTGGTACAATGGCCGCGCCAACAATCGTAAAATAAAATGCAGCGGTTCGTCTAGTCTTCAGTATTTCTGAACGGAGAGATGCTAATACAAGCATAAATGATTATTTGAAGAGTGTAGTGAAATTTCGGCATCATGCTGATTGTTGCTTTAGTGATGTTTGAGTTTGATCACTCGTAAGATCAATAAACAGTTGTTCGAGAGAAAGGATCTTTGGGTGAAGCATGAAAACATCCAGGTCAGCAGCAGTTAGCAGCCTGTTAATTGATGCCACCTGTGAAAAGCTCTGAAAGGGGACCGCCAGATGCCCATCAGACATTTCTGCAAGATGACCGTTCAGCACCTTAGCAGCAGTATGGTTGTCCGAAGTATTAATGACCAGTTTTGCTCCTTTCTGCTGCATCAGATGCAAATCGGAAAGCGCACCCTGGAACAACATACTTCCTTTGTAAATAATACCTACATGACTTACCATCTTTTCGACCTCCGCTAACAAATGACTTGAAATAACGACCGTCATTCCATGTTCCCTGTTAAGCTTTTTGATCAGCTCGCGCAACTCAATAATACCTCCGGGATCTAATCCGTTAGACGGTTCGTCAAGTATTAACAACTCTGGATCTGGCAGCAACGCCAGGGCAATTGCTAATCGTTGTCGCATGCCAAGAGAAAATGATTTTACATTTTTTGTTTTGGTGTCTCCGAGGCCCACAATTCGTAGCACCTCATCTACCCGGCTTTTTGAAACGTTATAGACCGAACGGTAAATTTCAAGATTTTCTTTTGCTGTAAGATGGCCGTAAAGCGAAGGCGCCTCAATCAACGAGCCTATCTTTTTCAGGATGTTACACCTGTTGGAATGCAGCTCACGATTGAAGATCCTGATGGTGCCTTGTTGATTTCTTAACAGACCCAATATCAGGCTTAAGGTTGTGGTTTTACCGGACCCGTTTGGTCCGAGAAAGCCATAAATGGACCCTTGTTCAATATGCAGGCTAATGCCATGCAGTGTTTGAACTGTCTTTGAATAATGATAGATGAGATCGCTGGTGCTGATGATAGCTGATGGCATGTTCAATTTGTTGATGTAAGTGTTACTGGATGTTCACAACAACTTGTGTTGAGACTAATTACCTCCGATACGGCCCTGTTCTTCATTGGCACTACCGATTGTTCTTTTTACCGGTGCAATCTTTTTCCCTTTACTAAAGTTGTATGAGAACCCCAGCGTTACAATCTGCGTCTCGGCAACCTGTCTCATTTCAACATCCACGTCACCGTACCGGGTATAACCCTTTTGCTTTTGCGTATAAAATATATCTCTTGCAGTTAACCGGATCATCCCTTTATTTTTCCAGACCTGCTTGCTGATTCCGGCGCCCACAAATCCAATTGGTCTTAATTTCATAACCCCCTCGAGCCAACCACTTCTGTATCTGCCGTTTATTTCTGCACTAAAAGTTTTTGTGATCTTGAATTGCTGACTCGCGTTAAGTACATAGCTGGTCGCGGCCAGGTCGATCGCGTCATTTTCAATCACACCTTTGTATCGGTCATTGTATACATTGATATTGATGTTGCTTGTCCACCATTTGGTGAAAGTTGTGTTAGCATTAACTGCTATACCAAACTGGTTAAGAGACGAAACATTCGCAGGCATATTATAGGCCTCATCACCGCGTTGGAGAATGATACCCTGCACAATGTCTTTGGTGTGGGTATAATTGAGTGTAGTGGTGATCATGTTTTTCCAGGTATGTGATAACTCAACATTATTACTGATGGAAGGTCTGAGGTTGGGGTTTCCCTGGCTGAATGTGTACCTGTCAAGAAACTGGATAAATGGATTCAGACTCTGATAGCTCGGGCGACTGACCCTTCTTCCAAAATTTGCTCCAAAGTTATTTTTTGCGTTTGCTTTATATTGGAAGAAGGCTGTTGGGAATAATTGTGTATAATGACGGTCAAACTGTTCGGAGGTAGTGATTTGTGTTCCTTTTGCATTAGTGTTCTCAACCCTTAAACCTAATTGCGCATTGATTTTTTTTGTTAATGGTGCACTGAAGTTCAGATAGGCTGCATTGATATTTTCTTCATAAATAAAATGATTGCTGCGGTTTATATCATGAACCGGTCGGCCCGATTGTATACTGTCGTATTTCGCGTCATTATCTGTTCGTACGACACTGCTTTTAAAACCGGCTTCAAGTTTTGCGCCTTTTTTAAGGGGATGTATATAATCGATCCGGGCACTATAAACATCAATGTTTTGCGGCAGGATACCCACAAGTGTATCAGCATCACGGTATGCATTTCCAACTGCATCATAATATGCATTTACCATGAAAAGGTTATTATCAGTACGGTAGTTGAGGAAGTCTATGTCTGATGTCAACTCTCTTCCCTTATTGTTAAGCAAGTGACGGAAATTCAGATTGGTGTTGAGACCTGTCCATTGATTTGTATTATTTACAGTAGCTTTGGTAACACTTTCAAACACCTTTGAACTGTTCGAAATATTAGTGACGTTAGGGCTCACCATAGTCATGTCGCGCGTATTAAGATTAACAACTGCACCAATGGTTGTTTTTTTGGTTGCGAAAAAATCTATACCCAGTTTGGCGCTATAAGAGTTCCCGGTGCCGGTCCTTCGAGTTTCCTGATTAAAAATCTTTTCAAGGGAGTTGTTATCTGGATTTACGATCCTGCGGTCGAGATTCATCCTTCCGAAACGCTGCTGGTAGTTGTGACTGAGATTGGTGAAAACATTGATCTTCCCATTCCGATAGTTAAAATTGAGACCTTCGTTGGTTTTGGGATATTTTCCTTGCGAATAGGCAATGTTGGCAGATCCGTTAAGACCCGCTTTGGTAACCTTTTTAGTTTTTATATTGATGATGCCGGAAGAGCCTGCTGCATCATACCGCGCAGGAGGGTTGGTCATAATCTCAATTTGGTCTAGCTGGTTCGAACTCATGTTGCGCAGAAGATTCGCCAGATCGGCCCCTCCCAATTGTGTGGGTCTGCCATCGATCATAATCAGCACCCCTTCTTTGCCTTTCAGCGAAATGCCGCCATCGCGATCTACTGACACACCCGGCGATTTCTCCAGAACCTCCAGTGCAGAAGTCCCGACGTTGGTAATTGATGCGTCCACATTTATTACTGTGCGGTCAATTCGTTGTTCTATTAAAGCCTTTTTGCCACTTACGGTAACGCTTTCCAGGTTTTGATCCAGTGCTGTAAGGTGCAATGCAGCGAGCTGTACACCCGGAACCTGTGGCGAAATCGCGAATATGGGCGAAAAGACACGTTGATATCCAACACTGGTTACGGCAACTACATATTTGCCATTTGCCAGGCCGCTGAAGGTGTATTGACCTTTTTCAGAGCTGACTGATTGTTGAATCGTGGAAGAATCTTTTGCTAAAAGTAAAGTAATGGTTGCGCCACCAGCGGGTTGATCCGCCTTTAACACCTGCCCGGATGCCTTGCCTCCGGTTTGAGAGTAGCCATTATAAATAGCAAGCAAAGCTAAACAGGCGCATAATAACCTTTTCATTGTTAAGAGTTTTAGAGTGGAGAGGATCAAGCATGTGTGTTTTGTTGTCTAGTGTACTACGTCAATAGTACACTGCTAAGGTAGTGCGAACTTTTGATTTGCAAAATGTTTTTCCAACTTCACTGCAAAAAGATGATGATCGGGCCTGGCTGAGTACAGGTGGTTCCCCTGAAGGATGACTAAATGGGCGGGGATGGCCCGGTTTCTTCGAAGGTTTTTACGGGCTCGAGGATTGGAAATTAGTTATGGACGACTGAAAGCGTTATTTCAAAGCACATACTATCGTGCGCACATCAGGACAAAAAAAAGCCCTCCTGTGGAAACAGGACGGCTCAACGATTGCTTGCCATATGAAAAAAGATAAAATTCGAATGTTGGGCTACGATATGTTATAAAAAGTCACATATCTCCTTTCTTCCTCAATTGCACACAGCAAAAATAGTAAACTTAATTAAAAGTACAAATATTATTTAATTTAATACGATGGATTTTTTATTGTAGAATGTTGAAATTCCCGGATTTTCACTTAAAAATCAATTGTTTATACGGCCAGGATAAATTTTTAATGCTTCCTCAAGACAATCCATAGATTTTTCCAACGCTTCGGTATTTAACACATAAGCCAAGCGCACCTCGTTTTTACCCAGACCCGGCGTTCCATAAAAACCGGAGGCAGGAGCCATCATTACAGTTTGCTTTTCATGCTCAAAAGAGTCCAGCAACCACTGACAAAAAATCTCCGCGTCATCAACGGGTAAACGCGCCATTGCATAAAATGCACCGCCTGGATTTGGACAGAACACACCTGGTATGCTGTTCAGTCTATTGACAAGTATATCGCGACGTTTTAAATACTCAGCTTTTGTGGCTTCAAAATAATCTGCGGGCAAATCAACTGCAGCCTCACCAAGTATTTGTGCAAATGATGGTGGGCTTAGTCTCGCCTGCGCAAATTTCATTGCAGCAGTCAGTAATTGATTGTTCCGTGTGATAAAGGCCCCGATCCTTCCACCACAGGCACTATATCGTTTCGAAATCGTGTCCATCAACACTACATGATCATCTACTCCTGTAAGTTGCAATGCACTGAAATGTTCACCGCTATAACAAAACTCTCGATAGGCCTCGTCTGCAAACAGGTACAGGTTGTGTTTCAGGATAATTTCCCTGAGTGTTTCCATTTCTTCCCTGCTGTACAGGTAACCGGTGGGGTTATTAGGATTGCATAACACAATAGCCCGTGTGCGGGGCGTAATCATCTCTTCAAAAGCGGTTATAGGTGGCAGTGAGAAGCCTGATTCGATGGAGGAGCGAACTGGCACCACCTTAATGTCAGCTTCCACCGCAAAGCCATTATAATTGGCGTAATATGGTTCGGGAATAATTACTTCATCGCCTGGATCCATACATGCCATAAAACCAAAAAGGATCGCTTCAGAACCGCCTGTTGTAATGATGATCTGGTTATGATCAATATCGATCCCGTTATCGGCATAATACTTCACCAGCTTGCGTCTGTAGCTTTCATTACCGGCGCTGTGACTATATTCAAGTACCTTGAAATCACTGTTCCGTACGGCATCCAGAATTTGTGGCGGCGTTTCGATATCCGGCTGACCGATATTCAGATGGTAAACGGTAACTCCTCTTTTTTTTGCAGCTTCGGCAAAGGGTACCAATTTCCTGATGGGGGAGGGCGGCATAACCTGCCCGCGATGACTGATGTTTAGCATGCCGCAAAGTTATTGAAGATAACAGGTATGAAAAGAAAAAACCCTCGCCGTATAGCGAGGGTAAACTACAATTTATAAACACTAAAAAAATTTATCCTTTTTTAGAACCTTTCTCTTTTTCGTATTTAGCATAAGCTTCCGGAGTCAATACCTCGCCTTTAATAGTAAGGTTCATGGGGGCATCAACACCAGCTACTTTTACTGTGATGGTTTTTGTAAACGGACCAACCTGCGGGGCGGTGAAACCGGCAACCAGTTTATCAGTTTTGCCTTTAGCAATGGGTGCCTGTGGCCAAACGGGTGTTGTGCAACCGCATGAACCAAAAGCCGACTCGATGACAACGGGTTTTTCACTGATGTTTGTGAATACAAATTCATGACTCACGTTTACGTCTTTTTTGATCTTGCCGAAGTCGTAAGTGAGTTCTTTAAACTTCAGGTAGTTCTCTGCTTTTTTGACGGTTACACCTGCAGCAGTTTGTGTTTGTGCAAACATAGTTGCAGAGATCATAAGTGCTGCGAGGGATAAGAAAAGTCCTTTCATATTAATGGTTTGTTTGTTTAGCAATGAGATATTGATTAATAACTTGTGGGTTTCAGCAATGAGATAGACGCATTTGCCGGCGCAGAGGTTGCCGGTGCTTTATAAACTGTTCCGGAAATAACCAGCGTTTTCATTTGGCTGCCATTATAAAATACAGTAACGGTTTTTGAAAACGGTCCTTCGGCTGCAGCGTTGTAACCAACTTTGATAGTTGCACTGGCGCCTGGCTCAACCGGATCTTTGGTCCATTCCGGCGTGGTACAACCGCAGGCTGCCTGCACATTCTCCAGCTTCAAAGGTTCTTTGCCGTTGTTTGTGAATTCAAACAGGTGTGTCACCGGGCGATTTTGTGGAATCTTCCCAAAATCATGAGCGGTCTGCTTAAAGCCAAGTACTTCAACAGTCGCCGGCGAAGTATTAACTGGTTTTGTGGCCGGTTGGGCTGAACCCTGGGCCATTAACTGTCCTGTTAATAAAAATGTTGCTGCGAGGAGTGCAAATGCTTTCATAATAAATGACTGGTTTTCAATCGTGATACAGGCTCTGCGCCTGGATTTTGACAGTTTAAAATTACAGCTTAAACGCGCGAAAAAGCAATTAATTTTCAACGTAATGACAATTTTTTAACACCCGGTCGTATTGGAGCAAGGATCGTTATTTTTGCGGAATGGAAAATACTTCTAATAATCAATCGCTTGTCAGCGAAAAGCTTTCTTTTGACCGATTCCGGCAGGAAGTGCTTAAAGATTACAAGATGGCCTGTGAAAGCCGTGAAGCAAGTCTTCTCGGCCGTAAGGAAGTATTGACCGGGAAAGCCAAGTTCGGCATTTTCGGCGACGGAAAGGAAGTGGCCCAGATTGCTGCCGCCAAATTTTTCAGACCCGGTGATTTTTTATCAGGATACTACCGGGATCAAACGTTTTCTTTTGCCCTTGGTGAAGCTACCATCGAACAGTTTTTTTCTCAACTATATGCGGATCCCGATCCGGCAAACGAACCACATAGCGGTGGTCGCCAGATGAATTCACATTTTGCAACGGCAAATGTGAACGCCGAAGGCGAATGGCTCGACCTGGTGAATTCTAAAAATATTGCCGCTGGAATGGCACCTACGGCGGCACAGATGCCCCGGTCCTTAGGTTTTGCTTTCGCCTCTAAAATATTCCGTTCGTCGCCGTTGCTCAAGGATCAGGAAAAATTGAGTGATAATGGCAACGAAATTTGTTTCTGCACCATTGGAGATGCCTCTACTTCAGAAGGACATTTTTGGGAAACTGTAAATGCAGCAGGCGTGCTGCAGGTACCGCTTGCTGTTTTTGTGTGGGATGATGGTTATGGAATTTCTGTTCCCAAAAAATACCAGACCACAAAAGGTTCGATTTCAGAAGCCCTGCGTGGTATGCAAAAACGCGACAACACTAATGGCTTTAATATCTATAAAGTAAAAGCCTGGGATTACGCGGGTATGTGTGAAGTGTTTGAAGAAGCCATCACCAACATGCGTAAAACCCACACACCTGCATTGTTTCACGTTGAAGAAGTAACACAGCCACAGGGACATTCAACTTCGGGTAGTCATGAACGTTATAAAACACCCGATCGTCTGGAATGGGAACGTGCCTGGGATGGCAATAAAAAAATGCGCGAGTGGATCATTGAAAATGCGCTGGCCAGTGAAGATGAAATTGAACGTATAGAAACCGCGGCAAAAAATTTTGTAAAGAAAAGCCGGCAGGACGCGTGGGATAAATACATCGCACCGATACGGGAACTGGTAAACCGCAGCCTGGTACTGATCGATGCGCTGATTACCGCAACCAGCAACCCGGTGATTGAAAAGGCCCGCAAACAACTTGCTTCTATCCGCGAACCATCACGCAAAGAGGTGCTCAAAACCATACATGGTATCCTCCTGCAAACAGGTAACGATGGGGCTGCCGTTGAACTTAAACAATTTTACCAGGCACTTCGCGAAGAAGGTTATGCGAGCTACAGCTCACATTTATACCATGAAGGTCCGAAAAGTCCGCTCAAAGTAGTGCCTACTCAACCAGTGTTCCGGCCGGAATCGCCCGTACTGAACGGTTATGAGATTCTTAACCGCTATTTCGATGCTTTGTTTGACAGCAACCCATTGGTGGTTGCTTTTGGGGAAGACGTTGGTAAGATCGGTGATGTGAACCAGGGTTTTGCAGGATTGCAGATCAAACATGGTGAACACAGAATTTTTGATACTGCGATCCGCGAACTGACCATTATGGGCCAGGGGATCGGCATGGCCATCCGTGGTTTAAGACCAATAGCTGAAATACAATACATAGATTACCTCATATACGGGTTACAACCGCTCACCGATGACGCTGCATGTTTGCATTGGCGCACCAAGGGAAGGCAGAGTTGCCCTTTGATTGTACGGACAAGAGGTCACAGACTGGAAGGTATCTGGCACAGTGGCTCGCCTATGGCTATGATGCTGAGCACACTTCGCGGCATGCACATATGCGTACCCCGCAACATGGTACAGGCGCTGGGAATGTATAATACTTTGCTTGAAGGCAATGATCCTGGAATTGTAGTAGAAAGTCTGAATGGCTATCGCCTTAAAGAAAAATTGCCCGACAATCTAACGGGTTATCGCGTGGCGCTTGGAGTGCCCGAGGTGCTTACAGAGGGAACCGATATCACCATCGTGTCTTACGGATCAACGTTAAGAATTTGCCAGGAAGCGGCGCAACTGCTGGGAAATTTTGACATCAGTTGTGAAGTTATAGATGTGCAGACTTTACTTCCTTTTGATATCAACCACCTGATTCTTGAATCATTGAAAAAAACCAACCGCATATTATTTGTTGATGAAGACGTGCCGGGAGGTGCTGCTGCTTATATGTATAACCATGTGATGGAAACCCAGGGCGGATATCGCTGGCTTGATGTGGCGGCAAGAACGATTACTGCAAAGGCGCATCGTCCTTCGTATGGCAGTGATGGCGACTACTTCAGCAAACCCAATACGGAAGAAGTGGTAGATGTGATCAGGGAAATGATGGCTGAGTAATTATAAAAAAAATTCTATTTTGATCAGTCGGGAAGAAAAAAGGTTTTTGCGCTCCTGGGAGGAGCAGCGTGATGGCGGCAAATGGTCATATTTTCTGTTATACACATTCGCGGGCGGGTTTATCATTTCGATGATTACCTATATACTTTTGTTATGGTTCCTGCAGGTAAGGGTGCCAAGACCTTTGTGGCTGGTACCGGTGGTCAGTATAATTGCAGCAGCCATCATTTCATTGCTGGTTTGGCAACGCAATGAACGCCGGTTCAAAAAAATCATCCGGCGTGAGGTTAAACTTGGTCAGAGTAACGGGTGATAGCTATCAGGCGAGATTGTGAAACACTTTCTGCACATCTTCATCCTGTTCGAGTCTGTCAATAAGTTTCAGCACTTCCTGTGCCTGTTCTTCTGATAACTGGGCGGTGGCTGCAGGTATCCATTCCAGTTCAGCGGTGATGGGGTTCAACCCTTTTTCCTCAAGTGCTTTTTGCATGTTTCCAAAATCAGAAAAACCACAGCGGATCACGAGTACCGGTTCTCCTTGCTCACCAGTGCCCTCCCCGAGTTCTTCAAGGCCGAAATCAATGAGTTCCAGTTCCAGTTCTTCCATATTTAAACCTTCCGGTTTCAGCTTGAAGACACCCATTTTCTTGAACTGAAAGCTTACGCTGCCGCTGTTGCCAAAGGTACCACCGCCTTTATTGAAGTGAGATTTTACGTTTGCTACGGTACGGACATGGTTATCGGTGGCAGTTTCAACAAGGATAGGCACACCATAGGGGCCGTATCCTTCGTAAAGTATTTCTTCAAAATTTTCTGTGTCTTTCCCCATCGCGCGTTTGATCGCTGCCTCAACGCGATCCTTGGGCATGTTCACTGCTTTCGCATTCTGAATACATCTTCTGAGAGCGGGGTTGGTGGCAGGATCGGGCCCACCGGCTTTTACTGCAATGGCTATCTCTTTCCCAATGCGGCTAAACTGTTTAGCCATCTTATCCCACCTGGCGAACATGGTGTGTTTGCGAACTTCAAATATGCGACCCATAGTATATTTTGGTTGTTAAAGGCGGGCCGCAGCGGCCCGGGCTGCAAAAGTAAGAAAATTGAATTCAATTTGGTAACCGGTACAAATGAAGAAGGCTGCCCAACCGGACAGCCTTCTTCATTTGTATCATAAACACTTACAACTTATTACCAAGTTTGCTGTTTTTTCTACTGTAGGCAAAATAAATAATCAAACCAAACGCCATCCAGCCGAGTGCGCTGAGCTGCGTTTCAGCAGGAAGACTAACAATCATCGCTGCACAAACCAATACTCCGAGAATAGGAACCAACGGAACCAATGGTGTTCTGAAAGGTCTTGGGGTGTGCGGATCAGATTTACGCATAATCATAATACCAATACAAACCAGGATAAAGGCAAACAAGGTACCAATAGAGGTAAGATCGCCGGCCACTTTGCCCGGAACAAAGGCCGCAAATGCGCCTACAAACAGGAACAAAATGATGTTAGATTTATATGGCGTGCGGAATTTAGGATGTAATGCAGAAAACGCTTTTGGAAGTAAACCATCACCGGACATGGTATAGAAAACCCGGCTCTGACCCATAAGCATTACCAGGATCACAGAAGAAAACCCGGCCAGGATAGCGACAGTTACTGCAGTTGAGAGCCAGCTATATCCCGGCATATAAGCGTCAATGGCATAGGCAACAGAAGCTTCTTTTCCTTTTGTAGGGTCCCTGAAATCTTCAAATGGTGCCACACCAGTGAGAACATGTGCAAATAATACATATAACAACGTACAAACAACCAGGGAACCAAGGATACCAATAGGCATATCGCGTTTGGGATTTTTAGCTTCCTGGGCGGCAGTAGACACGGCATCAAAACCAATGAAAGCAAAAAACACGATGGCAGAACCCGTCAATATACCGCGCCATCCGTGTTCCCAATCACCCTCATAACCTGGGGTGCCCGCGGGAATGATGTATGGAATATGATTTTCGGGTTTGATAAACTGCCAGCCCACTGCAATAAAAACAAGTACGATGGTTACTTTCACAAACACAATTACCGCGTTAACCATTGCTGACTCCTGGGTACCTTTTATCAACAAGAGGGAAAGCACTAAAAGAATTAAAAGCGCAGGCAGGTTCATAACTCCTGAAAGCATGGTACCGTCGGCCAGTGTAACTTGCTCAAACGGCGAATGGCACCATTCATAGGGAATAGCGCCTCCCAACAGCTTGTTTAAGTATTCGCTCCATGCAATGGATACCGTGGCGGCACCTAAGGCATATTCGAGAATCAGCGACCAGCCAATGATCCAGGCAATTAATTCACCCATGGTTGCATAAGCGTAGGTATAAGCACTGCCTGCAATGGGAATCATTGAAGCAAACTCAGCATAACACAGACCCGCAAACGCACAACCGATAGCGGCCACAATAAAGGAAATGGTTACAGCATTTCCGGCATGACCGGCAGCAGCATCAGCAGTACGCACGAACAAACCGGCACCAATAATGGCCCCGATACCCAATGCTACCAGGTTGGCTGCGCCAAGGGTCTTTTTTAACCCCTTTTCATTGTCGGCAGCCTGCGCCAGTAAGGAAGAAACTGTCTTTTTTACAAACAAACTCATTGCAGTTAGTTGATTTAACGATAATAAATGATAGGATTGAAATAAATAGCCGTTGATAAAAGTAGGCGGAAAGATATGAATTTCCATGAAAAGATTATTTGAGAGGTATGCCTTGGTGCGGGTTTTCCGGGGAAAAATGGCCTCTTCTTTCTTGCAGCCGGCGGAGCGCGTACTTATCACCAGTTTCCGGTACAAACCGCTGACTGTTAAGCGTTAGCAGAAAGTTAATGTATAAATATCTGCCCACCATTCACCGCCGGATTTCGTTTATATATAAAAAAGGAGTCAAAATGAAAAAGCTGGTTTTTTTAGTAGTGTCTGTGGGTCTGGCCTTTGGTGCGGCCGCCCAGGGATCTGTGAAGCCTCCTGTTAAACATCCAAGGCCCTCTAAACAGGTGGTCGTGGTGAGAAGTTACCCCATGTTTTCGCCATATTTTGGAATGGGACGCTCTTATTTTGGGTACCCCCCATTTGGCTATGGCTATTACGACAGGTACAATTACCAGTCACGGCCAACCAGGTTGGACCTTCAAATACAGGACATACAGAATGAATACCGCGACCGGATTGCATCCGTACGCCATGATGATGACTTATCACGCAAAGAACGCCGTCAAAAGGTTCGAGAGTTGAAGAACGACCGCGAGAAAAGCATCACAGAGGCACGCAGGAATTATTACAAGACCGACGTGAAAATTTAAAGAACGGTTTCATGCCGGCAAACCCCGACTTGGCAACGCTAAGCGGGGTTTTCTTTTTTAAGCGGGTCGCGTTTCGGTGCCCGGGCACAGGTTTTGAATCCAGCATGGCATGAAATGGAAAGTGATAGTTTGTATCTGTGCTGCAGCCGCATTATGGGCCTGTAACGGTGGTGACAACCAGGATGGAAAAACAAAGGCAAAATCTGCGAAGTCGGAACGGGATCTCACAATAACCCCCGCAAATTCCTACAGCGACCTTTTCCTCGACAGTATGGAAGTTGAACGGTTTATAGCCGATCAGAAAATCAGCGAAGCACAGGCAACGGACCTCCGGCGATTTTATAATTTCCGCAATTTTCAGTTTGCCTGGTTTTCCGGTGATGGTTTAACAGAACAGACCCTGAGTTTTCGTACGCTTTACGATTATGACAGGGACAGCGCCTCTTCCAGGAAAAAACTTGACAATACCCTCGATGACCTTCTCAATAACGACTCGCTTCAAAAAATATCTGCAAGCGCCAAAATCAAAAAAACTGAGTTGATGTTAAGTTGGCGCTATGTTAATTACCTCGACCGCAAATATTCATCTGAATCAGAACGCACAAGAGCCCTTGCCTCACTGGTTCCCAGCAAAAAAGCACCCGTGATGCAGGTGGCAGAAAGAGTTACCAAAGAATCCTGGAACGAGCCAAAAGAATACCGCGATCTTAAAGCTGCCTTGAAACGCTATATGGAATTTGTAAATAATGGTGGCTTCCCCGAAATACCGGTTCCAAAAAAAGCGATCAAACCAGGCTCGCATAACGAAACCATCACTTTAATTAAAAAGCGACTGGCGGCAGAAGGCGCGTTTTCAACAAACGATACCACACCCGAATACAACGATAAACTGGTTGATGCGGTGAAATCCAGCCAGGCGCGTTATGGCCTGGAAGCAGACGGCATAATAGGAAAAAGCTGGATCGGTGAATTAAATGTACCTGCTTCCAAAAGGGTGGAACAGATCCTGATCAATCTTGAGCGAATGAAATGGATGCCCGAAGCACCGGAAGGCAGACTGATCCTCGTAAACATCCCCGAATTCAGGATGCACATATTCGACAACAAATCGAAAGATTTTGATATGGATATCGTTGTCGGTAAAGAGGGTAACAGCACGATCAATTTTTCCGGTGAGTTAAACCAGGTTGTGTTTAATCCTTATTGGAACGTACCACGAAGCATTGTTGCCAAAGAAGTATTGCCCGGCATAGATCAAAACCCCGACTACCTTGAAGAACACAAGATGGAAATCACGGGGGAAGAAGATGGGCTCCCGGTGGTGAGACAAATACCGGGCGACCACAACGCATTGGGTCAGGTGAAGTTCCTGTTCCCGAACAGCTTCAACATCTACTTTCATGATACCCCCGAAAAAGAACTTTTCAAAAAAACAAAACGGGCCTACAGCCACGGCTGCATCCGGTTAAGCGAGCCAATGAAACTTGCCAATTATTTGCTCGAAGACAGTGACTGGGATCAGGTTAAAGTAGACAGCACTCTGGCTGCAGGCGAAGAAAAGTATGTGAGGATCAAAAACCCGGTCCCCGTAATCATCGCATACAATACCTGCTGGATAAACGATCGCGGGCTGATTGAGTTCAGGGACGACATTTATAATTTCGACAAAAAAGTCACCGGGAAGTTGTTCAGCCGGGAATCAGCACAGACGCTCGCAAAAAATAATTAAGCCCGGCCCTGACCGAGTAAAGCGGAACGCGAACTGTATGCACTGTCCGGAGCATATACGAATAAGCAGGAACCGTCTTTGATTTCCTGGATGATGGGCCGGTATAACTTAACCGGAAGTGCGGGACAACCAAGACTGCGACCGATATATCCACGGGTCGCAGCAATTTTTTCATTCACATAATCTGCTGCATGGATCACAATGCCCCGCTCAAAAGCATTGTCATTGATCCCTTTTTCGAGACCCAATAATTTTAACGAATAGCCATGCTGACCTTTATATGTATTACCCGTTACATAAAAACCAAGACTACTTTTGAAACTATTTACGTCGTTTGAAAATTTCGTCGCCCGGTCAATACCTGAGTTTTTGCCATGAGAAACAAAGGTGTTAAACAGTAATTTACCCGCTTCGAGATCGAGAACAAACAAACGTTTTTTAGAGGAAGGCAAACTGAAATCGACTATCGAAAGCACATCATCTTTCGCGATGGCGCCCGCTTCCAGCAATTTATAATAACCTTTTAATGCCGCATCGAAGGCTGCCTGCGACAGTTGCAGCGAGTCGAGACTCAAACTTTCATACAAAGCGGCATTAACATCCGTGGGGGTTGAAACAATCGTGGTGTCGCGCACAGGCGACTTTGCCACTGCGGCACCTGGTGTTGCCGAGAGAACCGAAAAGATAACAGTAAAACCTGCCAGAATAAATAAAAACCGTGTTAATACAGACCTTTTCAATATCATAAATTTCTCATTTTCTTTTACCCCCGGGGCTTATTATAACACGGCGCAAAGTTCAGAGTTTAATCCGCGGCACACTTTAACAGCCTGTTGAATTAATGTTAAAATCCCTCCCGGAGCGTGGTTAGCCGGATCGTATCTACGAATATGGGCGCTTAGTACATTGTGTTTTAAGCATTATATTGCAGCCCTATTTAAAAAACGGCATGAAAAAAAACCGGCTAACTTTATATATAATTCTTTCGATGATATTGGGTATTCTTGTCGGATACCTGGTTCATGTCAACAGTTCGCCGGAATTTATGCGCGGTTTTTCGCGTAATGTAAACCTTCTGGGCAAAATCTTTATTCGCCTGGTGCAGATGATCATTGCACCTCTTGTTTTCAGTACATTGGTTGTGGGGATTGCAAAACTTGGTGACCTCAAAGCAGTGGGCCGTGTGGGAGGGAAAGCCATGCTTTGGTTTATATCGGCATCATTGATTTCATTGATGGTGGGTCTCATTCTTGTCAATACTTTTCAACCCGGTGAATACATTGATTTATCACAGGCAGATACGGAAGGTGTCAAGGATCTGATGGCGAAAAACCAGGAATTCTCGATTGAAAAGTTCGTAGAACATATCATCCCACGGAGTGTCATCGAAGCGATGGCTACCAACGAGATACTTCAACTGGTTGTATTTTCTATCTTTTTTGGTGTTGCTACCGCAGCGATGGGTGAAAAAGCCAAATCGATTGTGAAAGCAATGGACGTTATCTCCCATATCATTTTAAAGATGGTAGGTTATGTGATGAATTTTGCACCACTCGGCGTATTTGGTGCATTAGCGGCCGTTGTTGCTACAAAAGGTCTTGGGATCTTCACCTTCTACCTGGTGTATTTTGGTTATTTCTTGTTGGGCATCGCTATACTATGGGTGATCCTTTTCCTGGTTGGCTACCTGATACTCGGGAAGCGGATGTTTACATTAATGAAACGTATCGGCGATCCGTTGCTAATTGCCTTCAGCACAACCAGCAGTGAGGCGGTGTTTCCAAAACTTACTACCGAGCTCGAGCGGTTTGGCTGTAAAGACAAAATTGTTGCCTTTGTTTTGCCGCTTGGTTATTCTTTCAACCTCGATGGTAGCATGATGTACATGACGTTCGCGAGTCTTGCTATTGCGCAGGCTTACAATGTTCCGCTCGATCTGCCTACCCAGCTGACGATGTTGCTGGTACTTATGCTGACGAGTAAAGGTATTGCAGGTGTCCCCAGGGCATCGCTTGTGATAGTACTTGCCACCTGCGCCATGTTTAATATTCCACCTGAAGGTGTGGCCCTGATTCTTCCCATTGATCATTTTTGCGACATGTTCCGCACCGCTACTAACGTTGTTGGTAATGCGCTAGCGACCAGCGTGGTGAGCAAATGGGAAGGCGAGCTGGAACCTGCAGAAGTTTAACTCCTCAAATTTTATATTAAATCAAGATTAATAATAATGAAACACCTGTTGCGCGTTTGTAGTTTGGTATGTCTGTTAAGTGTGCTTGTTGCTGATGTTGTCGGCCAGGCAGGGAAAGTTACGGGTATTGTTACTGACCAGTATGATCTGGCTGTTCGTGATGCTGAAATCAAAAACAAAGCAACGAATGAAACCATCGCGGTGACCGATAGCACCGGCCGTTTTAGTTTCGAGGGCATTGCCGCCGATTCTGTACTGGTAACAAAAATCGGTCACGAAGCTGTTGTCACGGTTGTTGGCAGCGAGCCGGTTATCCTTGAACGCGATTTTGCCTGGTCGGATCTTCTGAACCCGCTTTTTTACATCCGTAATGGAGGTTTATGGATGATGTTATTTATAGTTTTTGCGGAGACTGGTTTGATGATCGGGTTCTTTTTACCTGGCGATAGTCTCTTGTTTGTTGCCGGTATTTATAGCAGCAGTCTGATTGACACTTTGATAAAGGGTGGTACAGGAAGCGATTTTTTGGATGTGCTGGTACTTATAATGCTTGTTTCCATTTGCGGTATCGTGGGTAATATGCTAGGTTACTGGTTTGGTAAAAAAAGTGGTCCTTTCTTATTTACGCGTAAAGACACTTTGCTTTTCAAAAGAAAACATTTGTTGCGTGCCAAAGAATTTTATGACAAACATGGCGGACAGGCGATCGTGTTTGCACGTTTTCTGCCAATTGTCCGTACGTTCGCACCAATCATAGGTGGTATCGTGCAGATGGATCGTAAGAAGTTTATGTTTTATAACATTGTGGGTTGTCTTGCATGGGTATCCAGTATGTTCCTGGCCGGTCATTACCTGGATAAATTTTTCCTGAAGAACTTCGGCTTTGATTTAAAACAACATCTTGAAGTGATTGTACTCGGGATAGTATTAGTAACCACTTTGCCGGTTATTTATAAATTATTCTTTGGTAAAAAACCAGTAGTACCCGAAGAGACCCCTGTAAAAAACAGCTGAACCATATGCAAACCAAAACCCCGTCCGTTTTCAACATCACGGTGATTGTTGCCGCCCTGGGATACTTTGTAGACATATACGACTTATTGCTCTTCCAGATTGTAAGAGTTAAAAGCCTGGAAAGTCTTGGATTTTATGGAGTCGATAATCAACTGGCCGGTGAATATATTCTGAACTGGCAAATGGTTGGACTTCTGATCGGCGGAATTATCTGGGGGGTGATGGGAGACAAGCGGGGAAGGCTCAGTGTGCTGTTTGGTTCAATTGTACTTTATTCACTCGCTAATATTGCAACAGGTTTTATAGAAACGAAAGAACAGTATGGCGTACTGCGTTTTATTGCGGGTATCGGTCTTGCTGGTGAACTTGGTGCGGGAATTACACTGGTAGCGGAGCTGCTACCAAAAGAGAAAAGGGGTATTGGTACTTCTCTGGTCGCCGGCATTGGCTTATTGGGTGCTGTTTTAGCGAATCTTGTAAGCAAAACGGTCGATTGGCGGTATTGCTATTTTATCGGGGGAGGGCTTGGTTTCGCTTTACTTTTTCTGCGCATTTCAGTGTTTGAATCTAGTATGTTCAAAGGCATCAAAGAATCAACCGTGCAACGCGGTAACCTCCTGATGTTTTTTAATAATGCCGATCGTTTACGGAGGTACACCTGCAGTATCCTTATCGGTTTACCCACCTGGTTTATAATAGGTGTGCTTGTTGCTTTTTCCAAAGAATTTGCAGAAAAGATCGGCGTGCCCGAAACGGTTAGTCCCGGTGACGCAACCATGTATGCATACATAGGTATTTCATTGGGTGATGTGATAATCGGTTTCGTAAGCAGGTGGTTGAAGAGCCGCAAAAAGGCTTTGTTTCTATTTTATGGGTTGACCATTATTGGCATCTTTATTTATTTCTTTGCTCCTCCGGCCAGCGCAATGGGCTTTTACCTGTTATGCGGTTATCTTGGATTTTCGGCTGGGTTCTGGGCCATTTTTGTGACCATGGCGGCCGAGCAGTTTGGCACCAATCTCAGGGCCACTGCTGCGACCACTGTACCCAATATGGTGCGTGGCGCGTTACCGGTGATCATCGGCTTATTTAAATATCTCCGGGGTGAAGATGCCGATGCTGCAAGATTTATACAGGCAGGTCTTATAACCGGTGCCATTGTAATGGTGATATCCATTCTTGCGGCCATCTTTACAAAGGAAACATATGGAAAGGATCTGAACTATGTTGAGTCCTGAAATACTCTGGTATTTTAATTGCATTTTTGAGTCATGAAATTCCTTATCATAAGGTTCAGTTCTATTGGAGATATCGTATTAACCACTCCCGTGGTACGTTGTCTCAGTAAACAGGTACCTGATGCTGAAGTACATTATCTGACAAAAAAGGGTTTTGCTGCCATAGTAGAAAATAATCCTTACCTGCATAAGATTCATTATCTGGCTGATGATTTTGAACTAACTATTGCAGCATTGAAAGAGGAGAAGTACGATTATATTATCGATCTCCATAACAATGTGCGTACACTTCGTGTGAAACGTGCCTTAAAGGTTCCTGCTATCGCGTTCAGGAAGCTTAATCTTCAAAAGTGGTTACTTACCGCGATTAAAATTAACCTGCTTCCTGATTTGCATATAGTTGATCGCTACCTGGAAACTGTTGCGCAATTTGGTGTGAAAAATGACGGGGCCGGACTTGATTATTTTATTCCGGAAAATGACCGGGTGAAAGAAACTGATATCCCGGCTTCGCACCTTGCGGGTTATATCGCCATTGTTATCGGTGCAACTTATAATACCAAGAAGTTACCCGTTGAGAAACTAAAACATTTGTGTGCCCTGGTTGATCACCCCATTATTTTATTAGGCGGTAAAGATGACCGCGAAAATGGTGAGTTGATCGCATCTGTGGATCGCCATCGCATTTATAATGCTTGTGGCAAGTTTAACATCAACGAATCAGCTGATCTTGTACGCAGAAGTAAGTTTGTGATCAGTCATGATACGGGTTTAATGCATATCGCCACAGCGTTAAAAAAACAGGTGATTTCTATCTGGGGAAATACCGTGCCTTCGTTTGGCATGTATCCTTATTACGGTGATGCGTACCCGAAATCTGCAAATCAGGCTCAACCGGTCAGACCGCTATTTGATATTGTTGAAGTAAAGGGTTTGTATTGCCGGCCATGTTCAAAGATTGGTTATCAAAAATGTCCGCTGGCACATTTTAAATGCATGAATAAAATAGACCTT
>JAEZGI010000053.1 GCA_023416995.1 Bacteroidota bacterium
AGTAACCAGCAGTCCATCCCGGCTTGTTCCAGCTCAGCTTTCGTCATTCCAAAATAATTACCTTCTTCATCAAGTCCATAACCATCAACATTGCCATGCGCGATCCCGATATGTATTTGCTCTGCAGGTTTCTCAATATCGAGCACCCAGCCTATACGGTTTTCATCGCAATGTTTCTGGTGACAACCGCAGGGATAAAACACCACCTCCTGCTCGTTTAAAGTGGTTGTGTATGGCTGCAGATCTTTTAAGAAATGAACATTATCACCTGGTGCATCGACGAACCAACTCCAGAGTTTGTTTTCATCAGCAGATGCATTGTACCAGTCATGGTTACCGGGTATAACAAGTACCTGCCCGTCAAAACCCGCAAGAATGTTTTTTATTTCGCGGACGGTTTTTTGAGGAACGGTTAACTTATCAAACAGGTCGCCGGCCACAACAATTGCATGAGCGGATTCTTTATTTGCCCGTTCAACAATTAGTCTTAATGCGGCTAGTCTTTCTTCTTTCAATTTGTCACTTATAGAAGGGAAACGCCCGTATTCAAGTCCTATATGCAGATCTGCCGTATGTACGATCTTAATCATAACACTAAATAATATAAATTGCCGGGATTAAAAAAGAACGGCATGGAAGTTACGGAAAATGGGTTCGTTTTTTCAGATGATAACAAGTTGTTAAACGTTGCGGCGATCCACGACTATCTCACGAATCACTCCTATTGGGCGAAAGGCATACCCTATCAAACTGTGGAACGATCTTTAAGCAACTCATTGTGTTTTGGCATTTATAAAGATGGGCAACAGGTTGGGTTTGCACGCTGGATTACTGATAGGGCCACCTTTGGTTACCTGGCCGATGTGTATGTGCTGGAAACTTGCCGCGGACTGGGACTATCAAAAAAATTACTTGAACTGATGCTGGCCCACCCGGAGCTGCAGGGATTGCGAAGGTATATGTTGGCCACGCTGGATGCACACGGACTGTACGCGCAATTCGGCTTCAAACCGATACCTCATCCTGAGCGACTGATGGGTATAGCCGTAGAAGACATTTATACACGGAAACGTTAATCAGGCTTTCGGGCCTGGTGAAAGCAACGGCCGTCAGCAATTCCACTCGCTTGCATCTGTACCTGCCACGTATGTTCAATGGTGGCGAGTGGTTTGATCAGGTCCGGAACAAATTTAACTGGTTCTATACCCTCAGCAATCTTGCGAGGCCATGATGGATCCGCCAGCGCAGCTGATCCGATTGCAATGAGATCCGCGTGTCCGCATGAGATCACCCGGTGAGATTCATTAAGGTCATGTAACCCGCCATTGGCAATAACGGGTACACCAGCGAGTTGTTTCATAATACCTGTCAAACTTGTTCCGTCGGCATAGTTGCAGTCACGCTGCCAGTTGCCACTTTCCGCACTACTTTAATATTTTGCTCCGCCACCGCTTAACTGTTTGCGGATCTGGCTGAGAAAAACGGGTGTTATGCCCAGGTAGGAAGCAATGTATTTCTGTGGTATCCTTTGATGCCATTCAGGATACATCGTTAGAAATGATTTATATTTCTCTTCACCGCTAAGTGATATGTTTTGCCCACGTTTGCTTTGAGCGATAAAGGCATTTTCGTTAAGTATCCGGAAATATCTTTCAAGAGATGGTATCTTGTCATAGAGCATGGCTAATGATGGCGTATCGATTTGCAAAACGATGGAATTTTCAAGTGCTTCGATATGCCATGCGCTTGGAGAACGACGTAAAAAACTTTCTAGATCGCAGATCCACCAGTCTTCGATGGCAAAACTGAAAGTGTGTTCGAGGCCGCTGTCGTCAACATAAAACATACGAAGACAACCCTCTGCCACAAAATTTTCATATTGGCAGACAGTATCGGCCTGGAGTAAATATTGACGTTTAAGAATTTTTTTGGCTTTCATAAATGTGGACAACAACGCGGCGTCTTCCGGTGATAAGCTTACCTGTTGCCTGATATGAGCAAAAAGAAGCGGGAGATATTGGCTATGATCTAACATAATAATTAATGCGGTAATCTATCACGAAAATAACCATAAACCCAGGTGCCGGCAATTGCGCTCAGTAGTACCACTGCGATCACAAAAAAGCCCATACCTATTTGTGCGAAAAGCGGCCCCGGGCAGGCACCTGTCATCGCCCAACCAAAACCAAACAACAACCCTCCATAAATTTGTCCTTTGTTGAACTTTTTGCGCTGAAAGGTTATCGGATCACCATCGATCGTTTTAACATTGAACCTTTTTATCAACCACACTGATATGATTCCAACTATCACCGCGGTTCCTATTACTCCATACATATGGAAACTTTGCAACCGGAACATTTCCTGGATCCGGAACCAGGAGATCACTTCTGCTTTTACGAAAACAATACCAAACACGATGCCCACTATAAGATACCTGAGGTTATACCACCAGGGTTGCGATACACCTTGTTCGTATTCGCCCTGGTTGTTTACTTCATAATCTGTGATAGTGTCTGTGTTCATTGGGAATGATGCAGCATTTGAATTATCTAAAGACATAATTGAAGTTTATTGGGTAAGGATAATGGGAAGGATAAGATTGGCCATGATAAAGCCACCTGCCATGAAGCTGATGGTTGCTATCAATGAAGGTAGTTGCAGATTGCTCAGACCCATGATGGCATGACCACTGGTGCAGCCTCCGGCGTACCTCGTACCGAAACCAACCAGGAAACCTCCTCCAACCAGCAGCAGTAGTCCACGCAACGTAAACAAACCTTCCCAGCTAAAAATTTCAGCGGGTAACATACTGCTATAATCCTTTATGCCATAATCGTTAAGTTCAGCAACCAGTTTTTCGTTTACGTTGATGGGATTGGGATCGGCCAGGAATTGTGCTGCTATAAATCCACCGATCAGGATACCACCAACAAAAAACAGGTTCCACGATTCCCTTTTCCAATCGTACTTAAAGAATTTGATATTGGAAGGAAAACAAGCTGCGCATATATGCCGCAGGTTCGCAGATATGCCAAAATGTTTATTGCCCAGCAGCAATAATGCCGGAACAATCATTCCGATTATCGCCCCTGCTATGTACCATGGCCAGGGTTGTTTTATGAATGAGATCATATGATTGATTTAATAGAGTGCAATCTACTGTACTTGCCAGTTTATTCCTTCTTTCCTGATTTTGGCTATGCAATGCTGCGATTTCACTACGTCCGCAGATTTTACAACGATGAACTTTGATTTATCAAAAACAGCAGGTATGTCAACGTTCAAAAAACCTACGGTTGGTTTTGTTACAAAGAAAACTAAGCATAACCATCACTGCCATTTTTGATGTTGGCGAATCAGACACTAACACATAATTAAGTTCATAACCAAATAAAACATAAAAATGAAACAGTCAAACACACCCATCGTAGCATTTAGTCCCGTCGTATTACCCGTTCCTGGCCGTCACGTAGATCTTGAAATGAAAGTTACTGCTCCTGCTAATGGCAAAAACCTCCCGGTCATTCTTATTTCTCATGGACATGGTGCATCCAACTTTCTTTCTTCCTATAAAGGCTATGGACCACTTGCCGATTTTTTTGCTGCGGAAGGTTTTGTTGTCATTCAGCCAACGCATCAGAATTCCAAAGCACTGGCCCTTGATTCCTTCTTACCTGAAGCACCTTTGTTCTGGAGTTCGAGGCCGACAGATATGAAGTACATCCTCGATCATCTTGAGCAAATCGTTGCCACCGTACCCGGTCTCAGTGGCCGTGTAGATCAAACGAATGTAGCTGCCATTGGTCACTCGCTTGGGGGTCATACCGTAGCCATGCTGGCCGGAATGGATGTAACGGATCCTGCAACAGGTCAGATAGTAAATCATGCCGAACCAAGGCTCAAAGCCCGCGTACTTATTGGCGTGACTGGAGGTTCCGAAGGTTTGACCGGAGCCGCCAGGGTGCATTATCCCGTATTGGCGGGATCAAATTTCCAGACAATGACTTTACCCACACTGGTAGTAAATGGCGACAAGGATAAAAACCCCATGTTTTCTGATGTGGACAACTGGCGCGCTGATGCTTATCATCAAAGCCCCGGCCCCAAGGACCTGTTAACGGTTTTTGATGCGGAACATATTTTCGGTGGAATATCGGGTTATGATGCACGCGAAACAAGCGATGAAGATCCCGGGCGCGTAGCCTTCGTATGTGAGACCATACTTGCGTATATTCGGAGTACATTAAATCCGGCTGATCCAAGTTGGGAGCATACCAAAAAAGCATTGAACGGGGTACCGGGTGCGAAGGGAAGAATTGACAGTAAATTATAAACAGACAACATGAAAGAGGAAATGTCTAATAACAGATTCGCTTCATTATCGAACCTGCATAAGGTGCTGGCCATGCCGGCACCTATGCATCCCCTGGTCTGTTTGATAAACAATGCTGATGGTTCTGTTCCTTTAGAAAAATTACCGAGTCCGCATATTCTGAATTTCTACAAGATCTCTTACAAAATGAACTTTCGCGGGAAATTCAAATATGGACAGCATTATTACGATTTTGATGAAGGGGGAATGTTTTTTGTTTCGCCCAATCAAATTACGGGGGCACATGAATCACTGAGTGATCAATCCGGTTATACTTTACTTTTCCATCCGGATTTTTTACTTGGTTATGAACTGGCAAAGAAGATCAAAGAGTATGGCTTTTTTTCCTACTCAATACATGAAGCATTGCATTTGTCTGAGAAAGAAAAAGAGACCATCATCTCAGTTTTTAAAAGTATTGAAGAAGAACTAAAGGGGAGAATCGATAATTTCAGCCAGGACGTCGTTGTTTCACAGATTGAATTATTGCTTAACTATTCCAACCGGTTCTATAGCCGGCAATTCATAACGCGTAAGGCTGTGAGCAATGACTTATTACAACGGGTGGAGGAAATTCTGTATGTCTATTTCCAGTCGGAGGCCCCGTTGAAACAGGGATTGCCCACGGTGCAATATCTTGCCGGCGAATTGAATGTCAGCGCCAGTTATCTGAGTGATGTGCTGCGATCGCTCACCGGTCAAAACGCCCAACAGCACATTCATAACCGGCTGATTGAAAAAGCCAAGGAACTATTATCCACCAGCCAGGCTTCAATAAGTGAGATCGCATATGAGTTGGGCTTCGAACATCCCCCGTCGTTTAGTAAGCTGTTTAAGGTAAAAACGAGTGTGTCGCCGGTAGATTTTCGACGGGCGTTTAGTTAGGTTGCGGGCGAAGCATTGTGAGCCTGATCTGAAAATTGGACACTGTTTTGCTTTGGGCCTATCCTGGCTTTGTCACCAGTCGATGGTAATATTAGCCGATCTCGTATTCAACACCTCTGCTTCCCGTTATTTGTTCATACCTGGTGATGCTTTGTGCAACTTTCTTCTGTAAGCTTTTTCTTAACCGTTCCGGAGCAAGTACTACCATACCTGGTCCGAATCCCAAAATCTCCCGCTCTAATTCAAAATTCAATTGCACCTTCAAACTGATAATGATTCCCTCGGTGGTGCGTTCTTCTACCTTTTGTGAGTGATGCAGGGGCTTGGTCTCTACATAAGGTGCATTTATAGCATCCACTAATATGCGCACATTGCTGGGCCGCAGGCCCTCACTTACAGAAACACCTATCACATCTGTATAATAAGCTGATGCGTCATACTTTTCATTAGCGATATATGATGGCTCTTGCACTTCTTCAATATCCTGTATTCTGTCGAGCGCCAGACTAACAACAGGTGCTTTTTTTTTGACACCTACTACAAACCAACGGTTTTTGAATTCTTTGAGCCACCAACAGTGAAAGATAAATGCATTCGCACTTTGTGCATTAAATGATTGGTAAGTGATACGCAAAGCTTTTTGTTGAATAATGGCTTTATAAAGCGTATCCAGGTATAATAAGCCTTTGAGCTGATCGTTTTTTTCAAACTCAATTACTGAACGTGTACTGTTAGCAACCGAATAAACATGATCTTCTAATTTTTGCACCACTTCAGTTAATTGATTGAAATGCGAGAACCCTTTGAACTGCCGCAGCACCTCCACCGCCTCGTTCATTCGGTGCAGATCCTGGTCATTGAGCGGTATGTTAGTGATACTATAGCTTTTATCCGCATAGCTGTAATATTTTCTTTCTGTTACTATGATCGGTGCGTTATAGCCCAGACGGCTACTTCGCATTACTTGTAAATCAGCCTGAATAGATCGGCGGCTGATGCCCTTCTCAATATTTTCATATTCATAAAGTGCTTCAGAGACGCATTCAATCAAATCATCCAGCGTCCATTTCCGCCGCCGGTTGCGAAGGCAGTTGTCTATGGTCTTGTATCGCAGCAGCGCATTCCGGTTGGCAGGCATGAAGATTTTTGAGAAAAATAGAAAAAAAAATTTACTGCGCAAAAAGACTGCGCACTAAGGTGTTCTCTTTGTACTGTCAGGCAGCGGCCAAGAGAAACTTACTTCCAACAAATCCTGTCACGATTCTAAGTTTCTCAATTGCCGTTACAGACATGAAGCAGTAGCTCAGTGGTAGAGCAATAAACAAATTTTTGGAATTACCTCTTGGTAAAATCAGACCTGCTTCGATCTTGGTAAGCCTCTTTGAGGCGACTGGTTCGAATCAAGGGTTGGAAGATTATTGAGCTGGTCAAGCAAAAATTACTTCTAATGGATTTATCTGTCGTTGGTTCGAATCCAACCTGCTTCACTAAATCAAGGTCAATTGTTGCTTACTTCTTTTCTTAAGGCGAAACAGCAATAAAATTACCTGGTTCTAAAATCAACGTTATGCAAACAATATTAAAAGTAAGTCTTCGCCAGAAAGCGGTTTTTATTCCTAAGGAACAAATTAGTGAGTCAGCAGTAAATATGAATGAATGCACTGGAGTTCTAGTGGCGAATCTGGCTAAGGCTGGTTTTGCAATCTCCGAACCCCTTCTGCAAACGCTGAAAAACACATCGCCGGCTTACCATCAAGCGATCTGGCAAGCAATCCAGGAGGTAAGAGGTTTGAAAAAGAACTGGACGCCGCTTGTAAAGGGATGGGATAAGCCTACAGGTGAATCGGTAGTAGATCACAGCCTCACTTACTTTGCCAATCTGTTTCCAGCATCAGGAATAAAGTTATCCTGCGGGCATATTATTCCGCAAAATACTTTCCCACTGGAGCGTTACAATGGCTGCCCTTTCTGCGGTACACCTTTTGAGCTCGGCGCCATCGAAAAGTATGGACAAGGAAGCAAACTTAAAGTACTGGATCTGTGGAAGGAACAGGATGTTGAAGCCTATTATATTAACCTATTGCAGTCTAAAACCGCACTTGATGCGACGCAGGCCAATAGCCTGAAGCTGTTACTCTCTGAGTGGCCCCTACCACAGACTAAAATAAGCATGAAAGAAACTTTAGTGATGGTTGTGGATGCTCTGATTGCGCAGGACAAAGGTAAAGAAGCACATCGGCTTTTTACCTCACCTACAGATATTCTGCGGTACTTATGGTACAAGCATACCGGTTTTCTACAGATCATAGAGCCTAAGGTGTTAATCAACAGAACGGCTAAAAACAACCGGCATATCATGCCTTGCCAGGACCAGGGTATCGCAGCAAAGCTCTTGAGTATGGCTAATCTAAAATTAAAGTACGATCGTAAACAGGCAAGGATGGTAGCTCATTGGATGAATCATTTGCCACTAGAAGCGGGCGAAGTATGTGAACTGATGCATCCGAAAAGAGGTATGTGGATACGCTTTATACGGGCTTTGCGTCTGGCAGAGTACAGCAAAAGGAAAGAGTTTGAAAAGCTAAGAGATATCATAGACGCTTTTTACAAAAAAGAGTACAGTGTTTGGCAAGGAAAAGTGGATAAATACCGAATACGGTATGATGCAGACGCTGTGTTTTCGCTGCTGAAGCAACGTCCGGGGTTGTTTGCCCGTTCGCTGTTTGCAAACATGCTTTGGTTTGGAAGCGATGCAGCCACTGCAGCGTTTGGTGATGTTGTAGATAAAGTACCTGCAAGGCTGGTGCTTACCCTGAACATGTACGCGCAACAATACTTTGATAAGCACAATGAGCGGTCCGTAAAGCCATTGGGAGGCCAGTCAAAGAAAATATCGCCACATCCGCTTCTAACGATTTACAGTGAAACGCAACTGGAAGCGATGCGGACGGCTATAAAGAACCTGAGCCTGCAGGCTATACGACTCCGTTTTTCCCGGATGGAAACACAGAGCCGGAACATGTATATTGACCCTGCACTGTTTAAAATACCACTTTCAATTGGTGACAGAAGCGAAACAGTTCAAGACTTGCCCGCTGCGTTGATGGGTACCCGTTTTCGGGTGGAAGGCGATAAGGTGCGCCTGTTCATGCAATGGGGACAAGGTTTAGCAGCACAGCATCTCGATATGGACTTGAGCTGCGTTATTGCCTTTGCCAATAAAGTAGAACTATGTTCCTTTAGCCGGCTGGTAGCTACTGGTTGCAAGCATAGTGGTGACATCCAGTATATTCCGCACAAAGTAGGAACGGCAGAATATATTGATGTGGATATAAAAGCGCTGCAGCATGCTGGTGCCCGGTATGTAACTTTCACCTGCAATGCGTACAGCACTGGAAGCCTCGCACCTAATTTAGTGGTGGGTTGGATGAATAGTCGGTACCGGATGGCTATTTCCCAAAAAACCGGCGTAGCCTATGACCCGTCTTGCGTACAGCATCAGGTGCGTGTCAGCAAAAGTTTGAGCAAGGGTTTGGTGTTTGGAGTGCTGGATGTGCAAAATAGGGAAATCATCTGGCTGGAAATGCCTTTTGGTGGTCAGGTAGCCCAAAACATGAATACAGCACAAGTGGCGCTCTTTATCCGTAAGCTTGAAAGCAAACTAACAATTGGTCAGTTGCTGGAACTAAAGGCAAAGGCGCAGAACCTAAAGCTTACAGATGAACCAGAAGCGGATGAAGTGTATACGGTCCAATGGGCTATGGATACAGCAGGCGTCACCGCACTTCTTATAGATTAAGCGGGGCCACTTTTTATAACCTTTTTAAATCGAGCAGTAATGAAAGAAATTATATTGAAAGGTCTGAGAGGATTGGAAAAAGAAAAAGATATAGAAATCTTATTTGCCTGCGAATCGGGAAGCAGGGCTTGGGGTTTCCATTCGCCGGACAGCGATTATGATGTACGCTTCGTGTATGTACATAAAAAAGACTGGTACTTAAGCATAGAGGACCGGAAGGATTTTATTGACTCCCCTAAAGATGAATTATTGGATATTGTAGGTTATGATCTCCGAAAGATGCTAAAGCTTTTTCGGGGATCCAATGCCATGATATTCGAGTGGATACAATCACCAATAATGTATATACGGAATGAGGAATTTTTATCAGGATTAAATAACCTTGTAGCTGAATATTATTCGGGCAAATCCGGGCTACATCATTATCTGGGCCTCACACGTAATACTTTGGAAAACCATTTGCAGTCAGACAAAGTAAAACTGAAAAAATATTTTTATGCGTTGCGCCCAATGATGGCAGCCATGTGGATCATGCGTTACAATGAGTGTCCACCTATGGAATTTGCGGTCCTAAGGTCGGTCTTTACCAATGATCAGGTAAATGAAAAGATAGATGAATTTTTGAAATTGAAAACCATAGTTGGTGAGAGCTATTTAATAGACCCGGAACCAATGTTGAATTTATTTGTAAGTGAACAAATGGCAATCTGCGAACAATACGCAAGACAGCTTTCTGTTAAGCGGGCTGACGCTGATTCTTTGAATCTTTTATTTCAACGAACTTCAGGATTTTATGACCATTCAGGAATTAAGAGATAGGAATCTTATTGTGCTCGAATGCGTAAGTGGCAGCCGTAGCTATGGATTGGACCTCCCAGGATCGGACACAGATCTGAAAGGTGTATTTGTGCTGCCGCAGGATGATTATTATGGACTGACTTATACAGAGCAGGTAAGCAGTGAAAAAAATGATGAAGTATTTTATGAACTCAAACGTTTTTTCGAACTGTTGCAATGCAATAATCCTAATATCATCGAATTGTTGGGCATTCCTGCTGAATGTATTTTATACAAACATCCGCTGATGGAACTTGTGCAGCCTGACCTTTTTCTTTCCCGGCTTTGCAAGCAAACGTTTGCTAATTATGCTGTTTCACAGATAAAAAAAGCTACTGGTCTAAACAAGAAGATCAATAAACCAATGGAAGAAGAGCGAAAAAGCATTCTCGATTTTTGCTACGTAATGGAAGGCAGCAGATCAGTATTGCTTAAGAAATGGCTGCAGAAAAAGGGCTTAAAGCAGGAACAGTGCGGATTGACTGCCATTCATCATATGCGGAATGTATATGCCATTTATATAGATTTCACAGAAACATTAGGGTATAAAGGTATAATGGGGAAAGATGTTTCTAACGATGTGCGATTGAGTTCTATACAGAAGGGAGAAGTACTGGCCGCATATCTCTATTTTAACAAAGATGCATACTCAGTATATTGTAAGGAGTACAATAGTTATTGGGATTGGGTGGACAAACGGAACGAGCTACGGTACCTGGGCACTTTGCAGCATGGCAAAAGCTACGATGCGAAAAATATGATGCACGTATTTCGACTTTTGGATATGGCACAGGAAATAGCAGAGGGGAAAGGCGTACTTACTAAGCGGCCAAACAGGGAATTGTTATTGTCCATCCGTAGCGGACAATTTGAATATAATGAACTCCTGCAGCGGGCACAAAACAAGTTAAAAGATATTGAAATCACTTTTGAACAATCTTCATTACCTGAGAGGCCGGACCTTCAAGTCATAAATGACTTGTTGATTAAGATGCGTAAGGCGTTTTATTCCAGTAATGAGTGAGAAGGCTGCAAGATATTAAGTAGAATCAGACTCCTAAAGGGGTGGTCGGTTTCCGCAGACATAAGGCATTGAAATATTTTAACTATCCCTTTCCTAAGCTGTGAAACCTGTGGCTGCTTTCATTAAGCCCATTTGGTAAAGCAAAAGCATTCTTATTATAAATGCAATTCCAAAGGCTGCAGTTGCGCTAAGGATGCTGAAGAACGTCATGTTCAATTTACCCGTATCCTGGGCGAATACTCATTAAATTCTGGTTCAGTTTGGAATTTTGCAGGTTAGACCGGTATAAAGGCTCAGGTTTTTGCTTTTTTCGGAAGGAATTTGCAACGAGAATTCTGAGGAAATGTGTCGAACTACTGGCATCAATGAAATTCTTGTCTACTTGCGCACCAGAAGCGGCTTTTGCACAAATGTAAAAGCCGCACTTCTCTAATAAATTTTGAGAGTGCGGCTTGGGTAGTCCCGACAGGAATCGAACCTGTATCAAAAGTTTAGGAAACTTCTATTCTATCCATTGAACTACGGGACCGGTTGGGGTAAACGGGCTTGCCGCCCCCAACAGGGCGGCAAAAATAAAGCTTTCCCGCATTTTTAAGCACTTTTAATCAAAGTAGTTCTGAAAACAAGCTCCGCCGATGTTCCGCGGCTGTTACCAATTTCCTATCTTTGCGACCCTCAACAGGAAGTATGAAATTTTATAATATTTTGATTCGCTACCGCCTGCAGATAGGCATTTTGCTGATTGTGATCGGTATAATCGCCAACGTGTTTGGTAGCTTTTGGCCCGCATTTCCCGCTTATCTTATCGGCGTGATCCTGATTGCCGGTCATTTCTTTTTTGGTCCCCTCCGCGTGATCCAGGAATATATGGAGGCCGGTGATATGGAAGGTGCGGAAAAGGTCCTAAACTCTATCAAGTTTCCTAACCTGCTTTACAAACCCATCAGATCGGTGTATTTCACCCTGAAAGGCAACGTCGCCATGATGAAACAGGATTTCGCAGGCGCTGAGCTGAATATGAAGAAAGGGATCGAACTCGGTATACCAATGAAAGAAGCCGAAGGAGCGAGTTTCCTCCAAATGGGCATGCTGTCGATGCAAAGAAACGACCTCAAACAAGCCGAAAGCTACATCCGCCAGGCAATCCGCAAAGGGCTGCCTGATAAAGAAAATGAAGCCGCGGCTTATCTGCAAATGTGCTCACTCATGATGAACAAACGCGAGTTCCGCGCTGCTAAAGAATTCTTCCGCAAAGCAAAAGCATTGAAACCAACCACACCGGAAATCGTTAAACAACTTAAAGAAATCGAAAAATATATTTCGAGAATACCGGGGTAGTCAGCATAATACGGTTAAAGCAATAGTTTGAAAAGCCCCTGGTTAAAGCCCACGGGAAATAGTAGTCAGCATAATACGGTAAGGCAATAGTATGAAAAGCCCCCTGGTTACAGCCCACGGTAACTAGTAGTCAGCTTAATACGGATAAAGCAAAAGGTGGTAGTCAACATACTATGGTTAAACCAAAAGGCCCCAAATTAAGCACACTATCAATTCAATCCTCATAGTCAATACATTTCCAATTGCAACTCCTGCCCCGGCCATTTGCCAAAACGTTGTTCAATGCGTTTATACCGGTATGTAAATATCTGGCGGAGTTTATTTCTTACCACCAACACATTTGCCAGATCACCCAGCACCCAAAACGGATTTTTGTAGTGCACAATGTCGGTCATCTCCACGCCGCCATCAATTGAGCGGAAATGGTGCTGATGATGCCACATGGCATAAGGGCCATATCGCTGATCATCTACAAAATACTTCAAGGGTTCAACATGCGTGATTTCGGTCATCCAATACAGTGAGATCCCAAACAAAGGTTTCACTTTATACTCGATTACCTGTCCCTGGTAAATTTCAGCGCCGTGATGTTTTGAAATGATTTTGAAACCCAACTCAGGTGGAGTTAGTTCCGGAAGATTCCTTGGGCTGGAAAAAAAATCCCACAATTCCGCTACCGGAACGGGAATGTTCTGTACGCTTTTTAATGAATAAATTGCCATGCTGCAGTTTGTTGAACATACAACCAACAAACCCGTCAATAGGTTCAAAAAGGGTGCAGGTTACAAAGGATAATCGCGAAGCACCTGTCTTAATGTAGCTTGCATAACTCGAACCAACTCACCTACCTGGGATGGCAATTCATCCACTTCCACACCATTCTTACTATTGTTTTCAATCGTTCGTACCAGTTGTTTCAGCCTGATCACACCCATTGAGTCAATGGTCGATTTCAGCTTATGAGCAAGTTTACTTAGTTCATCCCATCGTTCATTATCCGCAGCATCTTCAATCTGCCGCAAACTGGCGGGCATCGTTTCAAGGAACAACCGAACCATCCGAAGAAGAAATTCCTGGTCTCCACCTGATATAGCTTCAACCATCTTCAAATCATATAACTTTTCATCCACCGGTGTTGAGTTATCAGTGCTTGCTTCCTGAATATCTGCAACTTCCGGCAAGGCTCCGGTTGGAGGCAAACTTACTGTCACTACCGCTGATTCTTCCTGTGCAACTGAATTACCATCACCAAGAAATTTTGAGATCATTATAAACAACTTGGCTTCATCAAATGGCTTGGATAAATAGTCATTCATACCAACAGCCATATAACGCTCACTGTCACCCTTAAGCGCATTTGCAGTCAACGCAATGATGGGAATTTTTGCGATCTGCGCATCTGCCATGGCCCTGATTCTTGTTGTCGCCTCCATTCCATCCATCTCAGGCATCTGGATATCCATCAACACCAGGTCGTAGTCGCCACGCTGTACCTTTTCACAAGCTTCGCGGCCATTAACTGCTATATCTACTTCAAAACCCCATGATTCCATGATATGACGTGCCAGGTATTGGTTCAGTTCAACATCTTCAGCTACCAGAATCTTACGTCTACCGAGGCTTTGATAATTGATTTCCTGCGACATGGGCTGATGCTTGGGTTTATAATCACTTATTTTCAATGGTAATATAAAACTGAATTCAGATCCCTTACCTGGCTCACTTTCAAGTTTGAGTTCACCTCCCATCATCGTAATCAGTTCACGGCTGATACTTAAGCCCAATCCTGTGCCCCCATAAGTTCTGGTCACAGCAGAATTTGCCTGCATAAACGGCTCAAATATTATACGATGTTTATCTTTCTCGATACCGATCCCGGTATCTTTAACGGAAAATTCAAGCCACATCCGGTTTTCATCGCTGGATTTCAATGACACACTAACTGTTATACTACCTTTCGTTGTAAACTTTACAGCATTGCTTATCAGGTTGTTCAATACCTGGTTCAACCGATACGGATCACCTATCACACGCAACTCCTTATCCACTCCAATGTTAGTCTGCAATATAATACCCTTTTCCTGCGCTTTATAATTGAATGACTGCAGACACAGTTCAATACGCTCGGATAAAGAAAAAACGATGTTTTCAAAGTTCAACTTACCCATCAAGATCTTCTCCAGGTCAAGCACATCATTAACAATCATCAAAAGATTGTTAGCAGACTCCTGTATCATTTTAAGATAATCACGCTGCTGATGGTCAAGATCGGTTTTCAAAAGCAGATTTGCAAACCCCATCACACCATTCATCGGTGTCCGGATCTCGTGACTCATGTTAGCAAGAAAAGCACCCTTTGCCTTTGCTGCTTCTTCGGTGATCTTTT
Source organism: Bacteroidota bacterium (assembly GCA_023416995.1). Taxonomy (GTDB): domain Bacteria; phylum Bacteroidota; class Bacteroidia; order Chitinophagales; family Chitinophagaceae; genus DATHKG01. The sequence continues at coordinate 14,645 of JAEZGI010000053.1, forward strand.
TGGCAACGATCAATTGCCTTTCAGTTTCCACCCTGTCTGAAATATCCTGCGAGAACCCTATGACGTAAGGTTCCACTCCCCTCTCCTCAACTTTATGATTCTTGAATAATAAAAATACTGTCTGCCCCGACTTCGTCAGTATACTAAACACGCCTTTGCAGATACCTTCGGCCAATATCGGATCAAGGTAACCTGATTTGAAGTTAGAACGATGTTCAGGGGGGATGAAGTCAGAAATCAAACGACCCTCTATCTCCGCTTCTTCATACTCCAGTAGTTTACATATAGCAGGGTTTACACTGATAAACCGGCCTTCAAGATCGTGTGTGCAAATCAATGCCTGGCTATAATTAAAGAGATCACGGTAGCGTTTTTCACTTCTCGTAATCTCCTCCTCAAACCGCTTTTGTTTGGTGATATCCATGGCATACCCTATCAATAGCTTCACCCTGCCTGACTCATCAGTTACAGGATACATGTGCCGCAAATGATGACTTGTAACCCCCGCCTCATCAACAATCGTCTCTTCCCAGGTCCCTAACTCGCCGCTACGCAGCACTTCCTCAATAGTCGTTACTCTTTTGTTGATTGCATCTCCGGAAAGTCCGCGTCGCCTGAAATAATCTTCGTCTTTTTTTCCAATAATCCAGGCGCGAAGAGCCGGATCATTGACTGCTCTCTGGTTCGCAAAGAGGTATTCACGGTCCGCATTCAAAACTACCAGGTCAGAGGGCACCTTATTCAATACATCTTCATAAAACTTTCGCTGCTGTTCCAGCTGCTCCTCGGCTGCCAGGCGTTCAGTGACGTCATCAAACATCCATACATAACCGAGAAAGACATCATTGTTCCATATGGGTGAGTAGTCTATGCGTAAAGTTTTACCGTTAGTAAGTTTACATGGCAAACCGGTTACGGGTTTCCGACTCTTGGCAATATCAAATAATTCTAACGAAAGCACATCTGCATCGGCAAACCTATGTATCACTTCTTTCATAATGACCTCTGCCTGCAGGCCGATTAATTCCAGCGGATCGGTGGGATTGTCGAACAATTCAAATAAACGCGGATTGAGGGCTATGATCCTGTTATTTTCATCAAGTACACAGACCCCGTAAGTCAGATTTTGAATGGCATGCAGTAACCTGCTGCTCGTTAGCAATAAACAATGACTTAAAAACTGCTCCTGTGTCAAATGTTTTTCACCAACATGCTGTAACATATGCGTGAGGCCAATCAACTCCGTGCCCACGGCTCCAACACCGTCTGCTTTTTCATGGGCCTTGCACTTGTCATCAAGAATTCGTTGATGCTGCTGACTAATAATTTTGTATAATGTCTCTATTGTAGTCTGTGTATCCACTGCCGACTTTTTACCTGCTTTCACTTGAGATTATCTAACCTTCAGTTCACCTGCCTGAATCATCCTGTAAATGGTCGATTTACCGACATCCAGCTTTTTTGCCACAAGCAGTACGTCCCTGTCGTATTTATCCAGGTAATGTTGAATAATCTGAATCTCGTATTCTTTGAGAGATCTTTCTTTATTCATGAGATCGGCAATCTTTGCCGCAGTATTTACTGAGATATGTTCCGGAAGAATTGTTTCATCATCGGCCATCACACTGGCCAGTTCCATCACTGACTTCAGTTCACGAACATTACCGGGAAAAGGATAGCTCAATAGCTTTTGCTGTGCCTCTGAACTCAGCACTTTTTTCCCGGCATTGTTTTCTTTGCTGAATTGATCAATAAAATGTTTAGCCAGTATAACAATATCATTACCACGTTCGCGTACTGGTGGCAAATGAATAGGTAAGCCAATCAAACGATAATATAAATCCTCACGGAAGTTTTTTGACTGTACTTCGTCCAGGAGATTTTTATGTGTAGCAACAATGATTCGAACATTAACAGGTACCACTTCGTTACCCCCTACGCGGGTGATTTCGCGCTCCTGTAACACTCGTAGCAGTTTAGCCTGCAGGTTAATATCCATTTCACCTATCTCATCAAGAAACAGTGTACCACCATTAGCTTCTTCAAACTTTCCGATCCGCCGTGTAACAGCCCCGGTAAAAGCTCCTTTTTCATGACCAAACAATTCACTTTCTATAAGGTCGCGCGGTATTGCCGCAACGTTCACCGGTACAAAAGGTTTTTTGTGTTTATCAGAATTGTAGTGAATCGCTTTGGCTACCATCTCCTTACCCGTTCCGGTTTCACCAGAAATAGATACCGTGATATTTGTCCTGGATGCCTTTTCTACCAGTGCAAACACCTTTTCCATGGCGTCACTTTTCCCTATAAGAAACTTTGAGAAATCATATTTCTTTCCAACCTGCTCTTTCAGTTGCTCAACTTCCTTTTTCAACCCGTCGATTTCTTTCAACCGGGCAAGAATGTTCCAAAGGCGATCCTTGGTGTCATCATCCTTTACGATATAATCATAAGCACCGCTTTTCAAAAGACTGATGGCCGTGCCAACATCTTCCTGGCCGGAAATAATGATTACCTGTATATCTGAATGTACTTCGCGAATCTTTTTGAGAACTTCTCCCCCATCCATATCAGGAAGCGAATAATCGAGGGTAACCACATCGGGCTTCTCGTGTAGCGCGCTGAAAAACGCTTTAGAACTCTCAAACCGGCGTACTTCGTAATCCGGGTTAAGCGACAGGTAATGATGCAGCATGGAGCCGTACCAGACATCATCCTCAAGGATGAAAATTTTCAGGGAATTTGGATTCTTCATGAGTTTGGGTATGGACGGGTTATTAACGTAAAGGATGAAAAAATATTCCCAAAAACAGAATTTTTCCCGGAAATGACAAGAAAATACACGTAAACACTTAACCCATTCAGTGTCAGCAGATAGACGTTTCTACCTAGTTTGGCACCCACCCCGAGCTTCGCAATGCTAAAAACGGCGACCGGGAATGTTTAACTTTGTCATCATGGCTTTATCCACTAAACTGAACGAAAAGTTCCGGGAGACTTTCGACCAATTAAACGAACAACAGAAACTGGCAGTGAATACGATTGAAGGCCCTGTGATGGTGATCGCAGGACCTGGCACGGGCAAAACCCAGATCCTTAGCGCGCGGATCGGAAAAATCCTGCTTGAAACCGACGCAGCTCCGGAAAACATCTTATGCCTCACTTACACCGAGGCAGGCGTGGTGGCCATGCGCAAAAGACTGCTCAGTTTTATCGGGCCCGATGCCTATAAGGTGAGGATTTACACCTTCCACGCATTTTGTAATGACGTGATCCAGGACAATCTTTCGCTTTTTGAAAAGACTTCAATGGATCCGATTTCCGATCTCGAGAAAATCGCCTTGTTCAAAGAATTGATTGATAGATTCCCAAAAAATCACCCTTTAAAACGCTACCGCGGTGATGTCTATTACGAAATCAATAACCTGAAGTCTTTGTTCAGCACCATGAAACGTGAGGGCTGGACGGCCGCGTTCATAAAAGATAGAATCGCAGCATATCTTGAATCATTGCCTGAACGTGAGGAGTTCATATATAAACGCGCCACAAAACAATATAAAGTTGGTGATCTTAAAAAAGACAAGATCGATGAAATAACCGAACGCATGGAAAAACTGCGCTCAGCAGTTGATGAGTTTGAACGTTTTCAGCAGTTGATGCGTTCGCGTAACCGATATGATTTTGATGACATGATCAACTGGGTCATCAAGGCATTTAATGACGATGAGGCGCTGCTCCGGAGATACCAGGAGCAATTTTTATACATACTGGTTGATGAATACCAGGACACCAGCGGTACACAAAACATGTTGGTGCGTCTGCTGATCAACTATTGGGACAAACCAAACGTGTTTGTTGTTGGCGATGATGATCAAAGTATTTATCGTTTCCAGGGCGCCAACGTTACCAACATGAGGGAGTTGGCAGAAAATTACCAGTCTGACCTTCTTAAAGTAGTGTTGACAAACAACTATCGTTCGGTTCAATCGATACTTGATATTTCAAAGTCTCTTATTGATCGTAATACGGATCGCCTTGTAGCATTGCTACCCGGATTGAGTAAGGATCTCGTATCATCCAACCCTAACATCAGCGCACTGGCGCATATGCCCGCAATACGTGAATATCATTCTCAAAGAGAAGAAATGATTGACACCACGTTACAGGTAGAGCGGCTTCTTGCCAATGGTGTACCACCCGGACGGATTGGAATTATTTATAAAGAAAATAAATATGGCGAGGAGTTAACTGAATATTTTAAACTACGCAGTATCCCGGTTTACAGCAAACGTGATGTGAATATTCTGCAGATACCGCTGGCACGCAAAATCATATTGCTGTTCAAATATATTGATGCGGAACTTGAAACACCTTATGGTGGTGATGAAATGTTATTTGAGATCCTGCATTTCGATTGGTTTGGAATACAACCGATCGAGATAGCAAAACTCACCATGGAAGTGGCAGAAAAAAAATATGCTAACATCAAAACCTCCCTGCGAAAGTTGTTACATGAACGTGCAACATTACCTCCGTCTGACCTGTTCGCCAAACCCGTCAATGAACAATTAAAAAACGCGGCATTAATACTGGAGAAACTCATCGGCAACGTGCCTAATGTTACTTTACAAACCTTGCTTGAAAATATTATACGTGAAGCAGGTGTATTGAGACAAATTATGCAGGATCCTGAAAAGCATTGGCACATGCAGGTGATCACTGCGTTGTTCGACTTTGTTAAAGATGAAACGAGACGAAATCCGGGGCTTCGGCTAACCGATCTCGTTAATATTTTCAGCCTGATGGAAAAGGAAAATCTACCATTATCACTCGGGCAGATCACGGGAAGTGACAAAGGCGTAAATCTTATGACCGCTCATGGCTCCAAGGGCCTGGAATTTCAACACGTGTTTGTGGTTGGATGTAATGCATCTTACTGGGAGAAGAAAAGAAAACCAGGCGGTGGTTACACCTACCCTGATAACCTGTTTGACGTTCCTGCTATAAAAACCGATGACCAGGAGTTAAGACGATTATTTTATGTAGCATTAACCCGTGCCGAACAACATCTCCAGTTATCATATAGTCGTTTCAAAACTGATGGCGGAGAATTGGAGCCGTCTATGTTTATAGCTGAGATCCAGGATAAACATGTGTTGCCAACCTTGCCTGTTGCACTGGATAAAGCGACCCTGCTCGAATTCCAGTCGCTACGTTTCCTTGAAAACAAAGCTCCTGAGATCAGCAGGATCGAAGAAGATTTTATCCGTGTGATGCTGGACAAATTTGTGATGAGCGTTACTGCATTGAACAACTATCTGAAATGCCCGCTTGAGTTCTATTTCAAGAATCTGATCCGTATCCCTTCACCCAAAAATGAAGCAACCGAATTCGGATCCGCCGCGCATCATGCTTTACAAAAACTGTTTGAAAAGATGCGCGACCGTGACAATAAGTTTCCTTCAAAAGCCGAATTCCTGAATGATTTTCAATGGTACATGGACCGGCACCGGGAGAGTTTCACACGGGAACAGTTTGCCCGTCGGCTGGAATATGGCTTACAGGTATTGGCAGACTATTACGAGAAGTATATTAACGAATGGTCGACAGTTGTAGCGGTTGAACATAACATCAGGCATGTAACCATTCATGATGTGCCTTTGAAAGGCAAGCTTGACAAACTTGAATTTGACGGCAAAATGGTCAACGTGGTTGACTATAAAACCGGCGATCCCGACAACGCTAAAACCAAACTTGAGGGTCCGGGTAAAAAAGAACCTAACGGTGGTGATTATTGGCGGCAGGCGGTGTTTTATAAAATACTTGTTGATAATTCAGACAGGAACGGATGGAAGGCCGTTAGCACAGAGTTTGATTTTATTGAACCTGATAAAAAGAAAAATTACCGAAAGGTTAAAGTGGTCATCAACCCGGCTGATATCGAAATTGTAACCAATCAGATTACCGACACCTGGAAAAAGATCCAGGCACATGACTTTTACACGGGTTGTGGCAAAGCGGATTGTCATTGGTGCGATTTCGTGAAAACAAACAACCTGGCTGTACGCCTGCACGACCTGGAAGAAGAACCGGAGTTATAACGGATTATTAGCAGTCAATCCGGGCCTTTTCCAACCAAACCCTTTAAGTTTGCAATCCGCATTTCCAAAAACATGAAGAAAGACAGCGTATTATTTTTCACCGTACTTATAGTGTTTGTTTTCGTCGGTATGATCGGTGGCAGTGGCTGTGCTAATATAATTCCACCAAGCGGCGGGCCGCGTGACTCATTGCCACCCGTGTTAATGACCGTTACCCCGGCTGATTCGGCTGTCGGCTTCAGAGCAAAGAAGATAACATTTGGTTTTAATGAATACGTGCAATTGGATGATGTGCAGAAGAACCTGATGGTTTCACCCGTTCCGAAGATCAACCCTACCGTAGAAAGCAAGTTGAGGGTGGTTACTGTTACACTCCGCGATACGCTTGAAGAATACACTACCTATACCATCAACTTTGGTAATGCCATCAAAGACGTAAATGAGGGCAACCCGCTGAAGGAGTTTACTTATACTTTCACGACGGGTACTGCATTGGATTCACTTTCAATCAACGGTCGCGTTTTACTGGCAGAAACCGGCAAACCCGACAGCACGCTGGTTGCGGTGTTGCACACATCTTTTTCCGACACTGCTTTGAAAGAAAGGCCGCGTTACGCTGCGCGGCTCGATAACCAGGGAAGATTCACCTTCCGCAATCTGCCACCGCAGACCTATGCCATTTATGCATTTAAAGATGAAAGCGGCGCAAGACGTTACACATCACCACAGCAATTGTTTGCTTTTGCTGATTCTGTGGTTTCATCCGTGAACCCACCCGATTCGCTGATCCTGTATGCATATCTCGAAAAAGATACGGTGGTCCCCGTTCAACGAAGACAGCCAACCGTTGCCAAACCAGTTTTGAAGGGCAACGCCGCACTGGCCGACAGGTTGCTGAGGATTGAACCCAATATTGGTGGAAACCCGCTTGGTTTATTGCCGGCAGATACCCTTCAGTTAAGATTTCCCAAAGATCCGCTTCGAAGTTTCGATAGTACGAAAATGGTCTTTACTACTGAAAACTTTGAACCGATCACCAACTACCGTGTACAGCTTGACACCAGTGGTAAACGCCTCGATATCTTTCATGCCTGGACGCCTAATACCGCATACAATATCATATTTGATAAAGATTTTGCTGAGGATACCTCAGGCAGAAAGATCCCAAGAAATGACACCCTCGCCTTCCGCACCAAAAAAGAGACGGACTACGGTCTTGTACGTATCCGTTTTGTCGGACTGGACCTGGGGCGCAACCCGGTGCTGCAGTTTGTAAAAAACAACGAAGTAGTGTTCACCCATGTGTTTGGAAACAGCCGCGAGTTTTATGCAAGGTTGTTTGAACCAGGTGAATATGAACTCCGGATTTTATTTGATGAGAATCAAAACGGCAAATGGGATCCGGGAGATTTTTTCAAGGCACGTAAACAACCGGAAAGGGTTTTACCACTCGAGCGGAAAGCCACCATACGCGGCAATATTGATAACGATTTTGAGATTCGTTTATAAAGCCGGTAAGCACTTTAACCGGTGCGCTTCGTGATCATAAGTTATCTTTGCAACATGCAATTCTCTTCGGCTTTATTGGAAAATGCGGTGAATGAATTCTCGAAGTTACCCGGCATCGGAAAGAAAACTGCTTTGCGGCTGGTGCTTCATCTTTTGAAACAGGATGCCGGCGCAGTACAGGCATTTGGCGAAACGGTGATCCGTATGCGCCAGGAGATTCAATTCTGCCAGCGATGTCACAATGTGGCCGACGGCGTTACCTGTTCCATTTGTGATAACAGGATGCGTAAACAGGAGCTTATCTGTGTGGTTGAAAACATCAGGGATGTGATCGCTATCGAAAGCACACAGCAGTATAACGGCATTTATCATGTGCTTGGTGGTATCATCTCGCCACTTGACGGTATCGGACCTGATCAGCTTACGATTGAGTCGCTGGTTAACAGGGTAACCAAAGAAGGTACGCAGGAAGTAATCTTTGCCCTGAACCCAAATATACAGGGCGATACAACTATCTATTATACTCAAAAGAAACTCCAGCCATTGGGTGTTAAGGTTACCACAATTGCCCGTGGCATATCGTTCGGCGGAGAACTTGAATATGCCGACGAAATGACCCTTGCCCGCTCGATTACCAACCGGTTACCGGTAGAGAGTTATGTAAGTAAATAGTGATAGCTTTTTATTTACATACTTATATATTACCTTTGCATTTAATTACGGGCGGATTTGTTTATTGTTCGGCCCGTGAGCCTTTCTGTTGCGCAGAAACGGTAAATTGAACTAATAAACGCCAAGAAACACCTGCACCTACCTGTTTCCCGACGTTTTATTATTCAATGAGTGCTGTCAACCGCAAGTGACGGGCGATTTCCTTTATCTATCCTAAAAAAGGAGTGCTCATGAACAACATCAAAAAAGAACTTGAAAAAAGGATCCTGGTCATTGACGGCGCCATGGGAACCATGATCCAACGCTACAAACTGGAGGAAGCTGATTACCGCGGTGAACGCTTAAAAGACTGGCACACAGATGTAAAAGGTAATAACGATCTGCTAAGCATCACCCAACCTCAAATAATTGAAGCCATTCATAAACAATATCTCGAAGCAGGTGCAGATATCATTGAAACAAACACCTTCAGCAGTACAACTATTGCGCAGGGTGATTATGATATGCAGTCGCTGGCTTATGAGATGAATGTTGCATCAGCAAAGGTTGCTCGTAAAGCCGCTGATGAGTATACTGCCATGAATCCTGACAAACCGCGGTTTGTAGCAGGTGCGATAGGACCACTTAACAAAACACTTAGTCTTTCACCCGATGTTAATAACCCGGGATACCGCGCTGTAACTTTTGATGAAGTAGCAACTGCCTATACGGAGCAGATCAAAGGATTGGTTGATGGTGGAGTGGATGTGTTATTGATTGAAACCATCTTTGATACACTTAACGCAAAAGCTGCGATTTACGCTGCTAAAAACTACTTCCGCCAGCAAAAACGGGAAGAGCTTCCGATTATGATCAGCGGAACCATCACAGACGCCTCGGGCAGAACATTAAGTGGTCAGACGCTCGAAGCATTTTATGTTTCGGTTATGCATGCCCGTCCGTTGAGTATCGGTCTCAACTGTGCATTGGGTGCGGCTGAGATGCGTCCCCATATCGCGGAGCTGAGCCAGATAGCCGGCTGTTTTACATCGGCATATCCCAATGCAGGTTTACCCAATGCAATGGGAGAATATGATGAAGAACCACATCAGACTGCTCACTTCCTGGAAGAATGGGCCCGTGAAGGTTTTGTAAACATTGTTGGTGGCTGTTGCGGAACAACACCCGACCATATCAAACATATAGCAGACAACGTTAAAAAGTTTGCTCCACGCCCCGTACCCGTGCTGGAAGCAACCATCTAAGTAATTCAAATAAGCATGTCAACTGTAATCAAACCGTATCTCAGGCTCAGTGGTCTGGAACCTCTTGTAATAAGACCCGAAACACTTTTTGTAAATGTCGGCGAACGCACCAACGTTACCGGATCAAAAAAATTCGCGCGACTTATCAGGGATGGCAAATTTGAGGAAGCACTCAGTGTTGCTCGTCAACAGGTTGAAAATGGCGCACAGGTACTGGACGTTAACATGGACGATGCGTTGCTCGACGGTGTTCAGGCAATGACCACTTTTATCAACCTGGTTCAGAGCGAACCCGATATTGCACGGATCCCCATTATGATTGACTCCTCAAAGTTTTCAATCATAGAAGCGGGTCTGAAATGCGTACAGGGTCGCTGTATTGTTAACTCCATCTCTATGAAAGAAGGAGTTGAAAAATTTATTGAGCAGGCTTTTATCTGTAAAAGCTTTGGTGCGGCGATCATAGTAATGGCCTTTGACGAAAAAGGACAGGCCGACACAAAAGACCGCAAGGTTGAAATTTGTCACCGCGCTTATAACATACTGGTTAACGAAGTGGGTTACGATCCGCAGGATATCATTTTTGATCCTAACATCTTTGCAGTTGCCACCGGTATCGAAGAACATAATAACTATGCGGTTGACTTCATTGAAGCAACCCGTGAAATAAAACGCCTGATGCCACTTACAAAGGTCAGTGGTGGTGTAAGTAATATTTCTTTCTCGTTTCGTGGCAATGACCATGTACGTGAAGCAATGCATTCGGTTTTTCTTTATTATGCTATTGCAGCCGGCATGGATATGGGTATTGTCAACGCCGGTCAGATGGTTGTTTATGATGAAATTGAACCAACCCTTCGTAATCTTTGCGAAGATGTTATACTTAACCGGAACAATGATAACAATGAAGCCACTGAAAAGCTGATCAACTTTGCAGAAACTGTAAAGGCCAAAGGCAAAGTAGAGGTTAAAGATGAAAGCTGGCGCAATACCACGGTAGAAGAACGCCTTAAACATTCATTGGTTAACGGAATCACCGATTACATAGATATAGATACAGAAGAAGCAAGACTTAAATATCCTAAACCGCTTGATGTTATTGAAGGCCCGTTGATGGATGGCATGAACGTGGTGGGCGACTTGTTTGGAAGTGGTAAGATGTTTTTGCCACAGGTAGTGAAAAGTGCAAGGGTGATGAAAAAATCTGTTGCCATTCTTACACCATTCATTGAACAGGAAAAAGCCGATCGGCGCGCGGCACATCTTGCAGCAGGTACCATCAATGAAGAATCAGGCGGCGCCGCCAAAGTACTCATGGCAACAGTTAAAGGTGATGTGCATGATATCGGTAAAAATATTGTAGGTGTTGTATTGGGTTGTAATGGATACGACATTATAGATATGGGTGTGATGGTGCCGGCCGAAAAAATTCTGGATACTGCCATCAAAGAAAATGTTGACGTCATCGGATTAAGCGGATTGATTACGCCAAGTCTTGATGAGATGGTAAACGTTGCCCGCGAAATGAAACGCAGGAACTTTGAAGTGCCTTTATTGATCGGCGGAGCAACAACTTCAAGGATGCATACTGCTGTGAGAATAGCACCTGAATATGATGCGGGTGTAGTACACGTGCTGGATGCCTCACGTAGTGTTACGGTTGTTGGAACCTTGTTGAACAAAGAAAACAAACCCGGCTTTCTATCCAGCCTGTCAGCAGAGTATAAAAAGCTGAAAGAAGATTTCGGCAATAAAAAAAGCGCCAAACAATACCTCAAACTTGAAGACGCACAAAAAAACAAAACAAAGATCAACTGGGATGGGTTCACACCAGTAGCGCCAAAATATACCGGTGTAAAGGTGTTTGACAATCTTGATTTGAATGAATTATTACCGTACATCGACTGGCAGCCTTTCTTTATTGCCTGGGAACTGCATGGTAAATTCCCCGCTATTCTTACTGACGAAAAAGTAGGCACAGAAGCATCCCGATTATATGAAGACGCGCAGAAACTGCTGAAACAAATCATCGATGAAAAATGGCTCCAGGCAAAAGGTGTGATTGGTTTCTGGCCCGCAAATTCAGATGGCAGGGACACGGTGCAACTTGAAGACAAGGGCCGTAAAGTGAATCTTGAGTTCCTGAGACAACAAATCAAAAAGGCTGCAGATCAGCCGAATGTTTCGCTGGCTGATTTTATTGCACCGGCATCAACAGGTTTGCAGGATCATATTGGTGCATTTGCGGTATCTATTCATGGCATCGATGAGCACATCAAACGTTTTGATGCGCAACACGATGACTACAGTAAGATAACATTGCAGGCATTAGCTGACCGCCTTGCTGAAGCATTCGCTGAATATCTTCATAAAAAAGTTCGTACGGAAGATTGGGGTTATGTTGCCTCCGAACATCTTACCAATGAACAATTGATCCGCGAGGAATACCAGGGCATAAGACCTGCACCAGGTTACCCGGCTTGTCCCGATCATACAGAAAAACACAAGCTTTTTGAATTGCTTGATGCACATAACAATGCAGGAATCGTATTAACAGAATCACTTGCAATGTTCCCGGCCTCTTCGGTTTGTGGCTGGTATTTTGCGCATCCGGAGAGTAAATATTTTGGTATCGGCAAAATAGAGAAGGATCAGGTTGAAGATTATACGCGCCGTAAGGGTATGCCGATTGAGGAGGTTGAGCGTTGGTTGCGGCCGGTTCTCGAATATGATAGTTAAGTTTGATGTTATAGTGGCTGGCGGCAGTGCTTCATTAAGCCGCTGATGCCGCCGCCTCTATGAAAAGTTACGTTAAGGTCATGGCGCGGCGCCATAGGCGGCTTAATGAAGCACTGACCGTCAGACCAGCAATAATCCTTAATTTATACTTCGAAAATCTCAACGAATTTTTACTAGTATACAAGGCTATGTTCCTTCTTCTTCGATAAGGGCCATCGTTTTAATCAAACACGACTTTTCCGCACAACCACGCACCAACATGCAAAGCCTAAGCGGTAGCTTGTATAATCTTCAACTTTAGTGGAGAGGAGTGGTTGGTGCAAGATCAGGGTGTTTGCAGTATTCTCAGATCCTGAAAAAAAAAGTGGCTTTGTATCGAACATCGGCTTCTATACCGAACATTCCCCGATCTGCAAATCTACTATGTAATAACCCATTTACCTCCAACTTCTATTCTCAACAAATGCCCCCTTACATAGATGTCTGTTTGACGCCTTTGGCGTCGCACCATGACTAACACAACCTTTGCACACACCCTTCACCAATAGCCTAAACGGGGATTTATATAATTTATAATCTTCGGGCAGAGAAGAGACATCAAACATTCCCCTGTCTTGTTATCTACTATGTATTAACCCATCTACCCCTAACTTCCATTCCCATCAAGTGCTCCCCCTTACGTAGGAGGTGTCTGTTTGCCGCCTTTGGCGCCGCACCATGACCTTAACGTAAC
>JAEZGI010000001.1 GCA_023416995.1 Bacteroidota bacterium
CCTGTAATTCATCGCGCAGCCATTGTACAACTGCACCAGCAATAAAGATGCTGCCCTCGAGCGCATATTCCACCCTGTTATGAAGTTTCCATGCGATGGTTGTAAGCAGGTTGTTTTTTGAAGCAACAGCTTTGTCGCCGGTATTCATCAACATAAAACAACCCGTGCCATAAGTATTTTTAACCATGCCCGGTTGGGTGCACATTTGTCCGAATAAGGCTGCCTGCTGATCGCCGGCAATACCCGCAATAGGTATATTGGCATTGTTAACGACTGCGTCAGTAACGCCATAAGTTTTACTTGATGGTTTTACTTCGGGCAGCATAGCTTTAGGTACAGTAAACAGCTGCAGCAGATCTTCGTCCCATTCACAGGTGTGAATATTCAGCAGCATGGTGCGTGAAGCGTTGCTCAAATCTGTGATATGAATTTTGCCGCCGGTCAATTTCCATACCAGCCAGCTATCAACCGTACCGAAACATAGCTGACCATTTTCAGCTTTGGCGCGTACACCATCTACGTTGTCCAGTATCCATTTAAGTTTCGTGGCGGAAAAGTAAGCGTCTATTACCAGACCTGTTTTTTCCTGGATCATCGGGGAATGACCAGAGGCTTTGAGTTCATCACAATAAGCTGCGGTGCGCCGGTCCTGCCAAACAATGGCATTATACACCGGTATACCGGTTTCACGGTCCCATACAATCGTTGTTTCACGCTGGTTGGTGATACCAATCGCAGCAACACCATCTGTCTTAATACCAGCCTTAGCCATCACCTCGGCCATCACACTGAACTGACTTGCCCAGATCTGTTCGGGGTCATGTTCAACCCAACCGGCTTTGGGGTATATCTGTGTAAACTCTTTCTGTGCTACTGCGCCAATGCTGCCTGAATGATCGAACAGTATTGCTCTTGAACTGGTTGTTCCCTGGTCGAGGGACATGATGTACTTTGAAGCCATGCAATCGTATTTAGATCGCAAAAGGTAATTAAAAAATACAGTTCAGGTGTTAAGGAAAGGTTTTTAAAACGCTACACGAAAACTACCAAAGATGCCAAACTTCTTTGCGCGCTCAACTGGCAATGGAGTAGGGGATAATCTCCAGACGAAATCTACCCGGAAGAAACGAAATATATTATCTACTCCCGTACCCAATTCCAGGTACGTTTTTTTGTTCAGCGATTCAAATTTTGGTAAGTCGCTGTTGAGGTCAAGATTATATAACCTGTTCTCTTCGCTTAAGCCTCCCCAAAGCGCCTTGGCGGACCAGAACTGTCGCAGCTTTAGTTTGCGCATAAAAGGTATAAGACGGAATATACCGTTGCCGAAGTTATGTTCTACATTGATGCCCGCATAACGATCATGTATATACTCATACCTGTTCATCAGGTTGAACGCATAGCGGTTGTAATAATATATCTCATTGCCCGGTGCAACATCCAACAACATGTAAGGAAGCTTTCCGTAAGTTTTACCACCGAACACATTGTAGTAAATGGTTCCATAGGGCGGAATGTTTGAGAAATCTGAAATACTGGCGCTGATCTTATGATAATCAAAATTGCTTCCAAATGCACCCTTAAATCCGCGTGTGTATTTAGCTTCTATGATAGGCAGCGGGCTACCGAGACTATACCTGTAAAAGCTGTTTTCAAGAAACTTTTCAAGATAAGCAAAACGTAAACGGACCGATAGCTCTGAAGTAACCAATTCATCTGCAAACAGGGTTTTTGGAGGCAGATTACGCAATGGTTCATATTTCTTGTGTAAGCCTCCCAATGTCACAGAAAAGCCAGGCTTCCACTCCTTAAACAGATCCACCTTCTTTTCATCTGTCATAAGAAATTTGATTGGCACCCCGTTTTTCCGGATAGCGAGTGCAAAAATGTTGTCCTGTGTTATCTGATCATAATAATTCTGCCCATAATCTATATCTCTTTTATAGGACGCATAGATATAGGAACGGGGATTTTTATTAAACAGGTACATACCATCCAGTTGATACTTGAACTGCTGATCGCCAAAACCATAAGCCAGGTATCCATGCAGTATAACATCTTTGCTGAAGTGTTTATTGGTACCCAGGTCGAACCGCATACGCAAACCTTCCTGTACATTATAGGTTACCCAATTGAACCAGGGCCCCAACTGGTAATTGCCAACATTCAGATAGCCGGTTGTAAGAAAAGTGATCTTACGTGTAAGCGTTTTGAAAGCTGGCATCTTAAGCAATGTGTCGATGGTCTGATACAATGCCTGTTCGCTGCTGGTTAGTTCTTCATGTCTCGCTTCTACCCAAAATGAATCAGATACATTACGGGCTGACTCAGGCAGGATAGTTTCTTCAGGAACAGTGTTTTTATCGAGCTCAGCTATTACACGCGGATCATTTGTTAGTATGTTATCGTACGTGGTTGTTTTACGACCGATTGCCGATAAACGTTTTTCGCCAAGAGCTGAAAGATCCACAACAAATTTATCGCGTGCTAAAAACCAGGTGCTGTCGTTGATGAGTTTGTATTCCTGGATCAGGCTGAGTTTATCAACGTAATTGATGTTGGCGTCTTTTGATAAACGAAGATTCATTTTCTGGACGGCGAATGTGGTGTCATGTATCCAACAATCTCCTTCAAAAGTGTTTTCACCTTGTCGTTTTGCTGTGAAAGTAAAATGTATGAGCCGGCGGCCATCAACGACTTGCGTATCGAGAACTTTGTACCGGTAGTAGTTATCACCATTATCGCTGATGGGGCTGATAAATTTTTTATCCATCACCGGGATAAAATTGCTGTAAAAATTGATGTTCTGATCCATTCCTCCTAAAAGCCTGGTGACACTTTCATTGTTCACGCCAATGGTTTTGGCACCTTTGAACACTTCACGGCGGCGGGTGGGATTGCGTTGGTAATAATAGTCGGAGATCGCTTCAGTAAGATAAACCGGCAAATAAGGATTTCCTTCTTCAGTAGTATCTACATTGTTAAAAACAAAATTGAATTGCTTTAGATTAAGCAAAGGGATCTTTTCAAGATTTTTTGGTTTGAGATTTTTTATATCAATCTCCAGTTTATTGTAGAGTTCGTAACCGAAATTGTTGAAGCGATAACGGTCGTTAAATGGTTTTCTTTTTACGATTCGTTTCCACATCAGGTAACCGCGGTCAATTGTTTTACGTACCACCACAGCACCTTCATATTTGCCCCGTTCGAGTTGTATAGTGATATCAATTACACCGTCTTTAGCTTTATTGGTAAGATTGGTATCGATAGGCAACTTGAAATCCTGGTATCCGACATAGGTAACACGTAGCGTGTCGTCCGGCCATTCGTTGAAACTGAATTCGAATGCACCCGTGGCGTCACTGAGTTTACCACCCGTACCTTTTATAAAGTCGATTGAGGCGAACGGTACTGGTTCAGCACTATGAACGTCTTTAATAAAACCCCGGAGGATTTTTACCTGGGCGTTTGATTGGAAACTATAAAATAGGACAAGGAGAGCAAAAAATATCTTAACTACCGTTTTTTCACGATGAACGATCATAAAACAAAAATACGCTATGAATACGAGATCCTTTTTTTTGAAAATAACACCTGGATTGCCGAGGATCAGAATTTTGATATGGACGCTGCATGACAAACTGTTAATGTTTATCGCGGGCGGGAAAGCAATCGCGGGTGAAACCAGGATCGGAAAGCCAGGTACCTGAGATGGACGATCGTCGCCGGTAAATATTGTAAAGGCTTTCAGATTTCTTTGCTAGGCCGGTTTACTCTTCTTTCGAATTTGCGAAGCCTTACTTTTTTTTCTTCAAAACTTTTTGGAAGAGTGCCGATTTCTTCGCTACTTTGCAACACAAAGCACTTTATATGCACACTGACCAGTCGCTGGAAACCTTAAGGGATATAAAAAAGATGATGGAGCGGTCTTCCCGTTTTATTTCTTTGAGCGGATTGAGCGGGATCGCGGCGGGGATTTGTGCGCTGGCGGGGGCATGGTTGGGGCGGAAAGAAATTGTTGCGTTCCAGGAGAGAAGCGGAAAATACAGTGAGGGTTCAGTGCTGGAGCTTGAACGGTCGTTGATTGTAATTGCAGCGGGTGTGTTTGTAGCGGCCTTAATCTCGGCTTTTGTATTTACATTCCGGCGCGCCAAACAGCATGGGCTGCCGATCTGGAACATCACAACACGGAAGCTGATGCTGAACACCCTGATTCCACTGGCCGCCGGCGGCATATTCATTATGGGGTTGATGTATCATGGAGCAACTGCTTTTGTGGGGCCGGCTTGCCTGGTGTTTTATGGTCTGGCACTTGTAAACGGCTCAAATCATACACTTGGCGAAATCCGGTATCTGGGGTATTGTGAGATAATTCTCGGCGTGGTTTGTTTATGGTTGCCCGGGCATAGCCTGCTTTTTTGGGCCATGGGTTTCGGAATACTGCACATCGTGTACGGTATGATCATGTGGTTGAAGTACGACAGGAAGTAACATAAGAGGCAGTTTCATCAAAATTATCAGCGGTTGAAAAACCCAATACAAAATCTGAATAAAATATTTGAAAGTCGCATCCGGCTGGGCGTGATGAGTATTCTTATGGTGAATGAGGAGGTGAGTTTCAATGATCTGAAACAAATGATGGAGGTGACAGATGGCAATCTTGCTTCGCACCTGGTAAATCTTGAAGAAAACGGCTATGTGAAAGTGCATAAAAGATTTATTGGAAGAAAAACAAACACAACATATGCTATTACAAAAGTTGGCGAAAAAGCATTTCGTGAGCACGTGGAAGCATTGGAGAACATGATCAAGGGTATTAAATAATTTTTTTGTCTCCCCACTTTGCAATGCAAAGCGCTTTAAGCCTTTTAAAAGGAATGTGATGTGATCATTTGTTTATGCATTGTTGCCGGTGCTGCTATTGTAAAAATTGAATTTTGTGATGAAGCCAGCGCTTTCAGTCATTTACTTTCAGGATGTATTGTTTCAGTGATTTGTAAAACTTATCCGAACGCATCGAAACAACAGTTGTATAAGTTTATTTACCTTAACTATTGAATCATATGATGAAGGACGAAAAATTTTCAATACGGGCACGACTTTCAAGCTTCAGATTTTCTTTTGAAGGACTTGCTGCGTTTTTTAAACGTGAGCATAACTCATGGATTCACTTCGTCGCCACCCTGGCGGTGTTTGCCACAGCTGCCATTGCAGGCGTAACAAAAACGGAGTTACTTGCTCTTGTGTTTGCTATCGGTTTTGTGTGGGTTGCAGAAATCTTCAACACCTGCATAGAACGCATCATGGATCATACAAGTCCGGAAAGACATCCGGATGTAAAGTTTATCAAGGATCTCGCGTCGGGCGGGGTATTAGTCGCTGCCATCACTGCTGTGATTGTCGGACTGATCATCTTTGTTCCGAAGTTCTTCTGGTAGCCACTCGTCAAATTATTTAAACATTATCATGATACTCCTGCTATACCTGGTGATCCTTTTCATCGTGCGTGCAGTATTTGCCTGCTGCTGATGGTCGTTAATTAAGTTTTCAAACAATAAAAAAAAATCAAGATGTTGAATATAATTTCAAGACAATCCATTTTAGTAGCCAATGTGCTTCGTTTATCTTTTCTGAAATCAGAGATGGATCGTTTACTTACCTGGTCGGCTATTTTCAGTGTCGCCATGGTTGTGGTCCGGATCTGGTATACCGGCGAATACACATTTGTATTCATGCCCTGGAACCTTTTCCTGGCCGTGGTTCCGTACTGTCTGGTGCAGTTGTTTGGTCATCGTTTGCTGAGCAGATCACGAACTGTTGGTTTTGTATTGTTGTTTATTACCTGGTTGTTGTTTGTGCCAAATACGTTTTACATGATTACCGATCTGTTCCATTTATATCAACGTGATACTGTTCCGAAATGGTTCGATCTGGTGTTATTGATGTCATTTGCCTGGAACGGCCTGGTGCTGGGAACCTTATCGATTCGTAAGATGGAGAAATTGCTTGCCGTGCGTCTTCCCCGCCTGTCGGGCAATATCTTTGTTGCCGCCATGATGTTATTAAACGCTTTCGGTGTTTACCTTGGCCGCTATCTCCGCTTTAATAGCTGGGATGTTGTTACCAATCCCTTTGATCTTTTTCTGCAAATTCTAAATCTTGTTTTTGACCCGCTTGAATACAAAGGTGCATGGGCCATGATCCTTTCTTTCGCCATCATGATGACCATCATGTACCAGATGCTCAAAAAACTCAGCAGACGGTTAAGCTGATGGCCCCCTGCTCCAAAAGAATCAGAACAAAGAAAGAATCAGAACAAAGAAAAGAATCAGAACATACAGCACAGCGGGAATTCAAATCAACCTGACTGATCCCCTCACACCAACAAGATTGTTCAAGCAGTGCAATTCTGCAATAAGTTTTGTCAACAAACTTGTGCAATAGAAGGTGAAGTAAAAACATCGGTAATAATACACACCAGAATTATGCAGTGGGAGGTGGAAGTAAACGTGCAGGAAGAATAGGCATAGGATTATGCAATGCGCAACGGAAATAAAAATGCGCAGGAAGAATAGACACCAGAATTATGCAGTGGGAGGTGAAAGTAAAAACGTGCAGGAAGAATAGGCATCAGGATTATGCAATGCGCAACGAAAATAAAAATGCGCTGGAAGAATAGACACCAGAGTTTTGCAGTGCGCAGCGGAAGCAAAAGCGTGCAGAAAGAATAAGCAGGAACGTTGCAACGATAAGTAGAATTAAACGCGGAGGAAGAAGCCGCATTGCAAAGATGCGGGAAGAACGTGCAATAAGATCTTGCAGTGGAAACTTGAAGTAGGAGCTCGCAGAGCCTATGATCAAACACGCATCAGGCTTGTACCGTGAGAATCGAAAGTAGAAACCTGGAGGAAGATTGTGGAGCGAAATCGAATTGTAAGCTCGTGCGGGGAGGCGCGGGGGATGAGGTGGGTGCCTTATTTTCCCGCAATAGTATTCCCAAAGCAACATCACGGCGAACAACCGCTAACCAGACATAGACGTTACAAAGCCGATCAAAGCCCCACAGCTGATAGCAAACAAACCTCTCCGAAAACAAACGCCTGATGAATCGGGAAAATTCAGCAGCCACCTCATCCCCCGCGCCGACCACAGCGAAGGCTGATCGAAAAATACAACCGACGGATTAAATAGCTATTTTTATTTCTTTCAAATTAAAACTGCTATGATATTAAAGAAGTCCACACTGTGTTTATCGGCCTGGCTCATCACCGCCGCGATTCAAGCGCAATCGCCGCACCAGGAAGTGTTTAAAAAAATCAATGCCGAGGTACTCGCTAACTCCCAGGCTTATGAAAACCTCGCGGAATCATCCCGGAAAATCGGGCATAGACTTACCGGTTCAGCAAACGGCAGCAAAGCCGAACAGTTTGCATTCGATCTGTTTAAATCCTATGGTTTTAATGACGTGAAATTTCAACCTTTCGAAGTAGAGAGCTGGGCGCGAGGAACAGTTTCCCTGAAACTTACAGGAGCAGATAATATCAGCAGCGAGATAAAATGTGTAGCACTTGCCCATTCACCTGTGAAAGTAGATGAAACGGCAGAGCTTGTAGACATGGAGAATGGTCTTGAAGCAGACTATCTTGCAAATCCTGAAAAAGCAAAAGGCAAGATCGTATTTGCGTCGCTGTCATTATTACCCGGTGCGAAACAAGGATTGGTGAACCTGCACCGTTCTGAAAAAACTGCACTGGCCATTAAATATGGTGCAAAAGGGGTCATACTTTTTAACGGCGTGAAAGGTGGTGTTTTGCTCACTGGTACAGCTTCGGTTACCGGTAAGCTGAATCCGATTCCCGCTGTTTGTATAAGTTTTGAAGAAGGTATGCGGATAAAAGAGGCTATGAAGACAAACACCTTCAAGGCTCGTGTTGCAATGACAAACTTCAGTGGAAAGATCAAGGCAAGAAATGTGATTGCGACACTGCCGGGCAAAAAATTCCCGAAAGAAAAAATCGTGGTCTGCGGTCATCTCGATAGCTGGGACCTGGCTACAGGAGCTGCTGATAATGGAATCGGTTCGTTTTCGATTATTGATATGGCCCGCACTTTTAAAAAATTGAATCTTCAGACTGACCGCACAATAGAATTTGTAATGTTTATGGGTGAGGAGCAGGGTTTGCTTGGTTCTACCGCTTATGTGGAGCAGGCTAAAAAGAACAACACCCTGCAACAGGTAGGTTATGTTTTCAATTTTGATATGGCCGGCAACGCTGTTGGTTTTACTGCTGGCGGACGTAAGGAAGCTGAGACATTTTTTAAAGAAACCGGTGAAGCCATAAGGGCAATTGACACCGCATTCAGCAATCGTAGTGGTGCCGGACGCGCGGGTTTACACAGCGATCACGAACCATTTATGTTACAGGGTATTCCCACGGCCAGTTCTACTGGTTCTTTGAGTGGCGATATCGGCCGTTGTTATCATGCTGATTGTGATGCAATGGATATCATTGAAAAGAAGTGGATGGTTAACCAGGTTCGTTTCAGTACCATGATGATTTACGCAATGGGCAACGCAGCCAGCCTGCCGGCACAACATTTAAGTGATGAACAAACAAAACAATTTCTGACAGATAATAATCTGAAGGAGGCGTTAACGATAGCGGGAGACTGGAGATGGAAAGACTAGATCTGCTGCAACGATATAATAGAAAAATGGCTGACCAGGTTTAACCGGTCAGCCATTTTTCTATTATAAAGAACATGTGTTAAAAATCTACACCCATACCAAAATATAGCAATGGCTTGCCACGGAAGAAACCATTCATTTCCCAGGCTACATCCAATTTAAGGAAATAACCCAGCAAGGTACTGCGTGCTCCAAATCCATAGCCACCAACCAGCGGTCCTACACCACCAGCCTTCAATTTCACTAACACAGTGCCATCATTGTTGGGATAAGTCACCGAAGGACGTTTTATATTACCAACCTCCCCGGCCCATGCGGATCCAAGATCAATAAACTGCACCAACTGGAAGTTTCTTAAGAATGCATTGTTAATTGGCTTGTTGAACAAGGTAGCGAAAACAGGTAATCTGAATTCACTGTTCAGCACCAGGGCATTGTTACCATTGGCAACGTTTTGTCTGAAACCGCGCATGTTTACTGCGAGTGATTGATAAGCGTAGTCATTATCTGTTGGTCTTGGATCCTGGTTGTATTTAGGGAACATCCATCCATCTATACCACCGAGATAATAAATGATTTTCTGATTGCCCCATGAGAAGTCAGCCGCGGCACGACCGGCCCAGATGAAATTGCGGAATATCTGGTGGTAATATCTGCCATCGAAACCAACATTAAATGTAAATCGACCCGGTTTCAGTAAACCTGGTGACGGTTTATTGATCTGCGCATTTACATCTGCGAAGATCTTATAACGCAATCCATGCCAGATATTAGTTGCCTTCATTAACGTGTTGTCATACACATATTCCAGGCGTGATACCGCAAATGTTTGTTTGTTCAGGGTTGGTGCCTTCAAGGTACTTGAGTCGAAGTTGGTACCACGCACAACCACTTTGTCGGTACGTATACCCGCTGATAAACGGAGACTCCGTACGCGATCGAATGGGTAACGAATAACACCCTGGTATAAGTTGCTGAATTGTTTTGCTTCGAACTGTTGTGTGGTTCCATTGATGCCTGCTACGCCGCCGATTTCTGTTTTGCGATAATATACCAATGAATAATCAAGGCGATGTTTAAGATAATCAACACGTCCGAACCATTCGCCGCCTCCATCAAATAATGATTGATTTACCGGCACAAACACACTTCCTCCTCCTGTACCAATGCTTGCACCCGTGCCGAGGCCACTGATCAACGGCAGGCGAATGGCACCGGTGAAACGAATGTCTTCAAACAAATCAAATACAGAAGCTTTAAGCATGCCATTAAATGCGCCGCCACTTTGAAGTACTACTGGTAATGAGCCGGTATAAGGTTCGTAACGATTAATAAGAATGTCGTTGTTGAAGGATCCGGAGAAATTGTCCGCTGAAAATTTAAGCTTGTAATCAAACAGCTTTGCCTTACGCAATACAGCTCCTCCCGCAGGTTCAGTGAGTTCTGGAACAACCTCGGCAGGGCGTGCAGTGTCATTTGCGTCCCTGTCAAATTCCGTTTCGAAGGCATTGCGGTTTCTTTCGGAAGTGTCGGCAGGCTGGCGTTCTGTTTCAAATGCGCGGCCCCCGGCCATAATCTCTTCTGTGATTGTCCGTTTGCGGTACTCGGTAGGTTTTGGATTGATGTTCCTCCGTCGCAGCGTGGTCTCATCTACCTTTAACTTGTACAAAAACTTCAGGTTACCCTGCTGGCGTGTTTCACTTACCATGCCGGCATCACCTGCAGATTTTGTTTCCAGCAATGCGCTCTGGTAGTTGGTTATCGGGAACACGTAAGCTGAGTCGTTTGTCACTGAAAATGAGAACACCGAGTCGGGTGCATTTTTACCGAACACCTGCAATGTTGAATCCAGCTCACGTGGATCAGGATTGCGCAGCACCTGGTCGCCTACGAGGTATACCGTGTCGAGCCCTGCACGTCGGGTAGAGAAGAACCCCGCAAACCGGTTTGCAACACCAAAATCGTCACTGATAAAAGTGAAGTGGGTGGTGTTATATTGAACCGGGTAACGAGCGGTACCATAAGCCATGTTGGTGAGTTGTGAGATCTGGCGGAACTCACTACGGTTCCAGTTGTCAACAAGGAAGATATTGTACCTGTTGGTAGGAACCGCTGTATCTCCCCCGCGAATATTTCCGTTCGGACGGTTAGATGAAAACAGTATGCCTGTCCGGCTGGGGAAAGCAACAAAAGATGGATCCAGATCCGCGTAGGAATCATTTGTGATCTGATCAATGGTTCCTTTGTCAATCTTATATATGAATATGTCTGACTGGCCCTTGCGCACCGCACTCATCAATAATGTATTATTGTCGAGCATGTACTTCATATCCTGCACCTGTTCAAAATCGGGTATCACCTGGTTTTTAACAGGACGGTAGTTGCGGACCACATCATAGGTGAACAAGCGGATTTTTCCTTCCGACCAATATATCACAGAAAGCAACTGACCTTTCGGATCCCAGGCCATGAGCGGATAGTTGGGATTTACCTTGTTATCGTTCACGCGCACACCCGTTCTCAACAGTACCTTACGATCGACACCGTTTACGTGAAGTACTACACAGTATTGTCCTTTGATGTATTCAACAACAGCATAAGTATTACTTCTTGGCAATGGCTGGGGCGTGAAGCGGATATAATCACGGTTTTTGGTGACCTCCTCCACGATCGATACAGTGCCTTTTGGAATATCGCGACGACCGCGGATATCAGTATAATATTTCTCCTCGGTCTCTACCATGAAATCCTGCACCAGTGCCTTGAATTTTTTCTTGGCGATGCGATTAGAGGCGCTGTTCAGATTCCGGTAAACACGCGCGAGATATAGAAAATAGGTAACGTTTTCCTTTTTGTATTTTTCCGCTATATAATTCCAGAAAGCATGACCTGCCAGATTGGGTTTATCGTATGCAAACTGGTAGAAGTTTTTATAACTGCCGGACAATAAAGCCGATTTCAGTTGATCGTCTAGTGCGGGTGACCAGTCTTCCGCAGCATATTCAACGTAGCCATCAACCAGCCATTTGGGTAAATCCAGCAGGGCCTGGTTAGTGGCAAATTCACCAAGATCATCGCCAAAAAGAATATTATCAACCAAAACCCTCGCTATGCCCTGGCGCACCTGGCGACGAAGATCAGAATGATCGCCATTGAAATAAACGATCATTTTGTTGTTGACCAGTTTGGTAATACCACCGGTGGTTTGCCAATCGAGGTTGAGACCAATATTGGACTGCTCGAGTTCATTAAAATGATTGTAGATTACGATATTGGTACGGCGTTGGAGACCATATTCAACAAATTGTTCTATTTGGGGAAGTTCAGTTTCTGCGATTTGCGTAACGTAGTTGGCAATTGTTTGACCATTTTCATAGAAGTAAGTATTGAAATTTTCAGTCTGGTAATATTGCCATTTAAACTTTCGGAATTGGACCCGGTTTTTGCCGAATTCAACGGTGTTTACCTGGGCGAGTGAATCAAATTTGAAACATAGGACGGCTAAAGCAAAAACAAATAAATTCTTCCCCTTTCCCATAAACTGTTGAAATTGCATATCCAATCTTTAAATGTTTTTAAAGTTATAACAATCCGGACGTCCGGTAAAATCTGAAATTTAGGTCAAAATAGGATACGAATATGCTGAGAGTGAAGCGCTTTACGTTCAATCCCGTACAGGAAAATACATACGTAGTTTACAGCGATAAGGGCGAGTGCGCCATTATTGATCCGGGCTGTTATTTTCCCGCCGAACGCAGTGAGTTGAAGGCGTTTATAGACGAAGACGGACTCATTCCTAAATATTTGTTAAACACCCATTGTCACCTTGATCATGTATTTGGTAATAAATGGGTTAACGAAACCTGGGGGCTCGAATTGTTTACCCATCCGGGCGAAAAGATCGTACTCGACTTCGCACCTGCTTCAGGAAAAGCCTGGGGATTGCCGTTTGAGAATTACACTGGTCCGCTGCATCCCCTGGTAGCCGGCGACGAAGTTGAGCTGGGTGACGACCGGTTGAAGGTGCTTTTTATGCCCGGCCATTCGCCGGCACATATCGGATTTTACAACCAGGAAGGAAGCTTTATTATAAGTGGTGATGTTTTATTCCGGTTAAGCATCGGTCGCACAGATTTGCCCGGAGGCGATTATGACCAGTTGATCACAAGTATCCGTGAGCAGTTGCTGACTTTGCCTGATGATACGATTGTTTATAGCGGGCATGGTGACGACACAACGGTGGGTGCAGAAAGAAAAGAGAACCCTTTTCTGAAATGACGCATCTGCTTATCTGCCTGACACACTTCTTTTGCAGTTTGAGTAAGAAAATTGACAGTTCGATAAGCCTTTTCGCCATTTCGATCAATCCACGATGATCTTCGTAGATAATGCGCTATTTTTGAAGCATGGCTAAGATATTGTTTATCCTCGGTTTTTGCATCACCTCGATTCCAACAACCGGCTTTGCTCAACTTACGGATGCCGACCGAAAGGAAGTAATCTCCATTTTCTCGGAGAAATTAAACGATAAGTATGTGTTCCCGGAGATAGCTGTGCAGGTGAGCAGGCAATTAAAGAAAAATCTGGAGGCCGGTATTTATGATACGATAACTTCTAAGTCTGTTTATGCGCAGATTCTAACGCGCGATATAAGAACCATCTCAAATGATCTGCATCTTAAAATAACTCATGACGAGAAAGTTATTAAAAAGCCTGATTCCGCGATAACTCCTCCAGTGGACACCTTCAAGTCTGCCGCGGTATTTTTCCCTTTTGAAAAACTGGTACGCGAAAACAACTTCGGGATCAAGAGTAAAACTATTCTTGAAGGGAATATCGGCTATATTGAAATTCCATTGTTTGGGCCAATTGACTTCTGTGCGGATACAATCGTTGCTGCTATGCAGTTTGTTGCAGAAACAGATGCATTGATATTTGATTTACGTAGTTGCAGGGGAGCCCTTGATGAGCATACCGTGCTTTTCTTTCTTAGCTACTTTTTTAAGGAACCGGTGCACTTATCCGATTTTTTGATACAGGAAGAGCAATCTGTAAGACAGAACTGGACCTATGCCTGGGTACCTGGTAAACGTTATATTGATAAAGCCGTGTATGTGCTGACCAGCAACAGAACCTATTCGGGCGGTGAAGCATTCGCCTATGATCTTCAACAATTTAAAAAAGCAATGGTGGTAGGTGATACAACCAGGGGAGGTGCGCATCCAACAGAATTTGTACGCCTGAATCAAAGTTTTGCCTGCGGTATTCCTTATGCACGGCCAGTGAATATGGTTTCAAAAACCAATTGGGAGCATGTAGGGGTTAAACCGGATATCAACATTCATCCTGACCGGGTCATAACCGAAGCTCATGTCACAGCCGTGCGATCGTTGTTGGCAAAGGTTTCAGAGAGTGCTGACCGGTTAAAACTTGAGAAACTTCTAACCAGGCTGGAAACGGCCAGGTAGCTGTCAGGCAACTTGGTAAGTTAAGCTTCATGGCTACATTTGCAGATGCGGTTTTTAGTTCTGTTACTATCGTTACACTGCTTTGCTGATTCTTCTGCCCAAACGCTACGGAAGCGCACCCTACTATTGATGGGTGCCCGTTTTGATATCACGATCGTTGCTAAGGATTCACTCACGGCAGAACAACATATAGACACCTGTATAGCGGAGATCAAAAGGATCGAATATCTTATATCTGATTGGATCGATACAACGCAAATCGGACGTGTTAATAAAAATGCCGGCATACAACCTGTATGGGTAACCGAAGAAGTTATACGACTTGCCTTGCGTGCAAAATGGTTATCAGAAATTACCAACGGGGCTTTTGATATCAGCTTTGCAGCTATGGAAAAAATCTGGTTTTTTGATGGAAGCATGACAGAGATGCCATCTAAACAAGCGGTGGTTTCTGCCCGGGAAAAGGTCGGTTATCAAAATATAATTATTGATACCGCCAGGTCCACTATCTTTCTAAAACAACCGGGTATGAAGATCGGGTTTGGTGCATTGGGTGAAGGTTATGCGGCTGACCGTTGCAAAGAGATCATGATGCAAAAAGGGGTTGTAGCAGGCATCGTAAACGGGTCGGGCGATATGAATACCTGGGGTACTCAGCCGGATGGATCTCCCTGGAACATTGGAATCACCAGTCCATTTCAGCGGAATAAACTTTATGCTGTTGTGCCGCTGAAAGAAGGCGCTGTGGTTACTTCAGGCAGTTACGAAAAATATGCTGAGTTCAATGGTAAACGTTATTCGCATATCATCAATCCTGCAACGGGTTATCCGGCTACGGGGCTTACGAGTGTAACTGTGTTCGGGCCATCGGCAGAACTGGCCAATGGATTCAGTACTTCGATGATGGTGCTTGGACGAAGGAAGGGGATGAGATTATTGAAACGGTTTCCTGCATACAGTTGTATCATGATCACCGATAAAAGAAAGTTTTATTACTCAAATAATCTTGATCTTTCGCGTTATAAAAAAATTGTTGCAACAAACTAAACCACTTGAATCGCCTGTGTCTGAAGCAGTCAATTCCCGTGCTGAGCAGCTCATGCCATGTGTCAGAACAGGCGGTCAGCATTCTTATACAGGTTTAATCACTCAGTCTATATAATCGTTAGTGAATTAGAAGGCGAAAGGCTTACAGTATCTGGTGACTGTAAGATCCGGAAAAGTGATCTGTTTGAATCTTTACTTGAATAAAGTTCCCACTGTTATTTGGCTTTGCACTAAACGTTTTGAATATTCATTTTTTGTTACACCATATGTGGTGATCATTGTGAAGTGAAGGGTTTTTTTAGTTTTTGTTCTTTCCTGAAACACAGCTAATTTTTGTTCAAGTTCTTTTGCATAGCTTTTGTTGATGGAAAATTGATTCGTAGAAAACTTCATTTCACAAATGTTGATTATTTCATCCTTTCGATCAACCAATAAGTCGATCTGTGCTCCCGGCTCTTTAGATCCTTTGGTAGGTACAAACCGCCATACGGAAGCCTCTGCATAAGAGAGTGGGCCCAGCGCCAGCTTGATTTGTTCAATGTGTTTAAAACAAAGTGCTTCGAAAGCGTAACCACTCCAGCTTCTATACGACGGGCTGTCACTTAACGACATCCAGGTTCCGCTACCGGTTGCTCTTCTTTTATCAATGAATTTCAAATAAAATAGGGAATATTCATCCGTGAGTTTGAAAAGTGCGTCGTTGGCTGTTTTTGCAAACGGTATGTATGATGTGATAAACCCGGACTCTTCCAGTTCAGATAAGACTTTCGTTATCGTGCCCCCTGTCGAAATCCTGGTAGCCTTTATGATTTCATTACGGGAAAATCCTTTGGACACTTTTGATAATGCTCTGATTACCGCTTCATGGTGCGTTGAATTGTCAAATAAGGCGCTATACAAGTTGTGGAATTCGCGTTTCATCGGGGCTTGACTTCCAAAAAACAGACGATCAATTGCCTGCGCAGCGCTTTCCCCCTTTCCAATTAATTTTAAGTAGTAAGGGATGCCTCCAAGTGCCATGTAGATCTGAAGCAACTGGTAGTTGTTCAATTTTATATCACGGCTTGCCAAATAAGCTGCCGTCTCTTTCAAAGTAAACGGTAATAGTCTCAAATGCAGCGTCACCCTATTATGCAGGCCGCCTTTGTTGTTCAACACATTGTTTAACATCCATGATGCCGCTGAGCCACAAATTACAACAGTTAAATTGAAATGTTTTGAGGCCCAGCTATTCCAGAAATGGTCGAAGGCACGTAGGAAGTTAGACTTCTGTGTGTGTATCCATGGAAATTCATCAAAAAACACAACAACTCTTTGCGACGTAATCTTTGGTTCTAAAAAACTTCTGAGTGTTTGAAAGGCTGCTACCCAATTCGGGGGAATGGCCAAATCAACAGGGCTCTTCATCCATTCCTTTAGCGCAAAACTAAAGTTTAGCAATTGTTCCTTCATCGAAGCACCATTTAATCCAGAGTATTCGAAAGAGAGATGAGCGCTAAAGATTGTGCGGACCAGAAACGTTTTCCCAACTCGTCGACGTCCATAAACCGCGATAAGTTCGGCGCTTTTAGAATGTAACGCCTCGTTCAGCCGTCTTATTTCTGCTTCCCGCCCGACCAGTTGTTCCATACTTAAGTATTAATACCTAAGATAGTTATTTTGGCTGAGTTTAGAATTATAAACTCAGCCAAAATTAGTTTTTTGGAGCACTATCATGGTCAGTTGCCATTACTTCTTTTGGCTGACTATATTGTTGTATACTTAGCCAAAAAAAAGTTTTTTTTAGGCGAATAAAAGGGTCAGTTGCCATTACTTCTTTGGCTGACTTTATAATTGTATACTCAGCCAAAACTATTTTTTTAGAAGACCTTGTTTAGAGTTAATTTATTCCAGGGTTCTAATACGCCGTCCTTCCGCGCTTTGTGAGATAATGATGCCATAAAAAAAAGGAGGCAAGAGAACGCCAGGGACGCCATTGTTCAGCGAGTGTGACGATATCTTCTTTAGCAGATGCAGTGGTAAGCTCACGAACTGCGTTCACAAGTGCCACATCTCCAATTGGAAATATATCGGGCGATTGTAAACACATGATCATATAAATATCAGTGGTCCATTCGCCGATACCCTTGATGCTTATCAATTGCTTTCTTATTTCGGTATCAGGCAGCTCCGCAAGCGTATCGAGATTTAATGTACCATCCACCAAAGCCTGCGACAAGGCCCGGAGGTATGTTGCTTTTTGACGGCTGATCTGGCAAGCGCGCATCTCTTCATCACTTAATTTAAGGATGTTTTCAGGTGTAAAAACCGGTATATAACTATCAAGTTTCAGGTAATGTGCATACGCCGAAGCAAGACTCACCTGCTGGTCAAGGATGATCCTGCTTAACGAAACAAAACCTGGTGGTCTGTACCAGTTTGTTGGCAATCCAATCCTTTCATATATAGATATGAAAAGCGGGTCCGCATTAAAGAGGCCTTCAACAGCGGTGTCATTAACTATAGGGAGAAGATTGCTCAATAGTGATGAATATTTGTACGTAATACCAGGTTATTAGTAACAATCTGTCAGTATCCGGGCGTCCAGATGCAAGGTATCCAAATCGAGGTTATCGCTGGCAGCACAAATAGCCGACAATACCTGCAACACATCTTTCTGCATCGCGAGTGAACCGCAGATCATCACCACAGCTCCATCGCGTAAGGCTTCTCCAATAACCGACCCCGCAGTCAGCAACAAATCCATTACATACTGTTTATTGCCTTCGCGTGACAAGGCAAGGTGCAATGATGATAACCTGCCCGCATCCTGTTGTTCGGCAAGAAATGATTGATACAAAGTAAAGGAACGCTCAAAGCGGAAACCGCAATATAAGTGCACTGGCAGTTTATGTTTGTTATCACTGATCATTCCCAGGAACGGCGCAATGCCTGTGCCATTTGAGACCATAATCACCGAAGACGCCCCGGGCGGAAAATGAAAGTGCTCATTTTTTACGATGCGTGCACGAATAGAATCACCGGGAGACAATGCATATAAAAATCCTGAACCCAGTCCGCCAGGATAATGTTTCACGCTTAATTGAATTTCCTTTTGTACCATACCCAACGAATAAAGTCGTTCACGATGATCATTGGCCGGGTACAGCGCGAGCAGATCACCTGATTTTACGTGTTGTTTGCCCGATAGTGCCAGGCGCATCAAAAACGTATCGTCACCTTCGCCCATAATTGTTTTATGCGTCACCGTCATTTTACGCAGGTCCTTGTGATGTTCATTCTCTATGAGGTCAGGCGTCACATTAAGTGCAAACCCTGTTTGTTGCGACCAGGCGGTGCACCACGCAGCAAAATCTTCCGGCGAACGATCGTTCACCGTAAATACTTCGGTAGCCCGTGTTGCATTCAATACATGGCTTAACATTACGTCTGCTTCCAGTCCAAACTTGCAATAATCTGCATAGGTGCGTGAACCAAATGCCACAACCGAAAACCGGAACGGTTGCTGTTGATGATGTATAGAAAGCCGCGAAGCAAAATGCCGGCCATTGGAGGGCGGATCACCCAGTCCATAAGTGCTGGTCATGACAATCAACTGTTGCATCAATGGAAAGCGGCGATACTTATCCATATCGGTCACATAAACCTTATTGCCAGCGGCAACAAGTTGCTGATAAACCGAGCGCGCGAAACGCATTGTGGTGCCATTCTCGGTACCTACAAGGATGACAATGTTACATTCTTCGGCTTTGAATTTATTTTTCTGTACACCGGCCCGACGGCGCCACATGATTACAAAACCGGAATAGATAAAAAATAGGATATAGGCGGAACTGACAGCAAGAATAATTGACCATACTATGCCATTGCGCCCGGTGTGCCACCGCAAACTAAAGGCATTTAATTGTGCCGCGCGGGAGAATACTTTTTCAGTGATCACATCACCCGTAAATTGATTGACCATGGTTACACGATCATGCAATTTCAATGTGTAATAATCTTCAGGAAATTCTGAAAATGGAAATTCAAGCGTTTGCAGGTCAGCTAAACGCACTTCGTTGAACAATGGAAAGTCCCTCACTTCCTTAAGGGGATCTTCAGGCAATTCATTTTCCGGTGCCTGCAATTTTGCTTCGGTTGCATCAATCCATTCAAAGCGCGCAATTGATAAATAAGTTCCTGTTAAAGCAATAAACAGGATTGGAAATAAAACGATACGACCGAAAATAACATGATAATACTGAGCCCAGTTTATCCGCTCGATATGTGAAAAAAACCGGAGTATTCCTTTTTGACGTTGTATCACCAGGATCATACCTGATAATCCGATCAGGATTAAAAGGAATGACGACAAACCCACCAGGAACCGTCCTGTTTCTTTCAAAAACAAAGACCGGTGCAACGCCGTTACCCAGTTAAAAAATGCAGATTGTTCTTTAACGGCACCAAGTATTTTACCGTTACGCGGATCAACATAGGATTTCTGCGCGACGCCTGCCGTATCCGTCCAGTCGAGTATTACAAAATCATTATCATCAATAGTTAACTTCTGAACGTCTTTATACTCCCCGCGTATTACCGGCGCAACTTCAGCAAGCCGCAGCGTATCCGACCCTTGCACATAGTAAGATTGGGACTTGTCTGCAATTGGTTCGAATGCCAGTATGATGCCGGTTACTGAAGCGAGGGTGAGCAATAAAAAAGAAGATACAGCCAATAATAAGTGGCTGTATCTCCAGACAGATATGATCATATCGATTAAAAAATATTAGTTGGCACTGAACCGCACATACCGGATGTAATTGGTGCCATCTTTTTTACCTGTAAGGCCCTCAGTTGTCAACGGAACCTCGATATCTTTTACATGATATTGTTTATCTTCTACAGCGGTTTCAAACCGCAAAATGTAACCTGCATTGATCTTGGCGTTTTCAATTTCAAGGGTCACTACACTGCGATCTCCGCCAGCAACCGATGCACCGGTGATAGCGCTTATATTGGTTGGCTTTTTCTTGTAAGCCTTATGCCACTCTTTCCAGTCGGGATACCATTCTTTATCTGGTCCCATTACAGACAGGGTTTTATCGTAATTGCCTTTCGGATCTATTATTGAAACAACGATGTATGCACCTTCCCCAACATAGTTCGTCATCTGAACCATACATTTATAACGTGTTGTTTGCGCATTCACTACAAACGATGTACACAGTAAAACCACAAACAACGCCAACCTGATCGACTTCATATTATTCGTTTATTTTAAGAACGCGAGAGAAATGTTTTGTTTTGAAAAGTTTTCGTTTTCGCTGGCCAGGTCAAAAGCAGTTTCGCTAAAGCTGGTTTTGATGTCTTTTTTAGCGCCGATAGACAAAAGGTATTTCATCACTGCATCATCCTTACCCAACATTGCTGCGCGGTGAAGTGCTGTGAGACCTTCCTTGTTTGTTGCATTAACATCGATATTCAAAGATTTCACGTATTCGAGCAAGGCAATATCGTTTTTTGCGACAGCCAGGTGATATAAGGTATTGCCGTTTGCCTGTGGTGCCTGAACCTTCAGGCCACCGGCTTTCAATGTATTGAGCTTGGATTCAAATTCCTTAGACTGGCGTGCATTATACGATTCGATAAGATACGCTGCCAGGTTATCACCTTTTGCGTCCTTTATGTCAGCGCGTGCACCTTTTTCAACCAGGTATTGCACTACTTCAGGACTGTTACCGCGTACGGCCAGTGTTAAGGCGGTATGACCATCTTTATTCGCCTGGTTTATATCAGCAACGCCCGCACGCAAAGTTTCAAGAACTGCCAGGTCGCGATTGGCGGCAGCTGCGTTCATGAAAACGGTATTGCCGTCTTTGTTTGCCTGGTTAGCTTTTACGCCTTTGCTCAGAAAGTATTGAATCAGCTTTTCCTGTCCGGGTCTCCGAACAATAGCATGTAATACGTTTTCGCCATTTTTGCTCAGCACGGTTGGTTTAATGCCAAGCGACTCGAGGTATTGAAATGTTTCTAATGGTGCGGCGCCCCGACGACTGCCCTGTGCGGCCATGATCATTGCATTGTCAGTATGCGAAACGCCTTTAGCTTTCAACGCTTTCATTACTTCAATGTTCCCGGCGCGTGCAGCATAATTGAATGCAGTGTTACCGTCAGCATCCTTACTGTTTAATGAAAGGCCCTTTGAAATGAAGTACTCTGTGAGTTTGCCATCAGCGTCTGAAGGCACCACAAGCAGCAGTGCGTTAGCACCATCGTGCGTGAGATCCTTTTTCAGGTCGGCACCATTTTTCAGACAGATTTCGTAGACAGCGGTATTTTTCTGACCACCATTTGCTGCAAAATTCAGCACGGAATAACCATGATTATCCTGCATACCCGCGATTTTGGCACCTTTTGATACAAGATGTTCCATCAGCAGGGTATTGCCTTTGCTGGCCGCCCAGAAAATATAGGTTCTGCCATCGTGCGTTAGTTTGTTGACATCGTTGCCTGGTTGTTCAAGGAGAAACTTAACAGTTTCATCAGGTGCGCCACTGTTTATCGCGAGAACAACCGGGTCAAAATTGCCGGCATTATATTCTGAAGGACTGTTTCCTTTCGCTATCTCAGCTTTCACTGCTTCAACACCGGGCTTTGACTGCCAAAAGCTGGCATCCAAAAAAATGTTCTTTTGCTGTGCCTGAATGGCGATGCTTAAAGAGAGTAAGATCCCGGTAAAAAATGACTTCATGTTCATCTGTGTGATATTAACTTTTGTTAGAGCCTGTTACTTAAAAAAACATGTCGTGTTAACTGGCAATGTTTTGTTAAGTATCCTGTCCTGGATAATCCAGGCGGAATCGTGTAAAATTAAATCGATTACGAGGTCGGGCTATTACGAATGCCGGAAAATGTACGCCGGCGGCAGTGACAGGTCATTGCGCAAATAATGACTGCTAACAATGTATTACGGCTTTTAACGCCTGGTTACAAGCACTATATGTGTTAGTATAAGTTACATATTGATTTCGCTCCTGGTTTCGTAAGCACCTGACTGCCGGATCGGGAATTAATGAACTCTGACAGACAAAATTTAGATTGAAAAAGATAAAAAAACCGCATGTTTTGCATGCGGTTGAAAGCTCTAATGTGCCGGGGCCTCTGTCTTATGTTTACCAGGGTCGAAGTCCTCCTGGACAGCGTTTTCAGATTTTTTATCATGAGGTGGCGCCTCATTTCTGCTTTCGATATCCTGCTTTTTATTGAGTTCCTCTAACTGCGGATCTTGTGCGTTAGGATTTTCGTGGAGTTTGCGGAGTTTTTCCTTTTGCTCGGAAATCTTGTTTTTCATGTCCTCGCCAGGTTCTGGATTTTCCCAGGTTTGTTGATTGGGGCCAATGGGTTTGGGTCCTTTTCCCCCGGTGTCTGATGAATTACCACCTGGCGTCTCCGGCTGGCCCTCGGCCTTTGTTTTCGGGTCGTCGGCAGCAGGTTTGGTTATACCCTCATTACCTGTCTGGCTTTCGGCTTTTGCTTGCGGGTGAGAGACGGATCTGGCCGCGTCTGCGTTTTCGGGCTGGCCTTCAGACTTAGCTTCCTGATTGTCGGCAACGGGTTGGGTCGAACCTTCATTTTTTGATTGTCCGGAGCCGGAGTCCGCCTGTTTCTTGGTTGTGTCTTTTTGTTGTTGCACAGTATCGTCGGCGCGGTTACCGATCTCATCCTGGTCGATATCACGGCGGTTATCGGTTTGTTGACCCGCGGCATCGCCCTCGAGGTAAGATCTCAACGCTTCGAGTCCGCGTTCCCAGCCCTGTTTGTGTGGTGCTGTTGCGATTTCTTCTTCAAAACCCTCCTGTTTGATATTTAGCCTGCTGCCATCCCCTGCTGATTCGAATCCTATCGTTAATGTATAATCGCCGTTTTTCATGTCGTCATGCTCAAGATCCCAGTTCCATGAGTACACCAACTTTTTGTTTTCAACCACCTCATTATACTCACCTGTCACCT
The DNA here is from genome assembly GCA_023416995.1 of Bacteroidota bacterium. Taxonomy (GTDB): domain Bacteria; phylum Bacteroidota; class Bacteroidia; order Chitinophagales; family Chitinophagaceae; genus DATHKG01. The sequence goes on from JAEZGI010000001.1 coordinate 23,197, forward strand.
GGCATTTCTGATCACCGTCAAACTCATATCGGATAGCGCCGCCATTTTTCAACTCATTTTTTACATTAGTCAGGTTTTTGCCGAATGGATGCCACCACTTTTTTAACTGATCACCTTCGATCCATGCAGCATACAATTTTTCCACCGGAACTTTGAAAGCTTTTGTGGTCTCAATACTGACCGGGTTGTTATTCTCTGCCATATCACAGGTTTTAAGTGATAAATAAAAGAATCGTGCCCGGGAATCAAAAACTTCAGTTAATGAAGGCACAAAAGAGAAATCATCGTTTAACAGTGACTTTCAGAAAAGTAGCCGGGATAGCAGTTGTATCATCATCCCGTTGATTTTGTGCAATGAACAGGTCCTCAAGTTCTTTTTGTAACTGATCGGCCCTGCCGTTTTTTTCTGCAGCTTCAAACGCGTTCATCGTTGGACCATAAAACTGCCTGAAATTGTTAAGAAATTCGGTCGGCGAATAGTCAGCCATGAATACAAATGTTTCGCGGGAAAACGAAATGTTTTCTGCCGGAATACCTGCATTTACAAACCGGTCTTTAACATGACTTTCAACTCCCCAAAGCATCGGACTAATAAAGCCTTCGGGCGGAGGCGGGGTATAAGCTGTACTGATCTTTAGCACCTGTGCTACGAGGGTTGGATCTCCTGGTATCCAGTTACCCATAACAATACGGCCGCCTGGTTTGGTTACGCGAACCATTTCTTTGGCTACTACATCCGGCCTTGGTGCAAACATGGCTCCAAATATGCTCACCACGAGGTCGAAAGATTCATCTTCTAACCCGTTAAGTTCAGCAGCATCACCTTCCATGAACGTTACGTTTTTCACGCCGGCTTGCTGCGCACGTTGTTTTGCAGCAGCTATTAAATTGCTGGCAATGTCAACGCCGACAACTTCGGCTGCCAGCTGTGCCTCGGGTAAAGCGGTATTGCCATCGCCGCAACCGAGGTCAAGTACCTTCATGTTCTTTGTGATGTTTAGGCCGTCGACGAATGCAGCCGCACTGTCACGCATTGTTTCTGCGAGAACGGTAAAGTCACCCTTCTCCCAAAGTGCTTTATTTGGATTCATAAATGGTTGTTTGAGCACAAAATTCAATGATTGACAGCATCTGCAAATACCACTAACAGGTAAATCTGGATTTTAGCAAACGCAGATGGGGCGCTCAACACATGCATCTTATCCTGAGGAGGACCCAAAACAACTGTTAAATAAATCGCTCTACATATTTTCCGATAACCGGCAGGTTAACGAGTTCTTTTCTTTCGACCTTTAAAATCAGGAGCGTGAACAAACCAACAAACAACAAACTGGTTCCATAGTAAACATAGTAATAGTACCCCGCTTCGGCATTTATGTTCCGTATAATCACCTCGTGGATGATATACATCAACGTGCAGATCACGAGATAGGTTATTAGTTTTTTGGTGGGATAAGGAATCTTATAATGCCGCTGACCCTGTTTGTAACTGATCACCATCATAAACGTATAACACACAAATGTGGCCCAGGCTGCACCAGTATAACGAAATTCGGGTACCAGTACAAAATTGAGCACGATAGTAATAACAGCTCCGGCAACAGTTACATAAGCACCTACCATGTTTTTATTGGTAAGTTTATACCATACAGAAAGATTATAATAGATACCAAGAAAGATGTTCGCCATCGCGAGTATAGGTACGATGTTCAGGCCCTCTGCATATTCAGGATGTTTAGATGCAATCAGGTATTTCCAGATATCCATAAAGAGTGAGATACCCAGGAACATAAAGCAACATGCAATCACAAAAAATTTCATTACACGTGCATAGGTTCGTTGTGCCCCTTCATTTTTTGACTGGCTGAAAAAGAATGGTTCCGCAGCCATCTTAAACATTTGTATGAAGATGGTTACCAGGATCGCCAACCGGTAATTCGCACCAAACACGCCGAGTTCAAACGTTTCAATCTCCGGGTCATCAGTAAGAATTTTTTGATAAAAAGCGCGGCTCAGCATTTCATTGATCATACCACCCATGCCCACTATCAGTAAAGGTGCAGCATATCGGATGATGTCTTTCCACAACTTTGCATCGAACTCAAAGCGGAAGACGGCAAATTCTTTCCAAAGCAACAACATCTTAATGGCGCTTGCTATAACATTAGCGAGTATAAAATAACCGATACCCACTGCTGGGTCAAAAAAGCTGCCCAGAAAGGAACTGTGATCTGCTTCGTAGGCTGGCTTTGCAACGTAATAAAAAAATATAACAAGCGCTATATTGAGAATAATTCCAAAAAAGTTGATGAAGGCATATTTCTGCGGCCGTTCTTCTAACCGCAACTTTGCCATCGGTATCGCAATCAGCGTATCAAAAAACAAGATCCATAACATCCAGGTTACAAACTCAGGATGTTTTTCCATCTCCATAAAACCAACAACCGTGTCTTTAAACAAAAACAGGAAAGCAGTGAACAATACTGTTGACGAGATGATGGAAACGTTCAGCGTGTTATACAGTTTACGCCTGTCATGGCTTTGCGCAAATCTGAAATAACTTGTCTCTAGTCCATAAGTAAACAGGATGGTCAGAAAGGGGATAACAGCATAAACCTGCGTGAAGTAAGAAGAAGCACTGGGATCATACAACCGGAATCCCAGCAAACTCATTCCAAAGTTCAGAAACCTTCCAACTATGTTCGGAACGCCATACCATAAAGTTTGTCCCGCTAATTTTTTTATCCCGCTCAAAAACTGGTTTTTATAAGTAAGGTTCCAAAATTAAGGAAAAGGATGCGGGAACTAAGGTTGCGCAAATCTTTTATCGCTGATGAAGGTTGAATCTGTGAGCGTACCAAGAAACTGCACCAGGTAATAACGTTCGTTGAAACTAATAGGGATACCGTTCACCAGTGAGGGATCAAGCGAAGCGGATTGTTGTACGCCGCTGTTATAATGGTCAAGCATCTGGCCGATTGAACTGAATCTGCCGTCATGTCCGTACGGGTATGTAAGAAACACGTTTCTTAGACTGGGTACTTTAAATTTCAGAGAATCGGCAGGATTGCGGGTGATATTCATTCGGCCGAAGTCACGCAAACTTGTATTAAGTGGCAGGCCAGTGTTCCTGTAACTAAAATCTGTAAAAAGTGGTTCTGTATGACAGGATGCACATTTCACCTTGAAGATTTCATATCCCGCTTGTTCGTTTCCGGTAAAGGTTGCCTGGCCCTTTTTCACCTTATCATATTTTGAGTCAGCAGAAACCATCATGGCCATAAACTGCGTGAGTGCAAGTAACATTTTTTGGCTGGTCACTTCATCTGATCCGAACGCTGACCTGAACAACCGCCGGTAATCCTGATCCTGCTCCAGCTTATTTACCACGGAAGCCACGTCTTCCGCCATTTCATTTGGTGCTGTTAAAGGGGCAAGTGCCTGCACCTCGAGATTGGCAATGCCTCCATCCCAATGAAGGCCCTTGTGCCATACGAGGTTGTATAAGCCCGGGGCATTGCGTGTTGTAAACTGATTGTTGAATCCATGACTGAGATCGTGGTCAAGCGTGGCAAAACCTGCGAACTGCTGATGACACGAAGCACAGGGGAAGTTTCCGTCCTTTGACAGGCGACCATCATAAAATAATTTCCGTCCAAGTTCAAAACCTTCCTGCGTCACGGGATTGCCTGCCATGTTATACACCGGATCAGGAAATCCATCAGGTATTTTAAAGTTTAACGGTGTTGTATAACCGCCGGCGTCAGCATCTTTTTTACACGAGTGTACCCCTACCGTCAGCAGCAGGACAAGTGATGAAATGATTATGGTACAACGTCTGTTCAAGGTTCATTTACAATATTTACAACGGTAAACATTTTCCGGTAATTTTCCGAAACCATCACTGCAAGCGGGCCGGGAGTCATAGACACCGGGTTTGAACCCAGGCGGATGTCATTCGGATCGTGAAACCAGGCGTTCACATTTGCAGTAATATCGACCCGGGTTGACTTTCCGGCCTTCAAATCAATTGCACCTTGTAATGAAAACGGTAATGATATTTGTTGAATTACATTCTCGCCGGTACGGAAACCACCGATATGATATTCAAAAGAATTATTGGGTGTGCCGGCCACCGGCGAGTTGCCTTCCAGCTTCGCCATTATATAACCTGTGTTCCAGGTCCAGAACATCCCTTTTGCGGGATCAAGCGCATCTGTCTGTGCACCACTTACATTTCGGGCACTATCTACCCCTAATATAAACGCAAGGCGATTGTAGTTGTCCGGCGCCACACCAGCCTCTATCATCATTGTACTGCTGTTCGCAAAATCAATGAGGTAGTATTTGTCTTTCGGAAGCTCAAAAACCGCTCCTTCTCCATCATTGATCAACTGAATTGCGTGAATATAAAATTTGAAAGCACTGACGGTGTACGGTTCATTGAAAACGTTATGATACTCTTTACCAGCTACCAGCTCGTCATTATCAACTACAGCTTTGAAGTTGATCGTTAACTGATGTTTTGCCTCGTCACCCGCACTACCATTCAGCGATTTCTGACACCCTGATAGCGCACACAACACTACGGACAGGATCCACAGATTTTTCAGCGCTCTGATTCCATATAAAGAAAACCTCATAGCGTATCTTTTTTAATCCGGGTTATACCGGATCTTCTGACGATTTTGTTTGTGTGCAGCATCGATTTTTTTTGAATCCAGCCTTTTGGCCTTGGCTGCTTTCGAAGGTTTGGTAGCCTTGCGTGGCTTTACCTTTTTAAGCGCCTCCCCGATCAGTTGTTCCATTTTCCTGACCACTTCTTCCTTATTGGCCAGCTGTGAGCGATGAACCTGGCTTTTTATCTGAAGTAATCCTTCTGAGTTGATTTTATTGGCCAGCTTGCGTGTCAATATCATTTTCTGTTCATCGGTCAATACTTCGGACTTGCCGATATCCAGCGCCCCGGTTACCATGGTTTCAACCTTGTTCACATTCTGACCGCCTTTGCCACCGCTTCGCGCGGTTGTGAAGCGGATCTCTTTCGAAATATCTACCTTCATAGTTTAAAGATATTAAATAAGGCCAAGGCTAATAACCGGCTTCTGGCGAAAATAGGATCATGCGGGTAGTTATTCAGCGCGTCAGTCGTGCAAGCGTTACTATAAACAATATTATACGTTCCTCTATCGGAAAAGGTTTGCTGGTTTTAGTGGGAATCGAGGATGCAGATGGGGCAGAAGACGTTGCCTGGTTAAGTGGCAAGATCGTGAACCTGCGGATTTTTGATGATGAAAACGGGGTAATGAATCATTCGGTTCGGGAAGCAGGCGGCGACATTTTACTTGTGAGCCAGTTTACTTTACATGCTGCAGTGAAAAAAGGTAACCGTCCGTCTTATATCCGCGCATCCAAACCGCCGGTTGCCATACCACTTTACGAGTCGCTCATCAGGGCTTTAGAAAATGAACTGGGAAAACCAATCGGGACAGGCGAGTTTGGTGCAGATATGAAGGTGGAATTGTTAAACGATGGTCCGGTTACCATCTGGATTGATTCAAAAAACAAAGAATAATGGAAGAACAAGCTCCTGACATAACCTTGAGACAGGCCCAGGCTTCCGTGGATCATTGGATCCGGACCGTGGGTGTGCGTTACTTCAATGAACTTACCAACCTGGGAATACTTATGGAAGAAGTTGGGGAACTATCGCGCATAATGGTTCGGAAATATGGTGAACAATCATTTAAAGAATCAGATAACAAGCACAACCTTGCTGATGAAATGGCGGATGTGATGTGGGTTTTAATGTGTCTTGCAAATCAAACCGGGGTGGATCTGACAGATGCGTTGGCGAAAAACTTCTCCAAAAAAAATCTCAGGGACATAGAGCGGCACCGCGCAAACGAGAAACTTCAAAACAACAGGGAGAAATTGCGGGGGCGTCAAACCGACGACCAGGAATAAGCTTATCAACCCAATCGTTCTGCGTTTAAGAATCGGTTTTACCGCTGTTTTTTTGCGTGCTACGGCTTATCTTTACCGCCATTATGTCTACAGATTCTAACAAGTTCCAGGCAATTATATCGCATTGTAAAGAGTACGGATTTATATTTCAGTCCAGCGAAATCTATGATGGTCTCAGCGCCGTATACGATTATGGTCAGTGGGGCAGTGAGTTGAAGAAAAACATCAAGGATCATTGGTGGAAGAGCATGACCCAGATGCATCAGAACATTGTGGGTATCGATGCCGCCATTTTTATGCATCCTACAACCTGGAAGGCAAGCGGTCACGTTGACAATTTCAGTGACCCGATGATTGATAATAAAGACAGCCAGAAAAGATACCGCGTTGACCACCTGATTGAAGCGGCTGCCGAAAAATTACAACAGGAAGGCAAGGAAGATGAGGCAACCGGGTTGCTGCGCCAAATGGATGCCCTCCTTGCAGCAGACGATTTTGCGGGTCTTAAAAATCTGATAGAAGAGAATAAGATAAAATGTGCGATCAGTGGTACCTCAAACTGGACCGATGTGCGCCAGTTCAACCTGATGTTTTCCACCGAGCTGGGTTCCGTTTCCGAAGAAGCAAGCGAAATATATCTACGGCCAGAAACTGCGCAGGGCATATTTGTGAACTTCCTCAATGTGCAGAAAACCGGTCGCATGAAAATTCCTTTTGGTATCGCGCAGATTGGTAAAGCTTTCCGCAATGAAATTGTGGCAAGACAATTCATTTTCCGCATGCGCGAATTTGAACAAATGGAGATGCAGTTTTTTGTGAGACCCGGTACTGAAGATCAGTGGTATGAATACTGGAAAACTCAGCGGATGCAATGGCATACCGACCTGGGTATTTCGGCGGACAAGTATCGTTTTCATGATCATGTTAAGCTGGCGCATTATGCAAAAGCTGCCTGTGATATAGAGTATGAGTTCCCATTTGGTTTCAAGGAAGTAGAAGGTATTCACTCGCGGGGTGATTTCGATCTTAAAAATCACCAGGAATATTCGAAAAAGAAGATGCAGTATTTTGATACGGAGATCAACCAGAATTACATTCCGTATGTGATAGAAACCTCTATCGGTCTTGATCGTACAGTGCTGTTGGTAATGAGCGAAGCTTACCGGGAAGAAGATCTGAGCACACCCGAGAAATCGGACAGCCGCGTTGTATTGCGGTTCCCTCCTAAACTGGCACCTATCAAACTCGCTATACTCCCTCTCACCAAAAAAGACGGGCTACCCGAAATTGCTCAGTCTATACTCGAAAAATGCAAGCCGCATTTCCGGTGCTTTTACGAGGAAAAAGATACGATCGGTAAAAGATATCGCCGTATGGATGCCCTCGGAACACCATTCTGCATCACCATCGATCACCAGACAAAAGAAGATGGCACGGTTACCATCCGGTACCGCGATTCTATGAAGCAGGAACGAATCCAGGCAAATATGGTAGCGGAGATCATCCGGAACCAGATCGGTTAAAGGTTTGACGGCCCGTGAATTGCAGAACTAAGCATTAATTACTAGCTTTATATAATTATTAACGCTCAAACCGAGTCCCACCTAACCCCTGGGACCCTCAAACGAGATATATGCTTGCGATTCAGACGACTATAAACGTTTTATGGCTTGGAGGAATGTTAGTGTTCGCAGCGTCCGCCGGTTTCCTTCTAAGGAGTCAGCAGATCCGTTCCCTCAAAAGAAAGGTAATTGAACTTGAAAATGAAATGCTGTCGAACCACGCGGAAATCCTTGATCTTCAACGCGAAAACGCGGGATTGGAGCAAAAGATGAAGCAATTGCATAGTCCTGTCATCAACATGAAAACCGTACGGGAAGAAAAGCCGGCAGATATAGTGGAGCAGGCAGCCAAAAAAGTTTCGGGGGATAAGGGTTCTATTAAAAAGTCTGGCTCCTAACCATACAGCTCCTGGTGGATACATTTCCGGTCGTACCCAAGGGCCGTAATTCTTTGTTTTGCCTCATCGATCATATTTTTCCATCCACATAAATAAAAAGATGCCGGGGCCATATTGTTCTTCCGGCAGATTTCTTCATAAACCTGGTGCACATATCCCAGGCGTACCAGGTGGTCATAGTTGCCAGCTTCTTCCCTTGAATAGGTGGGCAAATATTGAAGTCCTGGCATCTGACGTGCGAGTTCTTTTAGTTCCCGTCCATACAAAGCGTCCCCAAATTTGCGGCAGCCGAAAATCATGTAGATCGTTTTGTGTGGAATATTATGGTTAAGAATATGGTGCGTCATCGATCGGAACGGTGCGATCCCCGTACCCGTGCAAATAAAAAACAGATCGCTTTGGATTGGCTCAGGCAACACAAATACGCCTTGCGGGCCACGTAAAACCAGTTCGGATCCCTCCCGGATCTCATTAAATAAATACGGTGTTCCGAGACCGTCGGCCACGAGTACGATCACCAGCTCAAACACATTGGTGCCATCCGGCCAGGAAGCTATAGAATAACTGCGCCACCTCTTATTAGGTTTCTCGTGGATCGGCAGATCAAGGGTAACAAACTGACCCGGTTTAAAATCAAATGATTCCAGTTCCGGTATTTGGATCCAGAACCGCCTGGTGCTGGGTGTTTCGTCGGTTATGCGGATAACTTTACCGGTGCGCCAGGGTTGTACCATAAGCAAGCTTTTACTAAATGTACTAAAATGCTTTGTAACGAGACCGGTCCTCCATGGCGCGGTCTTGGATAATTTAACAGGTTGATGGTAGTGTTGATCCTTTGTATTGATCACTTATCAGTAACTTCGCGGCGCAATATGAATTTGCAGAATCTGCTTGATGGATATAAAAACAGCCCCCGCCTTTTTGAGCTCGCGGACAGGCTCTCGTACGCCCAACCCGGCCAGATCCATCTTAAAAACCTCCAGGGAAGCTCAACAGGATTTATAATAAATGGAATCTTTCAACATGATAAAACAGCGTCGCTGAACCATGTTGTAATATGTGAAGATGCAGAATACGCAGCTTACCTGCATAACACGCTTGAGAATCTTACAAACGCACTCGATCTTTTTTATTTTCCTTCTTCTTTTAAAAACCGTAAGAATTTCCGGTTGCTCAACAGCAGTCATGTGATGTTGCGGGCTGAAGCTTTAATGAAATGGAGCGGTGGTGGTAATAAGAAGATACTCATAACATACCCTGAAGCAATCTTTGAAAAGGTGGTGCTTCCAAACGTGCTTTCAGGGAACATTATTCAGCTCAAAACAAATGAAACCATTGATGTCGATGGTCTCATAGAAAAGCTTGTTAATTATGGTTTTGAGCGTACCGATTTTGTTTATGAACCGGGGCAGTTTGCGTTGCGGGGTGGTATTTTCGATATCTATTCATTTGGTAACGAAAAACCCTACCGTCTTGAGTTGTTTGGAAACGATATCGATTCCATCCGAATCTTTGATCCTGAATCACAGTTGAGTGAAAGAAAGCTGCTGCAGGTAAATATCATCCCGAATATTGAAACCCAGTTTGACGATGAAGAGAAGGTTTCGCTGTTTGACTTTTTGCCGGAGAATACTGTGATCTGGATGCAGGATTGGGAACTTACACGTGATCGCATCATAACGCAGGAGGAGGATCTGCAGATGTTCCTTGAACTTCGTGACGCTGGCTCCTATGGCAAAAAAGAAGAAGACGATAAGGTTGAGAAGATAGAAGTCAAACCGGAAGATTTTGTAACGGCAAGCCTGGTTGAAAGAAGGTTGCTTGAAAGACAGGTAGTAAGCTTCGGTCCAAAACCCGTAGCGATCGGCGGTGAGGAATTCGACGCCATCGAATTTCAAACCCGCATACAACCTGCATTCAACAGGCAGTTCGACATGCTGATCAGCGATCTTAAAAGCTGGTTAACCAGGGGCTACACCTTATACCTGTTTGCCGAAAATCCACGCCAGCTTGAAAGACTTCACAGCATATTTGAGGATCTGAAAGCAGAGATACCGTTTATTCCGGTGCCTGTTTCTATCCACGAAGGTTTTATTGATGAGAACGTTAAGGCTGTTTGTTATACGGACCACCAGATATTCCAACGTTACCATAAGTATAAAGTAAAACAGGCTTATAATAAGAACAAGGCCCTAACACTAAGAACACTACGTGAATTACAGCCCGGCGATTATGTAACGCATATTGATCATGGCGTGGGCCGTTATAGTGGCCTGCAAAAGATTGAGGCAAATGGCAGGGTGCAGGAAGCGGTTCGTATCATATATAAAGACAGTGACATACTGTATGTAAACATCAATTCGCTTCATAAGATTTCTAAGTATACCGGTAAGGAAGGTACCATACCCAAGGTCAATAAATTAGGTAGTGATACCTGGGCAAAGCTGAAAGAAAAGACCAAGGTGAAGGTTAAAGAGATTGCCTTTGATCTCATTAAGCTGTATGCTCAAAGAAAAGCTCAACAGGGATTTGCGCATGCACCGGATAATTATATGCAAACCGAGCTCGAAGCCTCATTTATTTACGAGGATACACCTGACCAGGCAAAGGCGACTGCCGATGTAAAAAAAGACATGGAGCAAACTTCGCCGATGGACCGGCTTGTTTGTGGTGATGTTGGTTTTGGTAAAACCGAGATCGCTATACGCGCTGCTTTCAAAACCTGCCTCGACGGCAAACAGGCCGCGGTGCTTGTGCCGACCACCATCCTGGCTTTTCAGCATTATAAAACATTCAAAGAACGGCTGAAAGACTTCCCGGTTACGGTCGACTATATCAACCGGTTCAAATCATCAAAAGAAAAAAAAGAAGTACTTCAGCGTTTGCAGGAAGGTAAAGTGGATATCATTGTTGGTACTCATGGCCTTCTGGGAAAAGAAGTTAAGTTCAGGGACCTGGGCCTGCTCGTGATTGATGAAGAACAAAAGTTTGGTGTTGCGCATAAAGAAAAGATCAAGACCTTAAGAACGAACGTTGACTGTCTCACTCTAACGGCAACGCCTATCCCAAGAACCCTGCAGTTCAGTTTGATGGGCGCACGCGATCTAAGTATCATGAACACGCCGCCGCCAAACAGGCAGGCTATCCAGACAGAGGTGGCCGTGTTTAATGAAGATTTTATCCGTGATGCCATTTATTATGAAACGGAACGCGGCGGACAAGTGTTCTTTATCCATAACCGTGTGCTGGGTCTTGCTGAAATGGCGGCAATGATACAGGGCTTGTGTCCCGATCTGAGCATTGGTTTTGCTCATGGCCAGTTGGAAGGTCACGAGCTCGAAGAAAGGATCCTCGATTTTATCGATAAAAAATACGATGTACTTGTTTGTACAAATATTGTTGAAAGTGGAGTTGATATTCCGAACGTTAACACCATCATCGTTAACAATGCGCATCATTTTGGTTTGAGTGATCTGCACCAGTTGCGTGGAAGGGTGGGCCGAAGCAACAAAAAAGCTTTTTGTTACCTGCTTGCGCCACCGATGAGTTCATTGCCTAATGATTCGAGGAAACGTTTGCAAACCCTGGAACAGCATAGTGAGTTGGGAAGCGGTTTCCAGATAGCGATGCGTGACCTTGATATACGTGGCGCCGGCAATATGCTTGGTGGAGAGCAAAGTGGATTTATGGCTGAGATTGGATTTGAGATGTATCAAAAGATACTTGATGAAGCTATCCGCGAATTGAAACGTACGGAATTCAGGGGTTTGTTTAAAGAAGAGATTGCCAAACAGGATGAGTATGTGCAGGACTGCACCGTTGATACTGACCTCGAGATCCTGATCCCCGACGATTACGTGGAAAGTATTACCGAGCGTTTAAGTTTATACACCCGTTTGGATAACTGCGCTAATGAAGAGGAGCTTGTTGCTTTTGCGAATGAACTCACTGACCGGTTTGGACCCATGCCAAGACCTGTTACGGACCTTTTTGATACTGTACGGGCAAGACGTGTTGCAGTAGAGCTTGGTTTTGAAAAGATGTTATTAAAAGATGAAACACTGCGATGCTACTTTATTAATAAAGCCGATTCACCCTATTTTGAATCTGATATCTTCAGAAATATTCTAACGTATCTGCAAACCCGCACAAACAAAGCCAAACTGAAACAAGTTGGTAAATTGTTTTTGCTGGTGGTGGACGATATTAAAACCATGCAGCAGATACTGGATTTTCTTCAAAGAATGAACAAGTTTGTGAGTGAAGAAGAGCCCGCAGCTAGTTGATCCTTGTGTCTTCTCCATCCGGGTTACGGTTACGGTTTTTTAACCAGATTATGAGAATGAACACAAGAGCCAACAATGGTACAGCATAAATTACCGATGCCCATTTAAAAGTGTTACCTACTGACTCATCGATTTCACCGATGGTGGCCTGTCTGTCCTCGGCCAGCGTTTCCAGTGCGGGATTATGCCTAACTGCTTCTTTATAAAACGGTATAGCAAGCAGGTATGATTTATCTTTTGCGGTGAGATCTGCGTAATCAAAAATAAGCTGAGCTAGCAAGGTATCATTACTGTTGGTCCCGATACGATGAATAATCGTTACAGCTAACGCGTTTCTCAGCGAATCAAGCGCCGCGGGCAAAGGGTAGGTGGCGTTATTGATCCAGGTATTGAAGCTGTCGGTTCCAAGATTGACGATTTCTGATAACGGGAGCTGGTTCCATTTATACCGGATGATATTTTTCTGTAGATGAATTGAGTTGAAACCTGTTTGGTTGGCACTGAGGAAACGATCTATTACTGCATTTGCAGAATCACTCCGGCCCGTGCGTTCGTAAGCCAGGGCAAGGTTTCCCTGGATATATTGTTCTGCAGGATAAGCAGCTGCAAGTTGTTGCAGTAATTGAATAGCAGTGGTGCTGCCGGGCGAAACCTTAAAGTCGTTCCAGGCGATATCTGAGATAATACGGTAAGCAGGATGCGGAAACCTCACCCGGGAGATCGCTTCAGGGCTGCGGAAGCTGGTATCAGTTTTCCGGAGTACCGTCATCAGCGAGTCGCGGTAATTTCGCGCGGCTTCGTCAGAGCGGGTGGATCCTGATTGTTGCAAACGACCCAGTAACCTGATACTGCCATCGTACACAGAATCTTTTTTTATTGAAACATGCTGGTAATATTCCTGGGCCTTCATGGCAAAGCCACATGACGTTAAAATCGCCGTGAGCACAAGTTTTCTTAAATACATGAACCTGTTTTTGTAACAAATAGCTTTAATCACACACAAACTTAGTCAGAAACGGAGCCCATCCGAAATTTATGTAACTTAAATAAAAAGCAGACGATGGCATATCAGTCACACAACTCTTATCTGGGTGAAGATGCGGAACCGGTTATTCAACCAACTGGTGATGAAAGAACCCTCGCAATATTGTCGCATATTCTTACAGTAGTTCCTGGTATTGGTATACTGGCGCCACTTATTATTTATATCCTGAAGAATCGTGATTCTGCATTTGTAGGGGCACATGCGCGTGAGTCCCTGAACTTTCAGATCACCATCCTGATCCTGTATTTTATCAGCTTTTTGTTGGTGATTTTATTGATAGGATTTTTCCTGATCTGGATCATAGGAGTGCTGAATGTGATCCTCGCGGTGGTCGCTACCATAAGGGCAAGTGAAAGCAAATTATACAGGTATCCGTTTAATATCCGTCTTGTAAGCTAGAACTGTGGTTCAACTGAGTTCGTCCGAACGGGAAGAAGTGAGTATTTTTTCCATCATATGATGTGGCAGGGTAACTTCTTCAAACTGTTCGCCAACCACCTCGTAACCCAATTTTTCATAGAAACCAACGGCTGTTACCCGCGCATGCATCATCAGCTTCTTATAACCAAGATCCCGTGCAATGTTTTCGGCAAATTGCATCAATGCACGCCCGATACCTTTCCCTTGTAAATTGTTTAAGACGGCCATTTGTCTAAGCCTCACCGTATTGTCATCGGCTTTGATTAACATACAGCAACCCAGTATTTTATCATCTTCAAAAGCAGCAATAAGGATCTCGTTCTTTTCGCTTTCTAGTTCTTCGGGAGTGAAGTGCAAACCAAGTGGTTTGCGAAGAATATCATTTCGCAAGCGGACCATCTGATGATACTCGGGAGAGCCGTGATCAAGGATTTTAAGCGCCATTTATCTCGTTAGATTTGTAATATGCCTTGTCGCAATATAAGGATTTAGGGGGCAGAAAATTCTTTCGAAACTTTAAAAGAAAATTACCGCTCTATACATGAGAGGCTTATCTTAGCGCAAATTTTACAAAAAGCCCGGTCAGCCCTAATACTTGTACGTGGCCGGGAAATTGTAGTCACCTATAATTTAATAACCAGCTATTTAATTGCGGTTATCTCAAAAATTATATTTTTGCAGCTGTAACTAAAATTTACTAAAATGTCAGACATCGCAACACGAGTTAAAAAAATCATTGTTGATAAGTTAGGTGTAGAAGAAGCAGAAGTTACCAATGAGGCTTCCTTCACAAACGATTTGGGTGCCGATTCATTGGACACCGTAGAACTGATCATGGAATTTGAAAAAGAGTTCAACATTTCCATTCCTGATGAGCAAGCTGAAACTATTACCACTGTAGGACAAGCTGTTGCGTACTTAGAAGAACATGCTAAGTAATTGACCTTTGCTTTCAGATGCATACTATAGATCCGCCTTTCGATAGCTGATAATGCTGCGAAGGCGGATTTGTTACTAATTCAATATCAGCGCAGCTATATGAAATTAAAAAGAGTAGTTGTTACAGGTATTGGTGCGCTCACACCAATAGGAAATAATTTACCGGATTACTGGAACGGTCTGCTGGGCGGAGTTTCCGGGGCTGATAATATCACTCTTTTTGACGCTTCCAAATTCAAAACACGTTTCGCCTGCGAACTGAAAGGTTTTGATCCGCTTAATTTTCTCGATAAGAAAGAAGCAAGAAAAATTGACCGTTTTACCCAAACCGGTCTTGCTGCAAGTGATGAAGCCGTAAAAGATGCGGGTCTCACCGGCGATGATATCAATAAAGATCGCGTTGGTGTGGTTTTCGCAAGTGGAATCGGCGGCATACTTACTTTCCAGGAAGAAGTTATGAATTTCGGAAGAGGCGAAGGCACGCCTCGTTTCAATCCTTTCTTCATTCCCAAGATGATTCTTGATATTGCAGCGGGTCAGATCTCGATGCGACATGGTTTCCGTGGTCCAAACTTCGCGGTGGTAAGCGCCTGTGCTTCCTCTACGAATGGTATCATGGAAGCTTTCAATCTTATCAGACTTGGCCAGGCAGACATCATTCTTAGTGGCGGATCCGAAAGTGTAATCTGTGAAGCCGGAGTTGGTGGCTTCAATGCCATGAAAGCACTTAGTGAACGCAATGAAGATCCTAAAACTGCCAGCCGCCCTTATGATAAGGATCGTGATGGTTTTGTAATGGGTGAAGGTGCTGGTATACTGGTGCTGGAAGAACTCGAACATGCACTTGCAAGAGGTGCAAAAATATATTGTGAGATTGCCGGTTGTGGTGCAACCGCTGATGCCCATCATATCACTGCGCCTCATCCCCAGGGTCTCGGTGCTAAAAATGTAATGTTCGCTGCACTGCGTGATGCTGACCTTAAACCGGAAGATATCGACTATATCAATACTCATGGCACTTCAACACCACTCGGTGATGTGGCTGAGGTTAAAGCAATAATGGATGTGTTTGGCGAGCATGCATATAAAGTAAACATCAGTTCTACAAAATCGATGACCGGGCACTGTCTTGGTGCCGCAGGTGTAGTAGAAGCTATTGCCTGCGTAATGGCAGTAGTAGATGATGTGGTACCTCCAACCATCAATCATATGAATGATGATCCGGAGCTCGACTCTAATCTCAACTTCACGTTTGGCAAATCCCAGAAACGTACTGTGCGTGCGGCACTCAGCAATACTTTTGGTTTCGGGGGACACAATGCCTGTGTTATTGTAAAAAAATATACTGCCTGACTTTTTTCCGGATTCATATTAGATGCTGCAGAAGAATTCTCTGTACGGAAATTTGTTTTTTTGTAACTTCCTGTAGCTTTTAAAGTGATTATTTACCTGATGAAAAAAGTTGTAGCTTGACTCTAAGCCGTATTTTCAATAAGTTCAGAGGAAAGGAAAATAATGTTTCTTTCAAACAGAGTTTAAGAAATGTATTAGGTTTCACCCCCGGTAAAGTTACCCTGTACAAGGCAGCCCTTACGCACCGCTCCGTGCGGGATACGGCGGACGAAAACAATGAAAGACTTGAATACCTTGGCGATGCAATTCTCAGTGGTATCGTGGCAGATTTCCTTTTTAAAAAATATCCATATAAAGATGAAGGCTTTCTCACCGAGATGAGAAGCAAAATGGTCAACCGTAACAAACTGAATGAGATAGCCATCAAGATGGGTATCAAAAAGGTTACCTTTTTCAACAAGTTCGACAACTCGCTTAAGATGAGCCAGATCTTTGGCAATACGCTCGAAGCGTTAGTGGGCGCCATCTATCTTGACAAAGGATATGATAAAACCAAAAGATGGGTGCTTGAGGTTATTATTATTCCGCACCTGTTTATGGAAGATCTTGAAGCACTTGAAATCAATCACAAAAACAAACTATATGGTTGGGCCAATAAAAATGGCAAGAACCTCGAGTTTGAAACGCTTGATGAAAAGATAGAAGGTGGCCGGCGTTTATTTACCATTGGAGCCATGGTTGATGGCGTAGTGCTGGCAGAAGGTAAAGCTTATAATAAAAAAGACGCCAGCCAGATAGCATCCTCAATTGCTATCAGCAAACTTGGTTTAAATAAAGTCATGGATGAGGAGTAGCCTTGTCTTTTTCCATGCATAGTTCTATAAGTACCCCGGAAGTTGATTTTGGATGCAAAAAACAAATCAGCTTATTATCGGCACCCGCTTTAGGTGTTTCATTTATCAATACAAAACCCGCTGACCTTAACCGGTTCATTTCAGCATAAATATCCTCTACTTCAAAGGCAATATGATGAATGCCTTCACCCTTGTTTGCGATAAATTTCGCAATTACGCCATCAGGTTCTGCGCTCTCCAATAATTCTATTTTTGATTCGCCTTTTTTAAAAAAGGCGGTCACTACTTTTTCTGATGCTACAGTTTCTGTTTTATAGCAATTTGTGTTCAACAGGGTTTCATATAAAGGAATGGCGGTTTCAAGATTTTTGACTGCAATACCAATGTGTTCAATCTTCAACATATAATTATTTTAGTTGTGTTATGGTCATTTGGCGCACCATCAACCGTATAAAACCATTTGCCGTAAATTTATGTTATTCTCAATGGCCGAATACAAACTATAACTATGCAGCTGCCTGTTTACCTCGATAACAATGCAACCACAATCTGTGATCCTCGTGTAGTGGAAGCGATGCTGCCTTATTTCACCACACATTATGGCAATGCTGCCAGCAGGAGCCATGCATTTGGCTGGCAGGCTGCTGAAGCAACTGATATAGCAAGGGAACAGGTTGCAAAACTGATTGGTGCGGATCCGAAAGAAATCGTTTTTACATCGGGTTCAACTGAAGCGGTAAACCTGGCGATCAAAGGTGTGTTTGAAGCCTATGCAGTAAAAGGTAATCACATCATCACTGTTGCTACAGAACACAAAGCTGTTCTTGATACCTGCACCCAACTGGAAAAAAAGGGTGCACAAATTACGAGGCTTCCTGTTGACCGGGAAGGGCTGATAAACCTGGAAGAACTGGAAGCTGCCATCACTGATGCAACCATTCTGATCGCGGTCATGTATGGTAATAATGAAACGGGTACTGTTCAGCCTGTAAAAGAAATTTCTGCGATCGCCAAACGAAGGGGTGTCCTGTTTTTCAGTGATGCGACCCAGGCCGTGGGCAAGATCCCGGTGAATGTGCTAAATGATGGTATTGATCTGTTGTGTTTAAGCGCTCATAAATTTTACGGTCCCAAAGGCGTGGGAGCAATTTATATAAGAAGGCGTGATCCGCGGGTGCGTCTGCAGCCCCAGATAGATGGTGGCGGGCATCAGCGGGGGGTGCGCAGCGGAACTATCAATGTTCCTGGCATAGTAGGTCTGGGTACCGCGGCTGAACTATGTCGCCTGGAAATGGCCGGCGAAATGGAAAAACTTTGCCGACTGCGCGATCGGTTGGAAACCGGCTTACTTTCAATTACCGGCACCAGTGTAAATGGATCCCGGAAAAACCGGCTGCCGCAGGTTTGTAATATTGCTTTCAGTGATGCTGACAGCGAGGTGCTTTTGATGTCTGTCAATAAGGACCTGGCGCTTTCTTCAGGCTCGGCCTGTACTTCGGCTTCAATCGAGCCAAGTTATGTGCTTCGGGCCATGGGATTGGATGAAAACCTGGCACACAGCTCATTACGTTTCAGCGTTGGCCGGTTCACAACAGAGGAGGAGGTTGATTTTGCGATCA
The DNA here is from genome assembly GCA_023416995.1 of Bacteroidota bacterium. Taxonomy (GTDB): domain Bacteria; phylum Bacteroidota; class Bacteroidia; order Chitinophagales; family Chitinophagaceae; genus DATHKG01. The sequence continues at coordinate 41,640 of JAEZGI010000001.1, forward strand.
AAACCATCCGTTCGGCAGTTGGAACGGTGCGGGCGATTGGCTAGCGCCGTTAACAAATCTGCTGCAAAAACCTTTCTAAATTTGCAATTCAAAACGGCCACCGAAATACGAAGAAGGTGTCTCAAACGTTAACAATAATAAGATTTAAACGATATGATTTTTATAAGCGATAAGGCCAAAACCCAGGTTGAAAAACTGATGAAAGAAGCGCATATAGAAGGACAACCCGATTTCTTTCTACGCGTATCCGTTGTGGGCGGCGGTTGCTCGGGTCTGAGTTACAAAATGGATTTTGATAACCAGAGTAAACCAATGGACCAGGTTTTTGAAGATAAAGGCATCAAGGTGGTCACCGATCTTAAAAGTTTTCTTTACCTCGTAAATACTACCCTCGATTTTACCGACGGGCTGAACGGAAAAGGGTTTCACTTTAATAATCCAAATGCGTCGCGCTCCTGCGCTTGCGGTGAAAGTTTTGCGGTATAAATAACAAATCCCTCCATAAAGAAGGGATTTTGCTTTGCAGTGAGTTTCGGTATCAATAAAGATTGGTTTGTATAATTGGCAAGCTTATCGTCATAAGCATGTCGCAATATAAAAGAAATAAGATACAAACCATCAACTGGTTGTACTTTTCTTAACATATTGTCTTAATCCCTTATTTTCGTGCGCATGTGGTCCGTTTGTAAAAAAGAGTTCCGGCAGTTTTTCAGTAGCCTGACCGGTTATATTGCCATTGCGGTTTTTTTGCTGGTGAACGGATTGTTTTTGTTTGTGTTCCCCGAGAATATCCTGGATTTTGGATATACGACCCTCGAACGTTTTTTTGAACTGGCGCCGTTGATCCTGTTGTTGCTTATTCCTGCCATAACGATGCGCAGTTTTGCTGACGAATTCAGAAGCGGTACCTACGAGATACTTCAAACCAAACCCCTCAGCAGTTGGCAGATAGTGGTGGGCAAATATCTCGGGTCTTTGTTCGTTGTAATCATTGCTTTGGTTCCCACACTTATATACGCCATAAGCATCAACCAGCTTTCATTTGAGCAGGGCCTTGATACGGGGGGGACAATCGGTTCGTACATTGGTTTGTTTTTCCTGGCCTCCGTGTTTGTGGCCATCGGTATTTGTTGCAGTAGTCTTACGGGGAATGCCGTTGTTGCATTTATAGCCAGTGCGTTTTTTTGTTTTGTTATCTATAATGGTTTTGAGGCGGTGAGCCAGATTGCAGGAACCGGCGGTACGGGCGACTACCTGATTTCTATGCTTGGCATCGATTTTCATTATCGCAGTATCAGCCGTGGTGTACTCGATACCCGCGATCTTATATATTTTCTGAGTGTAATTGCATTATTCCTGGTGTTCACCAACAGAAACCTGGTTAACCGTTATAGCTGAACAAAGACTTCGGGAGCACCCGTTATTCAATATGAGTATGAAAAAACTGTTCTCTTCAAAATACTGGTGGATACTGTTACTCATAGTGCTGGTAGCCGTGAACTATCTTGCCTCGCAGTTTCATTACAGGTTCGATCTCACGGAAGAGAAACGTTATACACTTTCCGAACCCACAAAAAAACTTCTCCGCAATCTTGACGACCAGGTAAACATCCGTTTTTTTCTCGATGGAGAAATGCCTGCCCCGTTTAAGAATCTCTCTAACGAAACAAAAGAACTTCTTTATGAGTTTCGTGAGTTGGGCAAGGGTAATATTCGTTTAACATTTGGCCGCCCGGGCGAGGGCCTGGATGATACGGCGCGTATCGACTATATCAATTACATCACTGATAGTCTTGGTCTCAATCCAACAAATGTACAGGTGCAGGCGAGCGCCGGTGAATCGCAGGAGGAAAGACTGGTGTATCCCGGTGCCGTGATAGAATACAAAGGAGTCGAGCTTGCGGTAAATCTTTTGGAAGGTCAAAACATGTCGGGCGGTTACCAGACCCTTAATAATGCCGAGGCCCTTTTGGAATATCGATTTGCAAATGCAATCCAGAAAATCACAACAGATTCGGTTGCGGTTATAGGTTACCTGCTTGGTAATGGGCAATCTATAAGTTATAATGTTTACGACCTTATTGAAAACACTATCAAACCAAGATATGGTTTTGGTTTTGCACCGATTGATAGCTTCCCGGTAATACCACTGCAATTTGATGCGGTGATGATTGTTAAACCGACCACACCGTTTAATGACGATCAAAAGCTGAAGATTGATCAGTATGTAATGAATGGCGGCAAAGTGATCTGGCTGATCGATCAGTTGTATGCCGAGATGGACAGCCTCGTTCGCGCGCAAAGTGATTTCGTAGCATTTGACCGCGGGCTGAATGCGGATGATCTTTTGTTTAAATACGGTGTTCGCATCAACCAGGACCTGGTCCAGGATATTAAATGTGATAAACTACCGCAGGTAGTGGGCAGTTTTGGAGACAAACCCCAGGTGGAGTTGATTCCATGGCCATACTTTCCGCTGTTATCGTCTTACAGCGGTCACCCCATTTCAAAAAACCTTGACGATGTGTTAAGCATCTTTCCAAACTCGATTGATACGGTTAAAGCAGATGGTATCAGGAAAACTGTTTTGCTGGCTACCTCTTCCGCTTCCAGGTCACTCAGCACACCGGCAATTGTGACGCTGAACAGTGCAAAAACCAGGGAAGAGGTCAGCACCTTCAAACGTGCCAATATACCCGTAGCGATGTTGCTGGAAGGGCGCTTCAGTTCTTTATATTCCAACCGCCTTGCAAAAGCTAAAGCCGATTCACTGGCTGCGGTGGGTCAACCCTTCAGGAACAGCAGCGACGAAAACGGCAAGATGATCGTTATTTCGGATGCGGATATAGTCAGCAATGTGGTAACACAAAAAGAAGGTCCGCTCACGATGGGACAAAATCAGTTCACCCAATATACCTATGCCAACAGGGATTTTATACTTAACTGTATCGAATACCTCACAAATCCTTCAGGTATTTTGGAAACAAGAAGTAAGGATTTCACGCTCCGGCTCCTGGATCCTAAAAAGGTAGACAGCAGCAAAACAATGTGGCAGGTACTGAACATTCTGATACCCATGACCGTTATTGTTCTCTTCGGTCTGGTTTACCAGTTGATCCGCCGGCGCCGGTACCAGTAAAATATTTTGCTGCAATTGCCATTTATAATGCGGCCTTAATCTAAGGCTCCTCCAGTTTACTATCTTTACATAATTAAATAAACGCATGACACCTGAGCAGATAACCTACGCGGTTTTTGGGATAGTTTTAGTTGTTGCATTGGTTTTTGATCTCGGCCTTCTGAGTAAAAAACATTCGCATGTAACCATGAAAAAGGCAATGTGGCAAACCATATTCTGGGTGTCACTGGCAATGGGCTTTTTTGTTTTTGTTTGGTTTGAAGATGGACAGAAAATAGCATTGGAATATCTCAGTGCTTACCTCACAGAATGGTCGCTCAGTATCGACAATATCTTTGTGTTCATACTCATCTTCAGTTTTTTTGGCGTAAAGGAGGATTATTATGCCCGGGTATTGCTGATTGGTATCATGATGGCAATAGTTTTCCGGGTGATCTTTATTACTATCGGAATAGCCCTGGTTGAACGTTTTGAGTGGTTGTTGTACATATTTGGCGTGGTGTTGCTTGTTACCGGTGTCAAAATGTTTTCTGCAAAACACGATGAACCGGCTGATCTCGGCGAAAACCGGGTATATAAATTATTGAAGAGTTTTCTGCCGCTTATTCCACAGGATGGTGGCGGAAAGTTCACCATGATGTACAACGGCAAAAAGTATTACACATCCATCTTTGTGGTGGTGGTGATGCTGGCAACCACTGATATCATTTTTGCTCTGGATTCAATTCCCGCAGTGTTTGGGATCTCCCAGAACCGGATGGTAATTTATACTTCAAACATCTTTGCAGTATTGGGTCTGAGGTCACTGTTTTTTCTATTGAAAGGTGCAGTAAATAAATTTACGCACTTGCAGCAGGGTATAGCAGTCGTGCTGGTTTTTATCGGTCTTAAGATGCTCGCAGAAATGATACCGATTCATATACCGGTATATGTTTCCTTACTTGTGATCCTGGTGTGTATTGTGGCTTCTATTGTTTATTCGTTGTCGGTAGCAGGCAAAAATGAACCGCTGGTGCCGGACAACAAACAGTCCGACGCGGATCTGCATTAGTACCCCGTTATTTCATGAGTTATAATATTGACAATATCAACCAGATCCTTCATGGGGATCTTATAACTGAAGGTGTAAAAACCAAGATCAATCACCTTTTAACCGACAGCCGTAAACTGATTTTTCCAGCGGAAACGCTGTTTTTTGCACTCACTACTTCCCGGCGCGATGGTCATGAATTTGTTCCAACCCTTTATGAAAAAGGCGTACGCAATTTCGTGGTGAGCAGGATGCCCGGGAGTAACTCGCCCGCAGACGCCAATTTTATCATCGTACCTGATACCCTGAAGGCGCTCCAGGAAATCGCGCGTGTACACAGGCACCGCTTTGACATTCCTGTAATTGGCATCACCGGCAGTAACGGAAAAACGATCGTAAAAGAATGGTTAAGTCAATTGCTGGAACCCGAATACCAGGTAGTGCGCAGCCCGGCAAGTTATAACTCTCAGATAGGAGTGCCGCTCAGCCTCTGGCTAATGCATTCCAAACACCAGCTCGGCATATTTGAAGCGGGTATATCAAGGGTAGGCGAAATTGCGGCGCTGCAGGCAATGATTGATCCGGCTATTGGCATTCTCACAAATATCGGTGCGGCACATGCAGAGGGGTTTGGCAGCCGCGAAGAAAAAATTAAAGAGAAACTCAAATTATTTGTCAATGCAGGGTTACTGGTTTATCGGACAGATGATCAACTGACAGATACCCTTGTAAAAACCATCTTATCTCCGACCACCAGCCTATTGGGTTGGGGACACGATGCATCGGCTGCACTGCGAATTAATAGTATTCAACACGCTGGTACGCAAACACACGTCCAGGCTAACTGGAAGGAAGCCACGTATTTGTTCCGCATTCCTTTTACTGATAATGCTTCTGTTGAAAATGCCATTCACTGTTGTTGCCTGTTGCTGCATTTTGGTTATTCGGCAGAGGTAATCAATGCAAGATTACAAAAGCTGATACCGGTGGCAATGCGGCTCGAATTGAAAAGTGGCATCAACGGATCATCGGTTATAAATGATAGTTACAGCTCGGATCTTAGTTCACTGCGTATTGCTCTCGACTTTTTATCTCAGCAAAAACAACACGCAAAAAAAACAGTGATCCTTTCCGATATACTCGAATCGGGTCAGGAGGGAGAAAGTTTATATGGTGAGGTTGCTGCCTTGTTATCACAACATCAGATCGACCGGCTGATTGGGATTGGTGAAGCCATTGGCAAACACTCATTCGGATCTATTCCTGAAAAAACATTTTACAGGTCAGTAGAAGATTTCAGGAACAATTTTGATAAACTCGCTTTTCGTGATGAGACAATATTGATCAAAGGCGCACGGGTATTTGAATTGGAAAGTATCGACAGTTTATTGCAGCAAAAGGTTCACCAAACTGTCCTGGAAATTGATTTGAATGCCATCGTTCATAACCTGAATGAGTACAGAAAACGGCTGGCCCCAACTACCAGGGTGATGGCCATGGTGAAAGCTTTTTCTTATGGCAGTGGCAGTTTTGAGATCGCGAACCTGCTTGAGTTTCATAAGGTGGATTATCTGGCTGTTGCTTACGCGGACGAGGGGGTGGCCCTGCGCCAGGCCGGCATACGATTGCCTATCATGGTGATGAATACCGATGAAGCCGGTTTTGATGTGCTGCTTCAACACAAACTTGAACCCGATTTGTATAGCCGCGAAATTCTGCAGGCGTTTGGCGACTACCTTTCTGCCCGCGGCATTGAACAGTTTCCCGTGCACCTGGAACTGGAAACAGGTATGAATCGCCTGGGTTTCAATAAAGACGACCTGCCTTTCCTGGTTTCGGCACTGGCCGGCCGACGTTTTAAGGTTAAAACCATTTTCAGTCATCTTGCCGCCAGCGAGGATCCGCACTATGACGATTTTACCATGGAACAGGCGCAACGGTTTACCAGGTTAACCGCCGAAGTCGAAAACATGCTGGGTTACACGGTGATTAAACATCTGGCTAACTCATCCGGCAGCTCGCGGCATGCCGATCTGCAATTTGACATGGTACGAATCGGGATCGGGCTTTATGGATTGGATTCGGGGATGGAACCAGGCGTATTACGCGAAGTGCCACGCCTAAAATCGACGATCGCACAATTGAAACCTATTTCTTCTGAAGAAACGGTCGGTTATGGCCGCAGGGGAAAAGTTCAACGCGACTCGCTAATCGCCACGGTACGGATCGGCTACGCCGATGGATATGTTCGTAAGCTGGGAAATGGCCAGGGTAAAATGATGGTGAAAGGCGTTGTGGCCCCTGTGATCGGAAGTGTATGTATGGACATGACCATGATTGATGTGACTGATATTCCAGGAGTTGCGGTGGGTGATGAGGTGATAATATTCGGAGAGGGCATTTCCGTAAAAACTGTGGCGCATTGGGCGGAAACAATCCCGTACGAAATTTTAACTGGTATATCCCAACGAGTAAAAAGAGTGTATTTTGAAGCATAAAACAGGTATCGTTAAAAAATAGCCGGCAGCCGGATCTGAACCCGGTTTGGGCAAGAATGGGGTCTTTAAACCTTATCTTTGAAACTCAAAAAAAATTACGTTGAAGAGCAGAACAGCGGTCATCATTATCTTAGTGATCATCATTGCGGACCAGGCGCTTAAAATCTGGGTGAAAACAACCATGTCCTATCATGAACAGATTCCTTTGATCGGATCCTGGTTCCGGCTGTTCTTTATTGAAAATGAGGGAATGGCCTGGGGATGGAAATTTGGCGGGGAATGGGGCAAAGTGTTGTTGACTGTGTTCCGGATGGTGGCGGTTGTATTTGGGGTATTCTACATCAGGAATATCATCAAAAAGAAATATCATCCCGGTTTTATCGTGTGTGTATCAATGATTTTTGCCGGGGCACTGGGTAATTTGATCGACAGCATGTTTTATGGACTCATTTTTGAAGATAGCACACGTGTTGCTGTTGCAAAGATTTTTCCGCCCAAGGGTTATGAAAGCTTTTTGCACGGCAGGGTGGTGGACATGTTGTATATGCCGATCATCGAGGACAAGATTCTTCCGTCATGGGTACCGATCTGGGGCGGTGAGCGATTCACTTTCTTCTCACCCATTTTCAACCTGGCAGACGCTTCCATCTCGATCGGCGTGATCACTATCCTCCTTTTCCAGAAAAAATTTTTTAACCAGACACCCAACGGTGATAAGCAATCTGCCGTTGATTCCAATGCGACAGTCAACGATACCGTAAAGGCGTTGTAACCGCGATCGGCTTTGCCAGGCTTGGCTAATTAAAAATACAATATGAAGCAGTTGAGAATTCTAACCCTGTTAACGGCTGTCGCGCTGTTAATGTTTTCATGTCAGAAAGAACTCAGCGTTGAAAATGGAAATGGCGGGAATCAGGATGCGCAGTGGGAATTCAGCGAATCCTCCACTTATAAAGGTCCAATAGATACCGCCTATCTTGAGCCATCCGGCACTTTTCAGAGTCTGGCCTTTGAGGGTCATTCCGGAGAAGGAAATGGACAGATCTTCCTGCAGATATATGGAACCAATATCACTGCTACCACTTATAAGAATCCCAATGTATTTTTTGAATATGTAGAAGGCGGAACAACTGTCTATTCAAATGTTCCTACCAACCCCGATGCTTTCACTGTGGTGATCACAAGCATCAATGAAAACCAGGTGACTGGCACTTTTTCAGGCGAGGTACTTAATGCGGCCGGGGAAGCCAAAGTGATCAATAATGGCCGGTTCTCCGCTTTTCTGAACCGCAATCCCGGGAATCCGGTCCAGGGCGTTTGTAAACTTCAGAACATTGGTTTTTTTGATTTGACCACAGGGCTGTCTTTTGCTGGAATCTCTAATACTTTCAACAACTCCAACGTGGTCACCAATGTGAAATTTTATGACAGCGCAAACCAAACCGTGCTGGAAAATTTCGACCTCGTTTATTCACCAAACCGGATTGATATTGATACTGCGCAGTATTTTGAACTGGACGCAACCGGTCGCATCGCCGCTTTTTATGGTTACGTGGATGCAGAAGCCGGCGCAGGATATCCAAGGGTAATAATCCGTTATACTTATGACGGCAACGGATATATGACAAAGGCTGCGTATGCTCTTCCGGTCGCACCTTCCATTACTGTTCAGGAAATTAATTATACATGGACCAACGGCAATCTTACTAAAGCGGTCATATCGGCACCGGGCAGTCTGGAAAAGGTCGAAATCGATTATGAATACGATCTCACCAAGGCGCCAAAATCATTCATTTGTCTGTTCCCGAATTACGAGGTTGTGTACCTGCAATCTGCCATCAACTATGGCCGCAACAGCACAAATGTGATGAGCAGGTCGCGTGTTACGAACTATGATGTCTCTGGAGTTCAGACTAACCAGGTAGAGTCAACCTATGAGAATTACGTGATTGACGGCGATTATGTACAGAGTTTCGATATCCGTGGCAACGGTGCTTTATTACCGGGTGACACAAAATATGTGTTGGGATACAAATGTTATTAATTGTGTTTGACCTGAAGTTGCGAGGTAGATTTGAAGTCTATTACTCCATAAAAAAAAGCGCAGTTGTTGGATCAACTGCGCTTTTTTTTATGGATAACATTGTCTTTAAATTTTTCCGACCATGTTGGCTGGGATCACCCATTCATCAAACTGCTCTGGTGTTACATATCCCAGTTTAACCGCCATCTCTTTTAAGGTAGTGCCTTCTTTATGTGCGGTTTGCGCTATTTCTGCGGCTTTGTAATAGCCGATTTTAGTATTCAGCGCCGTTACCAGCATCAGCGAATTGTCGACATGCTTTTTGATATTCGCTTCGATCGCCTCGATACCAACGGCACATTTTTCGGTGAAGCTAACACAGCCATCTCCAATAAGTCTTGCACTGTGAAGGAAATTATAGATCATCATTGGTTTGAAAACATTCAGTTCAAAATGACCGGTCGCCCCTCCTATGTTGATAGCTACATCATTTCCTAAAACCTGGGCGGCTATCATAGTAAGCGCTTCGCATTGGGTTGGATTAACCTTACCCGGCATAATGGATGAACCTGGTTCGTTATCCGGGATAAAGAGCTCACCGATACCGCTTCTTGGGCCAGAGCTTAGCATACGAATATCGTTGGCAATCTTCATCAGGCTCACAGCAACCGTTTTCAGGGCTCCGTGTGCTTCAACAATGGCATCATGTGCTGCCAGTGCTTCAAACTTATTTTCTGCCGTTACAAAAGGAAGTCCGGTAAGGGCCGCGATATGGCGAGCTACGTTTTTATCATAATCGGGAGGAGTGTTGATGCCGGTTCCCACTGCGGTTCCGCCTAATGCGAGTTCTGAAAGATGTGCGAGCGTATTCCTGATCGCGCGTAATCCATGATCTAACTGTGATACATAACCGCTGAACTCCTGTCCAAGCGTAAGTGGTGTTGCATCCATGAAGTGAGTTCTACCGATCTTAACCACCTTTGCAAACTTTTCACTTTTGCTTTTCAGCGTATCGCGTAGTTTTTCAATTCCGGGGATGGTTACTTCCATCAGCATTTTATAAGCCGCGATATGCATAGCTGTGGGGAAGGTATCATTAGATGATTGCGACTTATTGACGTCATCATTGGGGTGAAGTACTTTTTCTTTATCATCCAGTTTGCCACCATTCAATACATGTCCACGATAAGCAACCACCTCGTTCACATTCATGTTGCTTTGTGTGCCTGAGCCGGTTTGCCAGACTACGAGCGGAAAAGCATCATCGAGTTTTCCTTCAAGAATTTCATCGCAAGCCTTTCCGATAAGATCAGATTTTTCTTTTGATAACACCCCTGCTTCAAAATTGGTGAGTGCCGCCGCTTTTTTTAAGTAAGCAAACGCCCTGATAATCTCTTTGGGCATCCGGTTGATGTCCTGTGCTATCTTAAAATTATCAATGCTGCGTTGCGTTTGCGCACCATAAATAGCGTCTTTGGGAACTTTTACTTCTCCCATTGTATCTTTTTCAATCCTGAATTCCATCATGCTTTAATATTAAAAATGATCAGTTTGTCCTTTTCTTACGGAACCGCAAGGTCGGAAATTTTGAGCGAATAATTCTCCCCAATACCCCTTCTCCCAATGAGCCGCTTTGTGCCTGCAATAGCTGCCCTGGCATCTTTGATTTCACTATTGCATCACAAAGCGCCCCCCAAGTGAGACTGTTCACGTCTGGCAATTACTACGTGGAGCCTTTCATTCAGCTCCCCGGCATTACAAACCCTTCCTCTTCTCCCAATAAACCCCTTTGTGTTTACAACAACACCCCTGGCGCCTTTAATCCCGGTCCCTGCATTACAACCTCCCCTTTCCCCCCAGTGAGACGGATTGTGTTTGGCGGGTGGCTGTTGGGCGCCTTTGATTCCGCACCTGCCCTATAAAGCAACTCATGCCCATCACGCGGAATCAGCAGCGCCCAACAGCCACCCGCCAAACACAATCCCACCGAACGATTATTTGTAGTATTTTACAAACATCAACAGCTTGCCATGCGCCATCTCCATAAACGAAAATTATTCTGGGTTTTTATAACGCTTCTCGGGGCGGTGCTGATCTTCACTTTCAGTACCCGCAGAACTGCTGTTGATTTTAATACCGAAGTAAAACCCATCATCAACGAAAATTGTATTTCGTGTCACGGTGGGGTTAAACGCGAAGCCGGGTTTAGTCTTCTTTTTCAACACGAAGCGTTTGCAGCCACAGAATCAGGAAAACCCGCAATCATACCCGGTGATCCTGATGCAAGTGAAATGGTGCGCCGGCTGCTTACTGATGATCCGGAAGAAAGGATGCCCTACCAGCATGATCCACTTTCAAAAGAACAGATCAATACCATCAGGAGATGGATCAAAGAAGGCGCACGCTGGGGCAATCATTGGGCCTATGTACCGGTGGCAACTACTTCGGTGCCTGCTGTGAAATCTGATTGGGTCATCAATGACCTAGATCGTTTTGTGTTGCATAAACAAACAGAACTGGATATTCAACCTTCAGCGTCCGCTGATGCTGCAACATTGCTGCGACGTGTAAGTCTCGATATTATTGGTTTGCCTGCACCGGGACCTGTTGCCAAACGTTTTATTGAACTCAACAGTAACAAGGATAAGATTGACAACCGGAGTTATGAATTATTAGTTGATTCATTACTCGCTTCAAAACAATTTGGTGAAAAGTGGACCTCAATGTGGCTCGATCTCGCACGGTATGCAGATACCAAAGGATATGAGCGCGATGCAAAACGTGTGATCTGGCGTTATCGTGACTGGCTCATAAAAGCATTCAATGATGATAAACCTTATGACAGGTTTTTGATCGAACAACTTGCGGGTGATCTGCTGCCTCATGCAACTGATGAAGAGTTTATCGCTACTGCGTTCCATCGTAATACAATGACAAATGATGAAGGCGGCACGGATAATGAAGAATATCGCACTGCTGCAGTTATTGACCGTGTGAACACCACCTGGGAAGCATTGATGGGAACCACATTTGCCTGTGTGCAGTGTCACAGCCATCCATATGATCCGTTCACACAGGAAGAGTATTATAAGTTTCTTGCTTTCTTTAATAATTCAAAGGATGATGATACCTGGGAAGACTATCCTCAGCTCCGTCATTTAAACGATTCTTTAACCGCTGAACTAAACCTGTTGACGGACTGGTTAAAAAAAATCACTACCGCGAAGCGGGTTGCAGAGATCAGAACATTTCTTAAGACCTGGGAGCCATCTATTCATTCACTGACTGCAGATAGTATGGTTAACAGCGAACTTGCAGACACCAAATGGTTGTTGTTTCGTGATCATGGTTATGCACGTCTGAAACAGGTGAATCTGCAGGACAAAAATCAACTTATTTTCAGGTACCGGTCAGGTGTTGAAAAAGGACGTTTGCAGATTCATCTCGATGCGCCGGACGGACCGCTGCTTACCACCATTAATATTGAAAAAAGTGGTCCATGGAAAATTGCATCAGCATCCCTTCCTGTAACGCTTGGCGCACATGATTTGTATCTGGCTTATTATAATCCAACAATTGCCGGAACTGAAAAGGGTGGGTTGCAGTTCGACTGGTTTCATTTTACGGAAGCACTGCCTGGAAGAAATCAGGCTGAGTATAATACACAAGAAAGCCGATTCTGGTCGCTCCTTAATGCACAGGTGCCATTGACGCCGGTGATGATGGAGAACCCGGACGATATGAAGCGCGCGACTTACGTGTTTGAACGTGGCAATTGGCTGGTGAAGGGCAAACAGGTTTCAGCCGGAGTGCCGGCATCTTTGAATGGTATGCCAAAAAACGCTCCTGGTAACCGGCTGGGGATGGCCATGTGGCTGACAGATAAAAAAAATCCACTCACCGCGCGAACCATGGTAAACCGCGTATGGGAACAGCTCTTTGGAACGGGTCTTGTTGAAACACTTGAAGATCTTGGAACCCAGGGTGCACAACCCGTGAACAGGGAGTTGTTGGATTGGTTGTCGGCCCGTTTCATGAACGAACACAGTTGGAGCGTAAAAAAGCTGATACGTGATATCGTTACTTCAGCAACCTATAGACAGCAATCAATTGTAAATGATGACCTGCTGTCAAAGGATCCTTACAATAAATATTTCAGCCGTGGCCCACGGGTACGGTTAAGCGCAGAACAGGTGCGTGACCAGGCATTGAGTATTGCCGGGTTACTCGACACCACTATGTACGGGCCAAGCGTGATGCCTTATCAGCCGGATGGCATCTGGCTTTCACCTTATAGTGGAAATGAAAGCTGGAAAACAAGTGAGGGAACCGCAAAGTATCGTCGTGCCGTGTACACATATTGGAAAAGGACCGCTCCTTACCCGGCCATGATCACTTTTGATGGTGCGCCGCGGGATATCTGTACGAGCAGAAGAATAAAAACGAACACGCCTTTGCAGGCGCTGGTTACGCTTAACGACGAATCTTTTATTGATATGGCCAGGCACCTGGCGTTCCGGATGGAGCGCGAAATACCTGGTGATCCTATTAAACAAATCGCGTTGGGTTACCGGCTTGCTTTGTATAAAGATATCAGTCCGCAGGCTTTGGGTACTTTTTTAAAATTGTATGAAACCTCGCTTACTTCCTTTAAAAAGGATGCATATAAAACATGTGAAATGGTAGGGGTTGAACATTATAATAACAACCCCGCATCAGCGGCGCTTGTTGTTGTAGCGAATGCCATGTTGAACCTTGACGAACTGATCACAAAAAGTTGAATGTACATCTGCGAAAGAAACGATTATGACGCAAAAGGAACTGCATAACCAACGATTGTTAAACGAAGCCACTGAAAAAGCCATGGCTTTCTGGACACGCAGACATTTTCTGCGTGAGAGTGCCATGGGTCTCGGTGCATTAGCGCTTGGTTCACTTGTAGGTAGCTGTGGTGAAACTCCTGCACCGGGCCCAAAACAGTCATTCGATGCGGCGAATCCGCTGGCCCCTAAAGCTCCTCCCTTACCCGGTAAAGCAAAGGCAGTCATTTATCTCCACATGGCCGGTGCGCCATCACAGCTGGAGCTGTTCGACTATAAACCGGAACTGCAGAAATTAGATGGGCTCGATTGCCCGCCATCATTGCTTGAAGGAAAACGTTTTGCATTTATACGCGGCGTTCCTAAAATGCTTGGACCACAAGCGGCCTTTAAACAAAGGGGTGAAAGCGGGGCCTGGGTTTCAGATAATCTTCCCCATTTTGCAAATGTTGCTGATGAAGTGAGTTTTATAAAAGCAATGACAACCGACCAGTTTAATCATGCTCCTGCACAGTTGCTGATGCATAGCGGTGGTGCCAGACTCGGCCGGCCAAGCATGGGCTCGTGGGTATCTTATGGATTAGGCTCTGAAAACCAGAACCTGCCCGGCTTTGTGGTACTAACCTCGGGCGGGCAATTTCCTGATGCCGGTAAAAGTGTGTGGGGCAGTGGTTTTCTGCCATCAGTGTACCAGGGTGTTCAATGTCGTTCAGAGGGCGACCCGGTTTTATTTATTAAAGATCCGGAGGGTATAGATCGTGATATTCGAAGAGCATCTATTGACGCCATCAATGAAGTAAACAGACAGCAATTTGAGGAGTTTGGTGATCCTGAGATTCTATCGCGGATCTCGCAGTATGAAATGGCCTATAAGATGCAGATTTCAGTTCCGGAGGTGATGGACATCAAAACTGAACCGCAATACATACATGATATGTATGGAACCCAACCCGGTAAAGCGTGTTTTGCCAACAATATCCTGCTGGCCCGCAAGCTGGTTGAAAAAGGGGTGCGTTTTATTCAGTTGTTTGACTGGGGTTGGGATAGCCATGGTACAGACAATTCCACTGCCCTTGATGAAGGATTCATCAACAAGTGTCGCGAAACCGACAAAGCAATGACCGCTTTACTGCTGGATCTTAAACAAAGAGGATTATTGGAAGAAACGCTGGTGGTATGGGGCGGTGAATTCGGCCGCACACCGATGATGGAGAATCGTGGTGGCAAAACAAATCCCTTCAAAGGACGCGATCATCATGTGGAAGCATTTACGATGTGGATGGCTGGTGGTGGCATCAAACGCGGCACCAGCTATGGGGAAACCGATGAAATCGGGTATGCAGCGGTAAGCGGCAAAACTACCCCCTTTGATATCCAGGCAACCATCCTTAACCAGTTGGGATTTGATCATGAAACTTTCACTTACAATTTCCAGGGACGGCCATTCCGGCTCACTGATGTTGCCGGAAATGTTATAAAGGATATAATAGCGTGATAACAGATCTTTTGTTTCTCATTGGGAGATTCCATCCCCTGCTGGTTCATTTACCCATTGGGGTGTTACTTCTGGCTTTTGTTTTTGAACTCGTTCAGTTCCGTTCGCCGCATCTACATCTCCGCAGCGCGATATCAATCACATTATGGATCGGTGCATGCAGTGCGGTTCTTGCAGGTATTACCGGCTATTTATTATCACAAACAGCCAGCTATGATAATGATACTGTTGCGTGGCACCAATGGCTAGGCATTGCTACAACGGTTATAAGTATTGTATGGCTGGTTTTGCACCATAGGCCGGGGTTATCGGGGATGAATATTTTTGTAGGTGTACTGGTTTTTATCCTGCTTATGTTTACGGGTCATCTTGGAGGCACATTAACCCATGGTGAGGATTATCTTTCATTCACAAAATCTGATGATGATACCGTTGCGATTGTCAAACGCCGACCAATAACTGATTTGAACGATGCAGTTATTTATGCTGACCTGGTACAACCCATCATTGAAGCAAGATGTTATAGTTGTCACGGTACAACAAAACAAAAAGGAAAGCTTAGACTTGATAATACGGAAGACATCCTGCGCGGCGGCAAGAATGGTGCGGTGCTTTCGGCAACAAGTGGTGAAAAACCTGAACTGGTACGTCGTTTATTGTTGCCGCTGAATGATAAAAAACACATGCCTCCAAAAAACAAAACGCAGCTAACGCCTGCTGAAACTGAATTGATTCATTGGTGGGTTACAACGGGTGCATCGTTTGAGCAAAAGGTCAAAGACCTGGAAATATCGGAAAAGACAAAATCGATGTTGCAGGAAATTGTCAACCCTGCAACAAATGCAACACTTACTGCTAAACCAATGGAACCGGTGGAGGCTGCGGACCCCAGGGCAATACAATTACTGCGTGAAAGGGGTGTGGTGATATTGCCTGTGTCGGCCGGAAGCAATTATCTGACTATAAACTTTGTAAGTGTTGAAAATGCAAACGATGCCGATGTGCGATTGCTCGTGCCGCTGCAAAAACAAATTATTACGCTTAAACTGGCTGATAGCAAGATCACAGATTCATCATTGAAAATTGTTAGTGGCTTCGCTAATCTGCGTAGTTTATATCTTGAACGTACAGCTATTACCGACGCCGGTGTTGCGCAGCTTTCAACACTGAAGGAATTACAAAATCTGAATCTTGTAGGAACAGGGGTAACCGCAGCAGGGTTACTATCACTCAGCAAGGTCGCATCCTTGAAAAGAATTTTTCTTTATCAAACCAAAGTTGCAAAAGAAAGCTGGGCGGAACTCATCACAGCCTTTCCAAACACAACACTTGATTCGGGCGGATATCAGGTACCCATTCTGCCCGGCGATACATCGATGATAAAACCTAAGAAAAAGTAGATTTGAAACTTTATTTCCCTTTAAAGGATGGTTTGCGTTTGGCGAGAAATGCAGCGGCACCTTCTTTCATGTCTTCAGTGGCAAAACTATCACCAAAACCTGTAAGCTCAACCTGGTAACCATTTTCGTTGCTGAACACCGCATTTACAGCACTGATACATTTGGCGACAGCAAGCGGTGCTTTTGTATTTATTGTTTGAAGTATGGAACGGGTGACGTTGAGCAGTTCCGCTGGTTCGCAAACATGATTTACAAGACCATATTGTAATGCAGTTGAAGCGTCGATCATTCCTCCGCTCATCAACAGTTCCATTGCGCGGCCCTTACCGATCAGTTGTGTAAGACGTTGCGTTCCTCCGTATCCGGGAATAAGTCCAAGATTTACTTCGGGTTGGCCGAACCGGGCATTAGTCGCCGCAACACGAAAATGACAACTCATGGCCAGTTCGCATCCACCACCCAGGGCAAATCCATTCACTGCTGCGACGATGGGTTTTGGAGCGTTTTCAATCTTAAAAAAAACATCCTGTCCAAACTTTGCCATCGCCATTCCGGCAGCTTTATCCAATCCATCAAATTCGCTGATATCAGCACCTGCCACAAAAGCTTTTTCGCCACTGCCGGTAATGATCACTGCCCTTACATCCTGGTTGATATAAACTTCATCAATTACCTTATCCAGTTCACTCATCACCATTTTGTTGATGGCATTCAGCTTGTCAGGCCGGTTGATAGTTATAAGCAGGATATTGTCGGTAAGCGAAGTTTGTAAAGTTGTGTACATAAAATTTCAGGTTGATTATCAAAAACGCGCTTAAAAGCTGCGATGTGTTTTTACCCATTCATTGATATAAGAAACGATTTCGGTAGTAGGTGTACCCGGTGAAAACAGTTTTCCAACCCCAAGTTGATTTAACATCAACATATCTTCTTCCGGAATAATGCCTCCGCCGGTTAATAATACGTCAGTCATCTCTTTCTCTTTCATCAGTTGAATGAGCTTTGGGAACACCGTATTATGTGCACCGCTTAGAATGCTGATCCCTATTGCATCAACATCTTCCTGTAATGCTGCATTAACCACCATTTCGGGAGTTTGCCTGAGACCAGTATATATCACCTCCATACCTGCATCGCGCAGCGCCGCTGCAATGATCTTTGCGCCGCGGTCATGGCCATCAAGACCAACTTTTGCTACCAGTACGCGGACGGGCCGCATTGTGTTTTCTGTCATCGCAGATGGAGCTTATAATAAGGTTAACGTATGTTTGATACGGTTGATTGTTTCCTTTTGTCCGATCATCGCCGCTATATCAAATACGCCAGGTCCGAACTTACCGCCAACAAGCATAATTCTTAATGGTAACATTAGTTCACCGGCTTTGATGCCAGCGGCAGTTGATAATTCTTTAAATCTGAGTTCAAGGTTGGTGTTTGTCCAGTTCGTTTCGGCGGTCAAACTTTCAATGAAGGCATTAAAAAAATTGCTTTTTGCCTCGGACCATTTTGGTTTGAGTGCTGTAACGTCAATAGTAACGGGCGCCTTAAAAAAGAAACCTCCCTGCAGGTAGAAATCATTAATCAACACACATCTTTCTTTCACCATGCCGATTACCTGGTCGAGGTAAGCATCATCATCTGCACTGATATTATAATTTGCGAGGTCCGCCCGAACGAGTGGTCTTAGCGAGGCTGCATCCATCGATTTGATCCACTCCTGGTTGAACCATTTTGCTTTTTCAAAATCGAACTTTGCACCTGATTTATGTACACGGTCCATCGAGAATTTTTCAATGAGTTCTTCTCTGGTAAAAATCTCCTGTCCTGTACCATCATTCCAGCCAAGCATGGCGAGCATGTTTACGAATGCATCAGGAACGAAACCTTTTTCCCTGAAGCCCGTTGTAAGTTCACCCGTTTTTGGATCTTTCCAATCCATGGCAAATACCGGGAACCCAAGCCTGTCGCCATCGCGTTTACTGAGTTTTCCGTTGCCATCGGGTTTTAATATCAATGGAAGATGCGCCCACTGTGGCATTTCAGCTTCCCATCCCAGATATTTCCATAAAAGAAGATGTACGGGAGCGCTGGGCAACCATTCTTCTCCGCGGAACGCGTGTGTTATCTGCATCGCATGATCATCTACCACAACGGCAAGATGATAAGTAGGCATACCATCGGCCTTGAGCAATACCTTGTCGTCAACCTGGCTGCTGTTGAAACTGATTTCACCGCGGATCATATCGGTAAAGGTGATCTCTTCAGACTCAGGCATCTTGATCCGCACCACATAAGGTTCGGTGGCAAGTAGTTTTTGCACCTCTTCTGCCGGAAGTGAAATTGAATTGCGCATACGGTTACGAATAACCGAATTGTATTGCGGTGACGGATTTTCAGTTGTTTTGAAAGCAGATCGCATTTCCTCCAGTTCTGCAGGCGTATCAAAGGCATAATAAGCTTGTCCCTGGTTAACCAGTTGCTCGGCAAAAGCTTTATAATCTGCTTTTCTTTCACTTTGACGATAGGGGGCGAATGGGCCGCCCTGAACCGGGCCCTCATCGGGTAGCAGGCCGCACCATTCAAGACAATCTAAAATGTATTGTTCGGCACCGGGTACAAAACGTGATTGATCGGTGTCTTCAATTCTGAGAATGAAATCGCCTCCATGGTGTTTTGCAAACAGGTAATTATATAAAACCGTTCTAACGCCGCCGAGGTGCAGACCCCCGGTTGGGCTCGGTGCAAATCGCACGCGCACTTTTTTGCTCATAGGCTGCAAAGATAACCGAATCCTTTTGGCGAACCCTGTAACGGGTGTCAAAATTCAGCGCATACGCAACAAACCGCGGGTTTTGACGTTGTTTTGAGAATGCCACGGCTTTTTACGATCATCCTTCTTTGTTGCCTGGCGATGCACGCCCGCGGGCAACTTACTTACAACGAATTGTGGATCGACTACGACAGCGCCGTTTCTTACAAAAATCTCAAGATAATACCCGTAAGGAAAAAAATTTCAGGCGGACCTGGAGCGCCCATGCTGACTTTTGGGAAGGCAGTTCAAACCGGCCAGATCACATTGAGCGAGAGAGGCACCGCGTCAACTGAGAATGTGCCCTGGATCAGGGTAAATAATAATTCGGGAATGCCGGTATTTGTTGCATCGGGCGAGGTAGTGATGGGTGGACGACAGGATCGCATGATCACGCGTGATACCATCATAGAATCGATGCCGGGCGATCAGTACATTCCGGTGGTTTGTGTTGAAGAAAACAGGTGGAGCAAAAAAGAAAAGAAATTTTATTACGCTTCGTACGCTAATCCGAAGTTGCGTAAAGTACTGGATCAGTCTAAAAACCAGCTATTGGTGTGGAAAGAAATTTATGCGCAGTTAGACAGCAGTAATGTCAAGTCCCCTACGTTCGCTTATGCCGCCAGAAGGGTCGATAAAAAATATACCCTGGTTTCGGATGAGTATCTCCGTTATTTCAGTGCCAGGCTGCAACCGGACTCAACCATTGTTGGTGTTGTATGCATCAGCGGCAACAGCATTCTTGGTTCTGATATATTTTCTTCCGGATCGCTGTTTCATGATCAGTTTTCGACATTGATTGCAGGATATATAGAAGAGGCTATCGTATTTGGTGCACCACCTGCAGTCAGTGATGTTGTGGTTAAAAAATACCTCGATCAATTTCTGATTGATCAGCCTTCACAGGATGCCTATCTTAAAAAACACGGTAAAATCTTCCGTCGTGGCGGTGAAGTATTTCATCTTACATCCTATTGATAAGATTGTATGTTTGTATGAACTCATTTGTGAAATCATATGGCATTTTACACTATCAAGACACCGTGGCTTCTAAGGAAAGTGTACCCGGGTTGTACCTGGAAGATAGATACGAAGGAAAAGCTGTTGTATCTCACTTTTGATGATGGTCCGCACCCGGTGGCCACCCCATATGTACTCGAAACGCTTGCAGCTTATAATGCAAAAGCAACCTTTTTTTGTATAGGCAAAAATGTAGCGGCTTACCCGGATCTGTATAAACGAATAATATCGGAAGGTCATGCGGTTGGTAACCATACCAATCATCACCTGAATGGCTGGCAGGTAACAGATGCCATGTATTTTAAAGATATTGCTGCCGCAGCGGATTTGATTGACTCTAAACTTTTCCGGCCACCTTATGGAAAGATCTCTGCTTTCCAGATCAGGAACCTGAAATCGCCTCCCTTAAATTACCAGGTGATTATGTGGGATGTTCTGAGTGCTGATTTTGATACAAAGCTTACACCTCAGCAATGCAGTTTTAATGTTACAAGACACAGCAAATCTGGTTCGATTATTGTTTTCCACGACAGCGAAAAAGCATTGCCGCGTATGCGGGTAGCATTGAAAGATTGCCTAGGGTTTTTTACCGAAAAAGGCTTTCGGTTCGAACGGATTCCGGGCGCGGGAGCACCCCCGGTTGCTTATGTTCCTTAAAAAAATTTGGGCCGGGGTAGACACCCTGGCCCGTTTTTAATCCGTACCCTATGAAAACTAGTTTAAAGGTATAAACTTTTTTAATAACCAAAATAAAATTTATTCAACGCCCGATCAGGTCTGCATTCCAGCCTATCCTTCATCTCTGGTTCCTGGCGGTCAATGGAACTAAACGGAGCCTGGTAACACGTCCGCACAGTAATAAAACAATTATGCCAACAGGGGTGATCAGACCCGATTGCCTGAACACCGTCACGATTTTTTTAAGATTTCCGCTCATACGATTCAATTTATCTAAATAAACGCAGAAAACTGCCAATTCGCAGGGTTTAAAGCCTAAAAGATTCCCAATTTCTCGACCTTTGCGTATGGCTCAAACTTACCTTGTTGATACTCACAGTCATTTATACTCTGAAGAGTTCTCAGCAGATATTGCAGAAGTGATGATTCGCGCAAAAACAGAAGGCGTGTCAAAGATTTACTTACCCGCTATCGACAGCACAGCTACTGACGCGATGCTGCGTTTGGAAGCCGCGTACCCCGATCATTGTGTTGCTATGATGGGACTGCATCCATGTTATGTAAAAGAGAATTACCTGGAAGAACTGGAACTTGTAAAACAGTGGCTCTCGCGCCGCAAGTTTGCAGCAGTGGGAGAGATTGGGCTGGACTACTATTGGGATCGCAGTTTCGACCAGCAACAAAAAGAAGCATTTGCCTTTCAGATGGACCTGGCGCTGGAACATGAGCTGCCTATTGTTATTCACTCCCGTGATTCTATGGATGATTCCATCGAAATGGTTGGAACCCGTTCGCAGGCAGGTATAAGAGGCGTGTTCCATTGCTTTTCCGGTACATACGACCAGGCGTCTAAAATCATTGACATGGGATTTTATCTCGGCATTGGAGGAGTGCTGACGTATAAAAAAAGCGGACTGGCCGAGGTTGTTGAAAAACTTCCCATGAGCGCAATTGTTCTGGAGACTGATGCACCTTATTTATCACCGGTTCCTTTTCGTGGAAAACGAAATGAAAGTGCCTACCTCAAACATGTTTTAAGCCGGCTCGCAGAAATTAAACGTTTGCCTGAAGCAGAGATTGCCGCTATCACCACTGCCAATGCCGAAGAGTTGTTCCGGGATCGTGTTGCCGGTGTATAAGATCGCGTGCTATCAGGAGATTGCATCAACCGGGGCGATAATTGATCCACCGGTTTAAGGTGTTGCGTGGAAACTCAATAACTATTTTAAGAAAGACATCATCCTTAATCCTGATTTCAGCCCGACCGTTAGCAACAGGCACGCGTTTTAGTTCCCGGTATTTATCTTTTCCGCCGGTTTTGAAACGGTTAGAAGAAGATACTTTGATCACTGCTTCCCCATCGGCATTGATCGGTTCCCAGGTGAGGACTAATTTCCCGTCCTTATACGCTGACTGTAAGTTCACAGCAGAAACGGGTCCGTTCAACCTTACGCCATCAATTTCATATTGGATTGGTTTTGGAATATTGATCTGGAGACGGGCCGCAATCGAAGGCATAATATCTACTATTGCAGCATTGCCTGATTTGAAATGAGCGTTCAGTGAATCATCGTTACTAACGATCCAGGTTAAACGCTCCCGGTCAGATTGTGCTCCATGACCCTTACCGTTGTTTGCAGTGCGGCCATGATCGGTGGTTATATAGATTATCCAATCTTCGTTGAAGTTTGTTTGCCGGTGTTGAATAGCCTGCCATAATCTTCCAATTTGTTTGTCCATCAAACGAACTGCCCTGTAAAATTCATCGCTGTCACCATACATATGTCCCATGTCATCTGTGTATTCAAGATACACCCATGACAGATCCGGTGCATGTAAACGTATGGTGCTGGCTGCTGAATCAACTACTGATTCATCTATCCGAAGCATATAGTTCCTCGCGGCATCGTGTGGAAAACGAATGGTATCATATTCGAGACCGTCATATTGATAATCGACCAGTGGATGGGTTGTTTTTATAAACCCATCACCTATAAGTTTTGTCCGGTTGTCGAGCCAGCTTGAGAAAACGCCGGTTTTTTTATGCGGGTATTGTTCTTTGAACAGTTTGAAAATAGTTGGATAGTTATAGTTGGGCGCTAATATGTCGTTGTCCCACACATTGTGTTTATTGACCCAGGTTCCGGTTAGGAGGCTGTTGTATCCTACTGCAGATATTGTTGGTGTCTGGGAATAGCCATTTTTTTCACCACCTACCGATGCGCGGGTGTACCCACCCATTGCGGCGATGCTGTCCAAAGCAGGTGTCTGAACCTTCTCAATCACATCTGCAGGGATGCCATCAACGATAACAAAAATTGCTTTTTTTGTGGGTAATGAAAGCTGGGCATATGCAGTTTGAAGTACTACTAATAAAGCTATAATAACAGTTCTCATTCAATGCCCGGATTTTGATTAGTTGAATTGTTTACGAAATTCAAGCGGTGTTGTTTGTGTTTTTTCTTTGAAGAGTTTGCTGAACGATTGCGGGTGTTCAAAGCCAAGTTCATAGGCGATTTCGCTGACGGTCAGGCTGGTTGTACTTAGCCGTTCTTTTGCCATGTCGATCACCTTGTTTTGAATATGTTGTTGGGTGCTTTGATTTGTATGCAGCCGAAGCAAGGTGCCAAGGTAATTGGGTGATATATTAAGATGATCCGCTAGCATTGTTACTGTGGGAATTCCCTTTTGCAATGCATCACCATTATTGAAATATGCTGAAAGCAGTTGTTCAAAACGTTCAAGAAGTTCATGGGTTGATTTCTTACGTGTGATGAACTGGCGCTCGTAAAAACGGTCAGCATAAATCAGTAACAGATCAAGTTGTGCTATGATAAGATCCTGGCTGAATTTATCGATGTTTGACCGGTATTCTTTCTGAATATTTTTCAGTATCCCGACTATCGTTTCCTCTTCTTTTTCGGAAAGGAACAGTGCCTCATTAACCGCATAGTTAAAGAAATCGTATGACTTCATTTTTTTCGCGAGTGGTGTGTTCCAGAGAAAATCCGGATGGATGAGTAACAACCAGCCGGTGGGTTCTACCACTGCTTCGGGGTTAATCTCCATCCTTAAAAACTGCAGTGGTGAAATGAAGCTTAGTACGCCCGAATCAAAATCATATTGTTGCTGGCCGTAGTTAAACCTGGCATTGACATTTCGCTTCAGCCCGATGGAGTAGAAATTCTGAACCCATTTGATTTCCTGTTCATTAAAGGGATAACTCACTTTGCTATAATCGATCAGGCTGATCAACGGATGGTCAGGCTGCGGTAAACCGCAGAACTGGTGAAATTCTGATATCGAGTTGAGGCGAAATGTTTGTGCCATGTTGTTGAAATTAAAGATAAAGGTTTATGTCATGCATCTTTATACAGGATCATTCCCGCGTGGTATAATATACCATCGCGGAACTCGCCATCGGCGGTAAAGCCGGTGTCGTCTTTATAGTCTATCCGGTTCGCAGTAACCTTGTAACTCCCCTGGTAAGCACTTTCGCGGTTGCCGCGTGCTTCGTCATACCGGTTATTCGGAAGCAGGTTGTGACGGATGTTCCGGTCTTTGGTCACCCACATCCCGATAAATTGTTTTGTGTGTTCGATTGTTTGTTGCATGATTGAGGTTTTTACTGGTGGTTTTATATATTCTTTTGGCTGGTTGGACGAACTACAATCTCATTTACATCAACATCGTCCGGCTGTGAGACAGCATAAGCCACAGCGCGTGCAATCGCAATGGCAGGTAACGGGTTGCTTCTGAACTGTTCAACAGCCAGTTTTTTAAGTTCCGGATCGGAGATGGTGTCTGCAAGTTCTGATTCCGTGGCCCCGGGTGCTACCAGCGTGACACGTATTTTTTCGCCCACTTCTTTTCTAAGTCCTTCAGAGATAGCTCTCACAGCAAACTTGGTGGCGCTGTAAACGGTAGATGTCGGCCCGACCCAGCGATCGCCAACAGAGGTGATGTTTACAAATTGTCCTTTTTTATTTGCTTCGAAGGTTGGAAGTGCAGCCGCGATACCGTGTAATACACCCTTGATGTTTACATCGATCATTTGGTGCCATTCTTTGATCTTATAACTGTTGATCATTGATAGCGGCATCAGTCCCGCGTTGTTTACAAATACATCCAGTGTTCCCAGCTGATCTATTGCATACTTTACAAAAGCGTTCATATCTTCTGCATCTGTTACATCGAGCTTTTTGCAGATGGCTTCTCCGCCTTCGGAGTTGATCGATTCAACGATTGTTTCCAGTTTGTCGGTGCGTCTCGCACCCAGCACAACTTTTGCTCCTTGTGATGCAAGATGACGGGCTATTGCTTCGCCGATACCGCTGCTTGCGCCTGTGATGGCTACAACTTTTCCTTTGATGTTTTCCATTGTTTAAATTTTTGTTTAAACAAAGGTGCAACAGGTATTATCGGCGGATGTAGCTTAATCGGTTATTGATGTAGTGAAGTCGTGAGCGTTAGTTTTTTATTAGTTTTCCGTTGGGATGTTTCCTGGTAAGTTCTTCAAATACTTTTTGCGAGAGATTGTCGAGCGTGTGATAATCCCCTTTGTCGAGGATGTTTGGGAAGGTCTGCGTTTCTTTTGATTTATAGTATTGTGTCCTGATCGCGGTAATAATAAAATTGCCGTCTTTGGCTATTTGTATGTCATCATCGGTTATCAGGTAGGTCCGTTCAAGATATCCTTCTTTTAGTGCTTTTGCTTTGTCTGCAGGGATTTTGATCTGCACCGGCTGCAGCAGTGTGCTGTTGTAATTAAGAGTAAGTATTTCTGTGTCTGCGTTGTAAGACAGTGTGGGCTTAAGTTCCCGTACCCTTGATATATCAGGTCTGATGGCAATCTTTGCCATCCGCGACATCTGAATGAGGAGTTTATTTTTGAGAGAATCGGCGTGCAATCTTGCGTTGTAAGCAGCGGTGGTTTCAAATTCGCCTTTCGTTACCTGTGCAGATAGATAGTTTGCACATGCCAGGGTGACCTGTTGTTCAACGGTAATGGGTAGCCGAAACGGTCCGAATCGCCAGTCGCGCGAGTCGTATGGTACCTGTGGTTCGGTGAATTTGGGATTCGTGGTGAGTGTCATAGTGCGTATGTCCAGCACAAACAGTGCGTTGTCGGCGCTTTTAATGAGATCGTGCCAATCGACCGCGCATACAAAATCAATAGTATATTTTTTATTTGATTTCATTGTATTGTCGCCAAAAGAGGCGCCGTTGATACTTGTTACGGGAAGGCTGCGATAGATGGCTGGTATATAAAGTTCGAGTGATGACGGGATGCGCAGTGTGCGTGTGTTGTATTTTAGCTGATAAACTGTGTGAACCGTAATGCGCGTGGGCTCGACAGTTATTCCCTGCATTTTGAAGCCCATGTTCCACCCCACAAACTGGCCGGCGACAGGGATATAGTAAGATTGGGCAAAGGTAGTTGCGGACAGCAATATAAGGCAGATCAGCATTTTGGTTCTCATGTGGGAAGGGTTGTGCTTTTAGCATAAAAATAGTCTGGGTAATCGGGATTTGCAAACGGGGTGCCATTCAAGTCAATGGCCTATTCGGGATTGAGACCCTGTAAGCCCTGAAGGCTTCTGATAAAGTCGTCTATATCTTCCACGAATTTTACTGGTTCCTCCCAATGTATTGCGTGTCCGGTTCCATCATATTCTATAAGCTTTGCATGCGGTATTGCCGATAAGAGTTGCTCCACATCCTGCTTTCGGCAGAAGGAATCTTTGTTACCCCACAGGATCAGGGTAGGTACGTTAATTCGTTTGAGTTGGGGTGCGAGATTTGAATGAAGTGTTTCTTTTGCAATGGCCTTCCATACATAACCGGGAAGTTTCGAACTTTCGTTGACCACTGTGTCTATAAATGAAGGGGCCACAGGCTTTATGATGGTACTTTGCTGGAACAACCTAATGAAATTGTTGTCAGGAGCATCGGGTAAATTCAACAGATATTCATTCATTTCAGTGACTGCTTCATTATTGAGAAAAGTAGAGAATGATGCCGCAAGTACCAGTCCGTTCACCTTAGCGGGGTAGTCGATAGCAAACTGTTGCGAGATAGTTGCACCCATTGAGTGGCCAATGATAATTGCCGACTTTATGTTCAACTCATCCATAAAGGCTGATAAATCAGCGCTAAATGTTTTCGGTGTATAACCGGTGGTTGGTTTATCCGACTCGCCATGACCTCGCAAGCTGATGAAAAGTCCCCGCATATAAGGCGGGAGTGTTGCGGCCACAGTTGAGAAAGATTTCCAGGAATCTGTGAAGCCGTGGAGGAAGATGACGGGCGTGCCTTGAACATTGCCGGTTTCTGCAAATTCAACCGATACACCCGTAGACAGTTTCAGTTTTTTCACGATTATATTTTTTGAAGAGTGGTTAAGCCTTTTGTAGGGGTTGTGGTCACTGTGGTTGCCGTGTGCAGTTTCTTTATAGGTGGCAGGCAAGCTTGCCGCAAGTACACCTGCGGCCATTATGAGAAGAAAGGTTTTCATTGTTGTTTCTGTTTTGGGCAAACTTCTAAAACTCAACAACCAACCGGGCTCACCAATAAGGCAGAAATTACTCACCGGAAAAGGTGAATTCTTTGGCCTTAACCAAAAATACATTCGGATTTTCTGCCTGCAAGGCTTATTTTTGCCGCCTTGTTTTTTGGAGAGTTGTCCGAGTGGTTGAAGGAGCACGCCTGGAAAGTGTGTATACTCGAAAGGGTATCGAGGGTTCGAATCCCTCACTCTCCGCATCTAACTGCAAAGCCGCTTCCTTGGCGGCTTTATTCGCTCGAACTCACACTGTTACCTGTTTTATTTAATAAATTATGCATTTTACCAGAAGTTCTCTTTTAGAGAACTTCTTAGTATATTCGCTGTGTGAAATGAAAGTTCATCTGATAAAAAGACAGACTATTGAAGATTTTGCTAAGGAAAACGTTCAAAGCAGGATGTCTTTTCAGGATTGGTTGGTCAAAGTGAAATACGCAGACTGGGGCTTGCCAGAGGATGTACAAGCTGCCTTTGGTTCCGCCGATTTGTTAGGTAATGGTTCTAACAGAGTGGTATTTGATATCGGAGGGAACAACTATAGAATGATATGCAAATATGTTTTTGGCGCTAATTAAGTGCATTTGTTTGTATGCTGGATTGGTACTCACGCCGATTATAATAAACTGTGCAAGAAGAATGAACAGTACACAGTAAATATTTATTAACATGGAAGTACTGAAATATAAAGTCATAAAAACGAAGTCTCAATACACGCAGTACTGTAAAGAACTGGAAAGACTCCTGGAAGATGTTGATAGTAAGGCATTTCAGGATGAGGTTGATCTGCTGACATTATTAATCGAGAAATGGGATAATGATCATAATAGCTTTGAAAAGGTCGATCCCATTCGGCTTCTTCACTCTTTGATGGTAGATCATAATACTAAGCCAAAAGATTTGGTACATCTTTTAGGTATTAGCAAAGGGTATGTTTCAGAAATTTTACATTATAAAAAGGGGCTATCAAAAGAAGTAATCCGGAAACTTGCAGAGCATTTCAAGGTATCGCAAGAGGCGTTCAATCGGCCGTACAAATTAAAAGTAAGTGAGAACGCCCGTCTCAGGAATGCCAGTGTAATGAACACCAAGTAGAATTTGACCCCAGTTTAATTGTACAGGCATTGGCTAAAACAATTAATAGCATCAACTTTCCGGTAATATCTTCAGGATTTGCTTTTTCTTTCCAGGCTCATCTTACAAAACAGGAAACCCGGATCAAAGACCCGGGTTTCAATAACTCAAAACTTCTCCACTCCCTTCACTTTCATTTTCACTGCCGTAATTCGATCAACCGGGCCAGTAATGAACAATATTTTTTCATTCTGTCCGGCAAAAACGTTATTCGTTGCACCACCACCAGTAGGGATATTCAGTATCTCATTGCCCTGGGGATCAAAGGCGACGACTCCTAAGCCATTGCTTATATAGATGTTGCCTTTTTCATCCATCGACATACCATCTCCACCCATCGCAATAAACTTCTTCATGTTGGTCAGTGTTCCATCCCGTTTGATATCAAAAACCCAGGTGCCGCCCATATTATCGCCGGCCCATTTGTTTACATACAATTTTTTTCCATCAGGAGTGCCGACAACACCGTTGGGCCATGAGTCTGAATCCCAGCCCATAGCGTCATTTGTTACCCTCACCAGTTTTTTACTGCCTGGTGCCAGGTAATAAACATGACCGCCTTTACCTGTCGGTGCCTGTTCAGAACGTGTAGGTGGCCAGCTACCATTGCCTATACGCCGCGGGTCATTGGCAGTCCAATAATCTCTCGGGAAAATCGGATCGGTAATATACATCCCGCCATCAACAGGATTGATCCAGACATCGTTAGGACCATTTAAAAGCTTACCGTTGTAGTCGTTTACCAACACAGTTTTCTTGCCGTTTGGCGCAATACTTAACAACTCACCACGCATGTCTGCACAAGCAATCAGGTTTCCGTTTTTATCAAATGCCATCCCATTTGAACGACCGGTGCCTGTTAAAAAAGTAGTGACTTTACCCGTGGCAGGATCCCATCTGTAAATCTTATCATTGGGCTGATCCGTAAAAAATACATTGCCTTTTTTATCAACAGCAGGACCCTCTGTAAAACTGTAACCTTTGGCAAGCGTGTCCAATCCCTTTTGACTCGGTGAGATAAGACATAAAGGATCCCAGAAACCAGATGCGTTTGTTTTTGAGTTCTGCGGCGGACATTCATCGCAGTCCTTTGGCAAGCGTATCCAATCTTTTTTGCAGGAATAAAACCCAAGGGAACATAATACTCCCAGCAGAATGAAGAATGATCTTTTCATAGCAAACAATTGTTGGTTAAAAATGATGATGCAGGAAAATTCTGTTCAGGGGCACAGAAGGGGTTGAGCTTTCATTGAGGTAGTGCCAAAAAAAAGGGAGATGCTGACTGCACGGCTTCACAACTACACCGTTAAACAAAGTAATTATAACCGCATCACAAAAACTTCCTGTAAAACACAGTGAAGGAATTTGAACAAATCCGGGCACACAGCCACAATGTGGTGGCGAGAGCAGCAATGTATTGAAACTGCGTATATGGGAAGGAAAAGCTATGGACCGAATTGATAAAGTTGCATAAAATAGGCAGGAAATGTCGGCTTGTATCAAAGATTTTCAACAACAATCAGCGCCCTCGTTAGATGCCATCCCGGTATCGATGCGCGGTCGTATATATCTTCAAGGTTGATAACCTGTTACGGGCATGTAGAAAAATCTCTTGACCTTGTCCATGGTCTTCAATTTAAACCCATCCCGGTCCTCATATTAAAAGTTTATAGTTTTCAATTGCAGAATACTAAATTGGCATTAGAATTCAAGCACCCGACGTTTCCGGTGTGAAATATCCGCGGTTTTACATCATGTAATATATCATCACGTGTTGATGCTTTATATAACCAGATCTTTATGAATCTTAAGTACGCCGGTTTAATATTGTTGTTAGTGCTTTCCTTTTTTGCAGGAATATCTCAGGCACCTAAACAGGAAAACAAATTTACAATCAGCGGTACTGTTGTCGACAGAGACACGGGGCGGTTAGTATTATGGTATGTTGATGACTCAAACACTGGTCAATCCGATACTACGCAAATCATCAATGGAAAGTTTGGATTTACTGGATATATAAAT
>JAEZGI010000031.1 GCA_023416995.1 Bacteroidota bacterium
GGATCAAACACCTTGCCCGCCCCCGAACTGTGACTGCGGATAAGGTTATACTGCAACTGGAGCGCGTTCTCAGCACTTACCTTGAACTGTGCCATGGGGCCAAAACCAGTATTGATACCGTAAATCAGTTTATGATCCGAAAAACGACGAAGAAAAGCATGATTATCGGACAGGTTGGCCAAAATGGAATCGGCCACCCGGACGGGTGTTTTGTCAAATACAATCTGGCTTATATCATTCAGGGAAAGATCTCTTCCTTCGATCACTAGCATACCGGTACTGGTTTATTTCAATGGGTTGATGGTACTCTTTTAAAAAACATGCAAAAGTAAACGAAAGAAGTCAGATTGACCAACGCATGCTGATGAACTGTAAGGGAATATAATTATATATGACAAAAATCAAGTTTGAATTGAATAACAGATTTTTATCCTATGACAAATTACCCACAGCCAATCAGCGACGGTCTATGAACCGGATCAGTTTCCGAACAGTTTCAGGAGTTTGCATCTTTTGAAGTTCAGCTGCTACCGTGTATTTGACATGTGGACTTACCCTTAACCTGGCCTGTAGATATGCCCTGATCTTTCTGTCGGTTTCTTCACTGGTGTTTACAGGCAGCAGGTGAAGCAAAACCTCATCCATACCAATATCATTTGAATAAACCTCCACTACATAATCAACGATTTCTTCCATTTCATTCAGCAGGTCGAATAACGCAGGCGGATATAGCGTGGTACCCTTGTATTTGATCATTTGTTTTTTTCTGCCCATAACCGGCGAAAGCCGCATACCTGAGCGACCACAGGGACAGGGATCATCGTAATACATACAAATATCACCTGTTTTATACCGGATCAAAGGCATCCCTTCAATACCCAGGGTGGTAATCGTTACTTCTCCCGCCTCACCTGGCTTTACCTGTTGGTTCTGATCATCCAACACCTCAACAATCATCAGTTCCGGATGATAATGACCGCCCCTGCCATGACCACATTCCGTAAAGGCAGTCTGCATTTCGGTGGAAGCATAAGTAGAATAAAGATGAATGTTCCATTCTTCCGTTATCTTTCTACCAAGAATATTCAAAGAGAAGTCGTTGTTCCTGATGTTTTCGCCGATACAAACCGCTTTTTTGACCGAAGTATTATTGATATCTATCTTATGTTCTTTTGCGAACTGGATCAGCTTAACTATAAACGAAGGCACGGCTACGATAGCGGTTGGCCTGAGCCGCTGTATGGTTTCCCATTGCATGGAGGGCACACCCGGTCCTACCCGGATAATACCCGCACCCATCTTCCGGATTCCGGAATAGTATGCAATGCCAGCCATAAACTGTCGGTCAAGCGTCAGCATCAGCTGATAAATGTCACCTGGCGAGCCATCGGCACATAAAAAAGATAAGTACTCATTAAAAGCCAGTCTTTGCAGATCGCTTTCTGTTAACCCGATGGTAACCGGTTTACCAAGAGTACCCGAAGTGGAACTGAACTCAACGATCTTGCTGCGCGGCACACAGAGAAATTTATCGTTGAATTGCTGCAGATCTTCTTTTGTGGTTGGGGGTATCATTGCAAGCTGATCAATAGTCTTTATTGCAGAGATATCGAAACCCCAATCTTTGAACCGGTTTTGATAAAACGGAGATTGCCGGTTCACATAACTTAGAATTTCCTGTAACCGTTTTTCCTGCATCAGTCTTGTTGATTCTTTCGACTGATAGGCAGCGCCTGGTGAATACATAAGCAAATTAATAAGAGGCTGTTATTCCACTACAACCACAGCGGATGCGATGGATTTAAGGTGCGACAAAGAAACATGTATCTTTTGGATATTCATAACAGAAAGTGTTCTTGCCGTTTCACCGAGCAAAAACAAAAGGGGTTCACCTTCGGCCCCGTGCCTGATCTCAACTTCATTAAAAGCGGTACCATTTTTCCAGCCAGTGCCGATCGCTTTAAAAAAAGCTTCCTTTGCCGCGAATCGTGCCGCATAGTGTTCCGCTTTGTTCGCACGGGGCTCACAATATTGAATTTCATAATCGCTGAATACCATTTCCCGAAAACCAGAATTCTTTCCGATTTTTTCGGCGACGCGCTCAACTTCTATCATGTCTATGCCGATACCTTTCATAAATTGCTATAGTAGTCACACCTTTTAGCTTGCGCAAGTTAAATATTCCGTTTTGAAACGGATCGCTGTTGTTAAAGTTCCTGCGACATGAGCCGATGATTTGAATACTGCGGCTGAAACAGTAAATTTGCTTTCGCCCATGGCGATCTGTTAACGAAGAAAAATGAGTACACTGCCGGTTAGGAAACCCCGATCGCCCCTTAAAAAGCTGCTGCGCGTTTTTGGTTATATATTTGCCTTCCTGTTATTGTTATTAGTCAGTCTTATTATATACCTGGTCATCGTTTCCAAAGTCGATCCCCCTGAAATCGCAGACAAAAGCAGCCTGCAATGGCAACGCAAGGATCTGGGAAACGGCATGTACACCCTGAACAACAGTTGGCTGCGCAAAAGCAAATCCGGCCTGTATGAATTGTATGTTGAGGGGCAACCATTCGAAATGGGTGTTGTAAACGGCAAACTTACACATGAGCTGGTAGTAAGACAGGAAGATGCTTTTACAGAACAGATCGCGAAAATGATTCCTTCCAAATTTTACCAGCAGTTCCTGAAATATGTAATTGGCTGGTTCAACCGCAAACTGGATCAGAATGTTTCGGAAGAATACAAGGAAGAGATTTATGGTATCTCGCAGTCTGCCGCAGACGGCTACGAATATATTGGTTCAAAATATCAGCGTATACTTAACTACCATGCAGCCCATGATATTGGCCATGCCCTGCAGAGCATGGCACTTGTAGGATGTACATCCTTCGGAACCTGGAACCAGTTATCAGAAGATAGTTCCATGATCATTGGTCGCAATTTTGACTTTTATGTCGGTGATAAATTTGCAGAAGATAAGATTGTCGCCTTTTTCTCTCCCGCCGATGGTAATAAATTCATGACCGTTACCTGGGGAGGTTTTGTCGGAGCCGTATCGGGCATGAACGACAAAGGGCTCACTGTAACGATCAATGCTGCGAAAACCGATCTGCCAACTGGTTCTGCAACACCGGTTTCACTGGTTGCCCGTGAAATATTGCAGTATGCAAAAAATATCCGGGAAGCGATTGAGATTGCCCGCAACAGGAAAATGTTTGTGTCTGAGTCTTTTTTGATTGGGTCTGCTATTGACAATAAGGCTATCGTCATTGAAAAAACTCCAGACGCGCTCAGCATCTATGATCCGAATAAAAACTACATTGTTTGTGCCAATCATTTTCAAAGCGAAGGATTAGGCAAGCTTGAATCCAATGAACAACAGATCCGTGAAAGCGCTTCACCCTACAGGTACAAACGCCTAATGCAACTGTTGGATTCAAATGGCACCAATACGGTCCGGAAAACGGTTAACATACTTCGTGACCGCAAGGGACTTAACAATGCAGATATAGGCATGGGTAATGAAAAAGCGATCAATCAGTTAATAGCGCATCATGCTGTGGTATTCGAACCCAAAAAACTACTTGTCTGGGTAAGTGCATCGCCCTGGCAACTAGGTGAGTTCGTTGCCTATGATCTCAACAAAGTTTTTAAACTCGCTGGCAAAACTAATAATGATGAGATCACTGAAGAAGCGCTGAAAATTCCACCGGACTCTTTTCTTACTTCAACTGCTTTCAAAAACTTTGAACGATTCAGGAACTATAAACAACTTGTGGCTGCCGACGGTATTGTAAACACTGATAGCCTGATCGCATCAAATCCTAACTATTACCATAGTTATGTTATGGCCGGCGATTATGCCTATAAACATGGCAGATATGCCGAAGCGCACAAATATTACAAAGACGCGCTTACTAAAGTAATAGCAACAAAGGCTGAAGAGGATCATATCCGTAGCCAGCTGAAAAAAATAGCCGAAAAACGTTAAGGCAATAATCGTTTAAGCGTTCCGGATCCGGTCTACAAGATCTTCGCGGCCGGTTATGGAGATTGAAGTAGCAAGTGCACTTAATGCGGCACCAAGAATTCCGTGCATATTCATGTTTTGCCCTGTAAGATAAAGATTGGGCACTTTTGTACGCGGCGAGATCATCGTACGCATGGGATCACGGAAATCACGCACAATGCCATACATACTGCCATCATCATTTCCGATATAGTCCCGATATGAGAGCGGTGTAGAGGTGTAATAACTTTCTATACAATTACGCAGACCAGGAAATTTTTCCTCTACCACATCGAGCAATTTTTCAGCACGTGCCTTTTTGAAAGCTTCATAGTCTGTGCCGCGACTTTTCTCATAAGAAACCGTGTTAAAGGTTCCGGCCCAGTCTTTCATCTCCTCGAAACGCATATAAGTAAGCAAGCTTAACGACCGCGCAAACTGTTTGTCTTCCTGGGGAGGCATAAATGCGCCATAAACCAACGGCCACTCCTCTGGTTTGTAATCAGGCCCGTGCCATATTGTACCTTCTTTGTGATAATAATAATTACAGTCAAAAACCGGGAAACAACCCGGTTTCAGTATCAGGTCGAGGGTAAACGATGAGACCGAATTCTCGAGATTGCTGATGCGCTTTCTGAAACTGTTACGGATCTGGGAAGAAGCAGTAAGTTCCAATGTTTTTGCCGGGTGGATATTTGAGACAAATATATCCGCCTCCAACTTTGAACCGTCCTGCAATTCGGCATACCTGATAAGGCCATCAATTTCAATAAGACTTTTCACCTCCGAATGAATACGTACTGTTCCGCCACGCGCATGCAGGTTTCGGGAAAGCAGTTTGGCGATCTGTGATCCTCCGTTTACACATTTCCAGGTACTTTCAATATAGCTGTTAAGAATAAGCGCATGAACATAAAACGGCGTCTTGTCTGCCTGGCCCGCATACAGCATATTATTACCGGCAAGCACCGCCTGTAAGGTTTTGTTGTCTGTTATACTTTCCAGGAAAGTTTTTGTATCAAGCTCCATGGTTTCGGCCTTATCCTGGAAAGTTCCGCCACTTTTAAGATTATACAAACCAAACCGGCTACAGATATCTTTTATCTTATCGCAATAAGCATGCAATGCTGCTGATTCATCGGGAAAGTCTTCAAGCAGCGTATTGATAAAATTATCGTACCCCTGCGCCATCCGAAACTCCCTGTCATCGCCGCTGATTATTATTTTATCAAATACACCTTCTACCCTTTTCAACTTCAGCTTATCCATTATACCGACGTATTTGAATACCTGGTGCAAATTTTCACCTTCTCCCAATCCGCCGATATAATGTACACCGGTATCAAAAATTACCCTTTTTCGTACATAGACCTGTAAGGCTCCGCCTATCTGTTTGTTTTTTTCAAGCACACAAACTTTGAGGCCCTCCAATGCAAGAAAATTTGCGGTGATCAGCCCACCCACACCACTGCCAATAACTATTACATCAAATTTGTTGTTCATTATTAACTGTATTACTATCAGAAGAACCTGGCCTTTTCAATACAAACACCACATTTGATGTGAACTTTGTCTGATCAATCTCTTTACAATCAAAGCCATTTGCGCTCGCAAGGTTTCGTATAAAGCTGCCTGATAAAAATGATAATTCTTTCCCGGCAGTTTTGTTGAATTTAATCAATCGGGTAGAAAAGAACTCGGTTAACCGGGTGCCACGATGCCTTTCCTCAAGGTCCTTGTTGCCATCCCGGATGATCACTACCCCCCCGGGCACAACATGACGGCAGCACTTATTGATGAGTTGTTCCTGTTCTTCCGGCTGGAGATAATGCAACATATCGGCGAGAATAATTGCATCATACTGGCCGAATTCAAACTCCATTGCATTCGTTGCATAAAAATCAAGCTGATCATTTCTTAAATAACAATGTGCTGCGGTTTCAATTTTTTCTTCATCATAATCAATTCCGGTTATTCTGCGTTCCTGTGACACAAAATGCAGCATGTAAGCCATAAAGCCATAACCACAACCTATATCCAGCACCCTGGCCTTTCGCGGCACTAGTTTGTCAAACATGGTGTAATTCTCTTCGAGCCTGGTCTTAATTCGCATATACCATTCCAGCACCGGACCTTTATACAGGTAATTTGAGATCAGCTGTCCACGGAAATATGCTGGTGTTTCTGTTTTGCTCTTGAGCGCTTCATAATGTTTCCTTATATGTTTGCCAACAAATTTTGCCTGCTCAACATAACCGTCACCAAAAGCCGTATCACCGTGTTTGATCCTTGGCAGGTACTCAATAGTAGTGGGGGTGTTTTTTAATAAAAGATCGCCTTTGGTGAGGGTCATGCCTGTTCCATGAATAACCATGGGTTGAATATCAAGCTTCAGTTTTTCTGCGAGAAAAAACGCCCCTTTATGAAACCTTGTGATCACACCATCCGGTCTCCTGGTTCCCTCCGGAAACACAACAATTGAATAACCTTCGGCCACACGGTCCTGCAGCATTTCCACGCTCTCTTCCCCGCCCATCGTAACCGGGTAATAACCCGCCATCTTTACCACCGCTCCAAGCAATGGAGCATCATACACATCCTGTTTTACAAACATGATCATTTTTGGATGCAGCATGATCAGCTCAAGGATGTCGAGAAA
The DNA here is from genome assembly GCA_023416995.1 of Bacteroidota bacterium. Classification (GTDB taxonomy): domain Bacteria; phylum Bacteroidota; class Bacteroidia; order Chitinophagales; family Chitinophagaceae; genus DATHKG01. The sequence continues at coordinate 6,669 of JAEZGI010000031.1, forward strand.
CGACTGATGATTCGCAACCATCACAACCGGGATTTTGAGATCTTCCTTTGCGGGGTTGATGATTCGCTTCCTGAAATTGAACATGCAATACACAATCGATCTTATAAATAACATCAACAACGCATGATAGGCGAATCTTGATTGTTTTTTAAAGAAGGGATTCAGCTTTACAAGTATTAATCCGATGATAATGGTTACCACGCTACCAACAATAAAATACACAAAAGCAAAAACTGAGATCAGCAGTGAAAAGAATGTCCAGGGAGCAAAATTCTTTTGAACACGCCGGGTTATCAGGAACCGAAACAAAAAGGGAATCATCACCTGCGATATAAGCGCCACGCTTGCGATGCCAATGATTGAAACCAGAGCGATGGAACGCAAAGCAGGATGTTGAGCAAAGATCAATACTCCGAGACCTGCTATAGTAGTGATTGCAGACAGTACGATGGAAGATTTGAAAGACGATAGATTTTTTTTTCCGGTTTTGTATTCCTGGACCAGCCCATCCATGATAAACAAACTGTAATCATCACCCAATCCAAAAATCAGTGCAGATATGATGATGTTAATGATGTTGAAGGTGATGCCAAAAAAACCCATCAGACCCAATATCCATGTCCAGGTGATCATCATGGGAATAAAGGCGACAAGCGCAAGTTCAATGCGGCCATATGTAACCAGCAAAACAAAAAACACCAGAAAGGCACTCATCCAGGCGATCTTATTAAAATCGTCGTTGATGATCTGCACAAATCTGCCGGTAAGATATTGCTTATCCAATACCGTAACCTCTTTGCTGTCGCCGTATATTTGATACAACGCATTTTTATTTTCTGCAGGCACCTTTGCAAGGGTAACAACAGTTACACGGCCATCTCTTTCCGTTATAAAATCATCCAGAAATGATTTTCGGAAAGTATGCAAACTCGTACTATCCAAAACCTGGTATTCGCGGTTTAAAAGCTCATTGAACTGGTCAAAAGCCTGGGGCCGAAACTTTAAGTCAGCACCTGCCGCAGCCAGGTCGCGCATAAGTTTCTGTTTTTTATCTGTCGTCCAGTAATTCTTCCATCTTTCTATTTTTTCTTTCTGCAACGAATCAGATAATATCAGCGAAGAAACACCGGAGTAATTAGTAATAGTTCCGCGTTGTTTTAAATCACGCATTTCTTCACTTAGTCGTTCGTTTTTTTCAAGCGCCTCATTAAGATCAGCGCCTTCTGTTACCAGGTAAACAGACTGCACCGTGTAAGCATTGACTTTATTTAATTTTTGCTCAGCACTCCTTAATTCATCTGACATGTAGTTCATCCGTAACATATCTGATTCAAAACGCACTTTATGCATATTGAATCCAAAGAAAATAGTCAGTGCGATGATGCCGATAATAACAGGAGTGTTTCGTTCGGGACGATAATCGGCGAGCCTGTCGATCCATGTCGGTTTAACCGCGACCGACCGCACGCCTTTACCAATGAACTGCGGCAGAAATACAAGACTGCAAACCGATGCTCCGATCAGGCTGAAGGCCGCAAACAACCCGAGGTCACGCAGCATTTCGGATTCTACAAACTGCAGACATAAAAATCCCCCTATAGTGGTAATGCTGCCAATGGTGAGCGGCATGACAAGATCAGAAAGCACCTTCGACATATCCGGGTTATGCCGGAAATGATTAAACACATGCAATGAATAATTTACTGCTATTCCAAGTACTATACTGCCGGTACCGAGTGCAATCACAGAAATTTTGCCCTGCACAAAATAGATCATCGCCAATGAAAAAGCGACACCATAAATCACAGGGATCAGGATTATAAATGGCGCACGTTTCTTTCTGAAATACAGACCGAGGAAAAATATGATAAACAGTACCGTAAATCCCTGGGTGTAAATTGAGTCACGTCTTAATTGCAAAGCATTCCCGACCGATACCGCCGCAGCTCCGAAATAAGATGATTCAACAGTGTTGAAAACCGTGGACAGGCTATCTGTGATGCGATCGATCCCTTCAAGCATTTCGGAATTTTTCCCTGTGTTGCCTGGCGGAAATCCGGGTGTTATAAAAATCAGGAGATGACGATAATCCCGACTCATTACATAGCTGTCATACAACTCAAAGTTTCCGTCGTACTGAAGTCCCTGCATCTTTGCCAGTCCAAGATTACCAATACCTACAGGGTCGCGGCTTATCAGGGTCTTTAACGCGATGCCAGCCGGAGATGTAAGCGTACGCAGATTATTAGCAAGCGTTGCACGAAGACGCTCCGGTTGTATGAGCGTATCTATTTTATCATAATCAGTTTCATCAAGATATAATGGAAGGTGCTCGCTGACGGCGTCAATCAGCTGGATAGTTTTTTCATCGTCAACCTTATCCTGCAGGCTGCCTATATACTCACCCAGTTGCGCACGTACGGCATCACTGAAAGCACCGGCATATAAAACCAGTGAATCAGGATTGCCTTCACTTGTTGTGTCTTTCATCGACACGGTTACTACCAGGCGGTCAGCAAATTTTGAATTATTGAAAACACGCGTTAGCTTTTCTACTTTTTCATCAGCCGGTAAGATCCGGCTTATGTCTTCTTCAAATTTAACCCGCAACGCAAAGTTTACTGTAACGGCAAGAGAAATGAAAAACACGCTGTAAAAGATCAGCGGGTTCTTTGAGAAATAGCGGTATAAATTTGAGAAGATATGATGCATTTAAAAAAGATCTTTGACGCTTCCTTCTACTATTAAGTATGCGTTGATTATTGACCTGGCAATCCAGATACCCGGCGGCTGCGAGATAGTTTCAAAAATATCCACGCTACCAGGCCGGCTAATAATCCCGCAATAATAGCGAGAGTTATGCTGCCATATATATACTGTTCAAGGTTTGCCTTGATTGTTTCAAGTGAAATGTTGCGGTCAAAATTCAGCGTCATCACCCTGTCACCCATCCACCAGCCTCCCATCTTATAGCTCAGGAAAATAATAAGCGGAATCATCGGCGGAATGCTGATGTTAGCGGCAATGATCACCAGTGCCTTGTTTAACCGCAATACCACCGCCAGGAAGATCGCCGCAACCAACTGAAAACCCCAGATGGGGATAATACCCATGAACACTCCAAAAGCCACCGATGATGACTTAAGCATATCCGACTGACCCGTGTTGAAAAGCTGGCTACGCAGCAATTCCTTTAATTTTTTTTTTTGAAAAATCAACCTGAAAAAATCACGCGGTTTGATCCATAAAAATGTTATAAACACCAACACAGTATTCAGGATACTGATCCGCGTAAAGTCTTTAAATGGTCTGAAGTGCGATACTCTTGTGCCTGGGGGAGGATAATAAACAGTCACCGGCACTGAACGGATCGGAATACCACTCCACGCGGCGCGAACAAGAACTTCAATTTCAAACTCAAACTTTCGGGTGATCCACTTTTTCTTACTTAACAGGTGCACGGGGTATAAGCGGTAACCAGATTGAGTGTCCGGCAGCTTAATACCCGTTTCCACCCTGAACCAAAAACTGGAGAACTTATTTCCAAAGCTGCTTTTGCCTGGTACACTTGACTGTTCCATATTCCGCGCACCCATCACCAGGCCATCCCCGTTGGCGATGAGGTCCTGGATAAACAGGGGTAGATCTTTTGCGAAATGCTGTCCGTCCGAATCAATGGAGATCGCGTATCGATATCCCGCATCGGCGGCTAACCGAAATCCCTGTCTCAATGCCCAGCCTTTCCCACGGTTGGGAGAATAAGTCAATACCTGTAAACCCGGAAACGCATCCAACAGTTCATTTGTGCCATCAGTCGACCCATCATTTACCACTATCACATTAGATGTGAAGGTCAATACATCGCGCACCACCTGCGATATGGTACCGCGGTTATTATACGTGGGGATCAATACACAAACGCTGTGCGTCTCAAACAATTCCTGCCAGTTGCCCGGTCTACTCATATCACAATAATCATTTCGCTTTTTTTAAAGGCCGCCAAAGATAATCACTCATCTCAGAAACTTCTTTTTGTCCGCCCTGACTCTTTCTTCCGCTAACTGGCTCACAGGGGCCATTGGCTCCTCAAAAAAGAACAGCTTTGTACCATTCTCCCGGAAAAACGGCAGATTGATCGAATCCAGTATAGTTGACCGTTTAAAAAGTGAAGTAATTGGATTTTTTGAGGGATCCTCGTTGGCAATCAGCAGAAAATTATCAAAGTCATAAGTTTCGGGCATCCACAAAAGAAAAGATGCACTGGAACTGTGAACTACCGGCAAACCTTTTGGTCCGCCGTAATAGTTTAGCGAACCGGCAAAAGCATAACCTGATGCGAATATGAAAGTACGTTCCTTTTTTTCCCTGGGCAGTGCGTGATAAGCTTTGGTTGTTATTTCAGCCAACTCTTTCCAACCCATCATATCAGCGTAGTCCTGGGGCAGCGGGTGAGATTTAAGATCCTCCCAGCGAAAATCGCCCGCCTCATAAGATCCGATTTTTTCATAATAACGGGAAAGTTTTTCAGGGGGCGCAACGGGTAACAAAAAGGGTATCGCAATTATTCCAAGTGCAAATGTATAAATCAACATAGCGAACCGCGTCCATCTCCACCGCATAGTGGTTAGTTGCTCCAGCCAAACCGACCCAAAAACAAAAAGCATGGGGTAAATACCCAACATATAATAGTCCTTGGCTTTCAGGAACACATAAAGACAAAGCAATAAAATATAGGTCCATCCATAAAAACGGTATTTGGCCCAATTACGCGAAAGAAGAATACAAATAAGACCTGCGAGCCATACAAATACAACAGGAAGTTGCATCATCAACTGCCCCTCCAAAAAATCGCTGCTGTCGAGGTATTGAAGCTGGGTCTCCTTCAGCTCGTCCATGTGAGCGATTACAGGGAAGTTATGATTGTATTGCCAGATGATATTTGGCAGAAAGATGATGAGAGCGATTGCGCCGGCAACATAAAGATGCTTGTTCAGGAAAATACGGCGATGTGGGGAAACCAATAATCCCGCTAAAAGGCAGATCGTAAAAAAAGCAACTGAATATTTACTCATCAGCCCAAGACCGACTGCGACCCCGAACAGGTATAACCAGCGGTTTCGGTTGGTTTGAACATATCGCAGCAGTCCATAACTGATAAGTGTCCAGAAAAATATCTCCAGGAAATTAGGCTGAAATAAAAAGAACACACGGAGCCAGGCGCCAAATACAAATGGCAGAAATGCAAGAAGAAGAGCAAACTTTCCGCCTTTAAGATGCAACACCATCTTTCCTATCAGCAGGTAACAAAATCCGCCTACCAGGTCAGGAAAAAACTTTATCCAGAATTCACCACCGCCAAGCAGTTTCACCATCCATGAAAACACTGAAAGCACCGGCGGCACCTCCATGTAACCCCAATCCATGTGATCGGCAGCGGCAAGATAAAGGAACTCATCCCGGTGTGGCTGATAGTAACTGTGTTGTAATAAAAAAGGGATGATCAGTTTAATGACAAACAACAGGTATAGTAATCGATGTTGGGTAAGATGGTGCCTGCTCATAACATTAAAATGTAATTGCCAGGTATCTTTTACGATACCTGGCAATTACCAAGTTAAAGAATTCACGGGTGATTCGTAAAAAAGACTACACCAGCTCCAGTTTGTCGATTTGCTTGTTGATAAACGACATTTCTTCTTCATTGATCTTGACCTCAACAGCAGCTGCATTTTGCACTGCCTGGGTCGCATCACGTGCACCAACAAGCGCTACCGCAACTCCGGGCTGATCGATTGTCCAACGAATCACCAGTTGCGAAAGCGATATACCTTTTTCGTCGGCAAGAGGCCGCAAAGTGTCGAGCAAATGATTGATGCGTTCAATATTATCAGGTTTATAAAACTTCGTTTGTGGGCGATGGTCGCCTGCAGCAAACTGATGCCCGGGTTTGATTTTACCTGTTAATATTCCCCGTTGCAAAGGGCTGTAAGCGATTATTGATTTCTGCAACTTCAAACAATATGGAACCAGTTCGGCCTCGATACTGCGTTCAACCATGCTGTAAGGTACCTGGTCAGAAGCAAGATTGATGGTTTTTTCAGCTTCCTCCATTTGGGCCTTACTGTAATTACAAACTCCCGCGGCACGTATCTTTCCCTGTTCAAGCAACAAGTTTAACGCTTCCATGGTTTCGGCAATAGGCGTAGTTGTGTCCGGCCAATGTATCTGGAACAGATCTATATAATCTGTCCCGAGACGCTTCAGACTGGCCTCGCATTCATCCAAAACACTTTGTTTGCCTGCATACCGGTATACATCAATCGGTTTACCGTTGTTGTCTTCGCTTTTAAATGCAAATTCTCCCCGTGTATCATCCCATCGCATTCCGAATTTGGTGAGAATCTGAACCTTCTCCCGCGGAATGCCCTTAATAGCCTCACCTACCAGCTCTTCGCTGTATCCCTGGCCATAAACAGGGGCCGTATCAATGGTTGTTACCCCCGCATCGTAAGATGCCCTGATTGCTTCAATTGCGTCCTTTTTAACTGAACCGCCCCACATCCATCCTCCAATGGCCCATGCGCCAAATGTTACTGCTGATAGTTTTAATTCTGTTTGTCCAAGCTGTCTGAATTCCATATTATTTTATACCACTGTTTTTGAAATGCCATGAAAGTATCCTACTGATTCTGCAATACCTGGCAGTGGGTCCTTCATGTCCAATTCAAATTCTATGCTACACTTACCAGAATATTTGATCTTCTTAAGCGCCTTTACCACGGCCGGCAGATCAATTACACCCCTGCCCATTTCGATCCCCTTTGCATCTTTTGCATCACTGACCAGGTCCTTGAAGTGCAGATCAAATAATCTTGGGCTATAATCAAGCACTGCCTTTGCCGGATCAGTGCCTGCGCGAAGCGAATGACCAATATCAAGACAAAGTCCCATGCGTTTATCCAGCTTGCTGATTTTCGAGTAGGCATCAGCGGGGCTTGGATATAATTTGTCTTCGGGCCCATGGTTATGAATCGCCATACGGATGTTATGTTGTTTTACCAGTTGTTCTGTGTAGGGCAATAATTCTACAGTAGGTACACCAACAATCATATCGATACCCAGGTTTTTCGCGTAGGTGAATCCGCGGTCAAGTTCTTCTTTTGTTTTAAAATAGATTACCCCTGCAGCATAAATCGTTATTCCCGCGTTATTGAACTTTTCTTTTACTTCCCTTATTTTCTCAGGACTGCTGTCAAGTGGTAAATGAAAATCCTTTATGGACAGGGTTTTAATGCCCGTCCTTTTCATCATGCTGATGGCCTGGTCAACATCAAAATATCGAAAGCTATAACCCGCTATTCCAAGTTCATATGTAGTGTCTGCATGTTTATAAGGTGGTGTTGCATTGGATACCAGTGAACCCAGGCCGGTAGCAGTAACCGACATGGCTGTCATTTGTAAAAATTTTCGACGGGAAGACATGGCTTGCAATTTTATGATGTTATGAGAATGAATATACGTATTGCCTTTATAGGACAACCGATTTTTGACAACCACAAAATGAGAAAATTCATGGAAATGACACGGGGAAAGTCCGCAAACGTTTACGGAAAAATTTAACCGGCATTTCAAAACAAGCACTAAATTGTCCGCCGGCCGCCGCTTACCTCAACGGGGAAGCACAGTTTTTATAACAAATGGTACATATGAGAACCTCACTTTTATTGATATTGGCAATCTGCACCTTCCCCGCTTTCGGGCAGGTGGTAACGCTTGACTATTTTTTCAACAGGGAATTCCGAAAGGCAAAAACCGGGAAGGCAGAAAGATTTCATTACACCTGGGAAGACACGGCGCAAACCGGGTATTCAATATGGGGACATTTCTTTCGGGAACTGGGCGCCGAAACAGTTAGCAAAGACGCGGCTCCCACGGAAACAAATCTTAAAGGTTCAGACATATACATCATTGTGGATCCTGACACAGAAAAAGAAACCGGACAGCCAAACTTCATACAGAAAAAACATATTCGCGCTATAACCAGTTGGGTCAAGGCAGGTGGAGTGCTAGTTTTGCTTGCTAATGACAGCGCAAACACGGAATTGAAACATTTCAATAAGCTGGCAAAGAAATTCGGGCTTCGATTTAATAATGACCTTAGAAACAGAGTAACCGGTGACGCATTTGAAATGGGGGCATTACAGGTTCCTGCTGAACATCCAATTTTCACAACCGCCAGGAAGCTTTATCTCAAAGACATTTGTACGATCCGTCTTCGTAAAAAAGCGCAGCCGGCATTCACCGATAAAGGAGACGTCATTATGGCTACCGTTAAATACGGCAAAGGGACCGTGTTTGCAGTAGGTGATCCATGGTTTTACAACGAATACTGCAACGGGAGATTACCAGCAGCATTTGATAATGATAAAGCAGCGCAGGACCTGGCGCGGTGGTTATTGAAACAAGTGCCAAAATAATACTGTGATTACTGCAGCCAGATAAGCGGGTTCCTTATAGGCAGGTTCCTTATCACCTCCTCGTTTGTCGGTGCATGATTCAACTTCTGCCAGGTATCGAACCACTCGCGGTTGTCAAACTTCAGCGCCCCAAAAACAAGAAACGGAGGCGCAACCGGCCATTCTTCCCAATACATTACATCTGGTGGTAGTGGCCATTTACTTTTGTTTTTAATATAAGGATATAAATATTCTATCCCTTTATGGATAGACCGGGAATCGGTTTTAAAATGCCATAGATCCTCTCCCAATATCTGGCAGATTGCAGTCATGGCATCAAGATTAAATATCGAATAGCCATAAGGTTTTGTTCTTTTTAGTTCCAAAGGAAAACTGCCGTTCTCATCCATTTGCGAAGGCAGTAATACTTTCCTGTACCGGTCACGACAGAACGCAACCAGTTCTTTGTTTTTGGTAAACATCGCAAATGAACTTACCTGCATCACCCAGCAGGTTCCATGATTATTTGCGGCATTCATTTCTGCAATACCATAAGGATGTGTGGTTAGCCAGTTAAGATAGCTTTCGAACCAATGACGAATACGTTCCATATCTCCCCGATCCGCAACGCCGGCCCGGTCAAACACTGAAAGTGCCTGTACAACCTCCATAAAATGAATGGTGTCGATTATTCCAATTCCCCTGCCCGTTACTCTACCCTTTATCGCCTGGGCGAACAATAAATGAGGATTCATCAGGGTTGCAGTATCAATAAACCAGGCCTTGCAATGTAATAAAGCGTGATCAGCATATTTCTGCTCACGGGTAAGCATATACGCGGATGCAAGTGCACCTACTATCCTGCTGAACCGGATCATTGCTTTGCGATGTGCTACAAAATTATCAGGATTTGTGTGTCCGTCCCGTTGAACATAAGGACTATCCGGATGTTTAGGGTCGGGCCACCAATAGTCGCCTTCAGAAAAAAAATCATGTCTGCCACCGGCGCTGCGTTGTGAATGGGCCGCGGTTACTGTCTCCGGTTGTTGTTTCATGGCCCATGCAGCTTCCTGCATGATCGTCGGCCTGAGGATCGAGGCAACCGCGGAAACGGTCACACTTTCCTGGGTCAGGCCAAATAATGAAGAGATCAATGCAGTTATAACAATAATCAGATGTTTCATAATGCAGTATGGCGGCTACCGATTAATATGTACAACGAAGTTCAGCTTAAAAAATCTTCCCGCATTGGCGCAAAACAATCTACCAGCATACCTGCTTCAAGACAAACACAGCCGTGAAGGATATTGGGGGGAACAAAATAACCATCTCCCTTCCGGATGATCTTCTTTTCATCCCCTATGGTCATTTCAAAAACGCCGGACTCAACATAGGTTACCTGGGTATGCGGGTGTTGATGCATCGCGCCAATGCCGCCCTGTTCAAATCGTACTTTCACCATCATTACCTGGTCGTTATAACCATAAAGCTGGCGTTGGATCCCGGGACCGGCATCTGTCCATTCAATTTCTTTTTCAAACTGGAATTGTTCTGAAGCCATAAGGAAACATTGAAAGCTAAAATTGCGGCTTTCAGGCTAGAGAAAAAAATGTTAGCGGGATAAGGTTGGCAGAAAGGCTTAAAAAAAAAAGGGTCTGGATAGAAATCCAACCCCGTTTTAAAATCCAATATCCTATGAAAAACCGATATATTAACGGTAGTGTATTGCGCATATTGTGAGCCGGATAAAAAATATTTTTTTACTGGAGAATATTTGAGTCTACCACCCGGCGCAAAAACTGTTTATCCCTGAATACCCAGGTCACCTCATAGCTGCCCTTATTTTCTTTATTCAACATATATACATATATAGTGCGTTTATCTGCTGACAGATACACAGCATTGAAAGTTTTAGGTATACCACTTCCGTCACGATAAGCAAACGTAGGGCTGTACAAATCAAACAACGCTGTCTGCGGAACAGCGATCGTGTCTTTATCGACATACAGTGTTACCGACGATATTGTATACCGCGGAACAGAACCATAATTTCCGAAATAAGGCTTCTTGTCGATTTTGACAAGATACTTTTCAACCGAGTCAAGTCGGTGTTTGGATGGATCAAAGATGCCTGCCGTTATCACTACCCTGATATTATCTTCATGAAAGACCAGTTCGGATCCGGAGTAACTTCGGGCGGGGATATCTTTCAGAGGTTTTTTACCGATCCTTTCTACCACTCCCGCAATTGTGAAAGTGGCGAGATCGGCCCGGATATCTTTTTCTTTAACCTTTAGAAAATTATCATTTTTCTTGCGGTAGTCAGGTAGATCGTCCTGGGCGATAAGACTTGCATTTAAAACAAATAACAATGCAAAAAGCTGACATAAGGGTAGCGTGCGTAATTTCATTATAGATCCTGTTTCTTCATGGTCCTTGTACGAATGATTGCTCCTTTAAAAGAACGATCACTAAATATTTTATTCTCCCTGATCACCTGGGTAGCCGGTTCGGTAGTTCTTTGTCTTGATAAAGGTATAAAATCACCGGTAGCTATATAGTTAAGCACATTGGCCAATGATGATTCCTGTACATCGCCCCAGTCTTTATCCAGGCCGTCAGCCGAACGGCTGTCAAGAGCGATACCATCAAAATAATTTCCCTGACCGTCTTTGTTTGTACTGCGAAACGATACCGGGAATATGTACCAGTCACCAACGGGAATCGGAAAATAACCCACAGGCTTTCCGTAGGTTGGCGATGGCCCTGCAAGTTTTACCTCCGCATAAGGTTTAAGATTATTGATCAATAGTTCACTGGCAGAAGCAGTATTATCGCTCACAATGAAAAACAACCTTGCTGGATCCAGGGAACCAAGCTTTTTAAAATTGATGGATTCATTCCAGTCTTTATACTTCACATTAAATTCCTCTTTCATCATCAAACCACCGGAGGCAGCGGGTTTTACGAGATAATTAGCGAGCGTTGCCTGCACAGACACATATCCGCCACCGTTATAACGCAGATCCACAATCACATCTTTTACATTTTCTGCGGCGAAACGGGTAAATATTCTTTGAAAGCTGTTGTTTATCTGGCTGGTATCGCCAAGAAACGAATTGAATACAAGATACCCGACCCTGGTAGTATTTACTGTATATACGGTGTCAAGAAATATGGGATCTTGCTGATAAGAGGCCACGGCGAGATTAATTGCCTCAGTAGATCCATCGGGTTTCTGAAACTCAAACGAGGTGTTGCTGCTATTGTAAACTGCCTCTACGATCGCGTTGGCGTTCCCTGTAGTGATGTTTGAGCTACCATTCAGTTTTGTTATCCTCCATCCACGGCGAACGCCTGCCTTACCTGCGGGAGATCCCTGTTCCACATAACGTACGCGCAGGTCACCTTCAGCCCGGAAAAATATATTTACGCCAAAATCGCCGGCGATCCCGGAAGATATATCGTCCCACTGTTGCTGTTTAACTGCAAAGCTCCAGCGATCAACGGGATCTGTAAAACCCGGCTCCTTACTGTATTGCCGGATGGCGGTCATTATTTTATCAGGATCGGCATAAGTGCGCGGGTTGAAACCCGAAGGAATCTGGTTGTACCACAGATAGATATCCTTCGTAAAAAGCAAAGTGGTATCCTTTATTTTGTCTGCAAGGGATACATCACCAGGATTGGTGGGGGGATCAACCGGTTCGTCGGTGCCGGAAATTTCTTTTTGGCACGAAGCCAGCATCACGGCACTTGCCATCAGGAGTGCCATGAATGATTTATTGAAGATTCGCATAAAGGAAACTGAGATTTTAGGTTGACTGGAATTCATTGTAAAATACGCGTTACAAGGCGTGTTGGTTTGTTAACTCTTTTTAGTACCGCACATTTAACAAGTTATTAAAAATCGGCTGAATATCTGGGCCACTGGCACAGTTTTTCAGACATTCACACTCAATAAGATAAGTAAATTTGTCGCTGTAAATTATGGATTCGCTCACTCATATTGCTCTTGGAAGTTGTCTGGGAACTGTGCTCCTCGGAAAGAAATGGGGGTTGCCTGCCGTTGGTTGGGGCCTCGCTGCGGCAAGCCTGCCGGACATTGATGCCGTAGCCGGTCCGTTCCTGACGCTCCCTGAAGAATTAATCGCACATCGTGGCATAACACATTCATTTTTATTCGCTTTCATCGTGGCCGCAATTCCGGCTGCCTATTGTCAGCACCGATATCGAAACCGGGGTATTTCGCTGTTTCAGTTTTATGGATTTTTTCTTCTCCAGATTGTTATTCACGACCTGCTCGATACCTGTAATGCCTACGGAACAGGTTTACTGGAACCCTTTTCCGCAGCCCGCTTTTCATTCCACAATCTTTATGTGGCAGATCCGCTGATCTCGATTTGGATCATCGCTGCCGCAGTAATCATTTTGCTGAACAGGCGCAACTTCAAAAGACAGTTAAATGCGGCACGCGTAGGATTAGGGTTAATGATTTTTTTTCTCTGCATCAGCGTCATTAACAAATTGGTGGTAAAATCCTTTTTCGAGAAATCATTACGGAGCCAGGCTATATCACCTACCGATTATTTCATCACTCCGACCCCCTTCAATTCTTTGTTGTGGTACGCGGTTGCAAAATCACCCGATGGCTATCATATAGGTCACCTCTCCGTGTTTGATGATAAATCAGAACCGGTTCCACTAACCTTTTTCCCACAAAATGATAGTTTGCTATCCGCTTTCCCGGAGCGCTCAGATATCAGCGATCTTAAACGTTTTGCAGATGATTTTTATACCGTTGAAAAATGGAACGACACCCTGGTGTTTAACGTGCTTCGTTTTGGCCAGATGATTGGCTGGCAACAACCCAAAGCGCACTTTGCATTTTATTACTTCCTCGACGAAAACCACTCTAACGACCTCGTCGTGCAGAGAGGCCGGTTTGAAGGATGGAACCGTCAAACGCTGGGGTTCATGCTGCGACGTATTGGAGGCAGTATCGAAGACTTCGGAGACCGCCTGGACGATAAAAAAAAGCCGGCTCAATGAGCGGCTTCTTTTGCGTCACAACTAATGTTGCAATCAGCACATTACTTTACAGGTGATACGAACTTCACACTCAGAGAATCGTCTTTTTTAGGTTTTGTGGTGTCTTTCTTTTTAGGAATGGTATCCTGAGTAAGGTCCATGTACTCATAACTTCCTGCATTGGTGTTTGTGGTGGCCATGGTAAATATACACATGCCGATACCTGCTGCTATAACAAGCTTTTTCATAAAATTGACGTTTATATGTAAATAAATAAGAGAGGTGTTCTGCTACTGTCGCAGGCCAGGGGATGTCTGAAGCTGTACGGATCAAAGATGTAAGTATAGCTATCTTTGTTCTTACTATATTAATAAAGAATCATGCCAATTTTTACCCGGCTATCATCTGGTAAAGATCACGCTGATCGGTCCAAAAAGCATCAAAACAAATCAACAGCGGTTTAAGGAAGGATATAATGGCCGGCCAGTCAGACTGAAGAAAAACATTCACCCCGTCCAGCTCCTGGTAAACGGCGTGAACGCCCGTAGATAGCGTCTGAGTTTGCCAGTTATTCCCGGAGCAGTCACTAAGCCGGGGGAGATCATCAATCAGTTGACGATAGAGATTTACGCCACAGGTAGTGTCCGGGATCTCGATTCCAAAATAGGCATGATCGGCTTCAACAATGATCTTTAGATTCAAGTGACGTATGCCGGTTTTATAATTTAGCCAACTTACACGCTCACCCGAAGCAGAAGGATGCAGCGCCATAAACTGACCGAACTTTGTCCAGAACGCTTCGCGATTTCGTTTGTCATACATAGCACGTCAATTGTTTGAAAGGGCTATTTGTTGAGCGGCATCTTCAGTAGCCGGTCTACCTCATCACGTGATACCCTTAATACGGTTCCGTGGCGAAGACCTTTTGGAACAGACAGTTTCTCAGATATGTCGCGCCAGTTAAGCAGGTCGGTGGATTCAACTAATCCGTACTGGTGCAGTATGTATTTGTCAAAATACATCAGCCAGGTGTTTCCTTTCTTCACCAACGTGGGTCCTTCTGCCCAATAATCACCGGTAACCGGTGCGGAAGGTTTTGAATATCCGCCATCCAATCTGTTACTTGTAGCCACCCTTATGTTTTTTTGAGGTGGATACCTGGTTTCATCTTTCAGAAACATATAATAGGTATCGCCCAAACGTTGAATCGTGGCGTCGATCACATTAAAGCCATGGTCATACAAAATGGCTGCTTTCGTAAATGTTTTAAAATCCTTCGTAGTGACGTAATACATCCGGTGATTGTATTTGCCATCACCCGTGCTGTCGCCTGCTGAAAACCTTCCGGGAATGGTTGAAGCCCAGTATATCATATAACGACCATTGTCATAAATAATCTCAGGGGCCCAACAGTTAAGCACTGACGGTTCATGAGCCATCACCGGTATAAATTGCTGTTCGCTCCAATTTATAAGATCGCGGGAATTTGCGTATCCAATGCCTTTGTCGTTCCACGATACTGTCCATACCATATGAAACAAACCGTCAGCGCCACGAATAATACAGGGATCACGCATCAGCTTATCTTTACTCACCATGGGTCTTAGAAATGAACTATCGCCACGCAATGCTTCAAAAGAATAACCATCTTTACTTACTGCAAGATGTAAACCATCCTCACCGTTATTTTTGAAATAGGAGAACAAGTACAATGAATCATTTTGTTGGCAGATCACAAAAGAACAGCACACACAAATAAAGAGGCCTGTGAGCGATAGCTTTTTCACTATAAACATTTAAAAGTTGTTTTTGTCTTACCGAGAGTCGTATTAAAATGAAAAACCGGGTATCGCAAATACGGTACCCGGTCTTTTATTAACCAGAAAATGCTAGAACTTAAGCGTGCGTGGAAGATATTTATCTACCAGCTGCTGATAATATGGTTTTATTTCTTCCCAAACGGGCGGTGTTGGATTTTTTGAATACAGATCGTATGGATTAAACAGCTTCACCCATTTCAACATTTCCCTGTCATGATCATCCAACAGGTAACTGTATTCGCCTTCACGGTGCCAGGCATAAAAAGAATGATAGCGCAACATATATAAACCGGGCTCAGGAAGATAATCTTTCATCATCTGGTAAACATATTCATCGTGCCCCCAGGACATGTCGACCTTACGCAGACCACAACCTTCTTCATAAACTCCCAAACGGGTGTTATACCTTGGATCATTATAGTCGGGGTTGTCTTTGAAATATTCAGGATATACAATCTTATCACTGTAAGCACAACCTACCGGGAAGGTGTCTCCAACAACGGCCCACTGTGGTTCGCCAAACAGGCAAAGGGTTTTACCCATATCATGCATCAGCCCGGTTAAAACCATCCAGTCCGGATGACCGTCGGCCCTGATGGCCTCAGAGGTTTGTAGCAGATGCTGAAACTGATCCAGATCTGTGTCAGGATCTGAGTCATCAACCAGTTGATTCAAAAATTGGAAAGCATCCCAGACGGGCATTTCCTTTTTATCAAATTTCAGGTATTCAGCTTTTTTCTGCTGTACAAATTCATAAGTCTGATACTTATGATTCAGTCGGTAGAACTCACGAACGGTATCACGCCCGGGCTCTTCGTAATTGCGGTATTCTTCTTTTGATTTATCCTTTGCAATTGTGTCTGGTTCCGGGTATCGTTCCAGCACTGCATCTTCCCATTCATCAAGGCTGCGAAGCGGATTAATTTCTGCTGCAGAAAACGAATCATTCTTTAAAGAGGACATAGCTAATCGTTTATTTAGATTGTCATACAAATTACAAAAAACCGCCGGATTACAAAAATCAGACTTCCGGAGCAACAAAAAATTACCAAATGATTCTAAACAAATATATTGTGTACCCAACAACCCGCTAACGATTAACGATTGATATGAAATTAGAACTTGCCGATTACCTGGTAATCATCATTTACTTTCTTTTCGTCATAGGTGTAGGTTTTATCATCAAAAAAAAGATCCGCTCAAGTAACGACTTCCTTTCTAGCTCGAGAAGTATTCCGCTCTGGATCACCAGTCTTGCGTTCATCTCCGCAAATCTTGGCGCACAGGAAGTGTTGGGCATGGTGGCGTCGGGTGCCAAGTACGGTATCATGACAGTGCATTTTTACTGGGTTGGAGCCATCTTTGCGATGGTTTTCCTGGGTGTTTTTATGATGCCTTTTTATTACGGCAGCCGGGCGCGCAGTGTACCGGAGTACCTGAAACTTCGTTTCGATGAAAAAACGCGCGGACTGAATGCCATATCATTTGCAGTTATGACGGTGTTCTCCTCCGGTATTTCCCTGTACGCACTTGCTAAACTCCTTGAAGTGATCTTGCATTGGGATTTTGATATCTCCATCTGGATCGCTGCCGGGATCGTGATGATCTATACTTTTCTGGGAGGCCTCACCAGCGCAGTTTACAATGAAGTGCTTCAATTTTTCCTGATTGTACTTGGCCTGTCGCCCCTGGTAATAGTAGCGCTTCATGATGCAGGAGGGTGGGCAAACATCAAAGCAACGTTACAGCCTGAAATGACACATGCCTGGCGATATATGGGAAGCGCAGATGAAAACCCGATGGGATTACATTTTATGTCACTCATCTTTGGGCTCGGTTTTGTAATGTCGTTTGGTTATTGGTGCACCGACTTCCTCGTGGTTCAAAGGGCAATGATCGCGCGAAACATGGGTGATGCTCAACGCACTCCCATAGTAGCTGCGATTCCTAAAATGTTAATGCCAATCATAGTGGTACTGCCGGGTATCATAGCCATTACTTTGATGCAACCGGCTTTGCAATCAAAAGGCTACAGTATACCGCTTACTGATAACGGAGAGCTCGACTATACAATGACATTGCCGTCGCTGGTAGCACATTATTATCCAAGTGGATTGTTAGGGGTTGGTATTACTGCTTTGATTGCATCGTTTATGAGCGGGATGGCGGGAAATGTAACAGCATTCAACGCAGTTTTCACCTACGATATTTACCAGCCATACTTTGTAAAACAAAAATCAGATAAGCACTACCTGCAGGTGGGCAAGGTGGTGACTGTTGTGGGGATCCTGATATCGATCCTTACAGCATACATCGCCAAGGGTTTCAATAATATCAATGACTTTCTTCAACTGGTATTTGGGTTCGTAAACGGACCGCTGTTTGCAACTTTTATGCTTGGTATGTTCTGGAAACGTACCACGGGTCATGGTGCATTCTGGGGTCTGGTTGCAGGAACATTGGGCGCAGCATTAACACACGGGTTAACGGTTGCCGAGGGTAAAGGCGGATGGATCGCGAATTTATATGAAATAAAAAGTGGTATGGGACAAGCGTTCATAGTGGCCTCGGTATCATGGCTGGTAAACTTTTTCACCACCATCTTTGTGAGCCTTGCAACCAAACCAAAAGAGGATTCGGAGCTTGTTGGGTTGGTTTATTCTCTAACTGAAAAACCAAAATATGTTGGTGGAAAATGGTACCAGCGGGTGGTTCCACTTAGCATTATACTTCTTGTAATAACACTTATTCTTAACCTGATTTTCTTTTAACTAACGCCAATGTATAAGCGATTTAATGAACTTAGTTTTGTTATCGGGTTGTTTTTTTTGCTTGTTTCAATCATCCTGGTATTAAATGGTTTGCTGAACACCGCAGCAAACAGCAACCTCACCTATTATTCGGCAGGTACATTTTTAATTTTTGCCCTTTTTATGATGATGCTGAAAAGTAAAGCCGATTAAAAAAAAGCAGCCAGCTGTTTGTTTTCACAAAAGCCGACTGCCCAGGGACCGACCATCAGCCCACTGACTTTACCATGAAGAAACGATTATTGGTTCGGTGCAGGTCCGTTTTCCGGCATATCACTCAGCTCCAATGGTTCTGGACAGGATAATGCATTCATCAACGGGACAACGCTCGATATCTACCACCCTCCGGAATCTTTAAAGATAACCGGCGGCATGTTTTCGCTTAGTTACGAACTATGTTTCCAACGATCCGGATTAACCAGGTTTACTATACAATACAGAATTGCTCCGCCTAAGCGAAAAACAATTCCCGGATAAAAATTAGTTGGATTTGAAGTATAACCGGAAGATCGTATCCTATCACCTCAGTTCCATCGTTCCTCATTTTCAGCAGCACAAATTTAACATCTCCCTCTCCTTTGCACTGAACTACATATCGCTCTTATCAAAATATTAACGATTGTTAGTATTTATTCGGGTATCGCTGCGGCGGGAATGAATTGATTCGGGGATCACCTATCGAACACAATAAGATTTGAATTATTACGCGGATTTACCGTAAAAAACGCAGATCAATGTTAACAGAAAGTAAATTCCCGGCTTTTTTTACTTCAAAAAAAACAAAAAAAAAGTGCTGGACATCATGTTAGATTTTTTCAGTAAGCCTTGACTGATAAGGCTTTCATCTATTGCATTAAAGGTTTAGCATCCTAAAATCAAGGTTATGTTGGTTTTTGATGACAGTAAACCCGTAGTAAGTTTGTATCACGAAAGACAAAAAGCGCACAACGATAACGCACAACCGCTACTTTCTCCCACGATTGCCTCCATCGAAAATTTAGTAAACAACTTTTTCTTATATCATTAATCTTAAACTCTTAAAAAACAGTTATTATGAAAAAAGCAATCTTAAGTCTCGCACTGTCATTATTCTTTGTGGTTTCTTTGAATGTTACTGCATCAGCAAACGATGAAGACAAAAAATCTGCAATTGAAGTTAAAGTAATCAGCACTGATAATGAACAACCTATTTTTCAACTTGACCTGAACAACAAAGAAGTTGAAGAATTTTATGTTACTATCAAAGACAACTATGGTAACACATTATATTCTGATAAAGTAAAAGGAAGCCGTATCTCTAAAAAATTCCTTTTGAATTCAGATGGTCTTGCAGACGACTCGATCCGTATCGAAGTAAGATCTAAAAAAACCAACAAATCAGAAGTTTACACTATCAACAGAAGTTCTAAATACGTTCAGGAAACTGTTGTTAGCAAATTATAATCTTATACCCTTGTAACTGGCCCTGGTCGATGACCAGGGCTTTTTTTTGTCTTTATCACGGTAATGCATAAGTGATATAACTGTCGCCCGATTTTGTTCCCATTTTGCCACCCCCACAAGCGACAGTGATGTATTGTTTTCCGTTCAGTTCAAAAATAGCGGGAGTTGCAAATGCAGCTGCGGGTAAGCTGGTCTCCCAGGTAATTTCACCGGTTCTTTTGTTGAATGCTCTGAGTTTTGCGTCCCTGGTTCCTGCAATAAAGATCAATCCGCCTGCAGTAACTACCCCGGCGCCATAATTTTCAGAACCGGTTGGGCCGGTTGCATTCGTTACCCGATCATCATGTCCGAGGGTTTTCTGCCAAAGCAGTTCACCGCTGTTCAGATCAATTGCATTTAAAGTTCCCCAGGGTGGCGCGATGGCTGGTAATCCTTCTTTACTGAGAAATTTGTTATAACCCGCAATGGTGTACGGTAACCTGTAGATATTTTCTTTTTTGTCCGCTGAATCTATATACGGCGTGTTTGCAGCAGATTTCATATTCAGTACAAACCGCGCTATAGCCGTTCTCTCCGCCACGCTCAGTTGTTTGAATGCCGGCATCATTCTTCTGCCTGACTGTATCAATGTATCAATACCAGCTTCCGAATAACGCAGATGCGCAGTTACCAATGAGGGATTATTACCTGAACCCTTACGCTCTGGTCCGTGACAGCTCATACAATTGGCCAGGTATAATCTTTTTCCTGCTTCCAGCTGTGATTCATTTTTTATGATCTGTTCCTTTACAGGAACGGCCTGGATTACCCAGGGCATTTCATTAGAGTTTATGTAGAGAATACCGGTCTCGGGATCAAAGGATGGTCCACCCCATTCAGCGCCACCATCAAGACCCGGAAAGAAGACGGTACCCTCCAGTGATGGTGGATCAAACATATGTCCATGTCGGTAGGACAACAGTCTTTGTTTTACATCTTCATATGAAGCCGGCGGCAAAAGAGGATTGATATCAGCAACGGTAAATTGCTGTCGCATGAAAGGTGAAGGTTTTACCGGGTATGGTTGCGTGGGAGACAGTTGTTCACCTTCAAGCGGTGATTTGTCAGGAACCGGTCGTTCTTCGATATCAAATACCGGCTTACCATTTTCGCGTTCAAACACAAAAACATACCCTGTTTTAGTCGTCAACGCCACAGCGTCGGTTCGCTTTCCCTTATGATTAATGGTTACCAAAGCCGGGGCGGACGAGAGATCGCGATCCCATACATCGTGATGGATATATTGATAGTGCCAGCGGCGTTTACCGGTCGCAGCTTCCAGTGCAATCACAGAATTGGCGAAAAGGTTATTTCCTTTTCGTTTTCCACCATAAAAATCAAATGAAGCGGATCCCGTGCTTACGAAAACAAGACCGCGTTTTTTGTCGAGACTGAAACCTGTCCAGCAATTGGCTCCTCCTATAAAACTCTGGGCTTCCGGATCATCCCAGGTTTCGTGACCCGGCTCACCCGTTTTTGGAATGGTATGAAATATCCAGCGTTGTTCACCGGTACGCACGTCAAAAGCGCGGATATGTCCGGGGGCGGCCCGTGCGCCTTCATCCACCCTGGCGCCCATAATCAAAAGATCATTAAACACGATACCCGGAGAAGTGGCAGTGATAAAGAAATCAGCCAGATCCCTCCCTAAACCTTCATGTAAATCAATCTTTCCCCCGGAACCAAATGCTGTATCCGGGCTGCCTGTCGCGGCATTTATACTGTACAGATAGGAACCTGCAGTATAAAAAATTCTTTGCTGGTCACCGCCTTTCCAATGTGCTACACCGCGCGAATTATTCATAATGAAAAATGATCGTTTATCGTTTCGTAACGAATCGAAGGGGTTGAAAACCCAACGCTCCTGACCAGTCATAGCGTTTAGCGCTATCAGTTTCATTTGTGGTGTAGTTCCGTACAGCACCCCATCAACCACGATCGGATTACATTGTATCTGCGAGAAGTTGGCGGTATCAGCATCGTTTGTATGATATTCCCAGGCTACCTGGAGTTGCTGCACATTGGAAGTGTCAATTTCCTTCAAACTGCTGTACTGGATGTTTTCATCTGAACCTTTGTACTGTGTCCAACCGCGATACCGGTCATCTGGTTTGCAGGCATAACAAAACATCATCAATAAAACTGACCAACATAAAAACATTCGAATCATAAAATGGCAGCAACCCCATATGTGGGACATGCAGTCAATGAATTTAGGTAAATTGCCGTCATGAAAGATTTCAAAAAGTATTATCAGCTTTCAGCAGAGCCTGAAGATGTTTTTACCGCGCTGACTAATCCTGCTACGATCCAGTTATGGTCGGGCGAACCCGCACAAATGAGCACCGAACCCGGTTCAGAATTCTCCTTGTGGGAAGGAAGCATAGTTGGAAAAAATCTGGAATTTGTTGCCGGTAAAAAGATTGTGCAGGAATGGTATTTCGGCGACCAGGAAGTTCCATCAATCGTTACCATTCTCATTCATGCCCACAAAAATGGCAGCTCAGTCGAATTAAGACATACCAATATCCCCGACGAGGATTACAATAACATCGTTGAAGGTTGGAACCACAATTATTTTGGTTCGCTGGATGAATTTTTTGACTAATTATTTTAATTGCTGCATCGCTTTTACGATGTCTGCCGAAGGTGCCTGCTCCCGGAACATTTTTGCCAGCTTGCCGTTTTTATCGTATAAAGCAATGAATGGAAAGCTCCTGATATTATAATGTTTTTGCACTATTAAAGACATACCTTCTGTTCCAATTTTTATATTGGGATAATTCTGCAGAGAAAAATCGTTGGCAAACTTTTTTACTTCCGGCATCGGGAAATAGGTGATCATGATCAGAGGTTTTGCAGTACCAAACGATTTTGCATGTTTTAGAATTTCACGCGTAAGATCCTTACAGTGATCACACTCCGGCGAAAAATACATCAGCATTACCGGTTCATTTTTCTTCAACTGGAACGACTTAAACGTCCTGTCATTTATCAGTGTAATCTCAAAAGGCGCAAGTGTATTTGCAGGTACGCCCTGGGCCTGAACATTTACATACAAAACAGCGGTAAACAACAAAAACAATAATCTTCTCATAGCATTTATATTGCCTGTAATTTAAAAAGAAATCCGATGATAAATTGTTAAGCCATAAACCACGCGAAAAACCATATTTTATGGCAAAAGGTGAATAGTTACAAAATCGTTTTCATTCAGGGTTGTATGTTCTTCCTCCGCAATTAACAAACAGTTTGCAGTGGCAAAGGTTGCAAGTCTGAAAGATTCCTGCGCACTTAACACGTTTACTTTCTCCCCATCAAACCTTGCTTTCAGAAAATGAGTAAGGCCGGCAGCTTTAGTGTAGTTGCCGTTTAACCGCACCGAACGCCGCGTTAAATTTACATTGCGCTTTGTGAGGCAGCTAATGGCCTCCACCACGTATTCATAAAAACAGGTTAGAACTGAGGAAGGATTACCCGGCAAACCAAAAACAACTACCTTATTGCAGGTACCGAAAAATAGCGGCTTACCTGGTTTTTGTTTCACACGATGAAAATGTTGCGTTACACCACATTGCCTCGCAGCGGTAACCACAAAATCGTATTCGCCTACACTCACGCCACCCGTAAGCAAAATCATATCGCTTTCGTTGAGGGCAGCTTGTAATGCATCGGCGGTTGCGTCGAGATCATCCGGCACAAGCCGTGTCCGGATATCGGTTATGCCTGCCTGTGATAATGCCGTACTTAGCCCCGCAGTGTTGGATTCATACACCTTCCCCCATGCAGGTGTTTTTGTTGCTGGCTGGAATTCGTTTCCCGTTACAATGATCGTCACTGCCGGTGATGGATATACACTTACTGAATTAATGCCTATCCCGGCGAGAAAACTGATCGCGGCTGGGTTCAACAAATTCCCGGCTTCTAACGCAACCGTGCCCTGTTTGATTTCCGCTCCTGGCCGACGAACGTGTTGATAAGGAGCCACAATGGTTTCTTCAATGATGATCTGAGATTGAATGCGTTGCACTTTTTCCTGCATCACTACTGTATCGGCTCCATCCGGAAGAGGGGCGCCGGTGAATATCCTGCATGCTTCACCTTCACCAAGTGTAAAACGGCGGGTGTTCCCCGCAGCGCTTTCAGCGACCACTGTCAATTCGCTACCCGCCTGCCAGTCTGCAAATCTAAATGCATAGCCATCCATCGATGATTGGTAAAAAGCGGGCATATCATATGGTGCAACCACTGACGACGCCAAAACAAGTCCGCCCGCCTCCGCCACGGGAACCGGTACCGGCGACAATACATTACATTGTTCTTTGATGAACTGCTTCGCGGCTGCTACACTAATCATTTCATTTTGTTAGCCGCCAATGGTGATCATTGGCCGGTTATCAATAGCCTCGGGTTGAAGCTCGTTAAAATTATTGTCAAACTGACCACCAAGTTCTTTTGCCTTATCAAGAATACATTGATGAATAAGCGGTAACACGGCATTCCCGGCTCGTAAAGCTGAAAGCAGATCAGTTTCATGTTTTGAAAAAAGGCAATTTTTCAATTTGCCATCAGCGGTTAAACGCATCCTGTTACAACCACTGCAGAAAGGTTGACTCATCGTGCTTATAACCGCGAAACTCCCTGCATGACCCGGTACATGGTATTTTTTGGACGTATCGGTAATATCATTGTGATCTGCAACCACCTCATATTTTGATCGTACTCGGTCCAGAATTTCCTGGAGCGTGAATACTTTGTTACTGCTCCAACGATTGCCTGAAAACGGCATAAACTCGATAAATCTTACCTCGATTGGTTTCAACCGGGTCCATTCAATAAAATCATTGATTTCTTCGTCGTTTAAACTGCGCATAACCACGCAGTTCACTTTAACATGAATACCCTTTCGCAGTAGCAAATCAATATTGCCTTTTACCAGTTCGAAGTTGTCACGGCGGGTCATCAGGTTGAAGCGGTCGGCCTGCAACGTATCAAGACTTACATTAAGCGACCTGATACCCGCCATCACTATCTGGTCAATAAAATGATGAATGCGGGTTGCATTGGTGGTCATTGTAAGCTCAACCGGGAACTTTGACAAACGATGGATGATATCTCCCGCATCCTTTCTTACCAGTGGCTCACCCCCGGTAAGCCTGATCTTATTAACCCCCTGTTCCACAAAAATTCTGGCCAGTTCCTCCACTTCTGTGGGTTGCATAAGCTGCGATGCCGGCGTAAAGACATAGTCTTCATCCGGCATGCAATAAAAGCACCGCAGATTGCAGTTATCCGTAAGTGATATTCTGAGATAGTTGTGAACCCTGTTATACCGATCAATAATCATTATACACTCCGCCTGTTTAAGGAGACCAGCTACCAGGCAACGCTAACATACTATTTCGTTTTTTTAGCAAAAGCAGCTGCCTGCGCATTCAACTGCGCCGGTGAGAGCGTTTTTTTGCCCTGGTCGATAATCATCCTGTAACGGAAGATAACGGATTCCCCTTTTTTTAGCGTAAGATTTTTGGAGGATTTACCATTTGTAAAGATTGCTTCGCCAAGAGGATTCGCTGCAAATAAACCATAGCCCCTTGCGTGCCAGAACGTTGGGTAATTGATATTCTCTGGGTGATCAATAATCGCAATACTGATGGAATCATTTCCCATTTTTCCAAAAAGGTTCATCCATTTGGCCCGGGTGCTCCAGACACTATCGCCCATGATACCTTCACTGCTCAGGTAATTTCCATTAGAAGCAGCGTTGCCTTTCACTACCGTGGTAATTCCTTTATCATCTTTAAAACTCTTTTCCTCCTTTGTTGGGATCTGGAGTTCTTTCGCTACCCGAATAGCCAGAAAGGCATCTTTAGCATCTTTAAACACCGCATCCTGAGCCGCAGTGAGTTTTGTTACACGATCAATCACACGTTGTTGCCCGGTACCCGAAAATTCAAGGGTGGTGTTTTCTTCCACGATCACCTCATTGGCCTGGTTGGTCCAGTTTGCGTGATAGGCTATAACGCCGGTTTTTCCCGAGTTGGGCATTGTTACCTTATCGGTCCTGATCCAACCATACAGGTGTTTTTTTTCCGGTTTTATTGCATACGAGTTGTTCCAGAAGTCAAGGCCGTTCAGGTTCTCATAGTTGAACCAGATACCCATATGGTGTGGATGATCATCTGGCTCACCTGGTTTTGGCATCAATGGAAAACCACGGGTAACCATGGTCCCATTGGCGCTGTATACCGGGTACAGAATGGGCTTTTCTAAACTGTCGGGGTATCGGAAGCTGGTGAAAAGTTTGCCTCCAATCACCACATCGATCTGGCTACCCGATTTTGTTTGCAGGGTTACATTCTGAGCCTTTTGGGCTTGGACAGTAGTAAACATGCTGCTTGCAATGACTGCAGCCACCAGTTTAGTTTTTACATTGAACATAGTTAAGCTTAATGATTGATCAATATTTGAAAACCTTTCCTCCGGCCATTACCTCCTGCGTCTTCTCATCAAATGTAGCTTTCTGACCGGTATGTGCCGCTGCCGTTGTCATGATGTTTGCAATAGAATGGCTATAACCGGCTTCCACAGGCGCATTGGTTTCTTTGCGGCTGCGTACACATTCCATCCAGTTGCGCACGTGATTGCTCGTAAGCCGGTCACCACCGGTGTTGGCAGAAGCAACCACCTTTTCAGTTTCTTTCAGCGACATTTCTTCAAGCAGATTGGCCTTCATGTTCATTGCACGTGCGTGATTTTCACGCAAGCCGCCTTTTGGTGAAACCTTGTTTGTATTCAGGTTCAATTCACCACCATTTGAATAATAGATCTCCGCCGGGTTCTCGTCACCATTATGCATCCTGGAACCAAAAGTGACCTGGAAACCCGATTTCGGATCGTTTGCGGGACCGTAATCAAATACTGCTGTAAGTGTATCCCAGTTGCGACGGCCATCTTTCCAAACATAGATGCCACCGTTGGCAACTACGCTACGCGGATGGGCAAGACCTGTGAACCAATGCACGGTATCGATCTGATGGCTCATCCACTGACCCGGAAGTCCGGATGAATATGGCCAGAACAAACGATATTCAAGATAGATACGTGGATCAAATTTTTCAAAGGGACGGTTCATCAGGAACTTCTTCCAGTCAACATCGCTTTCCTTTAACTCCTCCACCAGTTTCACACGACGCCAGCGTCCCGGTTGATTTACGTTCCAGGTAAGTTCTACCATGGTAATATCTCCAAACTTTCCGGATTTGATAAATTCATTGGCCGCATGATAATTAGCACCGCTTCGGCGTTGCGAACCTATTGATACAATCTTTTTGGATTCTTTCACTGCTTTAAGCGCTGCGCGGTTATCTTCCATCGACTCTGCGAAAGGTTTTTCAACATAAGCATCACAACCCGCCTTAACCGCTTCTATGGTGTGTCCGGCGTGTTGAAAGTCGGCAGTACTGATAAATACAGCATCAACCAGCTTCTTATTGTACATCTCTTCATTATTGCGACAAGCCACCACGTCATGACCCATTTTCTGTTTCCAGATGGCAGCACCTTCTTCTCTGCGTTTGCTCCAGATATCAGATACAGCAGTGAGATCAAAGTTTAGTTCTTTGTAGTGCTCCATGAATGAGGGAATATGCGAACCGCGGTGGCGATCCGAAAACCCAACCACACCTACACGCACACGATCATTGGCGCCAATAATGCGGTTGTAACTGCTGGCGGTAAAACCAGCTTTCGCGGCAAGTACGCCGGCACCGGCCATAGCCGATTGTTTCAGGAAAAAGCGACGGGAATTTTTCATATGTCAAGTATTGAGAAGTTAGATCTTTAAATCGATTACTGGTTTGTTGTTACGTTTCTGACACCGGTGTTACCTCCGCCGGCAAGGGTTAGTTCAACAGGTTTATTGGTCTTCCAGTTGCCCCTGGTATAATCAGGGATATCTATCGTTCTTGAATTTGCTGCAACAGATTTTTCACTCAACAGCCCCACAGCCGTCCATGCAGCCGCATCATAAACATCCTGGTCAAGTGGCAAACCATTGCGAAGACAGTCGATCAGCCTCCAGTCCATAATAAAATCCATACCACCATGGCCCCCAACCTGCTTAGCAATCTCGCCAACATGTTTTACTATCTCGGGTGTAAACTTTGTTTCGTATTCTTTGTACTCTTCGTCTTTGATCCAGTTATGGCCAAAAGCAATTCGTTGCGGAGCGGGGTATTTACTGGCCATCCCTTTTGTACCACTTATCAGGTGAATGCGCGAATACGGTCTTGGCGTAGTAACATCATGTTGCAACATGATGGTTTTACCTTTTGCAGTTTTGATCATAGTTGTGTTCATGTTACCACGGAACTTAGCATCAGCAAATTCCTTATAAAAATCGTCCTTTGATGCAAGATCTTTTGCCATGGCACCCATCATAAAGTCGTTGGAAGACATTGAAACAAGGTGTTGCATCCGATCACCGCGATTGATATCGAGACACTGTGCTATCGGACCAAGACCATGCGTTGGGTAAAGGTTACCATTCCGTTTGGCATTCTCTCGTAAGCGCCACATGCCTTCATAGCCGGTTTTATTATTGAAGTTGAGATCACGCAAATCATGAATGTAAGCACCTTCTGCATGAACCATCTCACCGAACATTCCATTACGAACCATATTCAGCGTCAGCAGTTCAAAGAAATCGTAACAACAATTCTCCAGCATCATACAATGCTTCCTGGTTTTCTCGGAAGTTTCTACAAGCTCCCAGCATTGCTTTTCAGTAACTGCCGCCGGCACTTCTGTAGCTACATGTTTACCGTTATTCATGGCATACAATGCGATTGGTGTATGCAGGTACCACGGCGTACAGCTATAAACCAGGTCAATACCATCAGATTCTATCATGGCTTTCCAGCCGTCATTACCGGTATATTCCTTGGCTTTCGGCAATCCGGCTTTTTCAAGTATTTTCTGCGCCGAAGTTATTTTTTCAGGACGTTTATCACAAAGCGCCACTATTTCAACTCCTTCAATGTGCGACATACGTTGAACAGCGCCAGGGCCGCGCATTCCAAGACCTACAAAGCCGATTCTAACCTTCTCTAACTTTGGCGCTGCATAACCGGACATATTGAAACGAGCGGGGCCTGTCGGTTCAAAGTTGGGTGCGAATTGAAAGTTCTCTGTGCCGTTAACATTTAGCCCCGTTGCCAACGAACCTGCTCCAAGGGTAAGGTTTCTCAAAAATTTTCTCCTGTCAGATGCCATGAATCGTAGTAATTGGTTTTAAAATATCTTCGGACTAATGTATGATTAATTACCGGATTGGAAGACGATTAAGTGCTGGAATAAGTTGTCCATCTCGTTTTGCAGATTACACCATATCACACAATTTTAGTGACACTCCTACCTAATTATTTACGAAAAGGTTTTCGTTCTCTTTAATTCGGCGCCAGCCTTTTGAGCAATGATACTGGCAAGCATTAACTGAGCAGTGTGATAGATCATCAGCGGCAGAAGTATCACACCCATTACCGGTGAATCATTAAAAAGCACTTTTGAGATCACGGTACCATGAACCAATGATTTTTTTGAACCACAAAAAACTGCTGCAATAGTATCTGCTTTGTTGAAGCGAAGCATGCGGCACACCCAGGTAATGATAAAATAAACCGTAAAAAATAACCCAACCAGAATTATCAGCAGGATCAGGATCGATGCCGCATCCAGTGCTGCAAAACGACGGTTCAGAAATGAATCTGCAAAAGATGTATAGACGATTATAAGAATGACCGCCTGGTCAAAATAACGTAGAAACTGCTTGTATTTGTCAGCGAACCAACCAAATCTCGCGCTGAGTGCAAATCCGGCAACAACAGGCAACAATACCTGGAACAACAATTTTGTAAAACTGTCTCCCATATCCAACCCTTCGCCAGACGCGCCGGCAAACAGTTGCATCCATAGTGGGGTAACAAATACACCAATAAGACTGGAGATACTTGCATTGAAGATAGCTGCAACAAGATTACCACCCGCAATTGATACCATCACCACGGATGATGATACTGTTGAAGGCAAAGCCGCAAGAAAAAATATACCCAGCCACAAATCCTCGTAAGCGGGATCATAAAAGAATGTATGACAGATCAAAACCAGCAGCGGAAACAAAACAAAAGTAGATAGCTGTACAACAAGGTGAAGACGCCAGTGGCCAAGACCTGCCAGTAACTTCGCCCTGTCGAGCTTCAGCCCATAAAAGAAGAAGATACCGGATACTCCATACCCGGCGAGTGCAGATAAGGAAAAACTTCCTTCTCCAACACCACCTTGCGGCCAAAGCCAGGCAACGAATATCATTATCATCAATGCAATGATGAAACCATCCAGACCCACCTTTTTTAGGGTCGAATAAAATCGTGATTCAGCCATGCTTTAAACGCTTTCATTCCGGTTATTCGCTCAACTGAAGCAACGATGCAAAAACCGGCCCCGGTTTTAATCTAAGTGAACCGGCGGTCTTCCGCAGTTGGTTGATCCTTGCGGCGTCGCCCCGTTGATACAGATTCATCAATTGTGCATACACTTCAGGCTGATACGCGTTGTGTTCCAGCGATAATTCCAGTTGGCGGATCGCTTCATCTTTGTGTCCTGCGCGAAAAGCCTGTTCGCCCTTTGCCAGTGCGAGCTGGGCTAGAAAACTATCATCACCAACGGGCCGAACCTGCTTCAGCAGTGTATCGGCCTGGTTAACGTTCCCAACTTTTGAAAGCAATCTTATATAACGGAGTTGCTGTGCACCCGCACGCATGCGACCATTCAAAAAGGGTTGCAGGTACGCAATCGCTGAGTCCTTTTTACCCTTGGCCATAAAATATTCAGCCATTCTCAGGGTATAATCGGGCCTGGCATTACCGGCAGCTGCCAGGATCCTTTGCGCCTCTCTTAAGGTCTCTATCGCTTCATTATACTTGTTATGCGATGCCAGTGCGTCAGCATAAAGATTTCTATATTCAAATTGTTGCGGCTTTTGCTCGACGATCTTTTTCAGTACATCTAACGCAGCAGGATAACCGAACATCGCTCGGTTTGAGGCAGCAAATGCGATGGCATCATCGCGACGATCGCGCAGGTAGGTGGATAATACTGAACCCGACTTGCTGTAGGCATCGGCAACTTCAACTGCTTCTCCAATCAAACCATAACGACGGAACATATCCCAGAACTGGATGTTTGCAGATGCCAGCTCCTGGAAATCGGTTTCCGTTTGCAAAGCTTTGCGGTATAAGCTTTCCTGTCTGGCAATGGCCTGTTTTCTATCAATTCTCCCTTCTGCCAGTTGCGCAGCAACCACACGCGCCTCCGCGGTATATAAAGGCGCATAACCAGCGTTGATTTTTTTGGCTCGCTCCAGCCAGGCAAAAGCCGAATCAAACTTTTTCTCTTCACTGAATAGTTGTGCATATGCAGTATACACCGGCAGATAAACAGGATCGTACTGAAGCGCCGTATCAAGCAGTTTTGCTGCATTTTCCGGTTTCAAATTACGCGAGCGCACGGCAAGATTCAGGTACACCTGCGCCCAGTTGCTCGCCATTGCCGCACGATCACCATTCAGATACGCCATCTCCTTCTTAATAAGTTTATCGAGAAACGCATACATACCCGGATCTTTTGTTTTAAGATCATTGGTTGTATTCATCGACTTGAAATCGAGCGGATGTACTTTCACCGGTTCAAAGTACGCAGGGTATGTTTGTGCCAGGTATTCGCTTTCATTATTCTGTGAATAATAATCCAGGGTCCTTTTCTCTTTCATGGCAGTGTAATAGTGCGACCTGATCTTACGGTTCTCTTCATCAGTCAACACCCGCCCGTGAAACAGGTGCACATATTCATGAAGCAATACATTTCTTTCAAGAAAAGCCCCCCTTTCAACGTATTCGATAGCCGCGGCACCACTTCCCACCCCGCGGATATCCATCCACTGCCGGTTATCAAACGTGGTCATAAACCTGAAATAAGGCTGACCCATTGATATAGCCAGATCAGTATGAAGTGGTGGTACCCTGAAGCTGTTGCCCTGTTTCGACAGAAACGGAAAATAAACGATCGAGGTAAATAACTGGTTCCAGACCATGGCCATGGCGAGATGACCCGGATAATAAGCAACATCCGGAAATACCCTGGTGAAATTTTCAAGATCTTTTATTTCAGTTGTCTTTAACGCGTTCATGATGGAATCATAAACATTGAGATACGGAATACGTCTCGATTTAATTACGGCAGACAAACCATTGTGAGCAGGACCATAATGTTTTTTTCGTTCAAGAATACGGATAAAGATTGCCTGGGCAGAATCAAGACGCAGACTTTGAGCCGTTTCAAAAGAGCTGTAATAAATCGAAGCCCGGTGCAACAGCGGTAACACAGAAGCGGGATATTTTTTTTCTACCGCCGAAGCTGCTTCAAGTGCTTCCTTGATATTGTTTTGTTTTACCAGTTCATCCGCAGGCTTTAAGGCTTCTCTTATCGTTTCATCGTCTGGTGCCGCATAATCTGCATAGGTTAGATTTGTGTGACCATTGCCCCAGTGCCAGTGCGTCTGGTAATGTAAAGGATTTATCTCAAGTGCCAGCTGCCATTGAGCAGCCATTGCGTTTAATTGTGTAGCGTCGATCCTTCTCCAGATTGCATATCCATAACTGAACCGCGCATCGGCATCAAATGGATCCAGTGAAAGCGATTTTTTCAGAGGTGCTTCTGCCTTGTCGGGTTGCTGGTTCCAGAAATACACGTCAGCTTCCAACAGGTAAGAGGCCGCGTTGCGCGGGTTCTTTTTTTGCAACTGTTTGGCAACAGTTAATGCCTCAGGGTATCTCTTCTGTAAAAGAAGTGATCTGCCAAGCACCAGGCTGACCATTTCAGATGGTCTTTTTTTGAGGTAATCATTACAGGTTTTTGCTGCTTTTGCAAGCTCCCAGGCCTGGATCTCAAGAAAAGCTTTTAACGCAATAGCTTTCTCGTTTGTGGCATCTTTTGCTAAGACTGATTCAACCAGTTTTTGCGCAGCAAAAAAATCGTTTTTCAGAATTGCATAATCCGCCTTTAATAAACTTGCGTCGGAACTTTCCGGCATTTTCTCAATTAATGCGGCCGCCTCTGTCCACATTCCGGTACGCAACATTGTCTCAATAGAGGCAAGATCGGTTTTGGTCCGAAGCTGATCCCGCTTTTTCTGAAGCGCTATCATTGCCAACGATGTGCTGTCCGGAGCAATCTGTTGCGAATACAAAGGCGTCTGGCAAATGATGCCAACAAAATAAACCAGTGTTATCAGGAAGATTTTAGGTATTCGGTGTCTGAAAGGATTTATCACAGATATCGGTTATGGGTTAACGTTAGAGTAAATAATTTTACCTGATCACAAACTGGTATTTGCCGGCCACAAGTTTGTAACCCGCGGTTTTTTGCTGCCTGCCATCGAAAGTACGCTGTGTGATTGACTGTGGTGATACAACTTTTCCGTTAAGATACAATTGCTGACCATTGCCGGTTTGCAATTCAAGGGTTGCGCCTGAATTAGCAGGAATAGTTACATCATACAACACTTCATTACCTGATCGCTTCCAGGACGAAACTATGGTGCCGTATGGTCCCTCGTGGCTCGCTTCAAAATGATTTAACCCTTCAACAAACAACGGGCGGAGTTGCACGTTTTTAAAACCTGCCCCATTTTCATCGGGTTTGATACCACCGGGCCCCTTATATAACCACGCGCCGATTTCTCCAAACATGATGTGATTTCTTGAGATATCCGACTTCGCGTCGATCGGCCAGTTTTCATATAATGTAGTTGCTCCATTCACGATCCACCAGCCCCATGAAGGATAAGTTTCCTGCGACGCAATTTTATACGCGTGGTTGGCATAGCCATTTTCACTTAACGCATTCAGTATAGCTTTTGTACCCAACAGTCCTACGTCTAAATGAAAACTGTCTTTCTCGACGCGTGCTGCGAGATTAGCCGCTACCCTGTTTTTCAGACTATCCGGCACAACACCCCAGAACAAGGGCATACTCAATTCTGTCTGCACACCGGATCCATAAATTGCAGTAGCAACATCCAGGTATTTCGCGTTTATGGCCCTCCTGATTTTTTCGGACAGCAATCTGTATTTCGTAGCATTTTCTTTTTTGCCAAGCAATGCGGATACTTTTGAAAGCACCACAACATCCGCATAATAATAAATTGATGAGGTCAGCTCAACCGGAGACTTTGATTTCACGGGTACCCAATCACCCAGACCCCATGTGGTAAGACCCTCCGGAGCGCGGCTGGTGATCTGACTCACATATCGCTCCATGTTGTCATAACAACGCGAAAGCAAAGTGGTATCGCCATAGAAAAGATAAATGTTCCATGGGATCAATACCATCGAACTGGTCCAGTCAGGACCATTACCCCACTCGTATCCCCAACCACCGGTCGGTATAATGGAAGGTAATACACCGTTTGGTTGCTGTTCATCCTGGTGATCGGCCAGCCATTTTTCGTAAACCGTAATTCCCTCAAAACCATACAGCCCGGTTTCAACTGCGATATGCGCATCACCGGTCCATCCATTTTTTTCCCTCTGCGGACAGTCAGTAGGATAACCAAACAGGTTACTGAGATAAGCATTGTTTGTTGCCCACCATATCTTATCGAGTGTGGTGTTGGAAGATTTGATATTACCAACAGCAGGTACATTACTATGCATAAAGTATCCGGTAACACTTTCCTTTGTGAGTTGCACGGGTGCTGAGCTCCTTATCTCAACATACTGAAACCCTTTGTAATTAAACACTGGCATGAACTCCTCTTCGCCTTTACCAGCAAGTATCACAATATCTGTCTGAAACGGATCCTTATCATCTGTTGGTCTGTAGTGCACATTGATATTGCTCATGTCAATGCGTCCATTATCATAGATCTGTTCACCATGTTCTGCACGAACCACGGTACCTGCCGCGCCTTTTAATTTCAGTTTTGTAACACCTGAAATGTTTCTGCCGAGATCAAAAACATACACGGTATCGCTAAACTTTTTCATTGAAACAGCTGGTACTTCAACCACCTGTTCTACAGGGTGAAGCAACTGTGAGACAATGTTCCTGGAAGGCGCTGCGCGGTAAATGACATCTTTCCATTTACTGTCATCAAAACCCGGTTTGTTCCAGCCATCCTGTTTTAGCCGGAGATCATGATGTTCCGCAGTATAGATGCTATTAAAAATGATATGGCCGGGAGCGGTTTTCCAATCTTTGCCGGTTGAAATAGTTTCAACACTACCATCGTCATAAACGAGGCGAAGATCCATACACACTGCAGGTCTTGCCCGCCATGGCGCCTTATGAAAATCCCATACAGCGGTTGACTGATGATTGTACCATCCATTACCAAGTACCACCCCCACCGCATTTTCGCCGTTTTGTACCTGGCTGGTTACATCGTGTGTAACATATAATGTGCGTCGGTCAAAACGGGTATAAGTCGGATCCATCCGATGATTACCAATCCGCTGCCCATTAATAAACAACTCAAACAACCCCGCCACCGCAACATAAGCACGTGCGCTGCGAATTTTTTTCGAAACTTTAAACCCCTTCCGGAACTGGGCCGCAGGTTTGAAATCAATATCTGAACGATCACTGATCCACGATCCTTTCCAGTTATGCATACCCATCATGCCTGTTTCAAAACTTGCAACCTTGCTCGTCAGCGTTTTTCCTGCAGCGCTGCGAACCTCAACTGTCCAATGATATTTTGTGAAAGGCTGCAATTGCCGGCCGCCATAATTAACCAACTGCGCTGAGGCATTCACGTTATTGCTGCTCGTCTGCCATACAACGGTCTTAAGCGCTGCATCGGTCGCCACCTTAACTTTGAAACCTGTCTGCCGCGCCCCGCGACTGGTATCATTAAATTGCCAGGTTAACCGGGGGGATACAGCGTCTACTCCAAGCGGTTCTTCAAGATATTCGCATTTTAACTTTACAACAGCCTGCGCATTAAGAAGCGCATTTTGCATCAGCAACAACAACGAAACGATCAGGACTCTTACCATTTTGTATTATATAATTATTCTAAATATTTGTATGAATACAGGTTGACTATACCCGGACACCTGGCCGGACAAGTTACTGAAATATTAAACAGACATTGATGCATGATTAGATGGAACAGCAACAAACGCGCTGTGTGCTGCTGGATTTTCCTTAAGTTTGATCCTACACTAATTCTAACTGCTCATGAAGAAAGTCTCATCGTTATTATTGTTTTTTGTTATAACTATTGCTGCAACTGCACAGCCGAGACAACCCCGGGGTGAAGCAGCACCGGCAACACCCACACCTTCAACCACCGCAAGAGAAGAGCGTCCCTCTTCAACCAGTCTTGTATTTAATCCCGAAACCTCCGTCGTTACTAACCACGAAGTGACCATCAAGGGACAGCGGGTTCCATATAAAGCAACAGCCGGCACTATGCCTGTCTGGGATGAAGACGGCAAAACCATCGCAGGTTTATTTTATACGTATTATGAAAGAACTGATGTGCGCGATCGTGCGAGCAGACCATTGGTGATTTCATTTAACGGTGGCCCGGGCTCTGCATCTGTATGGATGCACATTGCCTACACCGGCCCGGTACTACTGAATATAGACGACGAAGGTTACCCTGTTCAACCTTATGGCTTTAAAGACAACCCCTACTCCATTCTTGATGTAGCCGATATCGTTTTTGTTGATCCGGTTAACACCGGGTATTCACGAATGATGAATAAAGATGTGCCAAAATCAAAATTTTTTGGGGTCAATGCCGACATCAAATATCTCGCAGAATGGATCAACACATTTGTAACAAGAAATAACCGTTGGGCCTCCCCTAAATACCTGATCGGCGAAAGCTACGGCACCACGAGGGTGGCGGGTCTTGCTCTCGAACTGCAGGAATCACAATGGATGTATTTCAACGGGGTGGTATTGGTTTCACCAACCGATCTTGGCCTTGAAAGAGGAGCACCGGTTGATGCTGCATTACGTTTACCTTATTTCGCCGCAACTGCCTGGTATCATAAAAAACTTCCGGCCGATCTGCAACAGAAAGATCTTACAGCTATGTTGCCTGAAGTTGAACAATTCACGATGAACGAGCTGATAGGTGCCATCAGCAAAGGAGGTTTGCTAAGCACCGATGAAAGAAAAAAGATCGCGGCAAGGATGGCGAGATATTCAGGGATATCTGAAAAGGTTTTCCTGCAAAACAATCTCGATGTAGCAACAAATCTTTTCTGGAAAGAATTGTTACGTGAAGAAGGATACACCGTGGGGCGCCTGGATTCCCGTTATCTTGGTATCGATAAAAAAGGAGGCGGTGAAAGTCCAGATTTCAATGCCGAGCTTACATCATGGCTGCATTCCTTCACGCCGCCAATCAATATGTACCTGCGGGAAAAACTGAACTACAAAACAGACTTCAAATACAATATGTTTGGAACCGTTCGCCCCTGGGATAACTCGAACAACCGGACCGGCCAAAGTCTTGGACGCGCAATGTCATCAAACCCTTATTTGCATGTTATGGTGCAATCAGGTTATTATGATGGTGCCTGCGATTATTTCAACGCCCAATACAACATGTGGCAGATTGATCCTTCAGGTCGTTTGAAGGACCGCATGAGCTTTCAGGGTTATCGCAGCGGGCACATGATGTACCTGCGTAAAGAAGATCTTGCAACAAGCAATGAACATATCCGGGAATTCATCAAAAAGTCACTGCCCAAACCCGGACAGGCTGCCAAATATTAAGGCTGACTGATAAAAACAACTTTCTTATCCCGGGCTGTCACTGACGGCCCGGGATATTTTTTTTGCGCAGAATCTTGTTGTATTTTACGCGCTAAACACTTAGTAAACTTATATGAGAAATATTTTGATTGGCGCATTGCTGACCGTGTCTGTTGGTGCAAGTGCACACACCAATGCCGATTCCACAAACACCGGGCTGGTACTACCAAAAGGATTTAAAGCCACAGTGATAGCGCAGGATTTTGGAGGAGCCCGTCATATTGTAGTGAACAGGCAGGGAGGCATTTATGTGAAGTTGTCAAGATTGAAAGATGGTAAAGGTATCTATTACATGAAAGACAATAATGGTGATGGGAAAATGGATGTCATTAAAGGATTTGGTGATTATCCCGGTACCGGTATTGATATCAAAGGAAATTACCTGTATGCTTCTTCCAACAAAGCAGTTTATCGTTACCAGTTAGATGATAAGGGTGAAGTGATCAACCCCGATAAACCAGAAACAATTGTTAGTGGTCTCGTTGATCACAATCGTGATAATAGTAAGTCGATTGCTTTAGATGATAATGGCAATCTTTATGTGAACGTAGGTTCGTATAACAATGCATGTATCATCACGCCAGGTGCAACTGCGGCCCCGACCCCATGCCCTTTACTTGATTCAATTGGTGGAATCTGGCAATTCAAAGCAGACCGATTGAATCAAACGATGAGCCTGGCTTCAAGATATGCTACAGGTTTTAAAAACACTGTGGCCCTTGACTGGAACAACAAAACGAAGTCACTTTTTATTATGCAGCATGGAAGGGATGGTCTTGACGCCTATCCGCAATATTTTACAAAAGAGCAGAATAGCCTGCTTCCTGCCGAATCGATGTATGAAGTGAAAAAAGGATCAGATGGCGGTTGGCCCTACGTTTATTATGACCATAAACAAAACAAAGCGATGCTGGCACCGGAATATGGTGGTGATGGTAAAAAACCTGCTACAGTAAAAGCACAGACCCCTGCCATATCGTTCCCCGCCCACCTTGCACCGAATGGATTGTTGTTTTATTCAGGTACAAAATTTCCAGCGAAATATCGTAATGGCGCTTTTGTGGCTTTCCATGGCAATTCAGCGGAATTAAAGAAAGGATATTTTGTAGGATTTGTTCCTTTCAAAAACAATAAACCGGCCGGTGGATGGGAAATTTTCGCAGACAATTTTACCACTCCCAACAATCCCCATCGTCCCTGCGGAATCGCTGAAGCACCTGATGGATCAATCTATGTAACAGACGATGTCAAGGGCACCATCTATAAAATCAGTTATGCAGGTTAACACCCGTTGGCATTACACTATATAACGACAATGCCCCTACTCTCGTGGGGGCATTGTCGTTATATAGATTTTATAAAGTCTTACTTTAAAAGTTCAAATCGTCCATGCAGTTACTTTGAACCTTAGGCCTTTTCAGCAGGTGTTGCAAGTTTCAACCTGGTAAACTCCATGCCACTGAAAATTCTTGCCAGGCTGATATCTCCTGTCTTTTTATAGTTTTCCACGTTTGGCTCACCAACAATTCTCCAGAAATTCTTTGACTTCAATTCAGCGTAGTCCGCTGTTTTTATAAACACTCCCTGGATAGAGTTGCGCGTCTTAAAACTGATTTGAACGGGAGATTTGTCAAGTGTAACCTCGGACAGAAATTTTTCGATCTGGTCATTAGTCATATTAAAACTTTTTTGAGGGCATTTGTCAACAAAATTTGGCCCCGTTGATCGATTTTTTCGCCCGGTTATTGAAGATCAACGCTTTATGAGCCGCGAACCTGCTAAATATAAGCTTTTACACCGAGAATGCGTCATCAAAAGTCTATTCCGACCATGACACCGATCAGAATCTTATAAACTCTGTATGAAATTCCTGCTTTTAACGTTATATGTTAAATCCTAAACCCGTGAAAAGAATCACCCCTTTAGCCCTGGCATTCTTTTGTATTCAATCGGCAACTGCTCAACCCTCGGCTGATACTTCCGGTCTCAAAGAACAAAAGGATAATATTATCACAGCATCCACTATTCTGAAAGTGGAAAATCTCGGTATTAATATCAACTCGGATCTACCTGAGTTAAGACCTACCATCTCCGCCGATGGTAACCTGCTGTTCTTTATCACTGAAAACCATCCGGCAAATACCAAGTTCAGTTCCATTCCAAATTCGCAGGACATTTGGTATTCGGAAAGAGACAGTACGGGTAAATGGAGTGAAGCACGGCATCTGAAAGATCCTATCAATACAGTCTTTTATAATGCAGTTTATTGGATCTCACCCGACAAAAACCGAATCCTGATTCGAGGTGCATTTACAGAGGGCGGTTACGCAGGAAAAGGAGTAAGTATCAGTAAACGCCTGCGCAATGGAAGATGGGGATATCCTGAAGCCTTACAGATAAAGAACTATCATAATTATGATCGGGGTTTACAATCAGGCGCATCAATGGCTAATGATGGACAGACCTTGCTTTTTTATATGACCCCTGATGTACGCAGCAGCAACAACGATATGTACGTGTGTTTCCTGCAGGAAGATGGGACCTGGTCCGAGCCAAAAAGCCTCGGAAAAAAACTGAACCTGCCAGGCTACAATGAAATGACCCCATATATTGCCTCCGATGGTGTCACGCTTTATTTTAGCAGTGACAGACCCGGAGGATTAGGTGATAATGATATCTGGATGACAAAACGCCTTGACAAATCATGGACAAAATGGAGCGATCCTGTTAATCTTGGCAGCCCCATCAACACACCCGACTGGGATGCTTTTTTTACCCTTGATGCCGGAGGTGAATACGCCTATCTCACTACCAAACTAGGTGGCTATGGTGAAAGCGATATCGTTCGTGTTAAGTTGCTTGAAAAGGAAAAACCCAACCCTGTGGTGCTTGTAAGCGGTAACGTCTACAACAAAAAAACAGGTGAACCCTTATCAGCATCCCTGGTATATGAAACACTTCCTGATGGTATAGAAGCAGGTAATGGTATATCAAATGAGCTGGACGGTTCGTTCAAAATTGTTCTTCCCTACGATAAGAATTATGCCATCCGGGCAAAGGCCAACAAGTTTTTTGCCGTGTCTGAAAACCTGAACCTTGATTCGCTGGTTAAAGCAGGCTATAAAGAGATACACAAGGATCTGTACCTTGTCCCGATCGAGATTGGCCAGGTTGTGCGGTTAAATAATGTCTTTTTTGATTTTGATAAAAGTTTTCTTCGCCCCGAATCATTTGTTGAACTCGATCGTGTAGTTAAGCTGATGAAAGAAAACCCAACCATTGAGATTGAAATGAGTGCGCATACAGATAGCCGTGGCTCGGACGACTATAACTACAGGTTGAGTGATGATCGTGCCCGTTCAGTGCGCGAATACATTTTAAGTAAAGGTATTCCCGCGTCCAGAATAATTTCACAGGGTTATGGTGAAACCAGGCCGGAAGTTCCGAATGATACCGATGAAAACCGTCAATTGAACCGCCGGGTAGAGTTCAAGATTTTAAAAAACTGATAAACTAAAATACAATTCCCGTAACTTATCATTCTTAATTTCAAAGAATGAGTAAGCTCATACAACGCCGTTCGTTTCTTAAAACAAGCGCTACTGCAGCACTGGGTTTTGCTATCATACCTGGTTTCGCACGCATTGCGCCAAGTGATCGTCTTCGAATCGCACATATCGGCGTAAATGGGATGGGTAACAACCACCTGAAATGGTTTGCATCGATTCCTGAAGTTGATATTGTTGGGCTTTGTGATGTCGACAAAAAACATCTCGACGCAACGATGAATACGCTCAACGGCTTACGTCCCCAGGGCAAGGCTGAAGGTTATGCCGATTTTCGTCGTGTGCTGGATAGAAAAGATATAGATGCAATAACCTGCGCCACACCTGATCACTGGCACGCACAGATCGCTATGCTCGCCTTTCAGTCCGGCAAGGATGTGTACGGCGAGAAACCTTTGTCTTA
>JAEZGI010000039.1 GCA_023416995.1 Bacteroidota bacterium
GGATCAAACACCTTGCCCGCCCCCGAACTGTGACTGCGGATAAGGTTATACTGCAACTGGAGCGCGTTCTCAGCACTTACCTTGAACTGTGCCATGGGGCCAAAACCAGTATTGATACCGTAAATCAATTTATGATCCGAAAAACGACGAAGAAAAGCATGATTGTCAGACAGGTTGGCCAAAGCAGCCGAGTCGGGCTGAATATATTTATTCTCAAAAACGATCGCTGAAAATTCTGACAGGGAGAGAAGACGGCCGCCTAAGGGTATCATAGCGGCAAAAAAAATAAAATATACTCAGCCCGTCAAATTTTTAATTAGTTCGAAAGACTGAAGCCACAAGGCTTTGGCACCATTTCGGTGTGCCTGCCCTTGTAAAGACATTAACAATTAACTTATTATCTTTGAACCACAATTTTTAGCTATGAAAAACTCAGGTAAGGCGCTGTTTACAGCTTTAGTGCTAATGATTGGATTTGTTGCATTTAGCTATGCTCAATCATCATTTTCGAAAGAAAGTTTTTACAAAGCGATGAGCAGCGAAGAAGTTGCTGCTTTGGATCAACAACTGGGTATTTTAAAAAATTGGTCGGGCCCCGAGAAACAAGCTTACGCTGGTGCCCTGACGATGAAAAAAGCCGGGTTCGTATCCGGTGCAGGAAAAAAACTCCGTACGTTCAAAGCTGGTAATAAAGAACTGGAAGCTGCAATCAAACAAGATCCGGATAACGGCGAATACCGCTTCCTGAGATTGATGATCCAGGAACATGCTCCCGGAATTCTCGGTTATAATGACAATTTACAGTCAGACAGTGATTATATTCGCAAATCGTTTAAAACTCTGCCTCCCGCAGCAAAACAAGCTGTTGTTGACTACACCAAAACCAAGTCAAAGTATCTGAGCGAAAAGGATTTTAACTAAAATTCAGAATGAATAAAAAAGTATTAGCAGTTTATTACACTCAATCCGGCCAGCTTAAACAAATCCTCGATAATTTCACTGCCCCTTTCGTACGGGCAGGGATGCTGGTAGAAACTGTTAGTATTCAACCAAAAAACGATTTTCCTTTTCCCTGGACCACTCCCACGTTTTTTGACGCAATGCCGGAAAGCGTGATGGGCATTCCAACAGAAATTGAACCGTTCCAATGCAAAGAACCGTCTTATGACCTGGTGATCTTTGCATATCAGCCCTGGTTTTTATCACCAAGTATCCCCGCAAACTCATTATTACTGCACCCCAGTTTCCAGGCGATTATAAAAAACACGCCCGTCATCACACTGATCGGTGCCCGGAATATGTGGATAAGCGCACAGGAACGCGTAAAAGCAACCCTGAAAAGTGCTGGTGCACACCTCGTGGGAAACACTGTTTTGATAGACCGCAACCACAACCTGATCAGTGTGGTTACTATCTTTCACTGGATGCTATCTGGCAGAAAAGACAGGTATAAAAATATTTTTCCTTACCCCGGCGTTTCGGACAAGGATATCAGAGACGTAGAAAATTTCGGTCGCACCGCCGCCACACATCTTGCAGAAAATAAACTGACGAGTCTACAGGACGCATTTATTGCTGAAAAAGCAGTGGAGGTCCATTATAACCTGCTTTTTATTGAAGAAAGAGGAAGTAAATTGTTCAAGATCTGGGCAAAAATAATCCTGCGGAAAAAGAACAGGGCCAGATGGCTTGTTTTATTTAAATATTATCTTTTAATTGCCCTGTTTGTAGTCGCGCCAATTATTCTAACGGTCTTTTCTATCTTGTTTAAGCCGTTTTTATCCCGGAGCATAAAGAGGAAGAAACAACAATATTTAGCACTGAATTAATTTTGTGAAGATGTCGCTTAACCAGGTTTATATTACTAATAGTTCGACTTATTATCCTAATCAACCCATTTCGAGCGATGAAATGGAAGCTTATCTTGGCTATATAAATGATAAACCTTCGAAATCAAGAAAGATTGTTTTGCGCAATAACGGTATTGTCAACCGCTTTTATGCATTAAGTAAAGAAGGTAAACCCACACATACCAATGCTGGCATGACGGCCGATGCCATACGCCAGCTTTTTAATAATGATCCCGAAGCGTTGAAGTCGATCCAATTACTTAGCTGTGGAACTTCATCTCCCGACCAGATGATGCCATCACATGCAGTAATGGTGCATGGTTATCTGCCCGAAACGGAGCCAGTTGAAGTTGTATCACCATCGGGCGTTTGCTGCGCTGGCATGCACGCCTTCAAATACGCTTACCTGGCAGTTAAATCCGGTGAAGTAGATACGGCAGTAAGCGCAGGGTCTGAAAGATTTTCAGCGTCGTTACGCGCTGATCTTTTCCAGGATGAAGTACAAAAACTGATAGAGCTTGAAGAAAATCCCTATATCGCATTTGAAAAAGATTTTCTTAGATGGATGTTATCCGATGGTGCAGGGGCTCTATTATTATCAAACAAACCAAATACTGAGGGTTTAAGTCTGCGTGTAGAATGGCTCGAAGGCGTTTCTTATGCAAACGAAATGGAAGCGTGTATGTATATGGGCTCTGAGAAAAACCCAGATGGAACGTTGACAAGCTATCTTGACTACACTCCGGATGAACTCAAAGAAAAATCTATCCTCAGCATTAAACAGGATGTGAAACTACTCAGTGAACATATCATTCCATTGGGTGGACGCAAGCTGAAAGAAATCATGGACCGCCGGGGCATAAAATCAGAAGAAGTAGATCATTTTCTGCCACATATGTCCAGTGCCTTTTTCAGAAGTAAAATTTACGACAGACTTGAAGAACTCGGTATTGGCATACCCTATGAAAAATGGCGCGTGAACCTCGATCGTAAAGGGAACGTTGGTGCGGCTTCAATTTATCTTATGATCGATGAACTGTTCCATAGCAATCTTTTAAAAAAAGGCGACAAGATCCTGTTACTCGTACCAGAAAGCTCCCGATTCTCATATAT
Source organism: Bacteroidota bacterium (assembly GCA_023416995.1). Classification (GTDB taxonomy): domain Bacteria; phylum Bacteroidota; class Bacteroidia; order Chitinophagales; family Chitinophagaceae; genus DATHKG01. The sequence goes on from JAEZGI010000039.1 coordinate 2,964, forward strand.
GTATGGAATGTTGACTGTCTGCTGATTTGCGGACCGTCAGAACTTTTCACCTGCCTTAAATAAGCTGTATGAAAAAAGAAAATGTTCCCCAGGACCGCAGCGCTTTAGCCAAACTTACTAAAGAGTTGAGCTACGCAGTAGATGACAACGGCAACTATGTTACCACTCTAAGTAATGGTTGGGAAGTAAAAGCAGAAGCACTAGACATAGCCTGGGATGACATCAAACACCGCATCGCAGAGGCGAAAGCGAAAGTTGAAAGGGGTGAGGCGAGCCCGATTCTTTTTTTCATGGAACTTCGGTTAATGGATGTAGGTATTATTGCCGGATACACAGGGTTCTGGCAATGGCAGGTTAAAAGACACATGAAACCATCCGTGTTTGCCAAACTAACAGAAAAAAAACTTCAGAAATACGCAGACACATTTAATGTGAGCCTGGCCCAGTTGAAAACCATGAATGTTGATGAAGACTGATTTTGTACATACACAGGCCGCGCATTGTGAAAATGGTGTAACCACCAATCTGTTGTCAGGTGCAGGTGTTCAGGGACTAACTGAACCACTTGTTTTTGGAATTGGCTCAGGATTGTTTTTTATCTATATCCCTTTTATGAAGGTGAATAAAGGACCGGCTTTTGCATACCGCACCATGCCGGGACTTATATTCAAAAGAACCTGCAAGGCACTGAACATACCGGTGATCAGGAAAAAGTTTTCATCAAGAGAAGAGGCAAAACAGGTACTGGAACAATGTATCAATTCCGGCCAACCGGTAGGATGCCAGGTAGGGGTATATTTCCTATCTTATTTTCCTAAAGAGTATCGATTCCACTTTAACGCGCATAACCTCATTGTATATGGTAAGGATGGTGATGACTACCTGATCAGCGACCCGATCATGGAAGATGTTACCAGGCTCAGTTCCTATGAACTGGAACGGGTAAGATTCGCAAAAGGTGCTATGGCACCCAGGGGCCAGCTTTATTATCCGAAACAATCAGCTACAATAACACCGCAACAAATAAAAGAAGCTATTCGCAAGGGCATAAAAAGAAACGTGCGTGACATGTTATACATTCCCGGACCGATAGCAGGTGTAAGCGGCATCCGTTATACAGGAAACAGGATCAAAAAATGGCGCGACAATCTCGGGCTCCAGAAAGCTGGTTTATATCTGGCCCAACTGGTGCGCATGCAGGAAGAAATTGGAACAGGCGGCGGTGGCTTCCGGTATATTTACGCAGCGTTCCTGCAACAATCTTATGCTTACCATTCAAATGATGTTTTACCGGAAGCATCTAAAAGTTTTACTAAAGCCGGTGACCTTTGGCGCACCGCAGCGGTACAGGCAGCAGGCATATATAAGGGCCGTCTTACCAAACAGGAAGATTTCAACGTAATGGGCGATCTGCTTTTCGAAATTGCAGATATCGAAAAACAGGCATTTCAATCGCTCGCAAAAATCAAATGGCACTGATGACCGATCTGGCAGTGCATATCGAACACCTGGCATTTTCTTACAGCGATCAACATAAGCCACTTTTCACGGATCTTAACCTTGAAGTTGAAACCGGTGAAAGCTTTGGCATATTCGGACCAAACGGTGCAGGCAAAACAACGCTGATGAGCATTATGACCGGCCTGATCCCATATCAGTCTGGTTCTGTTAAACTGCTTCAACAGGAGGTTGCAACCAAATCAAAAAGGTTCAACAAATGTTTTGGATTTGTACCCCAGGATTTTTCATTTTATCACGAACTAACCCCGGTAGAAAATCTCGCATTTTTTGGTGCCTGGTCAGGACTTGATACTACTACGATCCGCAGAAGAACGGATGAACTTCTTACAGTACTCGGGTTGAGTGATGTGCGTAACAAGCAAGTCCAAAAATTTTCAGGTGGAATGAAGAGAAGAGTTAACCTGGCCATTTCAGTTATACATCAACCCAAAATCCTGTTCCTTGATGAACCAACAGTAGGCGTTGATGTGCAAACCCGCTTTGCAATTATAGACTATTTGAAAAAGCTTAATACAGAAGGAACTACCCTCATATATACTTCTCATCAGTTGCATGAAGCGGAGAGTTTATGCCGGAAAATAGCAATGATCGATGAAGGCAGCATTATAGTTCACGATACGCTGGAAAACCTGCTGCAGCAACATCATCAGCATGGTCTGGAAGGACTGTTCCTGACCCTAACCGGTAAATCATATCGCGACTGATCATGTACAAACTATCGGCAACTATATTAAAAGATCTGCGCATTCTTTTTCGCGACAAGGTTGGACTAACACTGATGTTCCTGATGCCGGTTGTATTAGCCATCGTAATCACGGTCGTGCAAAACAGCACGTTCGAAATGGTTAATAACAATAAGATAGCACTACTGCTTAGCAACAGGGATACAGGAGAAGCTTCCAGACAATTAAGCGATGCCATTCAAAGGATTGGAATGTTTAATGTTGAAAACATTCCCGCAACTGAGAACGAAGAGCAGATAAGCAACCGCATGGGCACGAAAGACGCATTGGTAGCGATTGTTATACCGGAACAGTTTAGTGCAGACTTAAACAAAAAAGCCCAGAACATAGCCGCCCAGGCACTAAAAGAAGTTAACTCCACGGAAAGTGTTATAAACGATACAACTATACAAAAACAAAATATTATACTGTATTACCACCCTGTATTACAACAATCATTCCGACAGTCTATCCAGGGTGCTTTGAGGAGTTCATTACAAATAGTGGAAAGCAGGCAAATAGTAAGGAATTTGTATCAAAACATCAATGAAGATGCAATCACAGATACGCTGGAAAACCAGATTGTCAACAACCAGGCTGCAATAACGGAACTGCCGGTTTCACGTGATGGAAGCAGAACAATACCCAATGCTACACAACATAATATCCCTGCATGGACAATCTTCGCTATGTTTTTTGTGGTGATTTCCCTGGGAGGAAGTGTGGTAAGAGAAAAACTGAGTGGCAGTTTCACAAGATTAAAAACCCTGCCAACGAACTATCTTATTGCCCTGATCTCTAAACAAATAACTTATATAGCTGTTACCTTTCTGCAGGCAGTTGTAATTTTTGCCATAGGAATATTGTTATTCCCGGCACTCAGTTTACCAAAACTTCAGCTACCTGATGACATCGGTGGATTAATACTGGTAACGCTGATGTGTGGATGGTGTGCCGCGAGTTACGCAATCTGTGTTGGAGTGATTGCCAGGACAGCCGAACAGTCGAACGGCTTCGGCGCAGTATCTATAGTTCTTTTGGCAGCGATTGGCGGAATACTCGTACCCAGCTTCGCTATGCCGGCTTCATTTAAAATCATCATGCAACTTTCACCGCTGCATTGGTGCCTTGAGGCATATTATGGACTGTTCCTCGAAGGAGGAAATCTAAAAGATATTTTGATTAATATTTTACCTTTATTAATTATTACCATCGCAATTCAAACATTAACCCTGGTTGCGCTGAAAAGAAAAAACTTAATCTGATTAAATGACAATGGAACGCGAAGAATTAAAATTACAGGTCAAAAAACAGATCGTTCAATTTTTGAACCTTATGACTGTAAAGCCAGAGGATATCAAAGATGATGAACCGCTGTTTGGTGAAGGACTTGGACTGGATTCGATAGATTCCATTGAACTGATTGTGCTGCTGTCCCGTGAATATGGTATAACAATCCAGGATCCTAAAGAAGGAAGAAAAATTCTGGTTGATGTAAACACGATGGTTGATTACATCGAAAAACATCGAACAAAATAAAAGAGCTGTAGTGAGTGATATCGTGGTGACAGGAATGGGAGTAATCAGCGCTATCGGACAATCGGTTTCCGAAAACCGCGATGCGTTATTGAATGCAACATGTGGTATTTCAACGCTTCAAAACTTTCCTTCAAGATTTTCGGGTATACTTCCCTGTGGAGAAATTAAAACAAGTACAAACGCCCTTCAACAAAAACTTGATGCGTATGAGCATGGTGTAACCCGGACAAACCTGTTATGTCTTCATGCTTTTTTGGAAGCGGTTGAAGACGCAGGCATGACTATGGAAGATATCGCATCTCCGGACACTGCTTTTATAAACGGTAACACTGTTGGTGGTATGTGTCTTACTGACGAATTATACCAGGACGCAAACACGCAGTATGAAGGATCAGCATATCTTGGTTCTTATGATTGTTCAGCAGTAACGCTATACATACAACAACGGTTTAAGATGCTGGGCATCGGAAACACGATCAATACCGCCTGTTCATCTTCAGCAAATGCAATCATGTATGGCGCAAGATTAATTAATAAAGGATATGCCACAAGAGCAATTGTAGGAGGAGTGGACAGTCTTGCAAAATTTACATTAAACGGTTTCAACGCACTTCATATACTATCGCCAGAAATATGCAGACCATTTGACCAGGAACGAAAAGGGCTTAACCTTGGTGAAGGCGCTGGTTTCATAGTGCTCGAAAAAGCGGGTACAAAGAAATCTAAAAATATATATGCAAAGCTCAGTGGTTACTCAAACACCAACGATGCATATCATCCTTCATCCTTATCACCAGGCGGTGATGGTCCCACACTGGCTATGCAACATGCCTTGAAACTGGCAGGACTTTCTTCCGGCGACATTAATTTTATCAACACGCATGGTACCGGTACTGAAAATAACGATGAAGTAGAAAGTACGGCAATGGTCAATGTGTTTGATTCGGTGCCGCTTTTCAGTTCAACTAAATCGAACATCGGTCACACCCTTGGTGCTGCAGGCGGTATTGAGGCAATATACAGCATACTTAACTTAATAAACCAGGAAGTGTACGCGCAGCTTAACTTCAATGCACCTGATCAGAAAAACAAACTGGTTCCTGTTACAACTTATCAAAAGACAGCTATAAAACATGTGATGTCTAACTCATTTGGTTTTGGCGGGAACTGCTCATCATTGATCTTTTCAAAAGCCTGATCATGCTATACCTCCAGGACGCAACATGCATATCTTCTCAAAACACTTTTCCGGATGGTGATCTTACTGATTATGTATCACCAATATCAAACAAGATTGCTGTAATTGAACCTGCATATCCCGACATACCTGAAAAGATCTTAAGAAGAATGGGTAAAGCAGTGCGGCTCGGGGTTGGTGCCGGCATAACACTGATAAAAAAAAGCGGAACTCCTGATGGTATTGTGATAGGAACCGCACATGGGGGAATGGAGGATTGTATCAAGTTTTTAAACCAGATCATTGATTACGATGAAGGTATATTAACGCCAACAAATTTTGTTCAGAGCACGGCAAACGCAATCGCTGGCCAGGTAGGACTTATGTTGAAAAACACGGGTTATAATATCACACATGTTCATAAAGGCCATGCATTCGAAAATGCGTTGATCGACGCATCATTACAACTTTCAGATAATCCCGGTACACGGTTACTTGTCGGCGCCGTTGATGAAATATCGGCTTACAACTATAATATAGACTTACTCGCCGGTTGGTATAAGGACCAGGAAATTCCTGCATCAAAAATGTATCAGCACAATTCTGCCGGAAGCTGGGCAGGTGAAGGCAGTTCCATGTTTATAGTCTCAGACAAACCATCAGATACCAGGATAAAGCTTAACGCGGTAAAAACAATCACTTGTGATAAAACCGAACACATCAAAGTAGCCCTCAGAAACTTCATAGCTGAAAATTCGTTGACTCAAAACGAACCAGTTCTTTACATGACCGGAGAAAATGGGGATAACCGGTTAGATCCATTCTATGAAACTTATGAAGCCGGTATTAATTCGCGCGCAGTATTAAGATTTAAACATCTTTCGGGCGAATATGGAACTGCTTCAGGGTATGCTTTATGGGCAGCCTATATGATCCTCAAAACCGGGAAGATTCCGGCTCATATGTGGAAGTATGAACAGCAAACCATCCTACCCCGTTCAATTCTAATCTATAATAATCACAAAGGCATACAACACAGCTTTATGATGTGTTCGGCCGGTTAAATACAGAGCCCTTACTGGCTTGGCGTTTGATGGTAATAGTTCGAATTAAAACGAACACATATGAAATCAACGTTAATGAAACATTCAGCAGCAATTCTGATTTTCACGGCTTCAATCTTTGTTTTGGACGCTTGCAAAAGCAAACCGAAAGATGCCGATATACAATCTGCAATTGCCGCACAGGCGAGTGCCTATCCTGGATTGTCTGCAAGTGTAAATGATGGTGTTGCAACACTATCAGGTACGGCAACGGATCCATCGCAGAAAGATGCTTTTGAAGCTGCTGTTAAAAACATTGAAGGGGTAAAAAGCGTGGTCAACAATATCACTGTGGCACCACCACCCGCACCGGTAGAAATCGCTGCCGACGATCCTTTAACTAAGGGTGTAACTGACGCTACAAAAGATTTTCCTGGTGTGACCGCAACAGTCAAAGACGGCGTAATCACCCTTACAGGTGAATTATCGCGCTCCCGTTTACCGGCGTTGATGCAAAGCCTGAATTCACTAAAACCAAAAAAAATCGATAACAAACTCACCTTAAAATAGGAGGAACCAAATTATGGCACTGCAAGAAAAATATCAACAATTGGTCGCTGCGGCAACATCAATGGGGGTTACTAACCTACAGGTGAGGGAACAGGACAATGTACTTTATATTGATGGACAAGCTCCTGATGGTAAAACAAAAGACAGTCTTTGGGAAACCTATAACCAGATAGATCCTGATTTCCGTTCCGGTGACCTTATAATGAATATAGATGTGTCAACCGAGGTTGCCGGCGCCAAAGCAAAAGTCGTCACAGAAAAGTCGAATCTGAATATCAGGAAAGGTCCCGGAACAGATCAACCCATCGTCGGCAAGGCAGCACATCATTCTTATGTAACATTGATCAGCAAAACCAACGACCAATGGTGGCTGGTGAGAACGGAGGGTGGTGAAGAAGGGTACGCTTATGCTCAATACTTATCGGTCGAATAAAAATTGCGATCATCAGACCAAAAAGACTTTAATCAAAACGAGCGGTTTAAAGTACTCTCTAAGTGGTTGTGAAATTAAAAGAGGCTGTCCCGAAGTATGAGGCAGCCTCTTTTTTGTCTGTGACCCCCCTGGGACTCGAACCCAGGACCTACTGATTAAGAGTCAGTAGCTCTAACCAACTGAGCTAGGGAGTCTTAAAGGAGTGCAAATATATAGCATGTTGCTTTTAAATCTTACCGCATTCTCAAAAAATGCCGTGAGATTAGAATGCCTGCAAACTTATAAACCGTATTTAGCACTGATCTCCAACATCCGATCAATGGGCTTTTTGGCCGCAATCCGGATCTCCTCATCCATGATAATCTCAGGTACCTCGTATTCCATACACAGATACAGCTTTTCAAGGGTATTTAGTTTCATGTGTGGACAATCATTGCAGGCACAGTTATTTTCGGGAGGGGCAGGAATAAATGTTTTATGGGGAGATGCTTTTTGCATCTGGTGAAGAATACCGGTTTCAGTAGCAACAATGTATTCCTGTGCATCATCCGTCAAAGTATACTTGAGCAATCCGGTTGTTGAACCAATATGATCCGCAATCTTCAATATATGATCTTCACATTCCGGATGTGCAATCAACTTTGCCCTGGCGTGGCGGATCTTTAACCTGGAAATTTTTTCCAGGCTAAAAATTTCGTGAACCATACATGCGCCATTCCAGAGAAGCATGTCACGACCTGTTTTTTTTACCAGGTATCCCCCAAGATTTTTGTCCGGGGCAAAGATAATTTTCTGATCCTTTGGGAGACTTTCAACTATCTTTTCTGCGTTAGAGGAAGTGCAGATGATATCGCTTAAAGCCTTGATACCTGCAGAACAATTTATATATGAGATCACCAGGTGATCGGGATGCTGTTCTTTGAAAGTTTTAAACAATGCCGGTGGTGCCGAGTCGGCAAGAGAACAACCTGCATTGAGATCGGGAAGAACCACTTTTTTATCAGGGTTGAGAATCTTGGCAGTTTCAGCCATGAAGTGCACACCCGCAAAAACGATGAGACTCGCATCGGTAGACTGCGCTTTCTGAGCAAGACCCAGGCTATCACCGATATAATCTGCAACATCTTGAATATCAGGTTCCTGGTAATAGTGGGCGAGTATGATTGCATTTTTTTCTTTTTTTAAGCGCTCGATCTCATGAAACAGATCGAGGCGTACATCAATTTCCAGATCCAAATATCCGACTTTCTCTACACTCTTTTTCGCCGCGGCGATGTGTATATCTTCCATAGTATTTTATATTAACTAAATATTTTTTAAAAAGAACCTATTACTATTACGGCTGTGAATTAGTGGATAAAGTATTCATTCACAATTTGGAATCATTAAAAATACCGGTTTATCCACGATTTTCCACAAGCTATTAACAATCGCAAATTCAATAGTGTTGTATTAAGTGACAGGTTTTCCACCTGGGTGAATAATTCAGGGCTTGTATAATCTGCAGACAAAAATCAAGAATTTTTGTGTGGATTGAAAAAGTATAAATCGTGATTTACTGACATGAAAACTTACTTCAAAATACTTTGTTGAGTTTTCCGCTATCTATCCACCAAATCTGATTAAATAAATCCCGGGTTATCCACCGGTATAAAAATTTATCAACGGATCATGTTAATGATGTTTTCACATCATTGTTTCACATCACTACATACATCGCGTCCGGCCGGCAAATATTGTGTTAATTACAATCAATTTTTTTTCCTGCAACCCGCAATTAGCCGGTATTTCAAGTGGTTTTCCACAGTTTGTTCATAACCGAATTTCCCCTATTTTTGCCGACCGTTTATAGAACCATTTAATATTTTACCAAAACAGACGTTTTAACCGTTATGTCAATTATTCAAAACATCCGTGACAAGGCCGCGTGGATAGTCAGTGGAGCCATTGCTTTAGCCCTTATTGCTTTTATTGCGCAAGATGCCTTCCAGGGTGGCGGAGGTGGTCTGTTCTCAGGCAATACAACAACGCTTGGAAAAGTGAATGGTAAGAAAATCGAAGTACAACCTTTCCAGGAACGTGTACAGATGATGGAAGAACAATACAGGAACGCGAATTACCCGATGAATGAAATGATGCGTCAGCAAATTCGTGAAGGTATCTGGAGCGAAACTGTGGAAGACATTATATTATCTAAAGAGTTTGAAAAACTGGGTCTTAATGTTTCTGACAGAGAACTCAGCGATATGTTATATGGTCCTAACCCACCACAACAAATCCAACAGCAATTTACGGATCCACAAACCGGTATCTATGATGCGAATGCAGCTGCACAAGCAATCAAATCCCTCAAAAAAGGAACACCACAATATGCAAGTTTCTGGGGTGAATTTGTGCCTTCACTTGAAAAATCAAGGTTAAAAGAAAAATATTATGCGTTACTTGGAAACAGTATTTATGTTCCAAAATGGCTGATAGAAAAAACAAATGCAGATGCTGCGCAAACTGCTTCTATCTCTTTTGTAAATGTACCCTACAGCACTATTGCTGATTCGACTGTTAAAGTGTCTGACCAGGATATCAATCAATATGTAAATCAGCATAAAGAATCTTTCAAACAGGAAGAGAGCCGCACTATTGAATACGTATCGTTCGACGCGTCGCCAAACAGTGAAGATTCTGCCAGTATCTATAGCCAGGTGGAAGCACTGAAAGGTGATCTTGCCTCAGCAACGGATCTTGCTACTTTTCTTCGTGGAAGCGGCAGCGAAACCGAGTTTTTTGATGGATATATCCAGGGTTCAAAAATGCAGGTTGTAAACGCTGATACATTACGCAGTCTTGCTGATGGCCAGGTATACGGTCCTTATCTCGACGGTGGCAATTATGTTATTGCCCGTATGGTTGGCAGAAGAAGTATTCCTGACAGCAGCAAAACCAGGCATATCCTGATTAAAACTGCTGATGGCAGAACCGGACCCATCCGTACTGATAGCGCAGCAAAAAAACTGATCGACAGTATCGTAGCAGCGATCAATGCTGGTACTCCATTCGATACAATGGTAGTGCGTCTCAGCGAAGATGAAGGCAGCAAAAACACCGGTGGTGTTTATGAGTTCTCATCTAATCAGTTTGGTAACCTCAGTAAAGAATTTGCAGAAACTGCATTCTTTTCACCGGTTGGAACAAAGAAAACGGTTCGTGTTGAAAATGGTTCATATGCCGGTTACCATTATATAGAAGTGTTATCACAAAAGAATTTTGAAACCGGATACAAAATAGCTTATCTGTCCAAACCCATACTCGCCAGCGATCTTACCCGTAACAATGCAATGGGTCTGGCTTCCCAGTTTGCAGCAGAAAGCCGTAACCGCAAACAGTTTGATGAAAATGCTAAAAAGCAAAACATCAACAAATTTGTTGCACCAGATATCAAACCGCTGGATTACACAATTTTTGGTGTAGGTGATAGCCGCGAATTGGTGAAGTGGGCATATGAAGCAGACGCCGGTGACGTAGCTGATCAACCTTACATGATTGGCGACAAGTATGTGGTTGCTGCAGTAAGTGCTGTGTATGAAAAAGGGGTAATGCCGGCTGAAAAGGCAAGACCATTGGTTGAAGCCCGCCTCAGGAATGAGAAAAAGGCAGAAATTATCAGCAAGAAAATCGGAACCCCTGCATCATTGGATGCGGTTGCCCAGGCGAACGGTCAATTGGTGTCTACAGCAGACAGTGTTCGGTTTGGTGCTCCGACAATTCCTAACATAGGGCCTGAATTGAAAGTTGTAGGTATGGCGTTCAACAAAGCGGTACAGGGCAAGGTTTCTCAACCCATTCCCGGTGAACTAGGTGTTTTTGTAATCACAACCCAGAGCGTAGGTTCCGCTCCTGTTCCGGGTTTAGATGCCACCCAACAGCAGAAAATGCTTCAACAACAACAAAAATCTTTTGCCGCCCGTATGATACCGGAAATCATCCGTAAGGGTGCGGACATCAAAGATGAAAGACATAAAATTTTCTAAGACGATCATACTTTTTGGTGTCGTTATGTTAAAACGCCTGCAGAAGCCTACCGGCCTGCAGGCGTTTCCTTTTTACAGGTAGAATTTTCTGTAAATTTGTGATCAGCTATGAGTGAAGAAATAATAAATAAAGTCGCGCAGAGCGGGTTAACCACCATCGATCTGGAGTCGTATTACCCTGCAAATGGCATAGTGGAATTTGATCTGAAGCCATTACTTTTTATGGAAATGATCATTCGCGAAAAAGACTTTCGCGAGCAGTTATTAAAAACGGATTGGTCGGTTTTCCAGGACCAGGTTATAACCGTACACTGTTCTGCCGATGCCATCATACCTATGTGGGCATATATGCTGGTAGCATCCTATTTACAACCTTATGCATCGGCAGTTTACTTTGGTACGATAGAAGAAGCCACACAACAGCATCTCCTGAAACAAATTGATCAACTGGATCCCGAAAATTTTGTTGATAAAAGAATAGTTGTTAAAGGATGTGGTGATAAAAACGTAGGACCCGCAGCTTACCTGGGCATCACGAATAAACTAAGACCATTCGCTAAGAGTATTATGTATGGCGAACCCTGCAGTACCGTTCCGATCTTCAAAAAGAAGTAGATAATATCAGAACCAACCTCGTTTCCGGAAAACAAACAGCATCCATATCGGGATCAGCAGCATAATAGATAAGGCTATAAAAAAGCCGTATTTATTATGAATGTAGGGTACCGTTTCAAAATTCATCCCGAATATTCCACCGATCACCGTAGCCGGTGCGAGCAGACAAGTAACTATAGCCATCACCTTCATCACTTCATTCATGCGAAGGTTAACGTTGTTGATATAAAGGTCCTGCATTGATACCATCACATCACGATAGTTTTCACTTAGATCATAAGCCTGGACAATATGATCGTAAACATCTTTGAAATATTTTGTTGTCCGATCGTCCAGCAGTTCGCTTTCGCTTCGGATAATACTGTTGACCAGGTCCCGCACTGGTGCAATATTTCGCTTAAGAATAATAAGTTCTTTTCTCACCTGGTTAATACGTGCAAGCGAACGGGTATCACTTCGCTGAACCAACTCTTCTTCCAACAATTCAATCTCATCACCGAGTCTCTCCATCACCGTGAAATAGTTATCAACGATCAGATCGAGCATGGTATAATTGAGATAGTCAGCTCCTCTTTGTCTGAGTTTACTGTTCTGGATACTCAGCTTTTGTCGCAATGGGTCGAAAACATCACGACTTGCGTCTTCCTGGAAGGAAATCACAAAGTTCTTACCAAGAACAATACTGATCTGTTCTGATTCTACAGCCTTATTGTCTGCGTTGAAGTATAACATGTTCAACAGGCAAAACATTACACCTTCCACCTCATCCATTTTTGGACGCTGGCCCATACTTAATATATCTTCTACCAACAACTGGTGTATTCCAAAATGATTGGCTACGAGCTCAACTTCAGTCTTTCTTAAACCATCGATATTGATCCAGGTAGTACCGCCAGTCTCTTTATAGGCAAAACAACTATGAACATCAGGAACCTCTTTTACTACCAGTGTTTCCGCGTCATAATTATACACAAACACCCGCACGTCCCTGGCCTCTTCGCGGACGGGGATAATGGTCGGGTTCACATGAAGGATCTCCTTCGTTCTGTCGGTTGCAAACAAAGAAGGCAGTGCGAGGTATTTCAGATATTTTACGGGCTGCATACTTATAAAGATAAAACAGAAAAACGGGGCTATTGCCCCGTTTTGTAAAGAGATAAACTTTCCTTTTTGTTTTAATTGATGCTTAAAATGTCCAGATCGGGACCGTTTGGATTACCCACTATTCTCAACATGATTGGTAAAGAAGCATTGTTGAGAACCCAGATTTTACTTGTTTTATTTTCAGACTCAACATAGAAAGCATCAACAACTTTTTCACTGAGTTTAAGATCCGTTTGGGCCGAAGGCGCAACCTGGGTATAACTGGTACCGTTGTGCACAAACTTTTTGTCTTTTTGCAGATCGTTCCATTGCTGACGGGATAGAACTAACATCGCCTGGTTATCAGGAAGCACAAGTTCAACACCTGGTTGTGGATTCTCGCCTGAAGATGTGTTAGCACTTTCGATAGACTTTTTATTCATGATCCAGGCACCTTCCCCATAACCTTCTACACTCCAGCCTATTTTAAGAAAATCGGCTGTCGCAGAATCAATCCTGAAACCAACGGGAACCTGTTGACCGTCAACCGTTGCCATATATTGCATTTTAGTACCAGTTTTTACTTCTGGCAAAAATTTTTGCTGCGAAAACGAAGCCCCGGACAGCAGGAGGCATAGACCAAAGAATAAAGTTCTCATGATTTTTTTCTGAAAAATACAGGAAAGTATCATGCTTCGAGCAACCACTTGTAAAAAACTTGAAACACTCCCTACAACCGAAAAAAATGTTTATAAATCAGGCTCAGCCTTTGATTTCGCGCATTGCAGCAAACTGTTTCCCCCATCGGGCAACTTCTTTCAGCATTCCGGCGGCAAGTTTTTTATGATCTTCAGATGGATGGAACTCCTCATCTTTGAAATAGGCCGGATGATTGGCAATATTAACTGCAGCCGTGAGCGGGAACATTTCCAGGGCCGATAAAACCGGTTTAAGCGCCTGCATACTGCGCGTACCCGCTGCAATTCCGCCGTATGTAACAAATCCTACGGGTTTATGGCGCCACTCGTGAAACAGAAAATCAATCGCGTTTTTGATTGAAGCAGGATAACTATGATTGTATTCAGGTAACACAACAATGAAAGCATCGGTAGCTGCAATTTTGGTGCTCCAGTCTTTTGTATGCTGATGAATGTATTGTCCCAACCTGGGGTGATTTGGTTCATCCATAAAAGGCAGGTTTTCAGACTTCAGGTCTATCATCGAAACATTCAGCTCTTCCTGCTTTTGCGCCTCTGTCAGTATCCATTCTGCTATCGCTGCGCCTTTTCTTCCAGGACGCGTACTCACCAGTATAACTTTAACGTTGATCATAATGCTGCATTTTAATCATTGGAAACCCGGCAAATATAGCGCACCGTGTTTTGCACCGCGTTTTCCCTTTTTTTGCCCTGTTTTTGTGTCTGTTTCAGCTTATTATTACATCGGTAACGGCACATAAAACTTTGAACCACTTCCTTTCATCTTTGTTTATTTTTACGTAGATCCACCGCGCCATTTACGGTTAAAAGTGGGTACTATTCTGAAATCATGCCATTTAAGATACATACACCCTACGAACCTGCGGGAGATCAGCCCCAGGCGATAAAACAGTTGATAGAGGGGATCAATAACGGAGAAGAACACCAGACCTTGCTCGGTGTAACCGGGTCCGGAAAAACTTTTACCATCGCCAATGTGATCCAGGCAACACAACGTCCAACATTGGTTTTGACACATAACAAGACACTGGTGGCCCAGCTATACGGGGAGTTTAAACAATTCTTCCCTGAAAATGCGGTTGGTTACTTTGTTTCTTATTACGACTATTATCAACCGGAAGCGTACATGCCTGTGAGCGATACGTATATAGAGAAGGACCTTTCTATCAACGAAGAGCTGGACAAGTTGCGTCTTCAGGCAACAACACAACTATTAAGCGGCAGGCGTGATATCATTGTGGTAGCATCTGTAAGCTGTATCTATGGTATCGGTAACCCTGCAGAATTTGAGAATGGTATCATCCGAATTAAAAGCGGTCAGTCGTTAAGTCGCCAGGGCTTTCTGCATTCACTGGTAAATGCACTTTATTCACGCAGTCATGATGAATTCAAACGGGGAAGTTTCCGCGTCAAAGGGGATACTGTTGATATCAATTTACCTTATGTTGATTATGGCTACCGGATCACTTTCTTTGGAGATGTAATAGAAGAGATAGAAACCTTCGATGTTACCACAAATAAAAGAATGCTGAAAATGGAAGATGCAGCCATCTTCCCCGCTAACCTGTATCTCGCACCCAAAGACATGCTACAAACCGTGCTGTACGAAATCCAGGACGAGATGATGGCCCAGGTGGAATACTTCAAAAGCACCGGTAAGTTTATTGAGGCACAGCGACTCAGCGAAAGAGTCAATTACGACATAGAAATGATTAGGGAACTGGGGTATTGTAACGGCGTCGAAAACTATTCAAGATTTTTTGATCGCCGCAAACCCGGCTCAAGACCGTTCTGCCTGATTGATTATTTCCCGAAAGACTTTCTTTGCGTGATTGATGAAAGTCACCAGACCGTACCCCAGATAAGCGGTATGTATGGCGGTGACCGCAGCAGGAAATTGATATTGGTGGATTATGGATTCAGATTGCCATCGGCCCTTGATAACCGTCCATTAAACTTTCACGAGTTTGAATCACTGATTCACCAGACTATTTATGTGTCAGCCACCCCCGGTGATTATGAACTTGAAAAAACAGGTGGTGTCGTTGTTGAACAGGTAGTGCGCCCCACAGGTCTCATTGACCCTCCTATCGAAATCAGACCAAGTGTGAATCAGATAGACGATCTCCTGGATGAAATTGATAAGACGGTAAAAAAAGGCGATCGTGTATTGGTAACCACACTTACCAAACGGATGGCCGAAGAGATGGATAAATACCTGCACCGGATCAATATCAAATCAAAATATATCCATAGCGAAGTACACACGCTTGAGCGTATTGAAATTCTGCGTGATCTACGTTTGGGGGTGATTGATGTGCTTGTAGGTGTGAACCTGCTTCGTGAAGGATTAGATCTACCTGAAGTGTCGCTGGTAGCTATTCTCGATGCGGACAAAGAAGGGTTTTTAAGAAATGAAAAATCGCTTACACAAACTGCTGGCCGCGCGGCACGTAATGTGGACGGTCGTGTTATTTTTTATGCTGATGTGATGACAGAAAGCATGCAGAAAACAATCGATGAAACCACCAGGCGTCGTGAAAAACAAATCGCTTACAACATTGCAAATAATATCACACCAAGAACTGTCAGCAAAACCAAGGAACAGGTGTTTGCACAAACCTCGGTGTTAGACATCAAAGGCTACGACCCTGCAAATCCTTACTCAGTAGCACCAGACGAAGAACTTGTAACTGTAGCAGCCGATGAACAGGAAGTATATCAAACAATTCCGCAGGTAGAACGCGGCATCTCCCGCATCAAAAAAGAAATGGAAAAAGCAGCAAGGGATCTTGATTTTATGGAAGCGGCACGTTTGCGGGATGAAATGTTTTTGCTTCAGAAAAAGCTGGAAGCAATGAAAAAATAGGTGGTCTAACTTGTTACCTTCGTCGGATGGAAAAGAAATTGTTTTTATTAGACGCAATGGCGCTCATCTTTAGGGCGTATTATGCGCTGATCAGGAACCCCAGACTCACATCTGGCGGGAAAAACACCAATGCCCAGTTCGGTTTTATCAATACCCTTGTTGAACTTATCAACAACCAGAAACCAAGTCATATGGCTGTGTGTTTTGACACACATGCACCAACTGAACGACATACAGATTTTACAGACTACAAAGCCAACCGGCAGGAAGCACCGGAAGACATTTTGTCTGCAATTCCCGATATAAAAAGAATCATCAAAGCTTTCAATATCCCGGTCGTGGAAATGGATGGATTTGAAGCCGATGATGTAATCGGAACGCTGAGTAAACAGGCAGCAAAAGCCGGATATGAAGTACTGATGGTAACTCCGGATAAAGACTATGGCCAGCTTGTGGATGAACGCGTAAAGATCTATAAACCCGGATACCAGGGAAGTGATGCTGAAATTCTCGGAGTTAAAGAAGTTTGTGAGAAATGGAACATCAAAGATGTTTCGCAGGTAGTTGACATTCTCGGTCTGATGGGTGACGCTGTGGATAACATTCCGGGAATACCCGGTGTCGGTGAAAAAACTGCAGCAAAATTGCTTGCTGAATACGATACGCTGGAAAACGTTATCGCAAATGCAGAAAAGATCAAGGGCGCCCTTGGTGAAAAAGTGCGCAAAGGCACAGACTCGGCTATAATGTCAAAAAAACTGGCCACTATTATCTGTAACGTGCCGGTAGAGTTTCATGAAGAAGATTTCAGATTGAAAGAGTGGAACAAAGAGGAATTGCGCGAGGTGTTCACGGAACTTGAATTCAGAACGGTAGCAAAACGTTTGCTAGGCGAGGATCTCGTTATTGGTGCAGCACCAGAGGGCGTTCAGACCGATCTTTTTGGAAACACAGTTACAGCAAAAGGAAGCCCTAAAAAGTCAGTGCCCGAAACAGATGCCATCACTGAAATAGTAACTCATAGTGATGCTCCGGATGAAATGCCTGCTGCGCGTAATATCACGAATACACCACATCGTTATGAGGTGATAACAGGCGACGCGATCGATGCTTTTGTGAACGGTTTGATGAGCAAAACGGAAATTTGTTTTGATACAGAAACCAATAACCTCGATGCCAATGACGCAGAACTTGTTGGTATGAGCTTCTCTTATGTGGCGGGTGAAGCATATTATGTTCCCTGCCCCCCTGATGAAGCAGCAACAAAAGAGATCCTCCAAAAATTTTCCGTATTATTCAATAATCCATCCATGCGATGGATCGGGCAGAACCTCAAATACGACATGCTCGTATTGAAATGGTATGGATATGAAATAAAAGGAACCTGGTTCGACACGATGTTGGCCCACTATGTTATAGAGCCAGACGGGAAACGAAGCATGGATATGCTCAGCACCCAATTTCTTGGGTACGACCCGGTGCCTATCGAAGACCTTATCGGCAAAAAAGGCAAAAGCCAGGGCAACATGCGGGATGTTCCCCTTGAAAAAATCAAAGATTATGCAGCAGAAGATGCGGATATCACTCTTCAACTGAAACATAAACTGGAACCGCTTTTAAAAACTAAAGAGGTGGAGCGGGTTTTTCATGAAGTTGAAAACCCTTTGCTGGCTGTTTTAACTGATATGGAGTATGAAGGCATCCGGGTAGACGTTGACTTTTTGAATGAATACTCGCAGGAGTTGGATAGAGAAGCAAAAAGAAGCGAGGAAAGCGTTTATGAACAAGCGGGTCTTCGTTTCAACCTTGCCTCCCCAAAACAATTGGGAGAAGTTTTATTCGAGAAACTACAATTGGATCCCAAAGCGAAAAAAACCAAAACAGGGCAATACGCCACCGGTGAAGATGTGTTGTCCAAACTGGCCAGTCGCAATAAAATTGTTGAAGATATATTAGCGTTCCGTGAACTAACGAAGTTGAAATCAACCTATGTTGATTCACTACCGTTGTTGCGTAACCGAAAAACAGGACGGGTGCATACATCATATGCACAGGCCGTAGCAGTTACCGGCCGTTTGTCGAGCAATAACCCCAATCTTCAGAACATACCGGTTCGTACAGAAAGGGGGCGCGAGATCAGAAAGGCCTTTATTCCACGTGATGAGAACCATGTGCTGTTATCGGCAGATTATTCACAAATCGAATTACGTATCGTTGCCGCCATCAGCGGTGATCCGGCAATGTGTGAAGCATTTCAACAGGGAAAAGATATTCATACGGCTACCGCCGCACGCGTATATGGAGTAGATGAAAAGGATGTATTGAAAGAAATGCGTTACAAGGCAAAGAGTGTGAATTTTGGAATCATCTACGGTCAGGGCGCATTTGGTTTGGCGGATAATCTTGCTATCAGTCGCACAGAAGCCAAAGAAATTATTGACAATTACAAGAAGCAGTTTGCCGGTATTCAACGGTATATGGATGACACTGTAAATTTCGCCCGGGAGAATGGTTATGTGCAGACGCTGGTTGGAAGAAAACGCTGGCTGCGGGATATCAACTCGTCCAATTTTACTGTAAGGGGCTTTGCTGAACGCAATGCTATCAACTCACCCATACAAGGTACAGCTGCGGATATGATCAAGCTGGCAATGGTTAAGATCCACCAGGTGTTCAAGCAATCTGGATTTAAATCAAAAATGATCCTGCAGGTGCATGATGAATTGGTATTTGATGCGGTGAAGGAAGAGGTCGACATCATTCAGCCAATCATCCTACAATGTATGCGCGAAGCTTTACCATTACCCAACGGAGTTCCGGTTGAAGCTGAGATCGGCGCGGGCACAAACTGGTTAGAAGCACATTAACTTTTAATCTGGCTTTAATCCCTGAGGGTCAGTTGCTAAAGGATAGCCAACAATCTGTATACGGGCCTCTATTTGCAACTCTATAACAGAAAACGTCATCTTGAGGAAGTATATTCATAGTGACAAGTTTCTTGTTTGAGTCACCCATAAAAGTGCCAGTATGACCAAAAAATTTACAACCCTCCTTTCCCTTATAGGCATCATGCTTTTCAGCTTTGTGTCAAGGGCTCAGGAGGCGTGGCCAAAAACCATAAAGAACAGCGACGGTTCAACCATCAAGCTGTACCAGTTTCAACCCGAAAGCTATAATAACAATTTACTGAAGGCAAGTGCTGCAATTTCAATCCTAAAGGAAGGCAGCAATGAACCTGTGTTTGGTGTTGCCTGGCTGCAGGCTGTCACCGCTACACGAGGTTCGTCGGTGGAAGTTGTTTCTTTACAAATTAATTCCATAAAGCTGCCTGGTGATCTGACAGACGCTCAACTCGACCAGATCCAGGAATCAATTGAAAACAACGCACAATCCCTTGAGATAAATTTTCCTTTGGCCGATCTGCAATCATCACTTGAGCTAAACAACCAGCAACAAAAACTGGCGCAGCAGATCAACAACAAAGCGCCAAAAGTTATTTACAGCACCAGCCCATCAATCCTGGTTTTGATAGATGGTGCACCCCGTTTGCAGCACAATAAAGACCTGGGCGTCGAGGCAGTGGTAAATACACCATTTACCTTACTGAAAAATACTGACGGCAAGTTCTATCTCCATGGCGGTAAGCACTGGTATATGGCCCCACAGGCTACTGGCCCGTATTCATTAACGACCACCGTGCCGCAGAAAATGCAACAGGTGGCCGAGCTTGCTGCAAAAAATAATACCGCAAACGATGCGGCTGAAAAAGACGAAAACACCATTTATAAAATCGTTGTTAGTACTGAACCAGCAGAACTGATTCAATCTGTGGGCGAAGCAAAGTTTACGCCGATCGAAAACTCCGGGTTACTTTATGTGTCGAACTCTGCTGATGATATTTTTATGGATGTCAGCTCTCAAAATTACTATGTACTGATTTCGGGAAGATGGTTCAGATCAAAAACCTTAAGCGGAAACTGGGAATACACTGGATCAGATCAACTTCCCGCTGATTTTGCTGCAATTCCCGAAGGTTCACCAAAAGACCATGTACTGGCAAGCATAGCCGGTACAGATGCCGCAAATGATGCCCTTGAAGAAGCGGCAGTTCCGCAAACTGCCAGGGTAGACCGCAAATCAGCACAGGCAGAAGTAGTGTACGACGGTGATCCACGATTTGAAGATATTGAAGGCACCGACCTTGGGTACGCAGTAAATACTCCTGCATCGGTTATACGTTGGAGAGGTCGCTATTACAGCGTTGATAATGGTGTTTGGTTCGAGGCCCAGAGGGCAACCGGTCCGTGGGTGGTAAGCGTGTCAAGACCTTACGCAGTGGCTCTTATTCCACCCCGCTACCCCGTTTATCATATGAAGTATGTGTACATCTACGATGTAACTCCTGATTATGTTTATATGGGTTATACTCCCGGTTATCTGAACACTTTTATTTACGGCCCAACGGTTGTATATGGCACCGGTTACTATTATCGCCCCTGGATAGGAGCACATTATTACCCTCGCCCCTATACCTGGGGTTTCAATGTGCGCTATAACCCCTGGATCGGTTGGGGGATTGGTTATCAATACAGCACCGGCTGGTTAAACGTCAATATCGGTATCGGCAGACCATGGGGATACTGGTCCGGCGGGTGGTGGGGCCCACGATTGTACCGTCCCGCCTATTGCTGGTCGCCTGTGAGATATCATGGCGGATATTATGGTCGCAATACAGTATATTATAACCGGGCAAGAAATTACAATGTTGTAAACCGGAATTATTCTCCGAACATATATAGAAACCGTGGTGGTGTTATAACACGCGATTATAATCGCGTAAGTGTTAATAACCGCTATAACAGCCGTTCAGCAAATAACACGGCCCGTTATAACAACAGCAGTGCATATAATAATCGTAATAATATAGGTTCGAGACCCGCAGGTAATAATGAGCGCCCGGTTCGCACCTACAACCCAAACAACCGGACAGACCCATACAACAGAAACAACCGGGTGTACAACGGCTCGAATGAAAGAAATGATCGCGGACGTGTTTCTCCGGAAAACAGGAACGGCTCACGTAACAATCGTTACAACAATACCAACCGCGATCGAAACGTCAATCCAAACCCCGGTACCACAAGACCCAATAGCACAACACCAGAGAACCAGACAAACATGCCTGGCCGCATTACCCGTCCGGAACGTGGTGAACGATTACATACCCGGCCACAGACGAATGAGCGTGTAACACCCGCTAACCGCAACCAGCGTGTCACGGAAAGACCCGTTGAAGCGCGTCCGCAACGACAATACGAAGCACGTCCGCAACGAGAGGTGCAGAACCGACCCCAGGTACAGCAGCCGCAACGCCAGGTACAACGTCCGGAAAGACAGGTGCAGAGACGTGAGCAATCCCCGGCCCCCGCTTCAAGACAAAGAGAAGTGAGAGGCGGTGGTGAACGTCCGCAACAAAGAAGTGAAGGCGCAAGACCAGGAAGAAACAACTAACGATATAAGGCTCCGGACCAGTTCCGGAGTTTTTTTACCATCCGGTTATTACAAGCTTGCGATTTTCAATCACACGTTCATTGGAGATAAACCCTATCACGTAATTGCCCGGGGTAAATAGATACAACTCAACAAGCTCCTGGTTGCGAACATCTACTTCACGTATCTTCTGCCCGATCGCATTCCAGATAACCAGTGTTTTTACACGTTGCAGTTTATCAATGCTGACCATAAATCTTCCCGTGCTCGGATTTGGCCATACGGCAAATCTGCTCGGGGCAGCCATACCGTTGATGGTTATGACATCAGAAAAGCTGAGTTCGCCCTCGTAACCCACCATCACAATCCTGTAAAAACTCAGGCCCTCATACTTGTTTGGATCGTCATCATGGTAATTCAGGTAATTAAAGCTATACCCATTTGTTGCTTGAGAATTCGCCGTGTCGACAGTTGTCCAGCCTGATTGATTTGCAAACCGGCGTTGTATCATAAAATATTTCACTCCTACCTCAGGTCGCGTTGTCCATACAATTTTCACGAGTTCAGCATTCAGCCGAAAGCCGTTAACCATCAATGTTGTGTGTGCAGTATCAGAAAAAGGATAGGAGAATTTTGTAAAGAAGTTTTGGGTGCCCACTGAAGCTGCAAACGTGCGGGTGTTCGTCGCGCTGTTTGCCAGTGGTGCGCCGGTTGTTATGTTGCCCGGAGAAACCGGTTTGATGCGCAGTGCGCCGGTATCCCAGGCACCAGCCTTGAATTGAGATATGTATGAAAATGCGCGATGAGCAGCAAACGCAACACCTTCATTGGGTACCTTGTGTTGTAAAGTGATCATCACTTCATCCATGCCTGGTCGCAGCATTTTACCAAGCTGCCAGGTTTGATTTACTGAATGATCTTTCAAGCTGTTACCTGCAAAAACATCCTTCAATACGCCGTCATTCACCCCGGTATAAAAGTCGTCTGGTGTATCATTTTTCAAAAAAATTGTTGCGGGCGCATAGCCATAAACTGTAGATCCGACCGGGAAAACAACAACACCGCTTTTACGGCTGAGTTGTTGACGCAGTAAAACACCACCCCCATCAGTGACAATGAAACGCGCATTGTTATAGCCGCTGATTCGTCCCGGATCATTTTTACCAACCACCAGTGTATTGCTGTTTGTGTAGACAGAACCATCTTCGAGCTGCAGCAGATCCGAAACGTGCAGCGCGCTTTGTTCCAGCCGCACACCGTAACGGTTAACAATAAATAATTTTGAGAATGAAGGGCCGGTTTTTGTGACAGCGTTGAACCCTCCCGTGATGGATTGTTGTCGTTGAGCTGAACCGATGTTCCACTCTTCGGGAACCAGGAATCTTACAATACCACCAAACTGGGAACCATTACCGGCTGGCAGCCGTGCATCCTGGTCGTTGGCCCAAACAAGTCCTTTGAAATTCAAAACTGCGTTTGCACCAATGCCTAACTGCCCGGCATTAAAAACATTATTGAAAATAGTGGCAGAGTCGCCGGAGAAAAAGATTTTACCTGTTGCCGGCACAAAAAATCCGCTTTGCGCCCGCGCAAACGTACAACAACAAACGCAGGTTAAGATGCATGCGATAATATGAAGTAGCCATTTTACCATCTTTAATTGCCTTCTACCCGCACATAAATTTTTGTGTTAGTATCGTTGTGCGACTCAAGACCATCGGCTGAGGATGCCATAATAAGAACAGTATTTTTATTTTCCATTAAACGCACAACGATTGAAGTCAGTGATGAGCTGATGATGTTTGCGAGGGGATAAGTAGCAAGTGAACTACCACCTTTAGCAGTTACCTGTACAGAAACAATATTTGTGAACCCGATATTTGCTGGTATTGCGATCGTTGTGATTCCTGTGTTGGTATTCGAAACTTCAGCAACCCAGATTTTTGTTATTTCATTGATTGCCGCTGTACCTGTTCCGCTATAATATGTTGGAGTTTTGGCACGCACAACCTTACCAGTCGCATCTACGCCAAGTACCGCTGCATCTGCAGTTGCTGCTGAAGCGGAAGTGAGATTTTCAAGCCGAAGCCCCGCATCACCTGTTGTGCCCGTTCGGATATGAACTATTGTAGATGGGGCCGTAGTGCCAAAACCTACCTGGCCGGTGCCGGTGATCCGCATTCTCTCATTAGTTGTAGCAAAACCTCCTGTAAAAAATCTTAAGGCGCGAGCTGCTGTTCCATTGCCGATGACAAAATCGTTACCTGTAGTATACAGGTAAGCATTGTTCGCACCATTGATCATTGGATAACCATTATTAGAAAATCCGCTCGAGTTGATTCCAAGGTTTACGAAATTGACCGACTCGGTGCCGTTATCAGCAGTAGCCACCAGGTCGGAACTGGCCGTGTTTCCTGCAGAACGATTTTGAACGTTTATCTGCAGGTAATTATTGATACTTCCTTTACCGGTCATTAAATTGAAAGACTCTGTAACGCCTGCATCAATTAATAGTTTCTCGGGGTTACTGGCGTCAAACGCGTTTGAACCCACCGCCATCCGGCCGCTTTGTAAACGCATCATTTCAGACATTCCTGCCTGGTAGTTATAGCTTTTGAATACGATCGGTTCATTGCCATCGTCTCCTACAATAAATTCAAACCCACCATTGTTGGCTGCGCCGGTTGCACCCATTTCAAAGTAATCAGTTCCCGCGGCGCTTCCTTTGATTCTGAAGTTACCACTTGGGTCAACAAACATTTTTGGTTTATAGAAGTCTGCTCCCGGTGCATGAAACTGAAGTGCGGACCGCATCAGTGTAACTGCTTCATTGTTGTTGTCGTAATCGGTATAACTCTGTGTAAGACCCAGTGTTTGCCTGCGACCAAACTCCAGGTAACTGGTGTTGAAGGATCGGAACGTCATTGGCCGGTCGTCGACAGTACCAATAAAATCCGAAGCCGTGGTTCCTGTATTGCCCCGGGTAGACCATGCTGAGCCGAATCCATTATACGTAACTGCGCGCCAGGCACCGCCTGATCTCGTTAACAGTTGTGCGCTCGGTGTGTGGTAGATCAACATTCCATCCGGTGGTGCGAGCACATTGATCAGCGCGGTGTCAGCGATCCTTGCCAATAACAAACCCTGGTTAGCAGAGTTCAACTCAAGTACCGCCGATTTTTGCATCAGGTTTGGGAAGTTTCCAAGCTTCAGTTGTTGGGCACGCAGATCGCTACCACACAGGCACAGCAAAGCAAGTAACCAACGGAATAGAGGTTTCATAGGAGTAGATTCACAAACCGGAGAAGCAACGTTGAGCCAGTCGGACCAACGTTGCAAAAACATGATTATTTCTTGATGATATACCAGTTGGAGCCGTCGGTTTGTAATGTTACGAAGGTCCAGTCGTTGTAAATAACATAAGAAGCACCACCATCAATCGTTGAACCACCAGGTGAAAGTGTAAGTTGATTATCAATACCACCTGTACCGATCTTTTTAATCGTGTAGATACGACCTGCAAAATTTGTTGGATTTGGCAAAGAAAGAGTGATAGCGCTACTTGTTGTGTTAGCAAGAATGGTGTTATCAGCACCAGTTGCTGTATAGTTTGAAGTGATGGTTTTGATTGCCATAGAAAGCGATCCTTCAACCTGAACAGTTGAATTAGCAGTTCCTTCACCACCAACCAGCATTGCCTTGTTGGCAACAACACTGTCCTTAAAAGTTTTACTACCAGCAAATGTTTGTGAAGCAGTGCTCACCACACCACGTGCAGCCTCACCAGCATTAGGAACATTAAAGAAAATGCTGTCGGCATTGTTTGTTGAAACAGAAAGATCAGATCCTGTGGTTCTGAATGCAAAACCCTGGGCCGTGTCGCGGTTTCCATTGATACTACGAATTGCATTACCAAAGGCTGCGGCACTCACCTGGCGTTTTTCGACCAAACCGTTTGAGATCACCAGCACTGAGTCAGCACTACTGTTGTTAGCAACTGTGTTAAGCGTAAGGGTACCGTTTACGGTAGCATTATTGTTGAATGTTTTATTTCCACCAAAGCTCTGTGTACCTGCAGTAACAATACCAGGGTTAGTAGCATCGGCAGGATGAAGAATGATCTGGCGTGAGGTGCTGTCAATTATGATCGATGCGCCATTTACGTTTGAACCTGAAGCTACTGCCCCGATCGTTACCGTTTGAATAGCACTCTGAACTTTCTGCCAGTCATTATAGGTAAGAAATCCATAAGGTTTGGTAGCACTTGAACCGTTTTGAACGGGCAGATACAATGCGATGGTGCTGTCTGCCGCTCTGTTTTCTATTGCCACTGTATCTGTAGTGGTACTCGCTGCAGCAGTTATGCTAAGCGTTTGTTTCTGGATACCATTCACAGCTTTGATAGCGTTTTGAAAAGCTGATGACGACATTGTCCTTTTATAAACAGATCCATCACCATTTAAAACCAGCACGTCAAGTTCGTTTGTACCGGCAGCCATGTTTTGAAGTTTCACGGTCCCGTCCACCTCTAACTTTGCTGTGGGATTATTCGTGCCGATCCCTACATTGCCCGCAGCATCGATACAAAGACGTTCAGCATTATTGGTTCTTATTACCAGGGGTTGACCATCTACGGTTCCCACAAAATGATCTGCGGGGTTGGTGCCGCTATTAACAGCAAGCGACCAGTTTGATGTTGCCTCCGAAAGATCTGCAATTTTTTTCCACGAACCATTGCTGCGCAAACGCAAACTCTTGTCCGTATTTAAAAAGATGATCATCCCATCTGGCGGTGTAAGCGCGTTGATTGCAGCAGTATCTGCAAGTCTTGGTAAAAGCAAACCCTGCCTGCTGCTTTCTAATTCAAGAATAGATGATTTTTGAATGTTTGTTGGATTATCGCCGATCTTTAACTGGGCAGAAGCAGTTAAAGCTGATGCGATCACAAATGCGATTAATAATACGAGTCGTTGACTACCGGGAAACTGGCGTTTCATAGGATGGTTTTTCTTGTTTAAATTGTTATGATAATAATAAAACGTATAAAAAATTCAATTGTGTGATAGGTATATCAAAAGAATTTAGCTAAGGTCTTACTTATCAACTATTATGTTACCTACTAGCCACCAGGTAATAGCAAGCTGGGATATGAATAAAAAAAATCACGAGATATTTAAGGGATGATGCAGATAATTTATTGCTACGATGCCTACTGCGGTTGGTGTTACGGGTTCAGCCCGGTTATGAAGAAGTTATTTGATACTTACAAGTCCGTTTTGCATTTCGAGGTACTTTCGGGCGGTATGATTCGCCCTGATACACCAAGACACATTAGTGCCACAGCGGGCCATATTGCAAAGACCTACAAACAAATTGAAGAACTCACTGGTGTAACCTTCGGCCAGGATTATCTTTGGCACATCAAAAATCCTGATGAGAGCGACTGGTACCCTGATTCTCTTAAGCCGGCTGTTGCTCTCTCTATTTTTAAAGAAATATATCCATCATTACAGGTACCATTCGCACACGATTTACAGTTGGCGCTGCACAGCGAGGGACGCGATTTGTGCGACAATGAAGCTTACCGCCATCTTCTCGGGAAGTATCATATTGATGTTGACGATTTTTATACCAAACTGGCTTCGACGGAGTTCCAGGAAAAAGCGGCCTATGAGTTCGCACTGGTCAAACAGTTGCAGGTGACCGGTTTCCCGGCGTTGCTGATGCAGGAAAGCGAAAGCAAATTTTACCTGGTGTCAAGGGGATATACGGATTTCGACCGCTTAAACAATATTGTTCGGTCCTTACTCGAAACAAAATAAAAAAACCGCAACGATTGTTGCGGTTTCGAGGCGTCAGAGCCATAACCTTCTTATAATTCTGGTACCTCTTCGAGCTTATTATCTTTAGAAAATTTGTTCCTGGCAGCACTATATTCGTTCTGCAACTCTGTAGTTGTGGCCAGGGCGTTATCAATCTGTTCAAAGATTTCCGGCAACTTTTGTTCAAGTGTACGGTCGCCAAGATTGATGTTTTCAGCCTCTAACTGGGCAATCTTTTTTACCAATGCGGTTTCGCTGTTGATCGTGTCTTCCAGTTCTCTCAGAATCTTGTCCATCAATTGGAGCTTTGCTAACTTATCCATAGAATTGATATTTTTACAAACAAATTCCTAAATCCATGCCTAATTTAAGACTTTGATTATCAGCAGATTGCTGATAAATCATTTTTGTCTTGCGTAATATATTGCCCAAAACGGTTATCAGTTGCTACTATTAATAACTCATCCTGCCAAGGGTTGTCCAACGAGATACTGATTCCAAGCCGCACTATGACAAAAAAGCCCCACAGTTAGACTGGAGGGCTAATAGCAAACAATATTGGCAATTATTGTCTTCCACCGCCGCCGCCACGTCTTGGACGAAGGGTCGGCTCGATCTCATCTTTGAACTTTTTAAACTGATCGGCGCTGAAGACTTTTTTCAGTTTCTCATCTCTTTCATTGGTCATCTTTTCAAATTCCGCACGCATAGCATCACGGTCACCACCACCAGATCTCATTTCTTCCATGCGTTTTGCCTGTCCTTTATAAAAATCAGTAAAGATCGTTTCTGTTTTTGCAGACTGATCCTTATCGAGTTTGAGGTCGGCAAGTTTTTCCATGGTTGTTTTAGTCCTTTCCTCGGGACTTGGCATCTGGAAACCTCCACCCTGGGCAAATGAAATGCTTGTGAATGTAACCAGTAAAATCGCCAGTAAGCTCATCTTTGCTTTCATTATCAAAACTTTTTAAATTGATTAATTTATTAACCCGTATTTGACGTTGGGGATTTGATAATGCTTGCGCCCTCAAATTAAAAAAGAGTACTATTTTTTATTTTCTCCTTCGCGGTTACGATTATTTCTTGCGGGACCAGCCATACGTTTGATGCGTTCCTGCACAAGCGAATCATATTTGGGTCTTTGTTCAGGCGTACACACAAGACGGGAGTTTTTGAAATGATAAAACACCTGTAAATCCACAGCCTTTTGCTTCTCGCCGATAAGTGAAGCAGCATTTAGGATCACTGAATCAGGTGTTTCGGGTGATTTGAGAAGAATATAGAAGTTGTTTTTTGTTGTCTGTAAATCTTCAAACAACGGACGCATTTTTTTCCAATGTTCACTTCGCAAGCTGTCCAGTGTTTTCATTTGAACCGAATCGAGTCCCACTTCGCGTTTAAGCGTTTCCGTTAAACCATAACCCGGCTTTTGGCCATCATTTTGAGGGTTTACTTCAGCTTTCGGCCAGAGAAAATAAGCAAGTATCGCAAGGTTTGTAATCAGCAGGATGACGATGATTACCACCAGCCTGCGTGTTTTTGAACTATTGATCAAGGTTCCGAATTTGTATAATCATAGAAAGACGTAGATGCGATTTTATATTCATCCACCATTGAGATTGCCTCCTGACTATAGGTTTCCTGCGCATCCGAACGGAAAATAGCAGTCGCATTCAATAACAGGATGAATGAGATCACAGACGCAATCACGTAAGGTCTTGTTAGAAACAGCGTAATGGACTCCCACAGATTCTGGGGCTCTTCTTCTAATCTTGCCATCACACGGGTGTAAAAAAATGGTCCGGGAGTGGCTTTCTGCAAACCATCCAGACTGTTGAGGGTTTCCTCCACACGCTTCGATATCATTTTACTTTCCTCCATACAACATATTTGACGTGAATTGAAAATAAAACTTGTGTTTTACAGATTTTGCCGGTAAAAATTTTCAAGTGTCTTTTTCAAGTTCGTTTTTGCACGGTGCATCAACGACTCAACGGACGACACTGTTGTTTCCATCACTTCACTTATTTCCTGGTAGCTCAGACCTTCAATTTTATGAAGGGTAAAAGCAATTCTCTGATTTTCAGGCAAATCTGATACCGCTTTCATCAAAGTCGCAGATTTTTCACGATTATCAAGAATTACCCCCGGATGATTAAAGTCAGGAGGGTGCACCAATGCTTCGTTTTGATCGCTAAACAGATTTTTTACGAAAGCAAAACGCTTTTTTCTGTTCCGGCGCCGAATATGGTCCATCGCCTTACTGATAGTAATCCGGTATAACCAGGTAGAAAGCTTTGACTCACCCTTGAAAGAGTGAATGGATTCATACACTTGTACAAATACCTCCTGTGCCACATCTTCCGCATCTTCCGCGTTCTGAACTATACCAAATGCCGTGTTGTAAACCAGGTCTTGCGACGACTCTACAATTTCACGGAAGGCAGCCCCATCGCCCTGCTTCAGCCGTTCAATTAAATTCCACTCATTCAAACCCGGTTTTTTTAACTATGTAACGATATTACTGAAATTTCAGCTATTTCCCCAAAAACGTAAAGGTATCAGCCAAATGGGCAGTACACAAGAATGGCCCGGAACATTTTTGGAATGCAGTTTGTCTAATTCGATTATCTTGCACGTCCTTTTTAAACAAACGGAATATGGAATACGGAAAAATTATTTCAGTGACCGGCATGCCCGGTTTGTACGAATTGCTAAGCAGTAAGAATGACGGGGCGATCGTTCGCTCTCTTGACGACAAGACCACCAAATTCGTCTCAAGCCGTATTCACAACTTTTCTCATCTCGAGAGTATTGAGATATATACGGTAACTGACAATGTTAATCTGGTAGAAGTGTTCCAGGCGATGGATAGCAGTTCAGAAAAACTTCCTGATGCTAAAGACGCTGCAGGTCTGAAAAAATACTTTGAAACGGTTTATCCCAATATTGATTTTGAACGCGTGTACACCAGCGATCTGAAAAAGATGGTAAAATGGTTACAGGTGCTGAAAGCAAACGATGTTGAACTTAAACTGACAGAGGCTCCGGAAGCAGAACAAGAAACCGAACAACCTGCCGAAGAAGAAAAACCGGTAACTAAAAAAGCTTCCAAAGCCGCTTCTGCAAAAGAAGATGAAAAACCTGCTCCTGCTAAAAAATCAGCCAAAAAAGAAAAAGAAGAGCCGGTAGCAGACGAATCCGAAGCACCAAAAAAGAAGGCTGCTAAAGCTAAAAAAGATGCTGAAGAAACCGGCGAAGCCAAAGAGCCTGTTAAAAAGAAAGCCGCGCCCAAGAAGAAATCATAAGATTCCTTATTATTGATAGCAACTGTCAATTTTCAAATTGATCCAGAAGCCAAAACACAGATGCTCAACACGATTGAACGCTGTCTTTTGGCTTTTGAACAATAAAACAATTATGGAGCAACATACAATCATAAAAAAACTACCAAGAAGATTTCTACAACCGGATTTCGTTGTTGAAAACTGGGAATCGCTGGAACCTTATTTTAAAGATCTCCTTGAACGGCCGATTGATACGGCTGAATCGCTTGAAGAATGGCTCAGAGACATGAGCGAGCTGGAAGCAGTAGTCAGTGAAGATGCCTGTTGGCGCCAGATCCGGATGACCTGTGATACAGAAAACAAAACACTCGAAGAAGCATTCAACTATTTCTGTCTTGAGATTCAGCCGAAAATTCAACCATACGCGGATAAACTTAACCGCAAACTGGTTGACAACCCGCTTACCAATACCCTTGACCACCAAAAATATTTCACGTATCTCCGCGGTGTCAAAAAAAGTATCGAACTGTTTCGTGAAGAAAACATTCCCATCCAGGCTGAATTAAGTGTCCTTCAACAACAGTTTGGCGTTATCTCAGGCAAGATGACTGTTGAGGTTGACGGCAAAGAATACACATTGCAACAAGCGGCTAAGTTTCTTGAAAATGATGACCGTAAGCTGAGAGAATCAGTTTATCACAAAATCAACGAACGTCGTTTACAGGATAAAGAAACCTTGCACGATCTATATAAAAAGCTGGTTGAAAAACGAAACCAGCTTGCAGCAAACGCAGGTTTCAGCAATTATCGTGATTACAAATTCAAAGAACTTGGACGGTTTGATTATACGCCTGAGGATTGCTACCAGTTTCATCAATCAGTGAAAGAGCATATCATGCCACTGGTAGATATGATCTATTCAAATAAGAAAAAACAGTTGCAGCTGGATGTGCTGAAACCCTGGGATCTTGAAGCACAACCGCCGGGTGTGCAGCCACTGCGGCCGTTTAAAACCGGAGAAGAACTTTTACAAAAAACAATCACCTGTTTCGAGCAGTTAAGACCTTTCTTTGCTGACTGTCTTCGCCAGATGAAAGACATGCAACACCTGGATCTTGATAGCCGTAAGGGCAAAGCACCAGGCGGTTACAACTGTCCGCTGGCAGAATCTGGCGCACCGTTCATTTTTATGAACGCCGCCGGGCAGATGAGCGATGTTACTACCATGGTTCACGAAGGTGGTCACGCGGTTCACTCCTTCCTGGCTCATCCGCTGGAACTAAGTTCATTCAAGGAATATCCAATGGAGATCGCTGAAGTTGCCAGCATGGCAATGGAACTCTTCACCCTTGATCATCTTGATGTGTTCCTGGACAATCCTGCTGATATCAAACGCGCCAGGGAGCGCCAGTTAGAAAGAGTGCTTACCATTTTCCCATGGATAGCAACAATCGATAAATTTCAACACTGGGTGTACGAGAACCCGGGATATACCCAGGAATCAATCACAAAGGCGTGGACAGAAATTTTATCTGAATTTTCTTCCGGTGTGGTAGATTTCTCTGGCCTGGAAAATTACCGCGCTACAAGCTGGCAAAGACAATTGCATCTTTTTGAAGTGCCATTTTATTATATTGAGTACGGGATAGCACAACTTGGAGCAATCGGAATGTGGATGCAGTACAAAAAAGACAAGGAAAAGGCGCTAGACAATTATATGGCTGCTTTGAAGCTCGGAGGAACGAGGACCTTGCCCGAACTTTATGCAGCGGCAGGCTTGTCATTTGATTTTTCTTCGCAGCACATTCATGAGTTAATGACGTTTGTGAGAGGCGAATACGAAGAAACTTTATGATTTTGCAAAAAATACCCTTATTGTGGTATGTATTTTGTAATTCTTAGCCACTATATTTGTAGAGAATACAAAAAACGACACAAATTGACCACTTAGGTCAGATAAATAGCTACTAATCAGAGCCTTAACCAAAAGTCCCGGTGTTTCTACATCGGGGCTTCTTCATTTTAGAGAGATTTTGTTGCCTTTTAGGGCAGCCTTACCTGCTCATTTGACGCGTTACGGCCTCAAAACATGCGCAGCAATAAAAAAATAGATGAAAAATCAGGAGAGACATGCACGGCAGGTGCCGTTAACAATCATTTGATATTCATTTGCCTGGAAACCCAGGGGCAGCTTAACGGCCGGGATCGTCACATGATCAAGACAGATTGTGTTACTGCATTTAGTGCAAACAAAATGAACATGATTGTCGTGGTGATGACCTGTTGAGCAGTCGTCTTTACAAAGCGCGTAACGAATGGAGTTATCGGGTGTTGGAATGGTATGGATGATTCCTTTATCAAGAAACGACTGCAATGTGCGATAAACGGTTACCCGGTCAAACTTCTCACCCGTCTTTTTTTCAATATCAGAATGCGCCAGGGCGCCATTGCTTTGAAGAAATAATTCAAGTATTCGTTTGCGGCTGCCTGTTACACTTAACTGGTTCTTTTTTAAAATATGGTCAATCTGGAGTTCCATTTCTTCCTCTAAAGTTACAAATCAATTCCCAAACATATTGTTAGCAAAACGCTTGTCCGTTGCAGGTTCTTTCAGCAGTCTTGGGATATCATTACTTAACTGCGCAAGCTCATCCTTCTTCAAACCATCATAAATTTTCCGCACCCGGCCATTTTTATCTACCAGGGCAAAAAACTGTGTGTGAAGAAACTGTTCATTCACATTGGCGCCATTATTCTGAGGATCGTCAAGCAAATAACTCATCCGGGCTGCTGTGTACAAACTGTCCTTTCTACCTGTAAGAAACCACCAACTGTTTGTATCTACCTGGAGTGAATCGGCATAAGCCTTCATCCTTGCAACGCTATCGGTTTCAGGATCAGACGTGTGAGAAAGTATAACGAAGTTTGGTTCATTTTTATATTCTTCATGAATCGCCTTCAGGTTAGTGTTCATCTTGGGACAAATACTCTTGCAGGTTGTAAAGAAAAACTCTGCCACGTAAACCTTACCAAATACATCACGTTCCGAGATCAGTTTACCATCCTGGTTTACAAAAGTAAAAGGGCGGACTTTACTCTGTACGGGCATTTTTACATCTCCAAAGCCAGGGATCAACTGCGTCATTGCAAAATAAAAACCTACAGCCAGAAAGGCAAAAAAAGCAACGTACGACCAAAATTTCTTGTTCATAAAATATAGATTGGCGCAAAGTTACAACGGTTGCCAGTGAGATTTAGTGCTTTTAACTTATACACTAACAAATCATTTGCAACTTTGTTGCAGATGTTGATCGTATTAGAGTATATTTGCACCTATGAGTTTCCGTTTTAACTGGGATGCGTTAGGTATTGCCACTTCTGTAGCATGTGCGGTGCATTGTGCCGTATTACCGCTCCTTTTAACTAGTATCCCGGTTTTTGGTGTCAATATCATTGACAATCACAGTTTCGAATATTTTATGATTGCCCTGGCAGCGGCAATCGGGGGGTATTCGCTGTGGCACGGCTACCGGAAGCATCATCACAGTCTGTTACCTGTGACTATTTTCATTTCGGGCATTGTTTTCCTTCTTGCCAAGCAAATGCGTCACGATCAGCAATACTGGCTGCTGCCTTGCGCGGTGCTATTGATCGTAACGGCTCACTGGTTAAACTACAAAGCTTGCCGGATACATAATCACGCACACAAGGAAGATTGTGATCATTAGACCTCCAGCAAAATAGGGCAACAAAATGCCGGAAACTATGTTATTTTTGTAAGTAAATTAGTGAGTATGATAAAAACAGGAAACCCTGTCATTAGTATTTATACTGAGATGACGCCTAACCCGGAAACGATGAAGTTTGTTGCAAACAAACTTTTGTATCCTGGAAAAAGCATTGATTTTGCAGATATCAGCAGCGCAAAACCATCACCCCTGGCAACAGAATTATTTGGTTTTCCATTTATAAAGGCAGTATTTATTGCCAGCAACTTTGTAACGCTTACAAAAACAACCGAAACCGAATGGAACGATGTCGTTCCGGTTATTCGCCAGTTTCTTAAAGAATATCTTGAAGAAAACAGACCGGTTGTTAATGAAGACGAGGTTGCAACCATGAAACAGGAAAGCTCTAACACAGTTGCAGCAGATGATGATGATGTGGTGAAACGCATCAAGGAATTGCTTGAAAACTACGTTAAGCCAGCGGTTGAAATGGACGGCGGTGCCATCCAGTTCAAAAGCTACAACGATGGCGTGGTAAATCTTATGTTGCAGGGATCCTGCAGCGGTTGTCCTTCCAGCATGATCACGCTTAAAGCGGGAATTGAAGGTATGATGAAACGCATGATACCAGAGGTATCTGAAGTTGTTGCTGAAGCAGAATAAGGTGCTTTGATATAATCTGCAAGACCTTCCGCGTGGAAGGTCTTTTTTATTTGTTGAAATTCTCCGCCCCGGTTTCTAACTTGCACCCTCGCAGTTGGCATATTGACAGGATTCTAAACCGGGCTTTTTGGATAAGATCATCGAACAGTTTGTTGTAGGCATGCGCGAAACAACATGGCTCGAATACATAGCTGTGTTTTTTGGTATCGCCAGCGTGGTTTTCTCAAGGATGGAACACATTCTTGTTTTCCCTACGGGGATGATCAACACGATATTGTATACTTACTTTTGTTTCGCCTGGTGGGATCTTTATGCGGAAGCGAGCCTCAACCTGTATTATACCGTAATGAGCGTGTACGGCTGGATATTGTGGACGGGGGCAGGCGATTCAAAAAAGTTGCCCATGTCGAAATCCACTCAAAAGGAATGGCATCAGGCAATATTGTTTTTCAGCGTTTGCTGGGCACTTCTGTTTCTGATACTTAAAAATCTGACTGACAGTTCGGTGCCGGTGGCTGACTCCTTTGCCTCCGCCGCAGCCTATACCGGCATGTGGCTCATGGCAAAAAAGAAACTTGAAAACTGGCTTTGGTGGATACTGACCAATTTAGCATCAATACCATTATATTTTTATAAACAAGCAGTATTTACCAGCGTACAGTATGTTGTATTCCTTGCTCTTGCCATCATGGGATATATAGCCTGGGAAAGAAAATTACGACATGCAAAGACCTGAACGTATAGTTATTTTAGGACCTGAATCTACGGGTAAGAGCACGCTTTGTGAGCAACTGGCAGAACATTATAACACCTTATGGGTGCCTGAATATGCAAGAGAATATCTTACCATACATGGTATGCAATATTCTTATGATGATCTGTTAACCATTGCCAGGGGACAACTAAAACTTGAACAGGAAATTGAGGCCAGGCTATTGCGAGAAGCAAAGTCATCTGTATTGTTCATGGACACCAACATGTATGTGATGCAGGTGTGGTGCGAGTTTGTTTTCCAAAAATGTCATAGCTGGATACTTGAACAGATTGCCGCGAGGCCATACGATCTGTATCTGCTTTGTAATATAGATCTCCCATGGGTAAGAGATCAGCTCAGGGAGTATCCTGATCTTGAGAGCCGCAAACGGCTGTATCATATTTATCGTCACGTAATGATTAACCAGAATGTGCCCTGGGTGGATATCAGCGGCAATTACGAGGAACGACTGGCTACCGCGATCCAGGCGATAGACAACCGGTCGTCATTTAGAATAGCTCCCTAACGCAGAATAACTAATTTTGCGACCATGGATCTTGATGCCTTTGTACGAAAACATCACAAACTGATATTCTACGGAGCCTGGCTGGCAATGAATCTTATACAGGCGGCTTCGACCCAACTGCTCGACGACGAAGCGTATTACTGGATTTACAGTAATTTTCCTGCATGGGGTTATTATGATCACCCACCCATGATTGCTGTTCTTATCAAAGCCGGGACAATGTTGTTTCCGGGAGAACTTGGTGTGCGTTTCTTTATAGTGATTATTAATATAGCAACACTCGTAGTGATCCAATCGCTGCTTGAGAAAAAAAATCCGCTGGTTTTTTACGGCATCCTGATGTCTCTCGCTGTAGCACAGATTGGTGGGGTTATAGCAGTGCCCGATCTCCCACTCATGTTTTTTACCGCAGTTTTTTTCCTGCTATACCGGAGGTTCACGAACAACATGAACGCATTGAACACGATACTGCTCGGGGTCAATGTAGCATTGATGTTATACAGTAAATATCATGCGGTACTCATCATCTTTTTTACCTTGCTTTCGTATCCGCGTTTGTTTACAAAAATTCAAACCTATGCAGTTGCGTTAATCGCTCTTCTGTTATTCGCGCCACATCTATACTGGCAATACCAGCACGATTTTCCTTCCGTTCAATATCATTTATTTGAAAGAAATGCCACAAGCTACAGACCTACCTACACTATTGAATACCTGCTTGGCCAATTGTTACTGGTAGGACCCTTTATGGGCTGGTTATTTCTATGGGCAGCTTTCAGGCATAAGCCGGTTTCTGTTACAGAGCGTGCCTTGAAATATTCAATGATTGGGGTATACATTTTCTTTTTGATCAGTACGTTCAAAGGACGGGTAGAAGCAAACTGGACAGTACCGGTAATAGTGGGTCTGATCGTTCTGAGCCACCAGTTCATTCTTATCAATACCAGATTTCAACGCTGGGTTTTTAACACGGTGATGTTAAGTCTTACCCTTGTATTGGTTTTCCGCGTTTACCTGGTAATGGATATACAAGGTCCAAACTGGATAAAAAAAGATGAGTTTCACCAAAATGATGATTGGGCCGCGGGCGTGAAAATTCAGTCGGGAGGTTTACCACTGGTTTCGATAGGCAGCTATCAACAAGCTTCTAAATACTGGTTCTACAGTGGCATACCTTCTTATTCGCTCAATACACCAAACTATCGCCGAAACAATTTCAACTACTGGCCAATCAGTGATTCGCTGCTTGGTAAAAAAGTGTATGTTCTTGGAGGATATTCACCGGATGTACTTTATGAAAAAGTTCCGGGGAGGATGGGTCAAACCAATGGTGGCGCAGTGGTTGACACCTTTTATTCGTTTTCAAAAGTGCAGTTTGAAAATATCCGCACAGCAAAAGCTGCAAATGGTGTCATCACAATCGAAACCGATATAATTGTGCCGGAACATTATCTACCTACTTTTCAACAGTACCCATACAGCAATGCCAGTGTGCAACTGGCCATACTGGATAACGACACCTTGCCTGACTATTATAAGTCGACTTTCCTGGTAAATCAGATTACAAAAACAAAAACAAGAATAACGGTTGATTTCAATGTTCCCGCGGGTAAGGGGGAGTATCACGGAAGACTTGCAACAGAATCGCGCGTTAAGGGGCTTCCAACACTCAACAGCACTACATTTTCAATAAAAGTGGATTGAAGTTATTGAAGCAGCTCCTGTATACTTTCCCGGCCCTGCAAATTGTTCATTTGTTTAAGGATCCAGGGATAACGCGATGCCACAAACTTTGACATCGGTTTCACAGTATATCTTTTGGGATTGCGCAAACAGGCAGCAATCATGGCAGCCTGGGTTCGTGTTAAACGGGCGGCAGATTTCTTGAAATATGCCTGTGAAGCGGCCTCGATTCCATAGATACCTTCACCCATTTCTGCGATGTTGAGATACATTTCGAGGATCCGTTTTTTCCCCCATGCAATTTCAATCAGGAAGGTGAAATAAGTTTCAAGCCCCTTACGCACCCAGCTTCTTCCCTGCCACAGAAAAACATTCTTCGCTACCTGCTGACTAATGGTTGAGCCTCCCCGGACCCTGTCAGGATTTTTTTCATTATGTTCCAGCGCTTTTTCTATGCTTTTCCAATCAAACCCGTTATGGTCAGGAAACAACTGATCTTCTGAACTGATTACTGCAAGTTTTGCATAAGATGACATTTCGTTGTAATCGACATAGTCTCTTTGCAATCCTTCGCCCGTAACAAGACTTACGAACTGCGTAATAGTGACAGGCGGGTTCACCCATTTCAGAATCAAGAGATAAAAGAGATGCAGAATGAAGAGAACCAGGAACAGTCTTTTAATAAACCGCCAAACACGTAAACCTAAACCTTTTGTTTTAATAGCCATCGGGTGAGAAACTGTTTTGCAGTGGGGTATAAATAGCAGACATAACGACCCCCTGCCGCAAATAATTGCCCGAAGAAACAGAATTTAATGGTATCAACCTTTACTGAACGGCTTGTTTATTTCCGTGTGGATTTTTTATATAATACACTTTAAACTTATTGCCAACCTTGTCTTTGCGTCCATTCAGGGTTTGGAGTAAAACACCAGTACCCGCAACGGCTGCAGCTATACCAAGTGAAGCCATTTTTCCCTTAGCAGTAAGTGACTCTTTTCTGTAAATGGTATTGATTACTTCAAGCGCAATAAAACCAGTACCACCAATCATTAGGATGGCGGGCAATGTAGTTTGTGCAAACCCACGTCTTCTCATTACGGCATCATATTGCCTGGTAAAGTAAAATGACGTGATGTTCCGGTAGTCGATGCCAAATGTGTAGTAAAGTGTATCGATCATTTGCCCGAATTCAGTGGGTACAAGTCTGGTTTCCTGTTGCCTTATAAATATTGAATCGTTCCTTATCGCACGTATAATGCCGTTTAACTGGAAGCCTGTATTGGTTTTTGCTGATAGAAAGGAACCCTCACCATAGGTTTTTAAGGTACGGTTGTTTCTTTTTTTGAGAACAATAAAGTCGTCCGACTGGGCAAACAGAATGATAGAAGAACAAATGCAAATGACCAGGAGTAAAAATTGCTTCATGTAGCATGCATTTAATTGGAACGAAACATAGTGCGAAGATCAAGTAAAATCATAACAGAAGATTTGACCATGAACCTCGAGGCACTAAGATTTTGTTAAACCGCCTCAGATCGTTTTACCCAAAAAAACTGCGCCGTAAAACAAAGCAAGTCCGAAACCAATAAGTATAGTCCCCGAAATTTTATTGATCACAGATATGTTATGGAGCGTGAGGCGGCTTCTCAGCTTGCCCGACATGATCACTTTTAATACGTCGGCTACAACGTTGAAGGCTAGACAAACTGAAAAAATGATGATGCGCTGCTGAAAAGAGTATTGTACCGCAAAGGTGGTTGCCGTGGTGAGCCAGAATATAAATACACTGGGATTTAATGTGTTGATCAGAAAACCGCTTGAGAAAAGTTTCGCCATATCAAAACGGCTGAAACGCTGGGAGTTGCCTTCGGCATCAGTTTTAAGCGTGATCTTTTTGAAAAAAAGATAATAGATACCCATCGCTACAAGGAAACAACTTCCAATAAACGCGATAACATTTTTGTATTCCAGCAGATCACTTACGAGCGTTGAAAAGGCATTGCAGACTACAACCAACACGATATCGCTTAACCATACGCCACCCACAAAACTGAATCCGCCGACATGGCCGTTGTTGATGCTCTGTTTTACGATCGTGAAAATAACCGGCCCCACTGATAGCGCCAATATGAAGCCCAATGTTAATCCGCTAAGAACTGCCTGCCACATTATTTAGTCTCTGGGTTTTGTAGGGTTATACTTTCCCGTATCTAAAAACTTCATCCAATCTTCACTCATCTTCCCCTTCATTACTCTTGGGAATTTGTGTTGCCCCCCCATCTTACCTTTCATTTCCATGAATTCCATAAACGCAGATTCGGGCAGAATCCGTATGTAAAGATTTTTTAGTGCACTTTTTCTTTCAACTGCGTAATCATCATTCAACTCCATCAACTTTTCGTCTATTTTCCGGCCCAGCAACTCAGCATCAACCTCGTCATCGCAGGCAACATACCATTGGTGCGCAAAGAAGAGTCCTTCCGGGATCCCGGCAACGGTATATTCAGGAATTGAAATATTCAGTTCGTTGGTCACCAGGCGAATGGCCTTGTTCATGTTATCGACGCTTAAGTGCTCGCCGACGAGACTTAGAAAATGTTTGGTGCGCCCGGTAATTATGATTTCCGAGCGCTGTTTGTTTACGAGTTTAACCGTGTCGCCGATAAGGTATCTCCATGCACCTGCTGTTGTACTCAGTAACAGCGCATAGTTCTTATTTTCTTCCAGCTCGTGGATCATGAGTTTTTGAGATTGAGGCAACAGGTTGCCGTCAGCATCAAAATTCTTATCGTCAAAGGGTACAAATTCAAAAAATATATGCTCGCTGAGGGCAAGTCTCAAGCCATCCGCATACTGACGGTCCTGGTAGGCAATGAAACCTTCTGACGCAAGGTAAGTTTCGATATATGTCAGAGGTTTTGCAATCAGTTTTTCAAACCCCTTTTTGTAGGGTTCGAATGATACACCGCCATGAACAAAAAACGCCAGGTTAGGCCACATATCATGGATCGTCTTAAGCTTGTACCGCTCAATGATTTTCTCCATACACATCTGTATCCACGCAGGTACACCCACAACAAAACTTATGTCCCAGTTCGGCGCCTCTTCAACGACCGCTTCTATTTTGGTATTCCAGTCTTTGGTACGGGCGATCTTTTTGCCCGGTTTATAAAACGGCGAAAACCAGAACGGGACTTTTTTGGCAGTAATACCACTAAGGTCGCCGGAATAATAGCCCGGTCCTTTTTGGAGGTCGGTGCTGCCGCCCAGCATGAGCCAGCCTTTGCTAATACTTTTCACGGGGATGTCGTGGTAAGTACGAAGACTCAACAACTGTTTTATCATGATGATGCGGTTTCCGCGCATCAGGTCGTTTGTTATGGGGATGTATTTGCTGGCTGCTTCAGAAGTGCCCGAACTCAAAGCAAAAAACTTGATCTTTCCGGGCCAGCACACATCGGGCTTTCCTTCAAGGGTTTTGTGCCACCAGTCATTATAGATCTTGTTGTAATCGTATGTGGGAACCAGCTCCTGGAATTTCTTTTCAGGATGTTTGCTTAACAGGATTTCGTCAAAATGGTAGGCTTGTCCAAACTCTGTAAATCTCGCTTTCTTCAGCAGTTTCTTCAGCACCTTTATCTGCTGCCGCATCGGGGACCGTTGCGGCAATCTGAGGGCTTTAGCAATCGAACTGGGAAGCGATAAATCAATTAGGGCCATTCATAGTATAGCAAGGGTTTGGCATGCTGGCTCAAAATTAAGGTATTAAGGGGAAAAATGGTAGTTACAAAAGCTGCAAAATCAGCCTCCAACATCGCACAGCACTCAGCTGATGGGGCTGAGACCCGGTAGTAAAAAGATGCTGCCCTGCTCGTTCTTTGAATGACTTCCGATCACTGCTGCTGCATTGGGATGATAAATAAGAACGGGTGTTTCCTTCGCAGTTTCGAGCGCATGTATCAGCTTCCCGTAGCCGAATGTTTTGCCAAGACAATATATAGTTACACGCGGTTTTACATCAGCGGGTTTTATGAGCCTTTGGGCCAGCAAACCTTCGAGTAATTTGCAGGATGACCGATCACCGAGCAGTAACGGGCTATCAAATGGTGTTACACTTGATTTGCCTGGCCGTTTTGTATCGGACTTTGGCGACACTGCGATGCGCGCGGTGATCAACAGCTCTAACAACCTGGTGTATACAGCTGCTCCAAATCCTTTGAAATGTTTTTTCACAAACAAAATCATTGCACCGTAAAAATGCTCAATGTATTTACGATCCTTTCGCGTGCTCTCGCCTTTGAAATGAATGATGGTGTTATCGGCAATATAACGGTTGATGTATCCCGCCTCAACTATGCGATAGCTCAGATCTATATCCTCCGCATACATAAAAAATCGTTCGTCAAACCCCCCCGTCACATCAAGCACCTTGCGCCGCACAAACATGGCAGCACCGCTCAAAACCGGCACAACCTGGTTTTTTTTGGCGTTTAGATGACCCTGGTAGTATCCAGCCAGTAATCGCGAGTGAGGAAAAAAGGAACTCAACCCCGACATTTTGGTAAAAGCGTTCCATAACCCGGGGAAACCCCGTTTGGATTCGGGCAGGTAACTACCCGTTCCGTCGATCATGCGGAAACCACATGCCCCCGTTTTTTCATCAGAAATGTATTTCAGTTGCTTCAGAAAAAAATCGTCCGGAACTATGGTATCAGGATTCAGAAAAAACACATATTCGCTTTGCAATCCTTCCAGCATGCTGTTATTGGCTTTCCCAAATCCGAGATTTTCACCGGCATCAATAAAACGGATCCCGGGAAATTTTGCCGGCAGCAGGCGCATTGTCGGGTCGTTTGATTGATTATCGGTTACAATTATCCCGGCTTTAAATCCTGGTATAGATTCACTGGCTTTGGCTACCGCCTCGGTTAGTGATAGCAGGCAATGCTCAAGGAAATAACAAACATTATAACTCACAATCAGGATGGAAACGGTCATTTGGGCGAAATACGATTTTTTAGTGCATCCTGCAAAATGTTAAAAGCCGGAAAAAATTCAGGTAGTATTATAAAAATAGATACATTTACATCTTTCAATCTATTATTCTTGACACTTACTTCAAAACAGTTCGAAAAAATTTCAAAAGCACTTGGAGATAATAACCGGGTGAAGATTCTCCATTTCATCTCTCACAAAGGCGGTTGCGGGCAGTGCTCAGATATCCAGTCTGTTGTTGATCTCGCTCAGCCATCAATTTCCCATCACGTAAAGATCCTTGTGGATGCGGGACTGATAGAACCCGAGAAAGAAGGCCGTAATCACAAATACACACTGAAAGAGGATGTGCTTGATATGTACATCCAGGCGCTGACACAATTTAAGACCTAAATTTTTTTGCCCTAATTCATTGACAGTTATAAATATTTAAATCAATAAATGTTAATCAAAAATCAACGTTATGAATAATCACCTATTCAGCACCTACCAACTGGGCAGCATCACTCTTCAGAACAGGATTATTATGGCGCCCATGACACGTTCGCGTGCAACCGGGAATCTGCCGAATTCGCTGATGGCACGCTATTATGGACAGCGTGCTACTGCCGGTCTTATCATCACTGAAGGCGTTTCTCCCTCGCCTAACGGTCTTGGATACACAGATATACCGGGAATATTCAGTGAACAACAGGTGAATGCCTGGAAAGAAGTCACAACAGCCGTGCACAAAAACGGAGGTAAAATTTTCGCCCAACTGATGCATACGGGTCGTATCGGCAACCAGGCGAATCTGCCGGAAGGCGCCGTTGTTTTGGGGGCATCTGCCGTACGGGCTTCCGGAGAGGTCTGGACGCATGAAGGCATGAAAGAGTTTTCTGAGCCGAAGGCGATGACAGCAGCCGAGTTGAAACAGGCTCAGAAAGAGTTTGTGGATGCAGCTAAAAACGCGGTCGACGCCGGTTTTGACGGGGTTGAATTACATGCCGCCAATGGGTACCTCCTCGAGCAGTTCCTTTCGCCCTTCAGCAATCTGCGCACAGATGAATACGGCGGATCGATAGCAAACCGCGCCAGATTCGTGCTGGAAACGGTTACTGCCGTTGCAGCAGCTATTGGTACTGATAAGGTGGGCATCCGTATATCGCCAATGAATGTTTATAACGACATGCCTCCTTACGACGAGGCCGAGGCAACCTATTTGTACCTCGCAGAAAAACTTAACCAGATTGGCATTGTTTATATTCACCTGCTCGAGAATGGAGATGGAGCCATCCCACTTGCTTTAAAAAAGGAAATTGGCCGAAAGTTTACCCAAACCATCATACTGGCAGGAAACTACAATCGGGAACGTGCTGAAGACGACATCCAC
The DNA here is from genome assembly GCA_023416995.1 of Bacteroidota bacterium. Classification (GTDB taxonomy): domain Bacteria; phylum Bacteroidota; class Bacteroidia; order Chitinophagales; family Chitinophagaceae; genus DATHKG01. The sequence goes on from JAEZGI010000039.1 coordinate 47,603, forward strand.
TCAGGGCTCGGAAACCTCGTCGCGTTTGGTCGCCCCTTCATCAACAACCCCGATTTGATTACACGGTTCCGTCATAACTGGCCCCTTGCAGAAAATCTTGACGCCTCAACGTTCTTTGCCGGCGGTGAGAAAGGTTACGTGGATTACCAGCCGTACCACGATAGCGCAATCGCCGTATAAAACGGGATAGAATATTAGCCGTCAGAAACCGGGACGCAATCCATAATTAGCGTCCCGGCTTCTTATCTTTGCGCCATGTTAAAAGAAGCGCTCATAAGTGCAACCGAGGCCGGGGCCAAGGTGATGCAACACTATTTTAATAGCAAAGAACTTAAGATCAGTAATAAAGAAGGGATAAATAACCTTGTTACTGAAGCCGATCACGCTTCTGAGAAGGCGATTATTGAAACGGTGAAAGAGTTCTTCCCCGGGCATTTTATTTTGAGTGAAGAATCCGGTGAGATCATCATGGATTCTGAATATAAATGGATCATCGACCCGATCGATGGTACAGTCAATTATGCGCACGGTATTCCCATCTGTTGCGTCTCTATTGGAATAGAGCACCATGGTAAAATGATCATGGGCGCCGTTTATAACCCGTTCCTTAAAGAGTTTTATTTCGCAGAAAAGGACCATGGATCAATGCTGAATGGCTCACCCATCCAGGTCAGCACTGTTTCAACAGTAATGGACTCCTGTCTTGTAACCGGTTTTCCATACACCTATCTTGATCAGCCGAACGGTCCGTTGGAATGTTTTGACCGTTTTATACGCCGGGGTGTGCCGGTTCGCCGTTTAGGATCTGCAGCCATGGATCTTTGCTGGGTCGCCTCCGGCCGGTTTGATGGTTTTTATGAGCACAAGCTACAGGCCTGGGACAGTGCAGCAGGCTTCCTGATCGTTGAAGAGGCGGGTGGTAAGGTCACTGACTTTATGGGTGCGCCATATTCTCCCTATCAACCTCAGCTGGTTGCGACTAACAGCCGCATTCATAGCGAGCTACTGCAATGGATCAATAACGAAGGCAATTTCAACACAGAACAAAAAGCTTAAGATTATGTCTGAAAACAGAACAGAGGTTGCTTCGCTCGGCGAATTCGGACTCATTAAATACCTGACACAAAACATCGAAATTCAGAATGCATCCACTGTGCTTGGAGTGGGCGATGATGCAGCAGTAATAGATCATTTTGGTAAACAAACCGTGGTTACAACAGATATGTTGGTTGAAGGAATTCACTTCGATCTTATGTACACCCCGTTAAAACATCTTGGATACAAAAGTGTAATTGTTAACCTCAGCGACATCTATGCGATGAACGCAATACCCACGCATGTTACAATCAGCATCGCATTCAGCAATCGCTTCAGCGTTGAAGCCTTGCAGGAGTTTTATGATGGCGTGTATGCGGCATGTGAAAAATATGGTGTCGACCTGGTAGGGGGTGATACAACTTCATCACAAAAAGGCTTTGTAATCTCTGTTACAGCTATCGGCGAAGTAGCGCCGGATAAATTTGTGAAAAGAAGTGGCGCTAAAAAAGGAGATCTGTTATGTTGCAGTGGTTTTCTTGGTTCGGCATATGTGGGACTGCTGTTTCTTGAAAGAGAAAAACAAATCTACCTGGAGAACCCGCAGGTTCAACCCGATCTTGAAGGCGAAGATTATGTGATCGGAAAACTATTGAAACCAGAAGCAAGAAAAGACATCATCGAGTTTTTTGAGAAGTCATCGATCATGCCAACAGCAATGATGGACATCAGTGATGGACTTAGTTCGGAAATCCTGCATATCTGCGAGCAAAGCGAACTGGGAGCCGTGATCTATGAAGACAAGCTGCCAATAGAAGACCGCATGCGCCAGGCTGCGTATAAATTCGAACTTGATCCAACAGCCTGTGCACTGAGCAGCGGTGAAGATTATGAACTGCTCTTTACCATACCACAAGCCGATTATGACAAACTCGTTTTCAACGAAGAAATAAGCGTTATTGGATATATGACCGAGGCCTCAGAAGGTGCACATATTATAACCAAAGGCGGTAACAAACACAAAATAACCGCACAGGGCTGGAATGCCTTCAAACAATAACCTGGCTAGTTGATGAAGAAAGTTCCGGCGATTATATACTGGTTTTTGTTGTTAATGCTTGCCAGCTCATGTACCGTTCAGCGAAACTTTATTCCTGAACAAAAATACAGCCGTTCCGAGGTAGAAAAGGATTACACCATTTTCAGGAACGTACTCGAAGAATCGCACCCGAGCCTGTACTGGTTTACTCCCAAAGCAGAAATGGACCGGTATTTTGATTATGGCTGGAGCCAGCTTCGTGATTCGTTGACCGAACGTGAGTTCCGGACGCTGTTGAGTTATGTAGTATCAAAAATTCAGGACGGTCATACAGCAGTACGATATTCTAAACGCTACTCGTCTTATCTCGATACTGCCAAACTGAAAATATTTCCTTTAAGTATTAAAGCCTGGGCCGATACAATGGTGGTAACGGGCAGCCTTAACCGAAATGATTCAACCCTCCGGCGCGGTACCGTTTTGTCATCAATCAACGGACATCCGGTACCATTACTGATCGACAGTGTTTTTTCATATTTGTCAGCAGATGGCAACGCTATCACAGGCAAATACCAGGCAATCAGTAACCGAGGTAATTTTGGCGCTTTTTATAAAAATATTTTTGGGTTAACCGACACTCTTGATATCTCCTATTACGACAGGTATAATGAACTCCGCACCGCACGGATACCTGTGTATGACCCCGCGGCAGACACTGCCGACCGCAAACCACCTGCGGAAACCCGTAAGCCATCGCGGGAGGAAAACCGTTATATCGCTATGCACTCCGCCCGCAATGTGCAGGTTGATACCACGCTTCGTTCAGCGTTTATGACGGTAAATACTTTTTCAAGGGGACACCGTTTGAAAAGCTTCTTCCGGAAAAGTTTCAGAACCATAAACCATCTGGATATAAAATACCTGGTTATTGATGTGCGCACCAATGGCGGCGGCGATGCAAGTAACTCAACCCTGTTAACGAGGTTCATCTCTGATAAACCTTTCAAACTGGCCGATAGCTTATATGCAATCAAACGGCGCAGTAAATATCGCAGGTATATTGATCTGCAGCCGATGTATTGGTTGATGATGCAATTCATAACACATCGTGGCAGGGACGGCAAATATCATTTCGGTTATCTTGAGCGGCATGTGTTTAAACCCAGGAAACGCAATCATTTTGATGGAGAAGTATATATTCTGACCGGTGGCAACTCATTTTCGGCAACTGCCTTGTTTGCAAAAAAGCTACAGGGCCAATCGAACGTAAAAATAATCGGAGAAGAGACGGGTGGAGGTGCTTATGGCAATTCAGCCTGGATGCTGCCTGATGTAACCTTACCAAAAACCGGCATACGGTTCAGTCTTCCAAAGTTCCGCCTGGTGATGGACAAAGAAGCTGTAGCTGCAGGAAGGGGTGTAATGCCCGATATAGAAGTACTGCCAACCGTGGAATCGATAAGGCGGGGTGTTGATCCAAAGGTAGAGGTGATTAAACAGATCATCTTATCTAAAAACGGATTCACCACAAACGAACAATAGATGGTGCCTTTTAAATGACGCGCACTACTTTGTAATCATCATCAAAAACTACAAAATGTGCAGCATAATCTTTGGCTATGCGGCCGATTAAGTTATCAGACCTTAACAATGAACCGGGATATTCACTGGCCATCCGCAATGACTCTTCCGGTGAGATACCAACCTTTTCTATACCGTTTTTTACACATTGCATCATGGTAAGAGCTGATCCGCTGAGCGTACCGTCAGGCAGTGTATACCGGTCACCGGCCAACCGGTGTTGATAATCTGGTCCTTCACTGGCTGCCACCGCATCGGTGATATAAAACAGCCTGCTATGCATAAGCCTTTTTGCAATTCTTACGGCTGCAAAGTCCACATGAATGCCGTCACAAACAATGCTTGAGCATACATTAGCATCATTAAAGATCGCTCCCACCATACCGGGTTCGCGATGTTGCAAACCAGACATAGCGTTGTAAAGATGAGTGGCAGCGGGTATGCCCAAACCAAAACCGTGTTGCGCCTGGCGGTAGGTTGCGTTGGTATGCCCTGCGGAAACGATCTCAACATTTTCAATGAGGTAGCAGATAACTTCATCGCTGCACATTTCCGGAGCGACGGTTATCATTTTGATTACATCCCCTCCTGTTTCTAACAACATCTTCACCTCATCCATCGTTGGGCGTTTGATATACCTTTCGATATGGGCGCCTTTTTTTACCGGGTTCAGATAAGGACCTTCCAGGTGAAGCCCCAGCAAACCTTTTCCGCCTGCCTGCCAGTAAGCCCTTACCGCTTCAACTGCCCGCAAACAAAGATCGATTGAATTGGTAGCGACAGTAACCATAAAATGTGAAGCACCGCCACTGATACAATACTGATAGATCGCTTCAATTGGAGCGATACCGGGATTATCTGAAAACATTTTTCCATTTCCACCATAGATCTGCAGATCGATAAACGCGGGCGCGAGGTTAAGTCCTTCGAGATCAACGCGTGTATAACCATCAGGTATAGCCGAACTATTGCATATATCAGTTATGATGCCCATATCAGTTAATATGGCCTTCCCTTCTTCAAAAGTTTCACTGGTTAGTATACGTGAATTGGTGTAAGCTGTCGGCATGATTGTATTTTAGGTCTGTATCAGGAAATCATCTGCGTCGTTCAAAAATGGTAATTTCTTTCTTATTTCCTGTAAAACAGTTTTATCTAGTGTTGTGGTATGTACATCTTCTTTATGTTGCATGGTATATAAGATGGTGCCCATAGGGTCAATAACCATGGTATCGCCGCTGTGGTAAATTTCATGACCATCGTTACCTACCCGGTTCACGCCCACTACATAGGCCTGGTTTTCGATGGCCCGCGCCTGCAACAGTGTTTTCCATGCATGAGCCCTTCGTTCGGGCCAGTTTGCGACATAAACCAATACATCGTATTCCGGTATCTTGCCGGATCGTTCTGTGGGCGGCACCCTCGCCTGGTCAAAAGCGCTTTCTGATTGTCGCGCCCATACAGGGAAACGAAGATCGTAACAAACCTGGAGATTCAGTTTCCAGCCTTTCACAGAGGCAATCAATCTTCTTGAACCCGCTGTAAATGGCACATCCTCTCCGGCATAAGCAAACAGGTGACGTTTATCGTAATGGCCCATCTGTCCATTTGGCAACATCCAGATAAGCCGGTTAAAAAACCGGCTGTTTTCTTCGATGATGAGGCTTCCCGTAATTATGAGGCGTTTTTGTGCTGCAAGCCGTTTCATCCATTGCAACGTGGGGCCATCCATCTGTTCAGCAAGCGCAGAAGCATTCATGCTGAAACCGGTGTTAAACATTTCTGGCAGAACAACTACTTCGCAACCTGGCGGTAACGCACCAATCCGTTCGGCAAACATGTTGAGATTCTGCTCTTTATTTTCCCAAAAAAGATCCGCCTGTATTGTGGTGATGTTGAGTGTAGACATTTGTATCAACTAAATCTAAAATTAGTTCTTTATCGCAAGCGGCGGATGAAATGCACACTGGAAGCAGTTAAACAACACATTAAAAATAGGACACCCGCTCAGGGCAACCCGTTTTTTTTCTTATTTTGGCCGCCCCACGGCTGAAATGAAGGAAAATTATTATACCATACTTGGTGTTAGTCGCGACGCTTCCGAAGATGAAGTCAGGAAAGCATACCGCAAGCTGGCGCTGAAGTATCATCCTGACCGTAACAAGCCAGGCGATAAAGTTTCCGAAGCCAGGTTTCGTGAAATCGTTGAAGCATATCATGTACTGGCCGATAAAAACCGGCGCATATTGTACGATTACGATCTTAAGAAAGGGATTCCCAAAACAACTCAGATCACGCGGCCAGCCAGGCCAGCAACAACCAATACAACTTCTCGTCCGGAGCCTCTAACCGCCTCAGCTATCTGGAATAAGGCGCATAAAATAAGATCAGAGGTTGATACTACCGCTAACAAATCCCGCATCAAACAACCTGAATTGTTCAAAGTATTGAACAACCTGCTTAGCCTTAAAAACATTGAAATTCTGCAAACGGCCGGCGACAGGAAAATGAACCGGAAAGTGGTTCAGGATATTATTGGCGCCTCGCGATATCTCGCACTGCCCTATGTGGAAAGACTCAGTCCAAAACTGGTAAAGGTTGCCGGTGCCGATAACGAACTCATTCTGTCCATTCATTTGAATTACCGCAAACGAAAGAACCTTCACCGCTTCATGCAATACCTTCCACTGCTGATCATCTTCTCCATCATATTATTGTTACTGGTTATTCTTAAGATGGCCTGACACCAGATAGCGCCGGTTGATCATGCCCAGGCAAATTTTCGTGGGATGGTCTGGAAGTTGTCCCTAAATTTGATAACGCTTCCAATTGATCTAACGAATGCTGCCTATTTTCAAATTAAGCCGAAGTGTATATAAGGCCTGATTATTCTCATTCAAATGAAAAAGACTTCTTTCAGAGGCTTTGTCATGTTCTGTCTGTTATTAACAGGCGAAGCTGCCAGGGCGCAAGTGCTTACCATGGAGGACGCACTTCAGACTGCTGTTGCAAACTACCCTACGATAAGGGCCAAACAAAACTACAGGCAAGCCACGGCTGCCAATGAGATGTTGAGCCGGCGCGAAGCTTTGCCAAATCTCACTATTGCTGCACAGCACGATTATGGAACTGTCAATGGGCAGAATGGACCATTGTATGGATTTGGCGGCTATGGAGTAGCCTCTTCGGGCTTGCCTTTGCCTGATCAAAACTGGAACGCGGCTTTTGGTGCACTTTATCTCGCCAACCTCAGCTGGGACTTTTTTGCATTCGGACGGGTGCAGCAACGTATAGAAGCTGCCCACGCAGCAACTCAAAGAGAAGAAGCTGATTATAAACAGGAGATCTTCCAACACCAGGTGCGTGTTGCCGGTGCTTATCTGAACCTGCTCGCGGCTCAACGTATAACAAATTCACAGCGTAACAACCTGCAAAGGGCAGATACGTTTCGGTTAGTGGTAAATACAAGAGCGCTGAACGGTCTTATAGCAGGTGTGGATTCTTCACTTGCCAACGCAGAAATATCGGCTGCAAAAATTCTCCTCACCCGCGCGATCGATACTGAACAGGAAATGGCTAATCGCCTGGCGGTGTTGATGGGAGTGCCCCATAAAGATTTTGTAACTGATTCGGTTTTTATTACCCGCATCCCAACCTTACTGGATGCTGCAACAGATACAGCCATTGTTCATCCTACATTAAACTGGTTCAGCAAAAGAATAGCAGTGAGTGAGGCGCAAACAAGTTATCTCCGCAAACTCCGGTTACCGGTGTTTTCCTTGTTCAGCGTCTTTCAAACCCGCGGATCAGGATTCGCCGCAAATTATGCCCAGGATCAAACGGCGTTTACCCATAGTTATCTGAAGGGTATCGACCCTGTACGAAGCAACTACCTTGTAGGAATTGGTGTAACATGGAACCTTACAAGTCCGCTTCGGGTGAGTCAACAGGTTGCATCGCAACGATTTATTTCGGCAGCATTGCGCGATGAATTTGCATTAGCAGATCAACAGATCAATGCACAAAAAACACTGGCAGAAAAAAGAATCGAAAACGCGCTTGACAATTATCGCGAAGCGCCGAACCAGGTTAAGGCTGCCCGCGATGCCTATATTCAACGCACAGTGTTATATAAAAACGGACTTACAACAATTGTAGATGTGACACAGGCGCTATACGCGCTGAATCGCGCCGAAACGGACCGCGACATTGCATACAATAATGTATGGCAGGCGTTTTTGCTCAAGGCCGCTGCTGCGGGTGATTTTCAAATGTTTCTTAACGGATTAACCAGGAACTAACTTATTATGGGTCTAATAAAATCAGCGCTCCGAAAACCAATCTCCGTACTGGTGCTTGTTGCCGGGATCCTTTTTTTTGGAATCAACGCTGTAAAAAATATCAAGGTTGACATCTTCCCGGCGATGAATCTGCCGGTGATCTACATATCCCACCCATTTGGCGGATACACCCCTACACAAATGGAAGCATTGTTTGGAAAACAATATGTGAACATCCTTCTGTTCGTAAACGGGATCAAATCAATCGAAACAAAAAACATCCAGGGTCTCACCCTGATGAAACTAACGTTTTATCCCACCACCAACATGGCGCAGGCAGCGGCAGAATTATCCGCATTCTGTAATCGTGTCCAGGCGGTGTTCCCCCAAGGGTCCAACCCACCCTTTATTATCCGTTTTGATGCTTCCACACTACCCGTGGGCCAGTTGGTTTTAAGCAGCCCAACGCGATCGAACAACGAGCTGGCCGATATGGCAAACACGTATGTGCGATCATCTTTTACCTCTATTCCCGGGCTGGTTGCCGCACCGCCATTTGGGGGCAACGTCCGCACCATACTCATTAAAGCCGATCCGACATTATTACGTGCCCATAACTTATCGCCCGATCAATTGGTTGAAGCGTTAAAACTCAATAACCAGACGGCGCCCTCGGGAAACGTTCGTATTGGTGATTATAATTACCTCACGCCAACCAACACACTCATTAAAAATGTCAAAGATTTTGGAGAAATCCCCATCTTCAAAGGCGGGGTACAGAATCTCTATTTAAAAGATGTAGCAGTAGTTGAAGACGGGGCTGATATTACCACGGGATATGCTTTGGTGAATGGGAAGCGGTCAGTATACCTGAATGTTGCCAAATCGGCCGATGCAAGCACCTGGGAGGTTGTGCAAAATCTTAAAGCAAGTATACCGCGTTTCCAGGCACTGTTACCGGAAGATGTGAAGCTCTCATATGAGTTTGATCAGAGTGCTTATGTAATGAATGCAGTAGAAAGCCTGATGGTTGAAGGGGCTATTGGTGCCATCCTCACGGGCCTGATGGTACTCATGTTCCTCGGTGATGCAAGAGGCGCTTTGATTGTGATACTTACCATTCCCGCTTCAATTATTGCGGGGGTTTTGTTCCTCCAGCTATTCGGCCAAACCATCAACATTATGACACTGAGTGGTCTTGCGCTGGCAATTGGAATCCTGGTAGACGAATCAACAGTTACGATCGAAAACATCCACCAACACTTTGATATGGGGAAACCCAAGGCGCTGGCTATCTGGGATGCATGTAAGGAAATAGCTTTTCCAAAACTGCTGATCCTGTTTTGTATCCTGGCGGTGTTTGCTCCCGCTTTTACAATGACAGGTATACCAGGATCACTGTTTTTACCACTCGCATTGGCAATAGCATTTGCGATGGTTACTTCCTACCTGCTGTCGCAAACCTTTGTTCCTATAATGGCGAACTGGATCATGCGAAACAAACATGCTGAACGACCAGCCAGCGATTTCATCGGACAGGCAAGCGAAACCATAGAAAAGCAGCATTTGGCTGAACGCCTGGATGCCGACGGTGATGGAAAGATTTCCCGCTTTGAACGTATACGCGCCGGGTTCCTGCGTTTGTTACAAAGGATGATGCCTTACAAGAAACCGATTGTGGCTGCTTACCTGCTTTTTTCGGTTGCGGCTGTTGTTTTCTTTTTGTCTAACACCGGCCGGGATGTATTGCCAAGAGTAAATTCCGGTCAATTTCAACTAAGATTGAAAGCACCCGACGGTACACGTGTTGAGCGAACAGAACAAAAATTGGTACAGGCGATCGATGAGCTGGAAAAACTGATTGGCAAACAAAACATTGGAATCACATCTGCATATGTAGGTTCACATCCGGGGCTGTTTTCAGTAAGTCCCATCTATCTTTTTACAAGCGGTCCGCATGAAGCTGTTTTGCAGGTGAGTCTTGCTAAAGGATATCATGAAGATATGGACGATTTGAAAGAACGCTACCGCCTGCGTTTAAAAGAGGTAATGCCAGATGTGAACCTTTCATTCGAACCTATTGAACTAACCGATAAAATCCTTAGCCAGGGATCACCATCACCTATAGAAATCCGTTTGGCAGGAAGAAATAAAAAACAAAATGAGACTTATGCATTCAAGATAATTGAAGAGCTCAAAAAAATTCCTTACCTGCGCGATGTTCAGATAGCACAGTCAATAAAATATCCTTCGCTGAATATTAATATAGATCGAATCCGAGCCGCACAATTGGGTGTTGATGTTTCTGATATCTCCCGGTCTCTGATTGCCTCTACCTCATCATCACGGTACACCGACAAAAATCAGTGGATAGATGAGAAAGCAAATCTTACTTACAGTGTGCAGGTGATGATACCGGAAAACCAGATGAACAGCGTAGACAATATCGGCCAGATACCGATACTGCGTAATCAGACCAGACCCGTTTTGAGTGATGTGGCAACCATCACTCGTGACACAACCTATGGCGAGAATGACAACCTGGGTTCAATTCCTTTTTTATCGGTTACCGCTAATCTTCATGAAAAAGATCTGGGTACAGCTACCGTAGCTGTCCAGGAGGCTATAAAAAATCTCGGTGAATTACCCCGGGGTCTGACAATGGAAACTGTGGGACTAAGCACGGTATTAACGCAAACACTTGATAGCCTTCAATCGGGATTGCTGGTGGCAATACTTGTGATCTTCCTGATGCTGGCCGCTAATTTCCAGTCTTTCAAAGTATCGTTCGTGATCCTTACTACGATCCCGGCGGTAGTACTGGGTGCGCTTGTTATGCTAAAACTTACCGGGTCAACGCTCAACCTGCAATCTTATATGGGTATCATTATGTCGGTGGGTGTATCTATCGCAAATGCAGTATTGCTGATAACCAACGCAGAGCATTTGCGCAGGTTATCTGGTGACGCTTTTGCCGCAGCGCGTGAAGCAGCGGCATTGCGCCTCCGGCCAATATTAATGACGAGTCTTGCCATGGTGGTTGGTATGATCCCAATGGCTACAGGACTTGGCGAAGGCGGCGACCAGTCATCACCACTCGCTAGGGCGGTTATAGGAGGTCTCATTGCATCCACATTTGCAACCCTGATTGTATTGCCCCTTGTATTTGCATGGGTGCTGAAAAAAGCAAGTATTGTATCCGTGTCGCTCGATCCTGAAGACAAGGAAAGTAAATTTTATGTTGGTAAATAAGATATTTTAAAAGATATGATGAACAATATCACCAGGCTCACAATTGCTGCGCTGATTTTAACGATGAATGTTTCCTGCGATTCATCAGAAGCAAAAACAAAAGAAAAGAATGAAAATCCGCAGCAGGAAGCTCCGGCGGTTAGCCGTGCCCGTGAGGTTCAGGTTGTCCGGAAAGATAAATTGTCAACCTCGTTCAAAACGCCGGGAGAGCTTTTGGCGTTTCAGCAGGTGGATTTGTACGCCCGGGAAGTGAGTTATGTAAAAAAGCTTTATGTAGACGTAGGCAGCACTGTTAAAGCCGGTCAATTGCTGGTAACCATGGATGCACCGGAAATAAGTCAAAGACTGGCCGGAGCAGAATCGAGAGTAAAATCCCAGGAGGCTGTTTACACTGCTGCGAGATCAAATTATGATCGTTTGTTTGAAACCAGCAAAACGCCAGGCACAATTTCGCCAAACGATCTTGAGCAGGCGGAATCAAGACGAAATGCAGAACTTGCAAACCTTGAAGCTGCAAGATCAGCATTACGCGAAGTCGGCATCACGAGGGGCTACCTGGAAGTGAGAGCGCCTTTCAACGGCGTTATCACTGCGCGTAATATTAATCCTGGCGCTTATGTAGGTCCGGCCGGAAAAGGTTCAGAATCGCCGATGTTCACCATCCAGCAACAGGATAAACTTCGGCTGGTGGTTTCTGTTCCTGAAGCGTATACAGGTTTTCTCAGGATGGGCGATGAGATAAGTTTCTCCGTAAAGGCCCTGCCTGATCAAAGATTTAAAGCCAGGATAGCCAGACTGGCCGGTGCGTTGGATCTTCGCCTCCGGGCAGAAAGGGTTGAGATGGATGTTATCAATACCACCAAACGGTTGTTACCGGGAATGATTGCTGAGGTGACTATCCCAATGCCTGCCCGCGACAGTTCATTTATTGTTGCAAGAACCGCGGTTGTGAGTTCACAGGAAAAGGTTTTTGTGATCCGCGTAAACAACAACAAGGCCGAATGGGTAGAGGTTGAGAAAGGCCGCAACATTGATGATCGCACAGAGGTATTTGGCAAGTTGAACGAAGGTGACCTGGTCATCGTGGAGGCTAACGAGGAAATAAGAAATGGAAGTGAGGTGGAGGTAAAACAGGGCAAATAAGCCGGTCCTGCAGGAAGTATTACTTCGTTCCGGTGGTTAGGATCCACGGATTGGTTGAAGTTTTTGACCGATGCCTGGATTTATTTCCCGGTCATTTTGCGAAGGAAGTCGTTGATCAGATCGCGTTCAAAACCGCGCTGTAACAGGAAATCCTGTACTTTCTTTTTCTTGACAAAGATGTTTTTTTCTTTGCGGACACTATCGAGTCTGTCGGATGCGAGTTTTGCAAATACGGCATCATACTGATCATCATCGATGGCGGTGAGGCCTTTCCGGATATTATAAGGACTGACCCCTTTCTTTTTAAGTTCGTAGGTGATTTTTACGCGGCCCCATTGCTTCATCCGGAATTTGCCACGTGCAAATTGCTGCGCATAACGTTCCTCGTTCAGATAGTTTTCTTCGATCAGCTTCGAGATCAATTCTTCCACATCCGACTGCCACAGCCCGAGCGAATACAATTTTTCTTTGACTTCACTATGGCATCTTTCCTGGTAGGCGCAGTAATGTTTCAGCTTCTGAAAAGCCTGGTCCGGAGTTACCGATCCTTTTGATTTTTGTTGAAAATGACTGAATTTCCTGTTTTCTTCCAAGATGCTGTTTGTTTGAAACAAAGTTAGCACAATTGGGTGCCGGTGAACGGTATTTTAGCGTCGTAGATTAGTTATCAAGACCTTAATATGATAAACTAAAAATCATTAGTTTCGCTCCAAACCACGTGAAAAATGAAGTTTATTGTCTCTTCCTCGGCCCTTTTGAAACAACTGCAGCAAATCAGTGGAGTGATCAATGCCAACACAGTGTTGCCGATCCTGGAAGATTTTCTATTTGATATCGATAAAAATACCCTGACCGTAGTAGCCACCGATCTTGAAACCGTGATGAAAGTTCAGATGGAGATCGAAGCAAGAGAAAATGGAAGAGTTTGTATTCCCGCTAAAATCCTGATAGACTCTCTCAAAAACATACCAGATCAACCGCTTACTTTCAATATCGACAAAAACTACGGTATTGAAATCACCAGCGATAACGGTAAGTATAAAGTGATGGGTGAAAATCCTGATAATTTTCCAAAGGAGCCCGTCAGCGATGATACCTCATCATTCACCATTTCTTCTTCAGGACTGGTTACTGCTATCAATAAGACCCTTTTTGCGGTTTCAAGCGATGATCTTCGTCCGGCTATGACGGGCGTATATTTTGAAATGGATAAAAAGGGAATCCAGTTTGTCGCGACCGATGCGCATCGCCTGGTTCGTTACAAACGCACGGATGTGAGCTGTCCCCGCACAGAATCGCTCATTGTTCCAAAGAAGCCATTGAACCTTTTGAAAACGGCCCTGCCCGATAATGAAGATGAACTTACAATAAGTTATAACAGCAACCACCTTTTTGTAAAACACGGAACCACACAGATGAGCTGCCGGCTGATCGATGCCCGGTTCCCTGACTATAAGGTGGTGATACCTGCCGACAATCCATACAAACTCACTGTCAACAAAAATGATTTCCAGGGTGCACTGCGCCGGGTGAGTATCTTCAGTAATAAGAGTACCAACCAGGTAGTATTAAACATCCAGGGAAGCGAACTGCAACTGGCCGCTCAGGATGTTGACTTCAGCTTTGAAGGAACCGAGCGCATGAAATGCCAGTATGATGGTGAAGATCTCCAGATAGCATTTAATGCAAAATTCCTGATAGAGCTGTTGCATGCTGCCGATACACCGGAAATAAATGTAGAGCTTTCTACTTCTACCAAAGCAGGCATCATAAAGCCATCTGACCAGGACGAAAACGAAGAACTGATGATGTTGGTGATGCCGCTGATGCTTAATAACTAGAATTGTTTACACAAGTTCGTTCATACGACAACTACATTCCAGCCAACATGATCTTATCAAGGTTGGAACAGGAGGGTATAAAAGCGTATCTGCAGGACGAGCATACCGTAACCATAGATCCCATTATATCCAACGCGATCGGCGGTATCAAACTGATGGTTTTTACCGATCAGCTGTCGCGGGCCCTTGAGTTAATCAATGGCTTCGAAGAGGCTTACAAAAAGGCGGGCGCCTGCCCGGCCTGTCATTCAACAAATGTGCGTTTCCTGATCGAACCTGAAACAAGCCGAAACTGGTTTCGCAGCCTGGTAGACAAGTTCAGCGGCACATACGGCACCGGCTCCAAAGGAATTTACCACTGTTATGATTGTGGTAATGAGTTCAGTGAGCTTTGGCGGGACTAATCAAAATGCTTAAATTAGAAGTATAAGCGATTGCCTGTTATGCAAGAGTTCATGGACTTCTGGGAACATATTGCCAGTTGGCAGCGGATAGCTATTCTGCTGGGAGGAATGATGCTGTTTTGGTTACTGGAAGGGTATTATCCATTGTTCTCCTTCACCTGGAAACGATACCGGCATGCAGGTATCAATCTCTTTTTTCTTTCAACAACAGTTATACTCAATCTGATTTTTGGAGTAATTACACTTTGGGTTTGCACCTGGGTGACCAGGAATGAATTCGGACTTATGCATTACCTCGACATCCCTTTATGGTCGAAGGTTATTTTATGGCTGATGCTGATGGATTTCTTCTCTCAGTATCTTCCACATTATATGATGCATCGCGTTAAGTTTATGTGGAAGTTTCACATGATACATCACAGTGATACAAAGGTTGATGTTACTACGGGTACGCGACATCATCCGGGTGAATGGCTGTTTCGCGAGGCAACTACCATTGTTGGTGCGTTTCTGATCGGCCTGCCGGTCGCGATGTATTTCATGTACCGGAGCGTGGCAGCAATTTTTACACATTTTAATCATGCCAACATCCGGGTTCCTTTATGGCTCGATAAACCAATCAGTTTTGTGTTCGTTTCTCCCAATATGCATAAAGTGCATCATCACTATATGCGGCCTTACACTGATAAGAACTTCAGTAATATTTTTTCGTTGTGGGACCGCCTGTTTGGCACTTTCGCTTACGATGACCCACGGAATCTACGTTATGGGCTCGATGTGCTGGAAGACACGGATGATGAAGATGTCCGTTACCAGTTGAAAATTCCTTTCAATAAAAAGATCAAAACTGATTATTAAGGTTACAAAAACCCGAAAACATAGTATTAGTTCGACCTAAGTTGAATCCTGGTGCTTCCATTGCAATTATTGATTGCTGACTTTTTTGAGGTATTACCTGAAGTTTTGTAGATATTTACACCGGCCGTAGGGATCGAGTACTATTTTTGTAACGCACGTATGAAAACAATAGCAATGATTCCAGCCCGGTACGCTTCGACGCGTTTCCCGGCAAAACTGATGCAAACTCTCGGTGATAAACCAGTGATCAGGCATACCCACGATGCTACCGTAAGCACAGGGCTTTTTGATGAGGTAGCAGTTATTACCGACAGCAAAATCATCTTTGATGAAATCGTAAACCATGGTGGCGTTGCCATCATGAGTAAAGGCGAACATGAAAGCGGCAGCGATCGCATTGCTGAAGCTGTGGCTGATATGGATGTTGATGTTATCATCAATGTTCAGGGCGATACTCCCTTTGTAAAAAAAGATCCTCTTGCACGACTTATTACACAATTCAATGACCCTTCGGTTAAAGTGGCTTCGTTGATGCAGGTTTTACGCGAGAAAGAATTTATCAATAACCCAAGTTTCGTAAAAGTTACGGTTGACCGCAACAACAATTCACTGCTGTTCAGCCGCAGCCCGATACCTTATCCGCGCAGCGAAGAACCCCCTATTACTTATTATAAACATATTGGCGTTTATGCTTTCAGGAAACAAGCGCTGATGGATTTTACTACCTGGCCCATTACCCCATTAGAAGCTGCTGAAAAAATTGAATGTCTCCGGTATTTGGAATATGGTATCCAGCTTAAAATGGTCGAAGTTGATTACATGGGCGTTGAGATCGACACGCCCGAAGATTTACAAAGAGCAATCGCTTCTTTAAAGGAAAAAGAAGGATGAATTCAGGATTTAAAAAGGAACAGATGAACAAACCATTATGGGGAATCGATTTGGGGGGAACTAAGATTGAGGGCGTGATCATGAATTCAATCGACGATCCAAAACCTTTATTACGGACCCGTATTGATACTGAAAGTTCAAAGGGATATGACCATATAGTGAACCAGGTTGCGAAGCTGGTTGATGTCATGAAAGAGAAATCAGGTCTGATACCTGATAGTATTGGTATAGGAACTCCAGGTGTGCTTGACCCGATTTTGCAGACGATGAAAAACTGCAATTCCACCGCGTTAAACGGTATGCCTTTAAAACAGGATCTTGAGGATAAACTGAAACTAAGGATTGAACTGGCCAATGACGCTAACTGTTTTGCATTAGCGGAAACTTATTGGGGTGTCGTAAAAGAAAAAAGTCCTGAATCATCGGTTGTTTTTGGTATCATCATGGGCACGGGAGTTGGAGGTGGTATTGTAATCAACGGCAAAATCTGGAACGGTCGACATGGTATTGCGGGTGAATGGGGTCATAACTTCCTTGATGAATCTGGTGGTCCCTGCTATTGCGGAAGGTCGGGTTGCGTAGAGAAAGTGCTTGCAGGTCCATCGTTGCAAAGGTTTTACAGTTCGCTTACAGGAAACACGATAACCTTAAAAGAAATAGCCCAAAGACATCAACAGGGTACTGACAAAGCAGCCACGGAAACGATTCACCGCTTATACCATTTCTTTGGTAAAGCAATTTCTGTTGTGGTTAACATCCTTGATCCTGACGTGATCGTTATTGGTGGTGGCGTAAGTAATATCGAATCTGTTTTTACCGAGGGTTATGTTTCACTGAATGAATATATCTTCAATAATCGGGTAGATGTTCCGATATTAAAACCATCCCTGGGTGACAGTGCCGGTGTGTTTGGCGCCGCCGCACTGGTGGTTTAGTTGGATAGTGGTTGCCGTAGTGTTCAACAGTATGATTTCTGGAAACCGGGTGAGGTACATTGCGCTGACAATTGTTTTAAGCACTCGGTAGAAATTTTAATAGATTACTTATACTGAATGTGCGGCGTTAAAGTTACTGGTCATTGAAAATGGGGATGTTTAGTATTGACCATCGGGCATCTTGTACATTAAAGCTTCGAGTTATTTCGTGTTTGCGATAATGCCACTTTCTTCGGTCTTTCGCGCACTTCGCTTTGATTTGTTTTTGATCGCTTTTTTGAAGGGATCCCAAACAATTTTTACTTTACCATCGTCTCCGTTCCTGGCCCGAAGGTGAACACTCAATCCTTTTTTACTTTCCGTGCCTTTGTTAACCAGTTCGAAATCATCTCCTCTTTTTTTGAGATTACTGAGCGGTACGAGTATGCTAAGATCCGGTCCCGATTTGAGGTCATAAATTCCTTCGATAAACATGCTTAAAACAGTAGACTGAATTTCGAGGCTATTGACCTTGATAGCAGTTCCATCAATATTAAATCGATCTGTCAGTTCCGCAAACCTGATATCAGACATATCACGTTTTTTGAACACCGAGTTCGAAATTTTTTGCATCGGTTCAAAATTTTGCAATGCTCCATTTTTCAGGCTTATGTTTAATGTCCCTCTTGTTGAGTACGGCACTACCTCAGCTTTGTTTGTGATAAGGGCGGTGATATCAAAGTCAGCAGTCAGGTCACCTTTGAGGTTTTTGTTTGTAAGTCCATCGAGTGAGAAATTGTCAAATGCATAAAACACCTCGCTGATATCAAGGCTTTCCATGTTACCGCTCAGTCGGAATGGGTTGGTTTCACCATTGGTTTTTAATGATCCTTTCACCTGGATGTGTCCGCCGGCATGATTCAATGAAATATTACGAAGCGCATATTCATCATTGTTCAGATCGATGGATGCTTTTACATTCGTGGCTTCAAATTTTTTGTGTTTCAGCTTTTTTGCATTGAGGTCTATCTTCATTCCTGCCAGCTCAATGAGTTCATCAATACGGCCCGCTGAACTCGCAAATCGCGCCTTTTTATTGTTCTTTCTTCCAGTAGCTCTTTTATCCAGGTTTTGAGTAAAGTCATTAAGGTCCAGTTTCGGAGCCTCAAGGTTCAGAGCAATCAGCATGGCTTCAGACCCTTGCTTCAGGGCGGACACAAAATTGTTGACCCGACCGGTGATTAAAAGGTCGCTACCTTTTGTATGTGCCTGCATTCCGTTGATGAACAGATTTTTTTCTTTAAACACCAGTGAGCCCGTGCAGCCGGTTAGCGAGAGTTTACGCGGTGAATAGGTGAGTGCAGCATTGAGAATATCAACTGTTCCGGATATCTGGGTGTCAGTGGTATCATCGGCCATAATCGGAGTGCTCATAACCACATTAACCGCAGCTTTGCCTTTTCCGAATTCAAAAGAACTTGTTCCTGTAAGCTCGTTGAGTTTAACCATATCGACTGTTGCCCTGAGATCAAAAGCTATCTGAGGACTGCTTAGTTTAGTGACGGCTATGCGGGATGCTACCAATGGTATATCTTCCCAGGTACCCGAGAATGATTCCGCTACTATCATTGAATTGTCATCATCCGGCGCCTTTGAACTATCCACAAGATTGTGATAGCTGCCAATCATACTTACTTTATTGAAGTCTCCGAAAGGTGTGTGTAAATCGCTGTTCCGGATTATCCAGTTGACTTTAACCTCGGGAATTTTGCCTGGCAACAGACTGCCTTTAAGAACGGCATTGGCCTCAAGTCTGTCGCTTATGCCAAAGGTGTCCAACTTTTTTTGAAGACGTTCGGTAAGCAACTTTGTTACCTGTGCATAATTAGCTTTGCGTGTTTCTATTTGTAAAGTAAAGGTCGGATCCGCGCCCAGTTCAAATCGTCCGGTAAAGCTGAATGGTTGTTTGTCGACCCGGAGTTTGATATCCTCAAAGGCGATCACTTTCTGAATCAGGCTGAGATCAAATTTTCCTTCCACTCGTTTTTCGCGGAGGTAAATGCCCCGCTCGGTATTGAACCCGAGATTATGAACGAGCACATCTAACCTGATTGACAGTTCTGTTTCGTGGTCGTCCCCATCAACATCACATTTAAGTTTGTAGATATCAAAATCGAAGATCTTTGCCATCTTTGGGTTGATGAACCTGAGTCTTACATTTTTCAATTCAACTCCATCCAATGGTGGCCGCATGCCCTTCGAAGTAGACTTTTTTTTCGGAGCAAGAATATAGGCATTGGTATAATTGGCTGTGTCGGTGAAAATAAAGAGCGAGCCATCTTCAACAATTATCTTGTTAATTGTTGGCCGCGAGGCAAGAAGACTGAAAGGATTGACCCTTATAAAAAACTTTTTTGCCTGTAGAAAATCGTTGCGGTGTGTTTGCCAAAGTGAATCACGAAGAGAAATATCTGTTAGCCGTAACGATAGAAATGGAAATGTTTGAAAGAAAGAAGGATCGAGGTTACCGATTGATACCGTGGAATTGGTCTGAGAAGCTAATTCGGTGCTGACCTGTTTAATTATTTCCTGTTTATGTGCTGACACATACCATAAGACAGCGAGCCAGAAAATACAAAGCCCTGCGGCGACAAAGCCAACTCCCTTCAAAATGTATCGTAACGTCTTATTCAATTTCTATCATCCGCAACTATTGGGCAGTATGGGACGAATGCAAATCGCAGACCACGCAATTAGCGGAGAAAATGGTGTTTTACTAACAATTAAGAGAGGCCTGCCGCTAACAGCTACTGTTCGATCCTGCGTTTAAGGTAGTTGGAATAGTCGGGAATCTGCACATCGTAATCCTGTAACATCAAGGGAGAGGTAAGGATAAAATCAGCAGTGGACACGTCACAGGCTACCAGGCAGTTCCAGGCGATTGCTACCCTCAGTAATGCCTTGACGTCGCTGTCATGTGGCTGTGCCTCCATGGGATCCCATAAAAAGATCATTATATCAATCTCTCCTGTGGCGATCATGGCCCCGATCTGCTGATCCCCGCCCAGTGGTCCGCTCAATACCTTTTTTACTGGTCTGTCCAGTTTATCTTCCAGCAATTTGCCTGTTGTGCCCGTGGCCACAAGTTCGTGTCGGGCGAGAATGATTTTGTTCAACACCGCCCATTCAATCAATTCGGGTTTCTTGTTATCGTGCGCAACCAGTGCTATTGTTTTTCTCGGATTAAGCTTACGAACCTGTTTCATATATCATTCAAATTTGTCAATACCTGAAAGCTAAAGTTGTTTGGGTAATTTTTAACGACAATAAAATAATTTTCAAACGAATACGACGTTTTCCACATTCAGGCACTAGATTTGTGGATAACTATCTCCCATTACTACCCATTAAATTCATGATCAAGGGCTTAACACTATGTTTATTAAGCCTGGCGACTACCTGCTGTGTAGCCCAGGATGCTGACGGCGTGCCGGTGCAATCTAATTTATTGCTGGCTTCCCCGGTTGGCCAACGTGGGTCCGATTCAACAAATATTATTAGTGACCTGGTACATGTAATCCGGGAGAGTTCAAAAGTAGTTTTAAACTGGAAGCTTTCAGACAGCACTGCGACTGACTTCTTTACCATTGAACGTAGTTCTAATAGCCGCGAGTATGAAGTGGTGGCGGTGATCAAAATTGCAAAACCTGCGACATGGTTTGAATGGATCGATGAATCACCTGCAAAAGGAAAGAATATTTACCGTATCAAATGCACATTGCGCAACAACCAGGTCAATTTTTCAAATACCATTCATGCCCAGGTAGCCGGAGATATATCTTATAAGTTTTATCCCAATCCGGTTGATAATGTGCTGATCATTCGTTCAGAAACGGCGTTAGATATTCAGATTATTGATGCAACAGGTAAGATGCGGTTATCGCAGACTAATATTTCAGGGTTACATACAGTAAACGTCAGCACGCTTGAAAAGGGCGTTTATGTGTTAAGGGTATTAAACCGTCTGTCTAATACGGTGATTCAGGACCGTTTACTCAAGAATTAGACTTCCCACAATCTTTTTCCATATTACCACAAAATAGTATTGCAGATATGAAAGCTGCACATTACTTTTACATCGGTTTTTCATAGGATATTGGATTTTAAAAACGGGGTTGAATTTCTATTCAGGCCCCTTTTTCTTTTATAACCAGTCCCGAACAACCAGCTGACAATAATAATAAGCTTCGCCCCCTGCAAAAAATTACTTGCAGGAACACTTCAACAGGTTCTAAATATGCCGCTGTTATGGCTGCAAATAAAAAAAACGGCTTCCTTTTAAAGAAGCCGTTCGTTTTACTAACCCATATAAAACTAAAACTACAAACCAATATTAATTGCACGCTTTGCTTACGCGTTTTGAAGCTCTTTCAACTTCTCCCGGATCTTTCCTTCGATTTCATTAGCAAGTTCGGGATTGTCGTGCATCAACTGTTTTACGGTCTCTCTTCCCTGGCCCAATTTATCGGTATTGTAGCTGAACCAGCTTCCGCTTTTCTGGATAATTCCAAGTTCAACACCCATATCGATGATTTCACCATTTTTAGATATTCCTTCGCCGAATACAATATCAAATTCTGCTGCCCGGAACGGAGGCGCTACCTTGTTTTTTACCACTTTCACCTTAACCCGGTTACCGATAGCTTCATCGCCATCTTTAATCTGGGCCATTCTACGGATGTCAAGGCGTACGGAAGCGTAGAACTTAAGTGCGTTACCGCCGGTAGTTGTTTCAGGATTGCCAAACATTACCCCGATCTTTTCACGGAGCTGGTTAATGAATATACAGATCGTGTTGGTCTTACTGATAGTAGCGGTAAGTTTTCGCAAAGCCTGGCTCATCAGCCTGGCCTGAAGCCCCATTTTGCTATCTCCCATCTCACCTTCCAGTTCGCCCTTTGGTACCAGTGCTGCTACGGAGTCGATTACTACTACATCAAGTGCTCCGGACAAAATCAAACGGTCGGCAATCTCGAGACCCTGTTCGCCATAATCAGGCTGCGAAATCAGCAGGTTATCAACATCCACACCGAGTTTACGGGCATAAACGCTGTCAAACGCATGTTCCGCATCCACGATAGCACACATACCACCTTTTTTCTGCGCTTCTGCAATAACGTGAATGGCTATAGTTGTTTTACCAGAAGACTCAGGTCCATAGATTTCGATAATCCGCCCACGTGGAAAACCGCCAATCCCAAGCGCTGAATCCAGCCCGATGGAACCAGTTGAAACAACGTCGATCGGCTCCATCGACTTTTCGTTCATCATCATCACACTTCCCTTGCCAAAGTCCTTATCGATCTTATCCATCGTAAGCTTCAGCGCTTTGAGTTTTTCGTTTGACATGTTTTTGTTGTGTTTTAGAGTTCAAAATTACCGATTGACAAATCTAGTTAAAATTAGTTTATCAACACTAAAAAATTTAGCGTTATTTCACTAATATTTTTGGGGTTTTTCTCATCTCTCTTTCACCGTTTCTTAGTATTCGAACACTACCTTTTTCAGATAGTATCCATCGACATCGATTTGCGGCAGGCCCGCCGACTCGATATTTATGCCCTTTTCATTTACCATCGAACGTTTTGCATCTTTGCCGGAACCGATCTGAATGGGTAATACGCCTGGAAAATTGAGCAATCTTACCAGGTATCTGTTTTCCCCGGTCTGTTTGACCCCGATCTCAAGTTTATCAGTTGTCCGTAAAAACAGGTCAAATACCGGTTTGAGACTTTTCCCGAAACTTTTGCTGAATAATTGTTCAACATCATCAGTGTCAGGCAAACTATCATAAGTGTATGCAGGGGCAGTGGCCAGCGTTTTTAGCGTTGGGAAAAAAATGCTGTCGCCCATAATATACCGCAGGGTATGCATAAAGAAAGCTCCTTTTCCATAAATATCTCCATGATATACTTCGATTGAATTCGCGTCTTTATCCAGTACTACCGGCTTCTGGTTTTGAGTGGCTCTCCCGGTTGCGCGCATTTTTTTGAGATAAGCTTCCTCACCCTCAAGGTCCCTCACATGCAGGTGATCCCCGAAAGTGCAGATACCTTCCTGGATCCACATATCAGAATAGTTTTTCCCCGTAACCTTATTGGCCCACCATTCATGACCAAACTCATGCGCCATTAACCAGTCAAAGTCCTCCCCTCCAACCTTCGTGTATCTAAAACCGTTACCATAAGCGTTTAATGTCTGATGCTCCATCCCCAGATGAGGCGTTTCTG
This sequence comes from Bacteroidota bacterium, assembly GCA_023416995.1. Taxonomy (GTDB): domain Bacteria; phylum Bacteroidota; class Bacteroidia; order Chitinophagales; family Chitinophagaceae; genus DATHKG01. The sequence goes on from JAEZGI010000039.1 coordinate 71,131, forward strand.
CTAGACCGATCTTTTCTTTCACCCAGGGATATTCACCAAAATATTTCTCCATTACCCGGGCCATCCGTTCCATCAGCTCAAGATGATGCGGCGCTTTGGACGCATTTTCCTCCAACACATAAAACACCATTGGCACCATATTGCCGGCAATGGTCTTATAAGGACGGGTAACAACTTTATACTTGCCGACATTAAACAGAATACTATAAGTATTAATGGTGTAATTCGTTTTCCAGTGATAGGTAGAAGTCTTTCCTTTATGAGTAGTTTTCTGAAGAAGTCCCGGTCCGGCCACCACCAGGCCCCTGGGTACGGTTATATGCATGTCTACGCCTTCGTTTGGCTCATCTGAAGTATGATCCTTACACGGAATATACAGTTTGGCGCCTTCGCTCTGACAGGTAATGGCTATCCAATCATTGCCTGAGGAATCTTTCGACCACTGAAAACCACCATCCCATGGTGCCCGGCGTGCTAAAGGAGGTTTGCCGCCATATTTAACTGCAACCACAGTTTTGCCGGCAGGAAAACGCTTCTCAGAACGAATCGTGATCATGTCATTTTCGTAAGAGTAATCGGCCGGCTTTCCGTTAACGGTTACGCCACTGACCTGGTACCTGCTCACAAGATCGAGCAGAATGACCGGTGCAGCCTCGGCAAGCAGCATGGTTACCTGGGTGGAACCATCAATAGATTGATTCGAGGGATCCACGTTAAGCCGAACCTGGTAATGGCGTATGTCCATGTTTGCCTGTTCGGGTTTTAGCTTACCACCGGATGGCCAGTCGGGATCCTGTGCATGAAGCCGGGGAATGAAGCACGTAAACGTAATCAGGGCATATAAGAATTTCATACAATTTGTTTCATGAAAGTTAACTTAAATAGTACACAGCCCCATTATCACCGCGCAGCTTTGAATTGGTACAGAGATTGTAATTCATTAAAAACGATTTAATTTTAGTTAATTCGGCTGCTCTATACCGGCAGTTTATATACATTAATTACCTTTGGCAACCTTTGAAAACACCTAAACCGGCGCTCAATTGGGCGTTATACACCATCCTAAAACAAGCCGATATGATGTACAAACAAATTTTAGTATTACTGGTTTCTTCCTTTTGTCTATTTAGTTGCGTCAGCAAGAAAAAATTCAAAGCTGAACAAGAACGTTATGTGTTACTTGAATCTGCCCGCAATAAATTACAGGCCGATCTGAGAGCCTGCGCCGATTCGTCAGCCGAAAATGAACGTAGAAGAATTGCGCTTCAAACCGAAATCGACAATCTCAACAAACAAATCGGCTTCCTGAAAGAAAATAATACCCAGGCGCTGAAACAACTGCAGGATCTTTCTGTGATCTCCAGCTCACAGGCAGAAAGTATCAAAAAATCGCTCGAAAATATCGGCGCTAAAGACATGTATATTCAGGACCTTCAGTCAGCAATGGCCCGCAAGGACTCTTTAAACATGGCTTTGGTAATGAACCTGAAAGGTGCCATTGGCAACCTGAACGACCAGGACATCAATGTTAAGGTTGACAAAGGCGTGGTTTATATCGATATCTCAGACAAACTACTTTTCAAAAGCGGCTCATACGATGTAACCGATCAGGCGAAAGGCGTTTTGGGTAAAGTGGCTCTTGTATTAAAGAACCAACCCGACATTGAATTCATGGTAGAAGGTCACACAGATAATATTCCTTTTGCAAGAGGAGTGTTAATGGACAACTGGGATCTTAGTGTTAAAAGAGCAACCTCTGTTGTAAGAATTCTGCAAAATCAGTATGGTCTTGATCCTGCAAAGATGGCTGCAGCGGGAAGAGGAGAATATAAACCAATTACGATCAACGAATCTGCAGAAACAAGGGCTGTAAACAGACGCACCCGCATCGTAATTCTGCCACAACTCGACCAGTTCTTCAAACTGCTCGAAAGGAAATAATTCAAAATTTCTAAAAATATAAATGGATGTTGCCACCCGGTAGCATCCATTTTTTATTTGGCAACTAACTCAAATGCCTGGACGGTACCACTGGATACCTGCCAGCCATATTGAACCCCCGCTTCCACATAACTGAACTGGTCCTTATGCCCGGGTTCGTTTTCGCATGGCTGCGGATCGCTGATTATAAGCAGTCCCCACACAAACAATAACCATTGATTAAACATAAAATCAGATTGACTAATAATTAATACCGCAAAGATTGCCATATTCCGGGTGGTGCCAAATGGCCTTTGGCATGAAATGCAGCTATTTTTGGATGAATTGGAGGTTGGCAGAGTAATTGAATACACTTAGTGTTACAATCTTATACACACTAAAAATTCCTAGTTATGAAAAAGATCCTTTTTCTGGCAGCTATAGCAAGCCTTGGCTTCATCGCCTGCGATACGCCTTCACCGGCAACCACATCTCCGAACGACTCTACCGACACCCAGGGTACCAGCCCGATGACGGACACTACGGGCAGAACAACCGACACTACCCGGACCGACTCAACCCGGTTATAAAAGATAAGGCGGTCAGCAGATCGCCTTTTTTGTGACCAGCGTATGTAAAAATCGGACATTTACTGTCGTCATATTCGCCTTTTGAACAAGCCAGCTTTTGCTTTGTAAAGATCTCCTACGAAATTCTTCGTTTATTTGTTTGTTTTGAGCAAAACTTAATCATGCTCAGAATATTGCTGCTTATCCTGTTACCACTATCTGTCTTTTCGCAGGACACCTCTTTTTTGAAAACCACATTGTCTGATGAAAAAGGAGAACCATTGGAGAATGCCACTGTTGAACTGTTAAGGGCAAACGACTCTCTGCTGGTGAAAGCCGCCATCTCAGACCAAACAGGCACCGCAATCTTCAATAACATCCCGCAAGGATCCTACCGTTTCCGCACCTCCATGCTCGGGTACACAACCGTTTATAGCGAAGTGTTTAACCACAGTAATACCGGCGTCACCATGCCATTGGTGCTAAAACGAAATGTAGCCGGTGATATGAAAGCGGTGGTGGTTTCAGCTAAAAAGCCATTTATTCAAAAGTTAAACGACCGGCTGGTGGTTAATGTTGAAAGCAGCATCATAGGGGCAGGTAGCTCAGCACTTGATATCCTGGAACGCGCACCGGGAGTAACAGTTGATCAGAACGATGCTATCAGCCTCCGGGGCCGCAGCGGGGTTATCATTATGATTGATGGAAAACCAACGCCCTTAACAGGTGCAGAGTTGGCCACTTATCTGAGGGGGCTGCCATCAGGAGCAATAGAAAGGATCGATATCATTACGAATCCCTCAGCACGATATGATGCAGCAGGCAACTCGGGCATCATTGATATAAGAATGAAGAAAGATCAGCGCTTAGGTATGAACGGTAGTTTTACAGCAGGATACGGTCAGGGTATCTATCCAAAAGCAAATAGCGGTGCCACGTTTAATTACCGCAGTAAAAAGATTAACCTGTTTGGTAACTACAATTACAGTTTTCGTAAAAACCTGAATAATCTGTTGCTGGACCGCAACTTTTATGAAAACGGTCAGTATAACGGAGGCGATCTGAAAAACAATTATTCGCGAACCCCGGTGAATTCACATACACCAAGGATCGGTCTTGATTATTATGTAAACAGCAAAACGATCATCGGAGTGGTGCTGAATGCAAATTTTAATAATGTGGACCGAAAAAATGATAACTCTTCCGTTGTAATCAACCCGGCAGGCGAACAGGTAAGCCGTTTTGCTGCGATTGCAACCAACGATGATTATTTCAGGAACGCGGTAGCCAATCTCAACTTCAAACATACTTTTGACAGCACCGGCAAGGAATTAACTGCGGATATTGATTATGGCCGTTATCGCTCCTCATCCCTAACCAACAATGCAACAAGTTATTTCAAACTGGATCAAACTCAGTTGCAACCTGATTATGTTTTAAGAGGTAACCAACAGGGAACACTGATCCTTAAAACCGCTAAAATCGATTATGTACATCCTTTGAAAAATGAAATGAGGTTCGAAGGAGGATTGAAAACAAGTTTTGTTTCTTCAGATAACGACGCTAAGTTTTTTGATGTCAGTGATGGCGTCCCGAAAAACGATGTCAATAAAACAAATCATTTCTATTACAACGAAAACAATAATGCTGCATATGTGAATGCAAGCCGAACTTATAAAAAGTTCAATGCCCAGGTAGGTTTAAGAGCCGAACAAACAAATGTTGAAACGCGCCAGGCTATCGGAGACGTGAGATGGGATTCAAGTTATCTTCAGTTTTTTCCAAGTGCATTCGTCAATTATAATCTGGCTAAGGACCAGACAGTAGGCGTTTCTGTAAGCCGAAGAATTGATCGTCCAGGTTACTCGGAACTTAATCCCTTCCTGTTCCTGATTGATGTTACTACCTATGCCACAGGTTATCCCGGTTTATTACCACAATTGACCTGGTCGTATGAACTGAGCTACAATATAAAATCATTTAATTTCAACCTGGCATATAGCCGTACATCAAACCCGCAGAATATAGCAATAGCAAAATTCAATGAGGTTTTTCCAAACGTTCCTTCCGACGAAAATGTAACGGTCCAGATCCCGGTGAATTTAAAGTCGTCTGATTATGTTGGCCTCACGATATCTGCTCCAATCCGAATCGCTGGATGGTGGAACATGCTTAACAATGCAAACCTTTTTTATATTCATTACAACGGTCGTCTTGGTGGAACTGATCTTAACTCGGGCAAACCTTCGTATGATATCCGGTCAAACAACACCTTTACCATTGGCAAAGGGTGGACCGCCGAACTGATAGGAACCTATAACTCAAGCGGGCGCGACGGCTTTATGGTTTTTGATCCCCGCTGGGGGCTGTCTGCGGGTGTACAAAAATCAATTCTCAACAACAAAGGAACACTTCGTTTGAACATGACCGATATATTCTGGACCAATCTTCCCAAAGCTGTTATTACCTACAATAACTATGTTGAAAAATGGCATGCATATCGCGAAACGCGGGTAGCAAATCTCACATTTAGTTATCGATTCGGCAATAATAAGGTTCAGGCTGCCCGGCGCAGAAAAACCGGTTCCGAGGAAGAACGTCAGCGTGCCGGAAATTAATTCATTGCTATTCCAATACCTCAGTTAGTAATATGTAAAAGCTTCAGTAGTTCCACATGGGGCTTCATGTGAGTGATGGTTGACTTTGACAGAAATTGCCTGAGGTGTTTATAAAAATGACTATGGTCATAATACCCGAAGTCGCTGTGGTTAAAGGATGAAGGATTACTGATGAGTGACTCAGTGGCTTTACGAATACGCATGATCTGCAACACCTGTCTTGGACTAACGCCCGTCGTTACCTCAAAATAGCGTTGCAGTGTGCGGGCGGAAATATTATAACGTTGCGCATATGTGGCAACCGGGGTAAGGAAATCGTTAGCCTGGTAATTTTGATCAAGTATTTCAAGTACGATGTTCACGGCTTCGTTCTCGGAAGGGCGATTTGATATAACCCCCTCGTAATAGCTGCTTAGAATCTTTGTCCTTTGTACAAAACTGCCGGCGTTTTTAACACCGGCAATAACGGCCGGATCGACGAGGTAACTCAAAGGGAAGATGTATTCACGGTATTCCGAAAAGTTCACTTTCTTTTCAAATAACACCGGTGATACCCTGAACTTAATTCCAAATAACTGGTTGCCCGTACTATGGTAACATTCGATAGCCTGGTGACGGGGGAGATATCCGTCGCCCTTCATATCGATTTTTTTCTCACCTACCTGCATTATATAGGGGGTTCCCAAATTGATCAGATAAGTGTAACCTGTATTCGGGAACAGCACGTCAGAGAAACCGTTGTGGTGCTGCTTCAGTTTTTGTTCAAATTCTGTTTCCCAGAAAAAATCAATAAAATGCGATAGCGCAGCAGGCGGGGGCACCCGGTGATAGCAATATCTGAAATGGTCAGTATCAAAAAATTCTATGTGTTGCACTTGTCTCAAAGCCGGCTTCTACTGGCATAGTTTTTTAGCACGTTCCAAAAATACATATAGCCATGCAGAAGACCAGGCTGCTTGCCGTCGCTAACCTTATTGCGTTTATTGTTCATGTCTGCATCAGCTATGGATCCCAATTTAAATTAATTAATGATAAGGCAGTGGGGGATATCTCTGATAGCTATCCGTCATTGTTTACACCGGCAGGCTTTACATTTTCCATCTGGGGGGTGATTTATATCTCGCTCAGCGCTTTAGTAGTATATCACCTGGTGATGGCACGCAAGAAAACAGCAGATCATCCTGCAAACCGGGATCTGTTACGTATGGGCCCCTGGTTCATTTTAAATAATATAGCAACCGCGTTGTGGACGGTTGTATGGACCGGCGAACAACTACTACTTTCCGTAATACTTATCATTGTTCAATTGATCAGCCTGGTAATCATTCACCGGTCGCTTAACATATATGATCTGTCAAGAACCATACAATCAAAAGCATTCACTCAATTTCCGCTCAGTATCTATCTTGGCTGGATCAGCATCGCAACGATAGCGAATACTTCAACTTACCTCGCATCAATAAACTGGACCGGTGGTTTGGCGCCTGAAACATGGACAGTAATAATGATTACCGTTGCAGTATTGCTGACTGCTGTAGTGGTATTCACGCGAAGAAACGTGTTTTACGGGCTTGTAGTGGTATGGGCACTCTACGGCATCTTAAGCAAAAGAAATAGTGAAGGCGGTGATTATAGCCAGATTGTCTATACCGCCTGGGCCGGGCTCATTATTACTGCCATCATTTGTGCCATCCAGACACTAAGAAACAGTATGTTGAGCCGGCGTATGGACCTGAATATTGGTGTAACTTCCAAAACCTCTTAATATATGAAACGGATTATTTATATACTCGCCAGCGTGTTAATTTTAGGATCATGCGGTTCGGGATCCGCAGAATCTAATAATCTGCCAGAGCGTGAAAACAATGCGGACACCAATGATATTTCCGGAGGCGGGGCAGCAATTACTCCTCAAACGCAGGATACGGCGAGGCTCGATGGAACCTGGTTCCTGGTTGCGATCCTGCCTTCGGATACCGCTGCAGGGAAAGTGCCAACCATCAGTTTCGACATGAACGCAAAAACATTCACAGGTAACACTGGCTGCAATTCCATGCGTGGCACTTTTACGTTTAACGACAGTACCCTTCAAATCAACGAACAGATCACGACCACAAAGATGGCTTGTCCAGGTTATAATGAAGATGCCTTTTTGAAGAATCTGCCAAGAACAAACAAACACCGTTTTGAGAACGGAATGCTGATACTCTTAATGGACGGTACTGAATTATCACGGTGGACAAGAACGAAAGTGAAACCAGAGATTATAAAAACTACATGATAAAAATCAAGGCTATGAAAAAGTTTTTAGTAGTATTAATTTGCACTGCAGCATTATATGCCTGCACAGAAGCAGGTGATGGTTCTGATGCACAGGAAACAGGAGTTGGAAAAGACACAATGACCACGATCAGCCCGGGTACAGGATCAAGCAGCAATGATACGTCGATGTATGAACGAATGCCCACCAGGACCCCTGGCGACACCACTGTTCATTAAGTCTATTGCTTTGCAAACAGCTGGCGACACTCGGCCACCTTATCTGTGTTGATAATATCAATACCCAGCTTCCTGAAAAAAACCCAGGTTGCTGGAATATCAGGTGCGCCCCAGATTCTGACAAGTTTCTTCTGGTCATGTGCCTTGTTGATCATGTTGGTCAGCATAACCGTGTCCAATTGGTTATTACGATAATACCGGCTATAACTTTCGCTGATTGTTACCACTTTAGCCAGGCTTTCTGCATCGTAATTCTCAAGTGGCCGGCCGTCAAACTTAATATAAGCAGGATAATTCTTCCAGTCTTCTATGGGTCCCCGGTCACCACTGACGATAATCTGAACCGCATTTTTATTTTTTGAACGGTCAAATACCCCCGGTTTGTCTTTGACGAGCTCCACAATAGCTGCTAGTACAGCTGGCCCATCAGCCTTGATGTCTATGGCCAAAGTAGGCCGGTAGTTCGCGATCCTACCAACGCGGCCCTTATTTAGTTTAAAAAGAGAATCTATCGGATCAAGATACAGCGATGATAAAGTGCGGTTGGTATCAATGTCTTTTCGGTCATGGGCAACAGCAAGCTTTGCCCCCACCAGGTAAACATCTGCTTCAATAGTAAATGCCTGGTGTCGCAGGGCATTAAACAGCGGTTCCGCTTTTTCATAATCATTGTGGGAATGTATGAGTACCTGTCCGTGTACAATGCTGACAATGAGCATTAAAGCGGTGAAAAACAGTGATTTCATCAGTCAAATGTGCAAAAATATATTGACTTTGCCGTGGATAGCGTGAATCATAAAACATAAATAATGTGGGGTCTTCGTAAATTGCACGCATGCGAGATTATCTGAGCGAATTGAACGAACGGCAAAGGGAAGCAGTGGTACACAGGGACGGTCCGATCATGATCATTGCCGGTGCAGGAAGTGGTAAAACAAAAGTGCTGACTACGCGGATTGCGCACCTGATGGCAAATGGCGTGGATGCTTTTAATATCCTGGCGCTGACCTTTACTAACAAGGCAGCCAAAGAAATGAAGGAGCGGATCGAAAAGACCCTGGGGAATAATGATGCGAGAAACTTATACATTGGAACTTTCCATAGTGTGTTCGCCCGTATCCTGCGTTCCGAAGCGACTAAACTTGGTTACCCGTCCAGCTTTACAATTTATGATACCGACGATGCAAAATCGGTGGTGAAAGCGGTGGTTAATGAACTGAACCTCGACGACAAACACTATAAACCGAACACAGTTTATAACAGGATCTCCGGCGCAAAAAACGCGCTGGTATCACCGGCTGAATACGCAACTGATTATTATATCCAACAGGAAGATACCCGTAGTAACCGGCCCGCCATTGCGCAGATCTATGATGCTTACACTAAACGTTGTTTTAAAAACGGTGCAATGGACTTTGATGATCTGTTGCTGAAAATGTACGAGCTTCTTAAGAATTTCCCGGAAAGTCTGCATAAATACCAGCACAAATTCAAGTACATATTGATTGACGAGTATCAGGATACCAACCCTGCACAATACGAAATCATCAAATTGCTTGGCGCAATGCATGAGAATGTTTGTGTTGTGGGAGATGATGCGCAAAGTATCTATTCATTCCGTGGCGCTACTATTCAAAATATTCTGCAGTTCCAGAAAGATTATGATGATGTAAAACTGGTAAAGCTTGAACAGAATTACCGGAGCACCCAAAGCATCATCCAGGCCGCAAATGAAATTATAAAACAGAACAAAGGACAAATCCCCAAAGATCTGTGGACGGAAAATTCGGAAGGCGAAAAGATCAAGCTTGTCCGTACCATGACAGATAATGATGAAGGCAAATTTGTAGCCGACAGCATCCAGGAACAGAAACTCAGGAATCACTATAACAATCGTGATTTTGCGATCTTATATCGGACGAATGCTCAGAGCCGGGCTTTTGAAGAAAGTTTACGGCGCATGAACATTCCCTATATGATTTATGGAGGTGTTAGCTTCTATCAAAGAAAAGAGATAAAAGATTTTGTTGCCTATCTGCGCATCATAGCGAACCCCCGGGACGAAGAGGCGCTAAAGCGGATCATTAATTTTCCTGCCCGTGGCATTGGAAAAACTTCGGTTGATAAAGCGATTCTCGCGGCCAATACCCAGAACATATCTATGTGGAACGTGTTGGAACAAGCGCGTGAAACCGGTTATAAGGGAGGCACACTTGAATCGATCGAGAATTTTGTGTTGATGATTCGCAGTTTCGCCAGTATGCTGGAAACGAAAAATGCCTATGATGTAGCTGTGCACGTCGGGAAACAAACGGGCATTGTAAAAGAACTGTTCAACGACAAAAGTACCGAGGGCATGGCGAGATACGAGAATATCCAGGAGTTGCTGAACAGTATTAAAGAATGGACCGAAAGTCCTTCCAACGAGGAAGGCGAAGTGGGTGATAAAAGTCTTGGTGCTTACCTGCAGCAGATCACATTGTTAACCGACGCGGACGAAAAGGACCCTAATGCTGATACCGTAAAGCTAATGACCATTCACGCCGCGAAGGGACTCGAGTTTGCATGTGTATTTGCAGCTGGTCTCGAAGAAATGTTGTTCCCAAACTCTATGTCTATCAACACCCGCGAAGAACTGGAAGAAGAACGCCGGTTATTTTATGTTGTGGTAACAAGAGCAAAAAGCAAACTCTGGATTACTTATGCAAACAGCAGATACCGTTTTGGTTCGTTGGTTCAAAATGAACCAAGCCGCTTTATTGCTGAGATACCCGAGGCAATGATTGACCGGAGTTTTGCCGGAGGTGGTGCACGCAACCAGGGCAACGGCTTCAGTAGCTGGAGCGGTGGTTCTGCATTTGACAGAATGCGTGGAGGGTTTGGTAGTGATTCACGCGGTGCACACGAAGCCGAAAGACAATACGGTCCGCCGCCGACAAAGAAAAAAGAAATACCGAGTTATATTGTCCCTAAATCGCCGGCAAGGGTTGTTGATCATAAGCCAAGCGCGGATTTTGCACCAAGTGATACAACCAATCTCCAGGAAGGTCAAAGGGTAGAACATCAGAAGTTTGGTTTTGGTGAGGTGGTCAAAATGGAAGGTTCGGCACATAACCCGATTGCAACTGTAAAGTTTGAACATAACGGAGAGAAAAAGATTATGTTGAATTATGCAAAATTGCGCCTTGTTCAATAGTTAAGATTAACACTGTGTGCATTGGTTCAACATCAATGCTGAATGATCAGGCGGGCTAACATCCCGCCTTTTTATTTTAGTACTTTAGAAACACTGTTGTTGTTCATGCAGCCTGAACTTACCAAATAGTGAGCGCAGCCACCAGTCTCTGCAGTGTCCCGGTTTACAAATGTGCTTGTAGAAAAAGTTTTTGACCGATCAACTGATCCGGATGTTGTTCCGTTACACCATATTTCCTAATTTCGCGATATGAAGCTATAATTTTTTCCCTCCATAGTGCAATACGGTTCAACCGCTATCTATTCATCTCCGGAAAAAATTATCATGCTTTTACTTCAAAACATTGCCTACGCGCATCCTGGTAAGCAAAATCTTTTTCAGAACATTAACCTTTCGCTACAGCCTTCGGAAAAAGTAGCGCTGGTAGGAAACAATGGCACAGGTAAATCAACCTTGTTACAAATTATAGCTGGTGACCTCCAACCAATCGGAGGAACAATATCTGCCCCAGCGGACTTGTATTATGTGCCCCAACAGTTTGGAGTATTCAACGACGTAAGTGTTGCCGGGGTACTGAAGGTCGCTCCCAAACTGAAAGCTTTGCAAAACATCCTTGAAGGAAATCTTACAGAATTGGATTATACAATTCTTGACGACGACTGGAACATCGTGGAGCGGTGTAGAAAGGCGCTTGACGATTGGCAGCTTAATTCTGTTGAACTGAGCACCAGCTTCCAGGCATTAAGTGGCGGTCAGAAAATGCGCGTGCTGCTCGCCGGGATTGCCATTCACGAACCTGCAATAATACTGCTGGATGAACCCAGCAATCACCTCGACAGGAGTGGCCGGCGTTTATTATATAACCTGATCCAAAATACACGAAGCGCCCTCATAGTTGTAAGTCATGACAGGGAGTTGCTAAACCTTGTTCCACGTGTGTTTGAACTAAGTCGGGGAGCATTATCAATGTATGGGGGGAATTACGATTTTTATCTCGCTCAAAAAATGCTGGAGCAGAATGCCTTGCAACAACAGGTTGCAACCAAAGAAAAGGAATTGCGCAAAGCAAAAGAAGTGGAACGCGAAAGCCTTGAACGTCAGCAGAAGTTGGAAGCAAGAGGAAGAAAGAAACAAGATAAAGCAGGTTTGCCAACAATTATGCTCAATACCTATCGCAATAATGCAGAAAGCACTTCAGCGCGTCTGAGAGCCGGACATGAAGCGCGGATAGGTTCTATAAAAGATGATTTGCTTGAACTCCGTGAACGGGTCCCTGACGCCGATGCTATGAAATTACTGTTCAATCAATCTCATCTTCACGCTAACAAAACCCTGGTAAAGGCAACTGATCTCAGCTTTAAGTACGACGATCGCCCTGTGTGGAACAAAGCGATATCATTTGTTATCGGAAGTCGTGACCGCATTGTATTGAAAGGTGACAATGGCTCTGGCAAAACAACACTGATAAAACTGATACTAGGTGCCCTGCAGCCCGCTAACGGAACAATGCAGCTCGCTCGGATTAAACATGTGTATGCAGATCAGGATTACAGTTTACTTGAAAATACCATGACGGTCTACGAACTGGCACAAAAATTCAACGATGCTGCATTGCGCGAGCATGAGATCAAATCGCGGTTGAACAGGTTTTTATTTACAAGTGATCATTGGGATAAACATTGTGAAATTCTGAGTGGTGGCGAAAAGATGCGGCTAATGCTTTGCTGCCTGACCATCGCGGGGAAGTCGCCGGATATGATAGTTCTTGATGAACCCACCAATAACCTCGACATACAAAACGTCGAAATACTTGCCGGTGCTATCGCGGCTTATGAGGGGGCACTTGTGGTTGTTTCCCACGATCAGCATTTCCTTAAAAGCATTCGGGTAGAAAAAGAAATTGATATTAATCTTTATAAGGCGGAGACTGAAGAATAGAAATTCAAATCATCTTCGGTTATACAATTATTCATCAAATAGTGCAATATGAACCGGCTACTTTGGTAATGCTGTTGATGACGTAATGTACCGTCTCTCACATTAACATGTGATAATAACAAAGCGTTCAAGAGTATAACTTAGGTGCGTCAAAACATACTAGACAACTTTCGATAATATTTATCAATGCGGCCTGCAACGTTTTAATACACGTGAAGGTCACGGGCCGTGAAAGTTTATAGTTTTTTTTGAAACAAACACCTTATCATGAAAATTCATATTGATCAATTTATGTCATACGCTTCGCGCGCTTTGGCATTGACGTTAGTGGTATCGTTCATTTTTTTATCTGCTTCTTCTTGCAAAAAAGATCCTGAAACCGGATTTATAAGTTCGTCGGATACCCTGCTGGTGCTGCCTTTCAATGATGCAACCATTCCCGTGTCACTTTACGATTCCGCCGTTGTGATCCTGGAAAGGAAAGGAACAAACATGCCTTATTTTTTGAGGTTCCACAAATCGGGCGAAGAGTTGCATGCAGATATAGATGGACTTCGTAAAGGCGAATACACCGCTAAAATAAACCTGTACGCGCGTGTATCTGGCTCCAATGAAAGAAGAGAATATCATCGTACAACAACACTGCAGTTGGGAACCGACAACGGAAGAGTATATATAAACGGACCTAATGGAAGTCTTGGTGATGATTGGGAACCGAGAGTGATACTCTCTTACAATAATGAAATCAAATTTTTTGTATCACTCAATTTTGCTCATCCTTACTTCCGTATTGAAGCCAACGATCCGGTTAAATGGCGTAAGATCACATTAAATCGTACTGCCAATAACAAGATTCCTGGTACCGGTACTGAATTACTCGAAACCCAAAGCTGGACCTGTAATGCGAATTGTTTTCCGCAGGGTTCAAAGACTTTGCAAAACAGTACGGCTTTTGGGGAACTCGTTGAGAAGGTAAAAAGCAAAACATGGAATTTTGGCGAGATCGATATCGTCGCCGAAGCCGCAAACGGTAATAAAACCGAAGATTATTATTTCTATAACAGGTAAGTGTAACCGAATATAAAGTTCTTGTATGAAACCTGTTTTTATCGTGTTGGCTTTCACTATTGCAACATTACTTAACGGATGTCGTAAAAATGAGGATGGAGCGTTACCGCCGCCTGTTCGTGATCCCGTATTGATAACCTCCGGCTATTATTACGATGCCGCCGGCCAATACTATAAACCCGTTTACTGGAAGTATGATAAAATAGTTGCATTGCCGGTTCCGGAGCAACTTAGTTCCTATGCTTACGGCATTGCCCAACAAGGCACTGATCTAATCATCACAGGTGCCTATGAGTCGGAAGATGGTGAAAGACTATATCCGTGTTACTGGCGGAATGGTGTCAAAGTCAATTTACCTTCTGTGGAATTGGAAGCATTTGAGAAAATCGTTGCTAAAGATGTGCTTGATTGGAATGGAACGCTTTATATTCTCGGCGCCGCGGATCTTGCACCGGTCGTTTGGATAATAAAAAACAATCTGGTTGTTCAAACGATCCTGGTCGATACAGCATTTGGTGTTCGTTCTGCTTCGAACCTGCATCTGTATAACAATGCAATTTATATCGGTGGCGACAAAGCTGTGCAGCAAGATGGCAGGACCTCATTCTCGGTGGGATATTGGAAGCTCGCCAGCACCGGAAACGCCACATGGCACGAAGTGGAAAGCGATCTGAAATGGGCAACTGCGTTCTATCTCACCACGAGCTCGGGAAAGCTATTTATTACCGGCGACCGAAATGTGGTGAATGATAATTCTTTGGATTCCTATATGGCTTTATGGACGAAGAGTGGTCAACTTAACCTCGGACCGGTTGACATTCCGGCGGCATACCGGCTCAGCGGTGTGCATGCCATTGGAGAAGGACAGTTATTATTAAACGCGTATGATTTCAATACTCACCGGCCCCTGGTATTTCGAATCAATGAAAATGGCGAGGTGCTGGAAAATATCAGGCCCCAAATTCCCGCTGGCTTCAGGGGATATTGTACCAATGTTGCGGTCACAAAAGGCAAAGTGGCCATGGGCGGCAATTACCACAAGGGTTCCAGCCACATATTCTGGTTCAATGTGGGAGACGAAATATTCGAGCTTGAACAACCAGCGAATGCGGTGGTATCTGTAACCCGCTCGAGCTGGATAACTCCTTAGGACGGACGGTTAAGTTGGACAAAGGTGCTTCTATTTTGGAGCACCTTTTATTATTTCGGGATATTATACTTAATCTTGTCTTGCGGTCGTTATGTAACGGTTAAAACCGTTCCGGGCAACCGGCCCGCGTTTCTTAAGGCAAAATCCTGAACATGTCGCAGCCCAAACCGGACTATCGTGCTAAATACTACTTCTTCAACGTCATCAAAGTTTGTTGTATATTTTTCGTTTTCTTTTTTCACGCCACCAAAGTGTTCGACTCGGAAGAGTGGCATATTAAAAACGTCGAAAGATTAGATATCGGTTCGTTTTTTCTTTTGAATGTTGGGATGGCGGTGATGCCGGTGTTTTTCCTTGTTTCCGGAGCAACAGTATGGTTTTCCTTACAAAAGCGGTCCGTTGCCGTTTTCGTGATGAACCTTTTCAAGCGGTTTTTACTTCCGCTGGCTTTTGGAATTACAATACTAGCCTGGCCCCAGGTATACCTTGAGCGTGTTAATCATGGCTTGTATGAGGGAACTGTCTGGAGCTTCTTTCCTATATACTTCCAGGGGTATTATGGAATGGGTGGAAACTTTGCTTTCCTTGGATTACATCTCTGGTACCTTGCTTTTCTTTTTGTTTTTTCACTGGTACTGATGCCTTATTTCTATTTCGGCCTGAAGTACTTCAAAAAGCCGTTTTTTACAAAGCTAACCGGATCCTGGTTTTTCCTTGTTCTGCTGGCGCTGGTTACGGCATTCCCTGCCTGGAAATTGCATTCCAATAGTTTAATCGGCGCCCGGATCTGGGGGGGCTGGAACTTTTTAGAACACTTCCTGTTTTTTGCAGCAGGTTTTGCTTTATTCTCCAACGACCGGTTTATAGAAAAAATATCCCGTTATCGCTGGACTTTCCTCATAACTGCCGTTGCATTGACTGTTCTCGTATTATTCTGGAAGTTTGATAATTTTCAACCCAAATTCCGAAGTGCTTACTTCACCTTCCAGGTCATCGTTAAATCATTTACCACCTGGATCTGGATGTGCGCAATGGTTGGAATTGGGTACAGACACCTCAACAGGAAGCGGTCGAGGGTCGATTATCTGAGTAACGCAGTACTGCCATTCTATATCCTGAACCAACCGGTAATGATACTCATAGCGTTCTATGCGGTACACTGGAATATTGATATGTTCTCCAAATTCATCATTATCTCAGCCGGATCATTGGTTGTTACCATGCTGCTGTATGAGCTGATCAAAAACATAGAGCCGGTGCGATGGATACTCGGTACACCTCCAAAAGAATCTGTCAGTAAGCTGAGCCGTATCGTACGGCGAAAGGCGCGACCGGCAAAGCAGGTTGAAAAGGTAGTTTAGGCAGATTAAACCGTTAACCGCTCTCAAATCCGGAGCAATCCCAGCCTGAACATGGTACTTACTGGTTTATTGAACCAGAACATGTCAAAATCATCCCAACCCATTGCCTCATAACTGTCACGCAACTGCTGCATGGTTGTTGAATGATTTTCAGTTATCGAAAGTTTGGGCAGCATTTCTGCCAGCCAATCGCCCTGTTCTTTCGGAAACTGGAGAGACTGCGTTTGTTTCAAAGTGTGGAACTTAAGCATTACCATCTCCCTTTGATTGCCTTTTTTAGACTGCACAAAGTATTCGCGCACGGGTGGTTTACCGAGCCATAACACTTTTGCTGCCGGTTTAAATGTAAGGTGATCGTCGTCATTCAGGGCGTTCATGATATAATCACCGGCTACAGCGGTTTTTGGAGCTTTAAAATCGAACCATTTATGAACCGGATCTTCCAGCCCGATCCCATGCATAAAATTGAACAGTGATTTCTTCAAACCAAAACTGAAAGCCTCGTGGTCGGCCCCGGATGGATCAACGTGCATGATGTCATTGTTTGCGAACGAGCCAACCGCATCTGTTTCTTTTTCTACCCCAAACCTGGCAGGTTCAAGTCCCACCGGGCTGTGGGCGGTCATCGTAAACTGGTGCCAGAATGCCGACTGAAGAATTCCTGCTTTGAATAATTGCCGCACCATCTCAAGCGAGTCTATTGTTTCCTGGGCGGTTTGGGTGGGAAACCCATACATCAGATAAGCATGGACCATGATCCCTGAATCCGTCAGGTTTTTCGTAACCCGGGCCACCTGCGCCACTGTGATACCTTTTTGAATCAATCCAAGCAGTCGGTCCGACGCTACTTCAAGACCTCCCGAAACTGCGATACAGCCGGATGCTTTTAATAGCAAACACAGATCGCGGGTGAAGCTTTTTTCGAACCGGACATTTGTCCACCAGGTCACCACAAGGTTTCTCCGGATGATCTCAATAGCCAATGCGCGCATCAGTGCGGGAGGTGCGGCTTCATCAACAAAATGGAACCCGTTTTCTCCGGTTTGAGCGATCATGGTTTCCATCCGGTCGCAAAGCATTTTTGCCGCGATCGGTTCATACAGGCGGATATAATCGAGCGAAATATCACAAAAGGTGCATTTACCCCAATAACAGCCGTGCGCCATGGTTAGCTTGTTCCATCGTCCATCGCTCCAGAGCCGGTGCATGGGGTTCACAACTTCTATAGCCGAGATATACCGATCAAGAATGAAATCGCTGTAATCGGGTGTTCCCAGATCAGCCTGCCGGTAATCGGGATAGGCGGGGTTGTTAATATAAGTAACACTACCGTCTTTAATAACAAAGGTTCTCTTCAGATCATCGACAGGAAGTTCACCCGAAACATGTTTAACCAGGTTTTCAATCGGCGCTTCTCCGTCGTCGAGTGTTATAAAATCCAGGAATTCGAAAACCCGCGGATCAGCTAAAGAACGAAGTTCAGTATTGGGAAAACCGCCACCCATTGTGACCTTTATTCCGGGATACTTCGATTTGATATATTGACCACACCGGAGGGCCGCATACAGATTACCGGGGAAGGGCACCGACAAACCTACGAGGTCAGGTTTAAATGTACTGAGACGCTCTTCAAGTAATCGTATCAAAACCTCATCAACAAAGGTGGGCGGTTGTTGAAGTGATTCGTACAAGACATCAAAACTTCCCGCAGATCGTCCGAGTTTCTCAGCATACCTGCTAAACCCGAAATGATCATCCAGGCACTCTTTGATCAGATCGCTCAGATCTTCGAGATACATGGTAGCAATATGTTTTGCCTGATCCTGTATTCCCATTGAACCAAAGGCCCAGGTAAGATCATCCAGCTGTGCAAACCGGGACGCCTCCGGCAAAAAATCACGTTTTGCAATCAGGTGAGCGAGTGTGGGATTGTGTCCCTGCAGAAACCGGATAACGGGATCAATGGTTCGCAGATAAACCGCCTCCAGGTTCATGATCCGTTGCGCATTATCAGAAAACTCCTGTCCGGAAGACCTGATACGGTTAAAAATTTCTATTAGGCCGCTATGACAAAATATCTCAAGCGTTACTTCTATTCCCAGGTCCGACTGGAAACAAGAGATGTTTTTTGTATTCAAAAACCCCTTCAAATAGGCTGTCGCCGGGTAAGGTGTGTTAAGCTGGGTGAATGGTGGAGTAATGAGGTAGACGCGCGCACTCAAATCGGGCTGTTTAATCTGCAAAACTATCGATTAAAGCTCAAAGTTTACCTACGGCTTCCTTCAGGCGGGCAACCGTCTTCTTGTCATTACCCACAAAAATATCTTTCCCCAATATCGTCACGGGCCGTTTCAGAAATGTGTACTCTTCAAGAATCAGGTCACGATAGTCTGCTTCTGTAAGTGTCTTATCCTTCAGACCCCTTTCCTTGTATAACATGGCACGGCGGCTGAATAAGGCTTCATAGCTACCTGCAAGTTTTTTCATTTCTTCGAGCTGCTTCGCGGTAATCTTTTCAAACTTAATATCCTGCATTTCGATGCCCGATTTGTTAACCCCTGTTTCGCGGATGATTGCCTGGCAGGTGGTGCAGTTTGCGAGATGGTACATTTTGTTCATTAATGCAATTTAATACCGAATCACTGTAATAAATTAACTTGCCGGCACACGAATAAAGCACCAACTATCATCACTTGCTTCAAAAACAGGTAAACCAGGACGAATTTGTGGCATTGGTCAATCAGCACCGGCCAATGCTTTTCAAGGTTTGTAATTTGTATTGCAGACAGGAGTCCGAACGGCAGGACCTGTTCCAGGAGATCGTAATACAGTTGTGGCGTGCATATCCGGGCTTTCGCGGCGATTCTAAATTCAGCACCTGGATGTACCGCATCGCATTAAATACTGCCATCTCGGATCTCCGGAAAAAGAAAAAACACATCATTACCACCGAACCCGACGGATTGCCCGACGGGATCGACGACATAGAAAGCTACCAGGAAAAAGAAGACAAACTCAAACTACTATATACTGCTATAAACCAGCTGACCGAAATCGAGAAGGCAATTGTCATGCTATACCTGGAAGACAAAAGCTATGACGAAATGGAAGATATTCTCGGTATCAATCAGAATAACTTACGCGTGAAAATGAACCGGATAAAAGAAAAACTCAGAAAACTCACCAAAGCCGTTGAATATGGATCTTGATCAGTTAAAAGATATCTGGAAGGAGCTAGATGAGCCAGCTGGTCAGCATCGCGGACAAGAGGAGATAGCGGCCATGCTCAAAAAACGTTCACAGGGTCCGATCGCCCGGATGAAACGAAACCTGCGGTGGGAACTAATATTGGTCATTGTTAGTTACTCTGTCATTATCACCCATTATTTCTATTCGTTCGAAGAAGAGCTTCATTCCGTTGCCTGGTTTTTATTAACCATCGCCGCTTTGTTCCTGCTTTATTACTACTTTAAAAACAAATTACTGAACGAAATGCAGCAGGTTTCGGGCCAGGTTAAGGTGCATCTTGAACGACAGGTTACCGCTCTTGAAAAATTTGTTCGTATTTACCTGATTGCCGGTTCAGCCCTTGTGCCTATCTGCCTGGCGTTTTTTGGATGGATATTCTATAAAGAAATACAGGATCCCGCTAATCCAAATGTCTTTTTTGGTGGTGAGACCTGGAAAACGATACTTTCCTGGGCAGGCCTTACCCTAGTATTAACCACGATCGTTTATTTCGCGAATGTATGGCTGCTGAAGAAGCTTTACGGCGATAACATTCGCAAACTAAAAGAGATTATCAGGGAGATGAGTGAAGAGTAGATAGTATGATTGCCGGTGTTGTATTTTTTGTAATTTCAGCACCTAAATATTGATTGCTATGTCAACCAGGAGAGAGTTCCTTAAACAATCGTCCATCCTGTCTGCGGCGTTTTTTATGCCAGATGACGTTTTCTTTAAATCTAAAAAGAATATTGGTGTACAACTGTACACGTTGCGAAGTTCAATTAGCAAAGATCCTAAGGGCGTATTAGCAGCAGTAGCCAAACTAGGCTACAAACAAGTAGAAACTTTTGGATATGGTAACGGCAAGTGGTTTGGACTTACACCTTCAGAACTGAAGGAAGTTCTTAAACAAAACGGGCTCACTTCTCCAAGCGGACATACTTTCGGTGGCGGCACATTTGTGAAAGATGGATGGGAAGATAACTGGAAAAAAGCAGTCGAAGACTCCAAAGCACTCGGACAGGAGTTTATCGTTGTTCCTTACCTCGAAGATGGATACCGTTCCATCGACAATTACAAAAAGATTGCAGCAGCTTTGAATAAAGCCGGTCAGATTGCAAAAGACGGCGGAAGCAAACTCGCATATCACAATCACGATTTTGAATTCAAAAACCAGGATGGCCAACGCGGCTTTGATATTCTGTTGAAGGAAACAGATCCTAAACTTGTGAAGTTTGAACTGGATATTTATTGGGCGGTTAAAGCGGGGTATGATCCGATCCAATTATTTAAAGAGACGCCCGGACGTTATGCCATGTGGCACGTAAAGGATATTGATAAAACCGATAAAAAATTCTTTACGGAAGTAGGTAACGGAAGCATTGACTGGAAGCCAATTTTTGCTAATGCCAAAAAAAGCGGCATGAAATACTTCTTCGTTGAGCAGGATGTAACTCCCGGCGAACCACTTGACAGTATCAGTCAAAGTATCGACTATCTCAAAAAAAACGTTTTATAACCAAGAAAATGGATGTGATTATGCTGTTGCGGCAGCCATCATTCCAATACGAATCATTATTCCTGAATCACAGGCAAACCAATGCACTGTAAAATTAAGATCAATGCCAACCCGTCGTAATTTTCTTCAAAACTCCGCTACCATACTGGCCGGTGGAACACTTTTATCAGCTTTTGATAATAAAGCATTTGCCATCTTTAAATCCCGAACTTCCCCGGCCGACCAGGTGAATATCGGTGCTATCGGCATAAAAGGTATGGGTTGGTCGAATGTGAAATCTGCACTAAAAATTCCCGGCGTAAACATTGTTGCGTTATGTGATGTAGACAAAAACGTTCTTGACGAAAGATTGGCCGAACTCGGCAAGATGGGTAAAGAGACTTCCAAAGTAAAAACCTATGGTAATTACAAGGAACTGTTAGATAATAAGGATGTTGATGCCGTTATTATTGGTACTCCAGATCACTGGCATGCGCTGATGATGATTCATGCAGTACAGGCCGGAAAAGATGTTTATGTTGAGAAACCTGTAGGTAATTCGATAGAAGAATGTCGCGCTATGGTTGCTGCACAGGAAAAAACCGGGCGCATTGTACAGGCCGGCCAATGGCAACGAAGCCAGAAACATTTCCGTGATGCAGTAGATTATATCAGAACCGGTAAGTTGGGAAATATCCGCACGGTAAAAGTGTGGTGTTACCAGGGATGGATGAAACCCGGACCCGTAGTGCCTGATACTGCACCACCTCCGGGTGTGGATTATGCTATGTGGCTTGGACCTGCAAAAACACGACCGTTCAATAAAGAGCGTTTTCATTTCAATTTCCGTTGGTTCTGGGATTATGCGGGTGGTCTGATGACCGACTGGGGTGTTCACCTGATGGATTATGCCATCTTTGGTATGGATGCACCTGTTCCAAAAACGGTTTCTGCGCTTGGTGGTCCTTTCGCATACCCGGAGTTATACCAGGAAACACCAGACACAATGGGTGCCTTATATGAGTTCCCTAAATTCAATCTTATCTGGGATCATGCGATGGGTATCGATAATGGTTTGTTCCGCCGGGACCATGGTATTGCATTCATTGGTAACAATGGTACGCTTGAACTCGATCGCAGCGGTTGGGAAGTAATGGAAGAGAAAGGCAGTAAAGCGAAAGCGAGTGTTGAGCGGGTAAAACCCTCAGACAATGGTCTTGATGAACACTGGAAAAACTTCATCGGAGCGGTTAAAAGCAGGAAACAATCTGATCTCAACTGCCCGATTGCAACAGGATCGCATATAGCAACTATCTGCCAGTTAGGAAACATTGCATACCGCAGCCAGCAAAAACTTACCTGGGATAAAGAAAAAGGCAAGTTCACCGACGACAAGATCAATAAACAATACTTATACGCCAATTATCATAACGGCTACAAACTACCGAAGATCTGATGATGGCCAGGATAAAAACGCTTTTCTTAAAGCGTTTTTATCCTGATATTTTTATACCATACCTTATCACCGTGGTCCTGGAGACCAATACGGCCCTTCCTGAATTTTCCAAAGTCTTTCCATTCAGCAAACTTGCTTCCGGCAACCATTTTGTCCCAATTGGCATCACCGATCGTAGTTGATACAACCTTCGTTCCGTTCAGGAAAAACTCAAGCGAACCGTTTTTTGAAATGATCTCAACCTGGTTCCATTCAAGCGCGGGTTTTACTGTTTCGGGTGAGGCGGAAATCAGATCGTATAAATCACCTGCGCGGTGTTTTATGATTTTGGCATCTTTATGTCGCTCATTATCCAGCACCTGCATTTCGAGCCCGGTATGCCAGGTTCTTTCGTAGCCGGGATCTTCTTTAACAAACAACAGGATACCGCTATTGCCTCCGGTATCAACTTTCCAGTCGAGCTTGAGATGAAAGTTTTCGTATTCCTCAGCAGTTAATAAATCGCCGCCACCGCTGGTTTGTGTTTTGGAGTCATGCGTTTGAACAGGTTCAAGATGGAGACAACCATCAACGATTTTCCACGCGCTTCCATCTGTTTTATTATTGAATACATGAAAGCCATCTTTTGATTTTCCATCAAATAACAAAGCAAACCCATCTGCTTGTTCTGCTGCTGACAGTACATTATCATTCATAGCCTGTGATTGGTTCGTAGAAGAATCGTTATTACTGGTTGTTTCAGGAGTTGTAGTTTCAGGGGAATTGCAAGCAATTACTGATATTAAAATAAGTGTTAGTAATAGAGTTCTCATTTTGTTTGGTTTGACATACAAGTTAAAAGAAAAAGCGCAATCATAGCTGATCCGGGGGATCGTATGATTGCGCTTAAGAAAGTTATGAACTCTATTACAGTTGCTTGATCTTGATATTTCTAAACCAAACTTTGTTACCGTGATCCTGGAGGTCAAACCTGCCTTTACGGAAAGTTCCAAAATCTTTAAGCGTTTTGAATTTGCTGTTTGCGATCATCTGTCTCCAGTTTTCATCCCACATTGTGGTTGAAACCACTGTAGCACCGTTAACCCGCATATCCAGTTTGCCTTTGTTAACGATAACTTCTATACTGTTCCACTCACCAGCGGGTACAGTTGATTCGGGTTGTGCAGAAATCATATCATACAGATCCCCGGAGCGGTGTTTGATGTTTTTGGCATCAGGATGCGATGCATTGTCAATCATCTGCATTTCGGGGCCGGTGTAGTATGCATATTTGTATTTGGGATCTTCCTGCGCGAGGAAAATGAGTCCGCTGTTTCCACCGGGTTCAAGTTTCCAGTCAAGTTTCAGGTGAAAGTTTTCGTATTCACCATCACTAACGATATCGCCTTTACCACCTTGTGATGTGGGATCAAAGAACAAAGTACCATCTTCAACTTTCCAGGCTGAACCGTCGGATTTGTTATTATAAACATGCCAGCCCGCCTTCGTTTTCCCATCAAATAATAATTGCCAACCAGCTGCTTTTTCAGCCCTGGTAAGAGTATTGGCGGCAGCACTGTCTGACCCGGTTTTCTTAGACGATCCGCACGATGCAAGCACCAGGAGTGCCGCGCCAAAAAATAAATTTCGCATTTGCTCTTATTGTTTGTCTTTTAATGAAAGAATGTATTTAGCCATTTCCTTTGCATCGGCTTCGGAAAGCGATGGATGCGGGGTCATAGCAACTGCTCCCCAAACGCCTGAACCACCTTCGATGATTTTTTTTGCGAGGTAAGAGTAGTTTTCTTCTGTTGCATCATATTTGTTGGCAACATCTTTATAAGATGGTCCTGTTAATTTTTCATTGATCTTATGGCAGGCAAGACAGTCAGAGCCTGCAATCAATTCTACCCCTTTCTCATACTTTGATTCGTCGCTTGCAGCAGGTGTTGTTGCCGAAGTTGGAGCTGTTTCATCAGCTGTTTTGTCCTCACCTGAATTACACGCAAATATTACGAGTGCAATTCCAAGTGTTACGAAAATCTTCTTCATACTTTTTGTTTTTTAATTGTTTGTTATGCGGGTATCCGGATGAAATGCCACCATCCAAAATCAAACCACTAAGTTACTTCAAACCAAGTACCGCCCTATTAAAATTTTCATCGCTGCCGGTGCCTGCAAAATCATCAAAGGCTTTTTCTGTAACCCTTATAATATGATCCCTGATAAATACTGCACCTTCTTTTGCACCGTCTTCGGGGTGTTTGATACAACATTCCCATTCCATTACGGCCCAGCCGTCAAAATCATAGGCAGTCAGTTTGCTGAAGATGCCTTTGAAATCAACCTGGCCATCACCCAATGAACGGAAACGTCCGGCGCGGTCGATCCAGTTCTGATACCCCCCGTAAACACCTTGTTTACCGGTGGGGTTGAATTCAGCATCTTTTACATGGAACATCCTGATCTTTTCATGATAGTTGTCTATGAAAGACAAATAGTCGAGACACTGCAACACATAATGGCTCGGATCATATAATATGCATGCCCGGTTATGGTTGTTTGTGTGTTCAAGAAACATCTCGTAAGTGATGCCATCATGAATATCTTCACCAGGATGAATCTCATAACACACATCTACCCCGTTTTCTTCAAAAGTATCAAGGATAGGAACCCATCTTGCCGCCAGTTCTTTAAAACCCGTTTCAACTAATCCCGCCGGGCGTTGCGGCCATGGATATACAGTGGGCCATAACAAAGCACCGCTGAATGTAGCATGCGCTTTTAGTCCCAGGTTTTGCGAGGCTTTGGCAGCATATTTCAATTGTTGTACGGCCCATTGTTGACGGGCAACAGGATTATTATGAACAGAGGCAGGTGCGAAACCATCAAACTGCGCATCAAAAGCGGGGTGCACGGCAACCAGTTGTCCTTGTAAATGTGTTGAGAGTTCTGTGATTTCCAGACCGGCTGCGTTAACTATACCTTTTATTTCGTCAGCATAAGTTTTGCTCTCGGCTGCCTTTTGAAGATCAATCAATCTAGCGTCCCAGGTAGGAATCTGTACTCCTTTAAAACCCAGTCCTGCGGCCCATTTGCAAATAGATTCAAGCGAATTAAATGGAGCTGTATCACCTGCAAACTGTGCTAAAAATATGCCCGGTCCTTTTATAGTCTTCATATAAACTTTTCTGATTAGGTTTATAATAACAGTCTTAGTCTTTGAACTTTGTCCACTTCTGGCTGCTTGCACTGCTTTCTACCACAGTGTCTACGAAAGCCATACCTCTTACACCTTCTTCCACACGTGGAAAATCAAGGTTTTCGGGTGCTGGTTCAGTGCCATCAATCTTTGCGGAGAGTGTCAGAGCAAAATTGCGGTATATATTACCAAAGGCTTCCAGGTATCCCTCGGGGTGACCGCCTGGTGTGCGACAATTATTAGTGGCATATGGAGAAAGCCTGTCGGTATAACCTGCTCCCGCGCGAAGGATCTGCGCTGGTTGATCCAACCATTTTACCAATAATGTATTTGGTTCATGCTGGTTCCATTCAACACCACCTTTCTCACCATATACACGAAGTTTTAATGCGTTTTCTTCACCGGCTGCAACCTGTGATGCCATTAATACACCTGTTGCACCATTCTCAAAACGCAAAAGCACATTGCCGTCATCATCAAGTGCACGGCCATCTACCATAATACTAAGGTCGGCACAAAGTTCAGTGATCTTAAGACCGGTTACATACTCGGCCAGGTGCCAGGAATGTGTTCCGATATCACCCATTGCACCACTTTTACCAGATTTTTTCGGATCTGTTCTCCACGCGGCCTGTGCATTGCCCTCTCTTTCTGTAAGTTTGCTGAGCCAGCCCTGCGGATATTCAACCCAAACTTTCCTGATTTTTCCAAGCACACCATCTTTTATCATTGCGCGCGCCTGTTTAACCATTGGGTAGCCTGAATACGTATGTGTAAGACATAAGGTCAAACCGGTTTCATCTACTTTCTGTTTTAACGCTTTTGCTTCTTCAAGAGTAAGCGTCATTGGCTTTTCTATTACAACATGAAAACCGTTTTCAAGTGCAAGCATTGCAGGAGCGAAGTGTGCAAAGTTTGGCGTAACGATGGTAACAAAATCCATCCGTTTGTCGGCAGGTAATGCGGCTTCTTTCTGAATCATCTCTTCATAATTCTTGTAGATCCGGTCCTCTGACAAAAACAATTCCTTTCCTGATTGATGAGCAACCTCAGGATTGATACTGAGCGCACCACATACAAGTTCAATCAGGCCATCCATGTTGGCGGCAATTCTGTGAACAGCTCCGATGAAGGCATCTTTACCTCCACCAACCATTCCCATTCTTAGTTTTCTGTTCATGAAAAAATGTATTAGAAAAGTTTAAAAGAAATGAATTTTAAAAATAAAAAAATTACATTTACGACAATGATTTCATTTTTAGCGTTTCATTTATAAATCCCCAAACGGCCAGTAAACTCCGTGGCGACGGGGTAAAGTTAAGGGGGTTAACCTGAACTTGTAAAAATTATCAAAACCAACGATTACGTTTATAAACCAAAAACACTTGTCATGTCCATTTCGATACAACGCGACAAATTATTTGTCGCCTCTTGTTTAGCCCTTCTTGTTACTTCTTTGTCTTTTGGAATCCGTGCCGGTATCCTGGGTACCCTGGGTGAAACCTTCGGTCTCACAAAACTTGAGTTAGGAACGATAACAGCCACTGCCTTCTGGGGTTTCCCGTTGGCTGTGATTATTGGTGGGTTTGTAGTTGATATTATAGGTATGAAAAGACTGCTTGTAATTGCATTTCTTTTTCACCTTGCAGGAATCTTTCTTACAATATTTGCAAATGGCTACTGGACACTGTTTTTGTCTACCTTATTAATTGGTATTGCAAACGGAACAGTTGAAGCTGCCTGTAACCCGTTGGTTGCAGCATTATATCCCGATAACAAAACAACTAAACTTAATCACTTCCATCTTTGGTTCCCCGGCGGCATTTTCATCGGTACGCTGATAGTTTTTCTGTATACCAAGGCAAACATCGGTTCTATCGGTGGGCTTGATCCCTGGCAGATCCAGGTTGCAATCATGTTGATACCAACCCTGTTCTACGGCTACCTGTTTTCAAAACTTCGCTTCCCTGTTACAGAGCGTGTTGCAGCGGGTGTATCCACTGCGCAGATGTATAAATCACTGCTTAGCCCTTTATTCATATTCATGATCATTTGTATGTTCATGACCGCAATAACAGAGTTATTCACCGGGCAGTGGATAGAAGTTTTATTAAAAGCCGAAACCGATAATGCGATCCTCATCCTTACACTTACAACTGGTGTAATGGTCGTGGGTCGGGGACTTGCGGAACCTGTTGTTAAACGGCTCGCACCGCAGGGATTATTGTTGTTGTCTGCAATCATCGCTGCTATAGGACTTTATTTACTTGGACATACCACTGGAAACATGTTGTATTTGTCTGCTCTGATCTTTGGCGTTGGCGTTTGTTATTTCTGGCCAACTATGATCGGTTTTGTTGCAGAAAATCTTCCAAAAACCGGTGCAGTAGGTTTAAACCTGATGGGTGGTGCGGGTATGTTTGCAGTTTCCGTATATACGGTATTTATGGGTGGCTTTTATGACAGGGTTGTTGCAGATAAACTTCCTGCCGGCGCCGAAATGGCCGCCTATAGTTCCGCTGCACCCGGAACTGAAATGGCTACAGCTTTGGATGCGGCAAAAAGAGCAGCAGGGCCCGAGGTTCTTAACGCTACTATGATTCTACCAATAATATTGGTGGTTGCTTTCACAGGGTTAGTAATTTATATGCGTTCACGTAAACGCCCCGACCCACTGGTAGCAGTTAACGCCTGATATACTGTAAGAAGTATCTCTAAAGCTGGTAAGACTTCCTATAAAGTTAAATCTGCAGCCGGAGAACTTATCTCTTGTTGAATTCTGTAAATTGTTATTAATAATAACATGGCAATACATCAATCCCGTCGTAATGCGCTCAAGAACCTGGTGGCTGGAACAGCTGCATTTAGCAGCGCGGGAATGCTTACCTCTTTCACTTCAGATTTAAACCCATCCAAAACTTTGAAAGGAAATGTAAACCATTCTGTATGCCGCTGGTGCTTCAATTCGATTCCACTGGAGGAATTTTGCGCTGCAGCAAAGGATATTGGCATAAAAGCAATTGACCTGGTTGGTCCCAAAGACTGGGAAACCCTGAAGCGGTTCGGACTGGATTCATCTATGTGCAATGGCGCGGAAATCAACCTGGAAGATGGCTGGAACGATCCGCAGTTTCATGATCAGTTGGTTCAGCGTTATTCCGAAATGATTCCACTTGTAGCCAAAGCAGGTTACACAAACCTGATCTGTTTCAGTGGGAACAGAAGAGGAAAAGATGATGAAACTGGCTTAAACAACTGCGCGGAAGGTTTGAAAAAGATCATGGCCCTTGCCGAGCAAAACAAGGTAATGATCATCATGGAGCTATTGAACAGCAAAGTAAATCACAAGGATTACCAGTGTGACAAATCTGCCTGGGGTATTGAACTCGTGAAACGAATCGGTTCACCAAATTTCAAACTGTTATACGATATTTATCACATGCAGATCGATGAAGGTGATGTGATTGCAACTATTAAAAGTGGCCATGAATATTTTGGACACTATCATACAGCAGGTGTTCCGGGCCGTCATGAGATCGATGAAACACAGGAGTTATATTATCCTGCCATCATGAACGCAATCGTTCAGACTGGTTTTAAAGGATATGTTGCGCAGGAATTCATCCCTGACCGCAAAACAAATGAGGAAAGAATTGAATCACTACGAAAAGCGGTTAAGATCTGCGATGTATAACCGGTTTTCTATTTGCATTTACAAACCAGGGAATCATTAAACATTTCCGTAAATATTTCAGATGGCAGACAATACATACGACGCGATTGTGGTAGGTTCGGGCATCAGCGGCGGCTGGGCGGCAAAAGAACTTACAGAAAAAGGTTTGAAGGTGTTATTGCTTGAGCGGGGGGAAGACATCAAACACGTGGTCGATTATAAAACGGCAAATACACCACAGTGGGAATTCCCGCATCGCGGTGGACGCACGCAGGAGATGATTGAAAACTACCCGGTACTGAAACGCGATTACCCTTTAAACGAAATGAACCTCAATTACTGGGTAAAAGATAAAGATTGCCCTTATACAGAGGTTAAAAGATTCGACTGGTATCGCGGCTATCATGTAGGTGGTCGATCGCTGATGTGGGGCCGGCAAAGCTATCGCCTGAGCCCGATGGATTTTGAAGCGAATGCAAAAGATGGTATTGCTACTGACTGGCCCATCAGGTATAAAGATCTTGATCCATGGTATGGATATGTTGAAAAGTTTGCAGGTATCAGCGGTAACCGCGATGGACTTTCACAATTGCCTGACGGCGAGTTTCAACCACCAATGGATCTTAACTGTGTGGAGAAAGATGCAGCAGCAAGATTGAAAAAAGCTTTTAAAGGCGAACGTTTATTAACCATCGGCCGGGTAGCAAATATCACCCGCCCTCTTGAAGGAAGAACCCAATGTCAATACAGAAACAAATGCTGGCTGGGCTGTCCTTTCGGAGCTTATTTCAGCACACAGTCTTCAACGTTGCCTGCGGCGATGAAAACCGGCAATCTTACTTTGCGCCCGTTTTCAATTGTTACCAGGATCCTGTATGATAAAGACGCTAAAAAGGCAAAGGGTGTTGAAGTGCTGGATGCTGAAACAAATCAAACCATTGAATACAATGCAAAAGTTGTGTTCCTCTGTGCTTCGGCTGTGAACTCTACCTGGATCCTTTTTAATTCAGCAACTGATGTATGGCCCGGCGGTCTTGGCAGCAGCAGCGGTGAACTGGGACATAACCTCATGGACCATCACTTCCGTGTTAATGCTTCAGGAACCATACCTGGCTATGAGGACAAATATTATTATGGTCGTCGTCCAACCGGTTTTTATATTCCACGTTTCCGGAACCTGGGTTCGGAGAAACGTGACTATATCCGCGGTTTTGGCTACCAGGGTAATGCCAGCAGAACCGGTTGGTCACGTAACGTGGCAGAACTTGGTATTGGCGCGGAACTAAAGGAGGCGTTATCTGAACCAGGTCCGTGGACGCTTGGTATGACCGCATTCGGAGAAACACTTCCATATCACGAGAACAAGATTTCACTGGATACAAGCAAAAAAGACAAATGGGGTTTGCCCGTAATTGCTTTCGATGCAGAGATAAAGGAGAATGAAAGAAAGATGCGTATCGACATGCTGCAGGACGGTAAGGACATGCTGGAAGCTATGGGAGCTGTTGACATCAAGGGAGTAGATGGAGAATATGCACTTGGTATGGGCATTCATGAAATGGGTACGGCCCGTATGGGAACCAGTCCTAAAAATTCGGTGTTGAATAAACACAACCAGGTTTGGGACTGTACCAATGTGTATGTAACCGATGGTGCTTGTATGACTTCAGCCGCTTGCCAGAATCCATCACTCACTTATATGGCATTGACTGCAAGGGCATGTGATCATGCCGTATCGGAGTTGAAAAAACAAAACTTATAATCTTACCTAAATCAACTATATGAACAGACGTGAAGCGCTTTCCCGAGTTGCGCTCTTATTGGGTGGAACAGTGATTGGTGGTACGGTTTTCCTGGAGGGTTGTAAACCGGGCGATAAGAGGTATGGAGCCTCTGAAACCTTTACACCTGAGGATATTGCCTACCTGGATGAGATAGCTGAAACTATTATTCCCGCTACCAATACCCCGGGTGCAAAAGCCGCTAAAGTTGGCGCGTTTATGACGGTGATGGTAAACGATTGTTATACCAAAGACGATCAGAAGATCTTCAAAGAAGGAATGGGAAAACTCAATGAAGAAAGCGATAAGAAGTTCAAGGCTGATTTCATGGAGCTGAACGCCGAACAACGTAAAGAGCTGCTCACTGCACTCGATAACGAACAAAAAACGCAAGCGAAAACACGGAAGCCTAACGATCCTAATCATTACTTCCGAATGCTGAAAGAACTAACCTTACTTGGTTACTTCACTTCAGAAATAGGCGCAACACAAGCTTTACGATATGACCCTGTTCCGGGACGCTATGATGGCTGCATGCCTTATAAAAAAGGCGACCGTGCGTGGGCTATTTCTTAAACTGAAAATAATGATGGTTCGTAAAAAGCGAACCATTTTTTTTACGGCATTCAACAGTTATAATTTATGAAATCATTTGTAATTGCTTTATTGATGTTGTCATCAATTGCGCTGAACGCACAATCGGCCGATGAAAACGAAGTAAGGAAAATACTTGCTGAACAAACCGCATCATGGAACAAAGGCGACCTGGTTGAATTTATGAAAGGATACTGGAAAAGTGATTCGCTGATGTTCATTGGCAGCAAAGGCATTACCTATGGTTATCAAAATACTTTAGATAACTACAGACGTAACTACAATGGCCCGGATAAAATGGGCACTTTAAAGTTTACATTGCTGAAAGTGCAACAACTGTCTCCTGAATATTTTTTTGTTGTAGGTAAGTGGGAATTAGAAAGAAAGGCTGGAAATGTCAGCGGGCACTATGATCTTATTTTTAGAAAGATCAATGGTAGCTGGAAGATAATTTCAGATCATAGCAGTTAAGACTTGCCCGGCGTCTGTGTTGTTTCGTTTTGCGGGGCAGGTTTCCAGGTTCGCAAAAGGAACCTGATCAGGAAAGCAAAACTAAGAACCAGCCAGATATAGAAGATGATATTACCAATCGTGGGCCGGTCGTCATATATCATCAGTTCATTATAGATGCCCAGCGTCATGTTAATGAACAACCAGGTGAGCGCCATGCTCAGCGACCGCACAATCTTTAACAGGAACGCTCTTGCCTCTTCTTCCATCTTTCAAAGTTAGCAACTTTCCTGATTGTACCGGATGTGTAGGGGGTGAACGCTATCGCAATAAAAGATTTCTGAAATCAGTAGAATCACCGTTGAATACATTGAAATCGACCTTGTGTAGTATTCCGTTCACTCTACCCTGTTCGCTGTGTTGCCAGAACACCCAGGGCCGGTGAATACGCGGCCGGTTTTTTCGAAAATAATGCGCCACCCAGAGTGGGTATTCGTCAAATTCATCCTTTAGGTGTTGCTGGTAGAAATCGACGTTGGTATATATGATCGGTCGTACGCCGTAATAACTTTCTACAACGGTGAGCCATTCCTTAACACGTTCGCGGAGCCTGGGTCCCGGTACGCCGAAAGTCTGCTCTACGTCAAGCACCGGCGGCAGATCGCCTTTTGCCAGTTCAACCGTGGAAATAAAATTCTCCGCCTGTTTTTTGCCGCTTTTTGTTGCCAGGAAAAAATGGTAAGCCCCCCGGACCATGCCAGCATCTTTGATTCGTCTCCAGTTTTGGCGGAATCGTGGATCCCTATTGCTGATTCCTTCAGTTGCTTTTATAAAACCAAAACCTATTTTAATGTCATTGACCTGCATGTCACGAACACTTTCCCAATCAATTGCCTGTTGATATCTTGAAACATCAATACCATGAATGGCATAATTCACCGGCATGTCAATGCCAAACGCATCATACATTACAAAATGTGCTTTCCTGTTCAGCCACCATTCCCGGATCGTGAATACGATCATCACGGCTATAGCAGTAAGAATTATTATCGCGAAAATCTTCCAGCCGCGATTACCTCCCGTCTTCTTTCCCATAACAATACGCAAATATAAGTTGCCCGAGAGCTCTATCAGAGTAACAGAAGCTGCTTCTCACTAAATTGAAACAAGTTGAAGGGTAAAGCGTTAAATAAGGGAATATATTGTGCCTTACGGTGTTACTAAAGTACATTTACGGTCTGTATGCCTGCGATTAACCGGAACGATAGTATCAATTTCCTTTCAAAGCTTACCTTTCGCCGTGCTTTTAATGCGGCAAAAGTGCTGGCCAGTTATTATGTTACGAAGCTTACCCGGCGTCCGGTACAATGGGGTTACCCTATATCGATATCATTTGAACCTACCACTTCGTGTAATCTCCGGTGCCCTGAATGCCCAAGCGGATTGCGGGCTTTCACAAGGCCAACAGGAATGTTGAAACAGGATTTTTTTACTGAAACTATTGATCAGTTGTCGAAAGAACTGATGTATCTCATCTTTTATTTCCAGGGGGAGCCGTATCTCAACCCATCGTTTCTCGACATGGTTAAATATGCCAGCAGTAAAGGGATCTATACAGCCACCTCAACAAACGCACATTACCTCAACGATGCAAATGCCCGTAAAACCGTTGAAAGCGGGCTCGATCGTTTGATCATTTCAATCGACGGAACCACGCAGGATGTTTACCAGCAATACCGCATAGGCGGCAAACTGGATAAGGTACTTGAAGGCGCAAAAAACATTGTGAAATGGAAAAAAGAGCTGAACAGTAAAACACCTTTTGTTTTTTTCCAGTTCCTGGTTGTTAAGCCAAACGAACACCAGGTTGAAGAGATAAAACAACTGGCAAAAGAAATTGGAGTAGATGAAGTTCGTTTCAAAACTGCGCAGGTGTACGATTATGAGAATGATCCCAACAACCTGATTCCGGAAAACGCCCGTTTCAGCAGATACCATAAAAATGCGGAAGGACAATACGCCTTTAAAAATGCGCTCGGAAATCACTGCTGGCGTTTATGGCACGCCACCGTCATCAGCTGGGATGGTTTGGTAGTTCCCTGTTGTTTTGATAAAGATGCCCAACACCGTTTGGGTGATCTGAAAGGGATGCCATTTAAACAAATTTGGCACAACGAACAGTACATCAATTTTCGAAAACAATTGCTTGAAAGCCGCAAGAATATTGATATTTGCTCCAATTGCAGCGAAGGCACGAAAGTGTGGGGGTAACGTTTATTTCATTAAATTTGAACATAATATTCCCGGCATAAAAAATGAGTTTAGAAACCGATATACAACAATCGAAATTCAGGAGTGAATACCAGAAAACGGTTATTAATCTTATCTATACCTATAACTGGCTCACCGAACAAAGCAAGAAGTTTTTTGAAAAGGAAGATATTACTCCACAACAATTCAACATACTCCGGATTTTACGCGGCGCCGGCAAACCTTTATCTACGCTTCAGATCAGGCAAAGAATGCTTGACAAAATGAGCGATACCAGCCGTATCGTAGATAGGCTCCTCAAAAAAGGCCTGGTTAAAAAAGTAATTTGTAAATCGGATCGAAGACTGGTTGACGTGTCAATCTCAGAGACAGGTAGCCAGCTTCTCGTAAAGCTGGATCAATACAGTGACGAGATGGATTCGATCGTCAGCAATATCACTGCAGAAGAGGCCGTAACGTTAAACAGCCTGCTTGATAAATTGCGCGCAAAGAACTAACACTCGTACTTCTTCTTGTTTAACAATCCCTTACTGTTATATGCGTTAATTTCGCGCATGATTCGTTCGCTTATGAAAAAGCCACTATTGCTTCTTACAGCATTATTATTTGTTCTGATTGTATCTGCCCAGCCGAAGTATGAATTCAGGGCCGCCTGGATTGCGACAGTAGACAATATTGACTGGCCCGGCCGCGGCAACTATAATTCCGAAAAACAGAAAAAAGAGTTTACTGATCTCCTTGATATGCATCAGCGCAATGGCATGAATGCCGTTGTTGTGCAGATTCGTCCGGCTACTGATGCCTTTTATCCCTCGCCCTACGAGCCCTGGAGCCAATGGCTCACAGGAACACAGGGGAAACCGCCGTTTCCATATTATGACCCGCTTCAGTTTATGATTGAAGAAACTCACAAAAGAGGAATGGAGTTTCATGCCTGGTGCAATCCGTATCGTGCAGAAAACAGTATCGGTAAATCGTCAATAGCACCGAACCATATTACTAAAACACACCCTGAATGGTTCCTGAGCTATGGGGGTAAACGGTATTTTGATCCGGGTAATAAAGATGCTCAACGATTTGTTGTGAACGTGATCCGTGATGTAGTAAGCCGCTATAATGTTGATGCCATTCATTTTGATGACTACTTCTATCCTTATCGTATCCCCGGGCAGGAATTTCCCGATCAGAAATCTTTTGCTAAATATGGCAATGGAATGAGCCGCGACGATTGGAGACGGAGCAATGTAGATTCAATAATCCTACAGCTAAATACCGCAATTAAGGAAGAGAACCCCCTTTGTCGTTTTGGGATAAGTCCTTTCGGTATCTGGCGAAACAAAAGCAAAGACCCTGAAGGCAGCGACACAAAAGGCGGTCAAACGAACTACGACGATTTATATGCCGATATATTATTATGGTTGAAAGAAGGATGGATCGATTATGTGGCTCCACAGATTTATTGGGAGTTTGGTCACAGTGCGGCGCCGTTTGAAGTGTTGGTGGATTGGTGGAGCAAACATACATATGGCAAACATTGCTATATAGGCCTTGGCATTTACAGGGCAGGATCCAATAACGCATGGAAAGACAAAACCCAGTTGCCCAGGATGTTAAATACTATCAGGAATTACCCTGAAATCCAGGGCGCGGTATATTTCAGCAGTAAATCTTTTGAAAAAAATCCAAACGGCTGGAACGATAGTCTTCAAAATAATTTCTACAAATACCCGGCTGTTATTCCTGCGATGGAATGGCTGGACACGATCCGCCCCATGAAACCCATCGTGGTTAAGGTGCAGGGTGAAAACATGGCAAATGTGTTTATCCTGGATATAAAAAAACATGTGATGGATAAGCCGGTACGTGGTTACATCGTATACAGCTTTGACCACGACGACCAGGTACGCGATACAGAAGATCCCCGGAACATATTACAGATAGCCTATAGTGATGGTTCCGCAACCGTGATGTTATCTGCTGCTTCCACGAAGAATAAGATACTTGCCGTTAGTACACTCGATACCAGTAATAATGAAAGCGAACTGGAGCTCGTTCCCTGATATTGCAATAAACATTTTTTAGTTTCGAACCAATGTCAAAATTCCTTAAACATCTTTAATTCCACTTTGTTATTCATAACCTTGAACCGAACTTCGCGGTGGTTAGTTAACAAATAGAATAAACAGAATATACACATCAAATCAGCATCATCATGTTTGGATTAGCCAATGCGGCCGAGAGTGCTACCGGATTTCTAAAAGAATGGGGAATAGCAGAGGACCAGGTAAGTGAACATTTTAAATTGTTGGCCAGCACCAACAGCAGGTACCTGAGAGATATCAGGGTAAATGTTAATAATTCGCTGGGAGCCGTAACGCTGGTCAAAAAAGAGGCATATCTGCTTGCTTATGCAGTGGCTGTAAATGAAAAGAATGAGGTGCTGCAAACCGCGTTCGCTTCACTTTCAAAAAGCGAGGGCGCCACCGATGACGAACTTGCGGAGATCGTAAGCTGCACCAGTTTGCTGAGCGCAAATAATGTGTATTACCGGTTCCGGCATTTTTTAAACGATGAATATTACACAAAGGCCCAGTCCGGCATCAGGATGAACATTATGGTGAATCCAATACTTGGTAAAGAGTTTTTTGAATTAACGAGCCTTGTGATCAGTGCTTTGAATGGTTGCGAACTTTGTGTCACTTCACATGAAACCACTCTTTTGAGTCATGGAACAAACAAACAGAGAATTCACGATGCGGTACGATTGGGAGCCGTGATCAGGAGCCTGAGTATAATGATCTGATTGAAATAAATGTTTAGTGTTATTGTAAGGCAGCCGGTTCATTAGTGAGCCGGCTTTTTTGTGGGAACCGACGCCCGGTCCTTATTGTTTTTGTTCAAGTATGTTGCATTGTTCCAATGATCCCAAACGTACAAAAACAGGAACCTTGAGTTTTTTTTCCAATTGAATTTCCTGTCTGCAAAAAAACGCGAGTCCATGCACGTAATGATCTTTTTGAACGGAACGCAAAGGAACGTCGCCTTTACTTGTATAAACCGGCCCCGCTTGTAATATCGTGCTGTAAGATGATCGCCAGGAGCTTTGTTTTGGGTTTTGCGCTTCGTTGCCCTGTTTTGTGGCCAGGTCATAAAATGATGACCCGGGCGTAAAATGGACGGCTGGAGCAGATTGTTGGATTGAACCAGTAACGAGAACAAAAGGTCCGGCTAACGCGGCAACTAACCATTTACCCGTAGAAAGGATTTGGACAGAAGGAGCTGGTTGAACCGGAACAATGCCAGGAACAACTTTTAAACCCGCGCCAACCAATGATCGATCTGGACGATCCGCTTTCACAGTTGTCGGCCCTGGGTCCATCGGATTCCACGGGATCGGGCTGGCAGTCTGTGCCGTCCCGGTCAGCGTCCACACAAGGATTATGAGAACCAGAATTATTTTATGATTACGTGTACACACCTTCGGGTAAATGTACGTAAATTTACGGCTTGATTTTTGTGGCGGGCGCCACTCCGAAATTTTCAAAACCGACGAGTATAGGTTAAACACCTGATTAACATGGCATTAGGACAAAGCTTACAACAGAAACTATTACAGAAGCTATCACCACAGCAGATTCAATTAATGAAATTGCTGCAGGTCCCTACTGCTAATCTTGAAGAGCGAATCAAAGAAGAGCTGGAAGAAAATCCTGCTTTGGAAGTGACGGACAGTGATCATGATGACCAGTTTGAAGATCCGAAAGACGAGTTTGATTCGTCGGAAGAAGAAGACTTTGAACGCGACGGAAGCGAAGATGAATATGAGAACCTGGATCTTAGCGAATATGTAGGCGATGAAGACGGTGAAATAGCTGATTATAAAATGAAGGATGATAACTACCCCGAACTTGATGAAAACAAGGTAGTTCCTTATAAAGTTGAAACCAGTTTTATTGAACATATGCTCGAGCAACTTGGCATGTTAAAGCTGGATGAAAAACAACGAAAGATTGCTGAGCAGGTTGTTGGCAGCATTGATGACGATGGTTACCTGCGACGTGAAACTGCCGCCATTGTAGATGATCTTGCTTTCCGGCAAAACATCGAAAGCAACGAAGCAGAAGTAGAAGCGGTAATTCATCTTATTCAGCAGTTTGACCCGCCTGGTGTTGCGGCGCGTAACCTCCAGGAATGTCTGTTGTTGCAACTGTACCGACAAAAACGTCAGAACAAAGAAGTAGAAAAAGCGATAGAAGTACTGACAATGTACTTCGATGAGTTTACAAAAAAACACTACGATAAGATCCAGCGCGGGCTTGGACTTACAGATGACGATCTGAAAGAAGTTATCAACCAGATCATCAAATTAACCCCGAAGCCAGGTGGCAATCACGGCGATATCAACAAAGCGGAAAGTTATGTTGTGCCCGATTTCTTTATTTACAACAACGCAGGGAAACTGGAACTTACGCTTAACTCAAAAAATGCACCCGATCTCAGGATCAGCGAGGGATACCGTGATATGCTCCGCGAATATGATCGCGGCAGCAAAAAAGATAAACGTCAGAAAGAAGCCGTAATATTCATCAAACAAAAAATAGACGCTGCCAAGTGGTTCATTGATGCCATTAAACAACGTCAGCATACGCTCAGCAGTGTGATGGAAACAATCATGGAATATCAACATGACTTCTTCCTGACTGGTGATGAAACTTCTTTGCGGCCGATGATCCTTAAAGATATTGCCGAACGCACCGGCCTCGATATTTCGACAGTAAGCCGCGTTGCGAACAGCAAATTTGTTCAGACCGAATTTGGCACCTATCGCCTGAAATTCTTTTTCAGTGAATCATTAAGCACAGACAGCGGAGAAGAAGTATCGACACGAGAAGTGAAAAAGATTCTAAGTGATATGATTGAAGGTGAGAGCAAAAAGAAACCTTTAAGCGATGAGAAACTGACCGAGTTGCTCCAGGAAAAAGGTTATAATATTGCACGACGCACTGTAGCTAAGTATCGTGAGCAATTGAATATACCGGTCGCGCGGTTAAGAAAAGAATTATAATGGATCATTTATCAATGAATAACGGACCGCAAACTACTGAGATAGCGCGCACAGGTCCTATTGGTGGCATTCAACCTTTGCCACTACGGATCTTCGGTCATGTGATTTCATATATATTCCATCCGCTGTTTATCCCTTTATACGTTACTGCGTTTTTATTATACATAGATCCATATGCATTCGCAGGCTTAAATGATAAACAAAGAACATTTAAACTGCTCTCAGTTTCATTTAACACCACCTTCCTGCCAGGCTTCGCAGTGTTCCTGATGTATCAACTAAAACTTATCAGGTCAATGCAGCTTGCAACACAACGTGAACGTATCATTCCATATGCAGTTGCTATGGTTTTTTATTTCTGGGCATGGTACGTAGCAAAAAATCAGTTGGAAAACCCGCCGGTGTTTATTGACTTCCTGCTGGGAACTTTTCTTGCGGTTTGTGCAACCTGGATGCTGAACATCAATTCGAAGATAAGCATGCACAGTACTGCGATGGGAGGCTTGTTATGTTTCTCGATTCTCCAGGCACTTCAAACCGGTGATCCCAGCGGATTATACGTTGCCGTTGGGGTGTTTATTGCAGGACTCGTTTGTACGGCACGATTTCTTGTATCAGATCATTCAAGGTCTGAAATCTATCTTGGGCTTGCCAGCGGTATTATTACGCAGCTTGTGGCTTACTGGTTATAAGATTCAAACCTTACATAATAAAAACAAAGAAAGCTCAATCATAGGGTACGAATTCCTAGTTGAGCTTTCCCGCCTTCAAAACCATCTGAAGTTTAATTGTCCAGTCTTTAGCCGTTTAAAATCCTGGAACTTGTCAGATAGTGCTTTGTGGGGTGGTAGATAAACAAACACGACCCATCTTTAATGCTATTAATAACCTTAGGGCTTTGTGCAGCAGGGATTGCGGGGCAACCAAAACTGCGGCCGTTAAAAGGATTGTTTTTTAAAAACTTTTCTCCGATATAATTCGAGCCGTGAACCACAATATTGCGTTCATTTGCGCGATCGTTAATACCACGTTCAACACCATCAATCTTCAGCGCCAATCCATACCCACCAAAATACGTTTGCCGGGTAACATAGAAACCAAGACTACTTTGATGTGACTCCGGACGGTTTGAGAATTTGTTTGCATATTCTCCACCGGAATTGCGGCCGTGTGCCACATATGTGTTGATCAACATCTTTTTTGACCGCACATCGATCACATACAAACGTTTGCGGCGTGATGACTGGCTGAAATCACAGATCGAAAGCACGCTGGCTTTCCGCACTTTGCCACTCTTCACGAGGTTTTTATAACCTTTCCATGCGTATTCAAATACTTTTTTATTAAGACCGGCGCGTTTAAGTTGCATAGCTTCATAAAGATCATGCGCTTCATCAGCAACTACGCGTGCAGCAGTTTTTTTAATTACAACATCTGCAGGTAAGTAAAGTATATGACGCTCTGATGATGGTGCCGTTTTTTCCGGCGGAACACCCGATATCAACAGAGGTGCACTAAGACAGCAACACAACACCGCCGTTATAGTTAAGGATTTGGATTTTAAATAAAGATTCATGGTTTTCTGAAATGTCGTTCGCTTCAAAAAACGATGATCGGTGCAAAATATTATCGCAAATCAAGGCTTGCAAGCCAGTTTAGCGTTTTATTTTATTGTGTATGTCTTTTGGCTTAAAGTTTTCTAAGTGCTTTGTCTTATATGATTGGTTTACAGGCAATACACTAATTTATTTTTAATCCACTGGTTGGTCGGTTGCCAAATTCGCTGAGGTAGATTTTGATCAGCAGAATGAAAAGGGAAATAAGTATAGGTCCGAATATCAATCCTATAAATCCGAATAAACTTACACCGGCGAGTACACCAAAAATGGTGATGATCGGATGTACATCTCCCCATTTCTTTTGCAGGATCAGTCTGAACAGATTGTCCACCATACCAATAACAAGAAAACCATAGATCAACATAAACACCC
Organism: Bacteroidota bacterium; assembly: GCA_023416995.1. Taxonomy (GTDB): domain Bacteria; phylum Bacteroidota; class Bacteroidia; order Chitinophagales; family Chitinophagaceae; genus DATHKG01. The sequence continues at coordinate 112,638 of JAEZGI010000039.1, forward strand.
CTTTCCCATTATCGCCGGCGTGAAAGAAAAGTAAAGTCAGCGGAATATATCCCAGCGCCGCACCAATAACAGGTATCATGCCACCAATACAGGTTATCACAAACCAGAATAATGGCTCCTTTACACCAATCAATACATAACCAATAAGTGCGACTGTACCCTGCAGCACCGCTATCAACGGAATGCCTAAAGCGTTAGAATATACAAGCAGATTCAGATCTTTCCGAAGCAGGATGAGATTTTCATCTTTTAGCGGTACTGATTCAAAAAACGATGCTTCCATTTTTCTGCCGTCAACCAACATGAAATAAAGAATGAAATACATTACAAGTATTGATATCACACTGTTGAAAGTTGCACCAAGTATGCCAGGCAACAATTCGGCTACGGAACCGGCCATCTTTTCGATGTTTCCATCTGAAAGAATCACAATACCCAAACGTTGTTCATAGGTATTAATGAATCCCTTGAGGCCCGCAAGCACTTCTGTGGAATGTTCTATCGCAAAACTTATACGGGAACTCATCATGTTGATCAATAGCAAAACCGGCATCAGTATCAATATAAATGAACTGATCATAAGCACCGCAGCAGCCAGGTTAGCGTTCCACTTGTATTCGCCTGTTAACCTGAACATCGAGGTACGCATCACGACAAACAAAGTGTAAGCACCCAGGAAGGCCGGAAGAAAGAATTTAAGATGAACAAATAATACATAACCTAATAGAATAATGATGAATAAAATCAGGAGTTGCCTGATGGCATTGTTAGGAATTGTATTATTCATGTTACTTAACAGACTTTATATATTTATTCGTTTCCAGTTTCCTTTTCTAAACAGGATAATGCCTGTGATTGTGATAGCGGATTCCGCAAGCAGCACTGCAATAAATACGCCGGTCGGTCCCATCTGCAGGATGATAGCCAGCAAGTAAGCCAATGGAACCTGGAACAGCCAGAATCCAAAGATGTTAATAAGCGTTGGTGTTTTCGTATCACCCGCACCATTAAACGAATTGGTAACCACCATGCCTACACCATAAAGTACAAACCCCAGACAAATGATCTTCAACGCGTTGGTACCGTATGCTATAACTGCCCGATCCTGGTTAAAAAACGCTACCACGTTGCCGGCAAAAAACAGGAACAATATGGTAATGATACCAGTAAAGATTGCATTATAGCCGGCAGTTCGCCATACTGAAGCCGCGGCCCTGTCGGGCAGTCCGGCGCCAAGATTTTGTCCAACCAACGTCGCAGCCGCATTGCTCATGCCGTAAGCGGGCAAAAGGAAAAACATCATTAACCTGATTGCCAAACCATAACCAGCCACTGCAGCATCGCCGTATTCAGCTATGATTCTTGCAAGGACGATCCAACTTGCAGAAGCAATCAAAAATTGTGCTGTGGCACCCCAACTGATGTTTAATATGCTTCTGATGATCTTTGGGTCGGGCATTAAATGCGCCTTCCTGATGGTTATCACACCCTTGCCATTTACAAGGTGATATAACTGGTATGCAACACCGATGCCGCGACCAATCGACGTAGCGACTGCTGCGCCCAGAAGTCCCATAGCGGGAATGGGTCCAAGGCCGTAAATGATCAGCACCGGGCAAAGGATAATATTACAAAGATTGGCGAGCCATAAAGAGCGCATAGCGATAGAGGCGTTTCCCGCACCCCGAAATATACCATTGATCAGGAAAAGCAGAATAATGACAATGCTGCTCCCAAACATCAGGCGGGTGTAGGGCGTGCCTTCTTTGATAGTTTGTTCGGAGCCACCCATGAGCCGCAACATATCAGGCGCAAATACAACACCGGTAATGCTGATGACGATGGTGATAAGGATGGCAATTAGCAAGGCCTGGACGGCTGACCGCGATGCCGCTTCAGGATTTTTTTCGCCCGTGCGCCGCGCTATCAGCGCCGTTGCCGCCATGCCCAATCCCATAGCAAGAGAATAAATAATAGTAAGGATGGATTCAGTAAGAACTACCGTGGCAACGGCCTCATTTTTTCCAATCTTACCAACAAAATAAATATCAACAACAGCAAATACTGATTCCATCATCATTTCAAGAATCATTGGAATAGCGAGCAGAAACACTGCGCGCCGCACACTGCCGGTAGTGTAATCGCGATGCTCACCTGAAAGCGCTTGTTTAATTAATAATATAATAGCAGGAACACCCCTTAAGGTTTCTTGATTGACTGACATGAAATTGAATTAATAAATGAAAGAATCGGGCGAGTGCCCGGAACGCATGTAATACAGGATTGTAGTCGGAACTACAAAACAATGGTGGTGGTAGCGGCGAAGCTCATAGTCGAAGCTTTAAGAACCGCAAAAGTAGACACTTCCCTACCTGGCACAGCAAATTCTTGAAGAACGGTCGGAAAAGAGGATAAAATATTTTTATACGATGCACAAGTTCAGTCACCCACGGGCGTCTAAACCTTATTAACAAAGCACTTATTCCCGAAAACAAATGAAAAAATTCTTTTTCTTAACCGCTGCGACCTTTTTAACCATCAGTGGGCTGTATAGCCAGTCTGTCAATGGCATTGTGAAAGGCACTCTTGCTGACACCCTTTACAAAGAAGTGCTATCCGAAGCAACGGTTACGGTTCTAAACCCCACAGACTCAAGCGTCGTTTCATATGTGCTTTCTGATTCAAAAGGCGCATTTCTTATCCGTGATCTCGATACCGGATATTACAGGATCACGGCTAGCTATTCAGGTTATGCGCCTCTGAACCGGTATTTCAGAATTTCACGCGACACTTCCGTGATAGATCTTGGCATGATTCAGATGTTCAAACGTGATGAGCTGCTTGACGAAGTGATTGTTGAGGCACCCCCGATTACGGTTAAAAAAGACACTGTAGAATTCAGGGCAGATGCATTCAGAACAAGACCCAACTCAACCGCTGAGGATCTCTTGAAAAAGATTCCTGGTATGCAGGTAGATAAAGACGGGAATGTAAAAGCGCAGGGTGAGGATATCACCAAAGTATATGTAGACGGAAAAGAGTTTTTTGGAACCGATCCAAAACTGGCTACCAAAAATATTACCGCCGACATGATTGAATCCGTCCAGGTTTTTGATGACCTGAGCGACCAGGCGAAGTTCACCCGTGTAGATGATGGGAGCCGGGCAAGAACCATTAATATCAGGTTGAAGAAAGACAAACGCAAAGGATATTTCGGCCGTGTAATGGCTGGCCGCGGAACTGAGGGCAGATATGACGGAACCCTGGCTTTCAATAAGTTCAATGGTGATCAGCGTATCTCCGTTTTAGGCGGTATCAACAATATCAACAAGTCCGGATTTTCATTCTCTGATATAGTTAGCACCATGGGCGGCTTCGGCGGACGTGGGGGCGGAGGTGGTTTTGGCGGAGGAGGCGGCGGTTTTGGCGGCGGTGGATTTGGTGGCGGCCGCGGTGGTGGTGGTTTCGGTGGCGGCGGATTTGGCGGCGCCGGCGGTGGTAGCGGTATTACAAAATCGAAGTCACTCGGTCTGAACTATACCGATAAATGGGGGTCGAAGGTTGATGTTACAGGAAGTTACTTCTTCTCTGAAACAGATCGTAACACACAACAAAACCGGTTAAGACAATCATTTTTCCCGAATGATTCCTCAACCATCCAGGCAAACGACGTTGTATCAAATAACTACAATCAGAACCACCGGTTCAACGTACGACTTGAGTATTACATTGATTCAATGAATTCATTATTGTACACGCCTAATCTGACCTTCCAAAGATCAGAAAGCAGCAGCTACGATACCAACTCAACACGTGCGGTTGCGGTTAAGGAAGATTATCTCCGTTTGACTGGTGCAACCCAGAACATGAACGAAAGAAACGGAACCAATTTCAGTAACAACCTCTTGTTCCGTCACAAATTCCAGAAAATAGGAAGAACGTTCACTTTAGGACTCAACAATACCTTTAGCAACAGCGATGGTAACGGCAGATTATATTCGCCGCTTCGCTTTTATAACCCCGACGGTACGCTGGAAAGAGACACGCTCCAGGACAGAATCACCAACCAGAAAACCAAGGCAGTCAACAACACCGTTAGTGCCTCTTACACCGAGCCAATCGGACGCAATAAACTGATAGAGCTGAACTACGCATACACCAATAACCACAGTACTTCCGACGGTAAGGGTTATGACTTTAATGAATTCAGCGGCAAATACGACCAGGTAAACCTGTTACAAACCAACTATTTTGAAAACGATTATATATCAAACAGGTTTGGTGCAAACTTCCGTCTTCAGAATGCAAAGTATAACTTCCAGATAGGCGGTAACATGCAGGTAGCTGATCAAAAAAGTCGCAGCATTCGTGCTTCAACTGCGAAAGACTCAACTTACAAACAACAGTTTGTAAACTTCAGTCCAACTGCCAACTTCACTTATAATTTCAGCCGTTCAAAAACTTTGAGGTTTAATTATAACGGTAGAACAAATCAACCAAGCATCACACAACTGCAGGATGTGATTGTTCCGGATGAAACAAACTCTCTTTTGTTTTATAGCGGTAACCCCGATCTGAAACAGGAGTTTTCACACAACATCCGTTTGAACTATAATACGTTCAATGCATCAACATTCCGTTACCTGTCTGTGAACATGAACTTCAGTGCCACACAAAATAAGATCATCAACAACATCCAGTTTAATAATGACGGAACACAGATATATAAACCCATCAATGCAGACGGTGTTTATAATGCATCCAGCTTCATTACACTGGGCATGCCTTTGCGTGGAAAGCTGAAAGGAAGTAGTCTGAATTTTGACAATCGCATTGCTTACAATCACGATGCAAGCTATCTTAACTCCCGGGCAAACTTTACAGATATCCTCTTGATTTCACAATCGGCCGGTGTTAACTTCGACATCAAACAAAAGCTGAACCTGGGACTCAAAGGAACCTTTGCTTATAATAACACGAACTATACGCAGGAAAGTTCATTAAGCCCGGATCAGACATACTATACACAAACCTATTCTGCAGACATTAGCTACATTGCTTTCAAAAGCCTGGTGTTAGCTACTGATTTTGACTATATCGTGAATACAGGACTTGGAGAAGGCTTCAACCAAAATATCCCTTTGTGGAATGCAAGCATAGCCAAACAGGTATTTAAAAAGAAAAACGGTGAGATAAAACTCTCTGTTAATGATATCCTTAATCAGAATCAAAGCATCACACGTTCTGTAAGCGATAACTATATCGTGGATACCAGGACAGTTGTGTTGAAGAGATATTTTATGTTAAGCTTCACCTATAATCTTAACAGAGGAGCGGGTGCTCAGACTCAACAGCGCCCCGGCATGCCTGGTATGCAAAATATGCCAAGACAAATGCAAAGAAATATGGATCGTCGCGGTAACCTCTGACGATTGCACCTGATAACGAAAAAGACCCTTGCAAAAGCAGGGGTCTTTTTTTTAAAACTATTGAACGCGTTGGTCCTAACGGCGTTTGTACGAGGAAGTAACTATTGGTGATTGTCCGACTACAAGAACCGCAAGAATGCTTTTTAATAACCGGCCAACATTCGACGATGGGCGATACATATCGCGGTTAATTCTTGCGCGGGTTGCCGCGTAGTGAATGGTGTTGTTTTTCATGGTGAAGCGTATAAGGATTTAGGTAAGAGCATCTAACGTAAACAGATTCGTGTTATTGTATAGAATCAGGAATATTTTTATGGGCTTTAGGTTTAGAAAACTTAGTATTAGTTTTGGGTCAAATCCCCCTTATGAAAGTTGTATCTACGATACTTCTGCTTCTTACGATTAATACTACCCAGGCCCAGGGAGTTTTTAACAATAAGACCAACAGCGCGCTTCAAAAAGTAATTGAAGATTACCCCAATAAGTTTACGAACATCAAAGGCGAATTGCTGGCGGAAAATATTCAGACGATTGATTTTAAATCAAAGGTCGAAATACCCGGAGTGTCTTGTGTTCTGACGCAATACAGTGCCGCATCCAATAAATCAGTATATAGCTGGAGAGCCGATATTGTTGAGGAAGAAGAATTTGAAACTGCTAAGAAAAGATTTCGCGAACTGTACACACAGATAAAAAACACGATCATAAAAATTGAAGGCGAACGTCCCCTGATCTTAAATGGTCATTACCAGGCGCCAACAGAAGACCGGAAATTCAATACGGTGTTCTTTTCATTATTGCCTGGTGGTGGAGAGTTAGAACGCCTCCGTGTTGAGCTGTCGATGAATCATATGATCACCCACTGGAAAATCACACTTACCGTGTACGAGCGGGAATACCGCGACGATGAAAGAATCACAGCTGTAGAACGTTAATTATAAACCTTTTACCGGCCACAACCCTTTTTGAACCACCTAACTAAGCATTGGCATTACCAATGCCGGGGATAAGGCTGGTTTTTGATTTCCATAGCCACATGATCGTAAAACTCGGAACAAAATCAGTAAAGGGAAGTATCTCTTCAACAAAGTTGAATATTCCGCCAAAAGCACCTTTCCAACCGCCGAAAGTTTTATAAAAGATCACCGCGGAAACCGGTGCCCAGAAAAGATCTCCAAACTCACCAAAGAATGGTAAGGTATAGGTTGCATACCCTACCAGGTCCATAATCACACAAAAAATCAGCGTACTGATTGATCCACTCTTTTGCATCTTTCAAAAGCATGAGGTGAAGAAGAAAGTTATCGGTCTAATGATGCTAATTATATGCCAGAGGTTGTATCTGGTTTTTTAAAACTGCTTCGATTTCCTCCAGCTTAAATGGTTTGGAGATATAATCGGTCATACCGGCTTCAATACATTTTTCCTTGTCGCCCAGCATAGCATCAGCAGTTAACGCAATGATAGGCAGTTTTGTAAACTCTCCCTCCATTGCCCTGATGATGCGGGTGGTGGCAAAGCCATCCATCTCCGGCATATTCACATCCATAAAAACCAGGGCCGGCATTTGCGTTGTAAGAATGTCGAGTGCTTCCTTGCCGTTATTTGCCTTTATTACGGTAAAACCCATCTTCCCCAACACTTCAGAGATGAGCATCATATTGATCACATCATCTTCCACCACAAGAATGTTGGCAGAATCTGTAACCTTATTAATCGTGTGAATCTTCGGCGCAATACGGCCACCAGTTGATTTGCTGTCAGTTAGGAAGGTGCAAAGTAAACCATATAACTCGTGTAGTTTAACGGGCTTGGTGAGGAGGTTACTGATGCCCGCCTGCTCTGCCTGTTTTTGATACAGCGACTTTTCCAGTGCAGACAACATAAGAATAGTGGGTGTGCCCGTCGTTGTTTGCCTGGAGAGTTTCTCCGCCAACTGAATACCATTGGTGCCCGGCATATTATTGTCTACGATTACCAGATCGGGAACATCCGTGTCTTGCAGCGTCTTCAATGTGTTAATTGCTTCATCAGCGCCGGAAACAGTATGACAGTGTATGTTAAAGTATTTGAAGATGTTGCCCATCATGGCAAGGTTGGTTTGATTATCATCTACAACCATAACACTGCCAATTGGGGGAACCTGTGTTTTTAAAATCTGCGGTTTTTCATTTAACACCTGCAGCGACAAGTGAAGCGTGAATACACTTCCCTGAGCTACTTCACTGCTAACCGTAAGGTCACCCTTCATCAGATCAGCGAGACTTTTTGAGATTGTCAAACCTAAGCCAGTACCGCCATATCTTCTGGTTGTCGATGAATCTGCCTGTGTGAAACTCTCAAAAATCTTTTTCAGTTTTTCTTTCGAAATACCAATACCGGTGTCCTTAACGACCAGCTCAAGATCGAGATAGGGAAGGTGGTCTTTTAAATATATCTGGCCCGCCCGCACAACTGAGATAATGATCTCACCTTCCTGTGTAAACTTGATCGCATTGCCCAACAGGTTTACAAGTATCTGGCGGATACGAACAGGATCTCCGGCAAATTGAGATGGTAGCTCAGGGTCAATCTGGCAGATCATCTCCAAGTTCTTTTCAAATGCTTTTACAGTAAGAATATCAATCGTTTCCTCCACCAGCTCATCAAGTCTGAATGCTGTGTTATCGATCAGCAATTTACCCGCTTCAATTTTTGAGAAATCAAGAATATCGTTGATAATACTCAGGAGACCGTATGCAGATTTCTTTACATTATCCAGGTAATCTCTTTGCGATTTCTGCAATTCAGTGGTAAGTACAAGATCTGTGAAACCAATGATACCGTTCATCGGAGTCCTGAGTTCATGGCTCATGTTGGCCATGAATTCACTTTTTGCTTTGCTGGCGGTTTCAGCAAGATCACGGGCGCCGATGAGTTCTTTTTCCATTTGCTTGCGCTCGATAGCCGCAGCGAGTGTAGATCCGAAGCTTTGAAGTATAGAAAACTCAGTGATTGTCCATTCGCGTTCTTCTTTTGCATCGGCAAAACTTACAAAACCCCAGAATCGATGTAAGGTAAAGATGGGCAGAACCGCTAATGATTTATAGCGACGATTCTCAAAATAACGGCGGTGATCATCGTTTTTAATGTCCTTTATATTTCCGTAATAGATCTCGTCGTTTTTCAAAGTATTAAAGATCTCGTCATCCTGAAGCACAGAAATATTCTGTAAACCTGAATCGTTTTGGATAAGATCGCCGGTTTCACTTCCCCACTGTAAAATCTGGCTGGTCAGGTAAGAATCTTTAACCGTATTGTAATCGTTGCGATATACGTTTACTGAATCTACCTGCATTTTGATACCCAGTAACTGTATCGCTTCACCTATAGCATCTTCAAGATTGTTATTACTGATCAGTTGGTGGGTAGCTTCTGCTATTGCCTGCAGCAACTGATCTTTACGGCGCAGGCTGTCTTCTACCTTTTTGAACTCAGTAATATTGTGCGCAAAACCTAATACGCCCCACACGTAACCGTCACCATCACGAAGTGGCACTTTAACAGTACTCATTATCTGTGGTTTCCCACCAAGTAAAGTCGCCTCTTCCAGGATAAATTTTGTTTTGCCTGAATTGATCACTTCCCTGTCATCCATCCAGAAACCGCGTATGCCCTTCTCTGCACTTCCTTTAACCAGCTCTTCAGGGAAACCTACTTCAAGGTCGTTTTTACCTACAAATTCCTGCGGGGGAATATGCATTGAATCTCCAAACGACTGATTCACCAATAAGAACCGGTGGCCAAGATCCTTGATAAAGATCCAGTCGGGGGTTGAATTAATAACAGTACGAAGCAACTCTTCTGACTGTTTCACCTCTGCGAGCAACTGCTCTCTTTCTGCTTCTGATTTTTTACGTTCTGATATATCCCTTGAAGTGCAAATGAGTTTTACTACTGCGTCGCCTTTTTTTACAGGCTTAACAATAGTTTCCAGCCAAATGTAGTCTTCGTCTTTTTTACAGATCCGGTAGCGAAGTGTACGATATTCAATACCAGCATCCCGTTCTTTGAGTCCAAGATCACGAAACCTGAAACGATCGTCAGGGTGAACATAATCGAGGATTTTGTTCCCTTCTACCTCTGTAGGGAAATAGCCAAGCAGTTTTTTTACTGAAGGCGAAACATACTGAATCGTTCCGTCAGGTAAAGCTTCTGTGATAATATCCTCTGAGTGTTGCGCAAGCAAACGGAACTTTTGTTCGCTGTCTAATAATGCCTGTTCTGCTTCTTTCTGTGCCGTAATATCCTGTGCAATGCCGAAGCCGCTGGAATCATCAATTACTTTCCCTTTTATATACAGGTATCTCAGCCGGCGTTGTTTGGTATACACCCGGATCGAGAACTGGGCCTCATACTCTTTTAAATGTTTGTTCTGTAAGGCTTTTGATATCTCACTTATAAAAAGATTCTGATCGTCCGCGTAGATAACATCACGAATGAGTGATTCCAGAGAAAAAGATTGCGGCTCTGTGCCTTTAATATCAAGCAAACTCATAAACTCAGTACTAAGCTGCATCTGCTGATTTACAAAGTCGAGCTTCCACGATCCCATCCGGGCATAAGTCATGGCATAAGAAGAGGTTCGCATTGCGTCCTGCTTCATTTCTTCTGCCCTTACCTTTTCAGTTACGTTCACACCAATACCCTGGATCTCAAAAACAACTCCGGCTTCATTCTGAAGAGAGATAAATTCCCATTCGGTCCAAAGATGATCCTTAGTTTTGTTTACGGGCTTGCGGATTACCAGGCGGTGAACTTTGCCCGGATTTTGCCAGCATTCATCTGCCACCTGTTGACAACGCAACAAATCTTTTGGGTAGATGGAATTGTAATAAGGCATGGAAAGCACTTCCTTTTCATCATAACGGAATGTGTTCAGGAATTCAGGATTGGCGTATGTGAAATTTCCCGCCCTATTAATGCGGATAACATAGTTCGTTTGTGAGTTGAGAATCGAGGTCAGGTATTTTTTTTCCTGAAGCAGCTCGTTACGTGCAAGTTGCAGCTCCTCGTTGTTTTTTTGATTGCTGCGGAACAACGGTTCAATCACAAGTAAAACCAGGCAGCCTAAAGCGATGATGAGCGAAATAAGTTTTCCTGTGGTGATTTCACCCGTGACCTCCGTTTTCTTACTAACAATACCTGCGAATGTATCCGCCATCTGGCTATAAAGCGGGCCAAGCTGCCTTTCTGATCTGAGAATATCTGTGAGTAACTTATTGACGTCCTGCTGAGGTAATACTACTACTGTATTTGCTACTTTTCTCGCGCTTCGTGCAAGCACTGCAGCGGGCACTTCGATGTCGTCGAGATAAGTTTGAAGTTTGGGTTTGAGCGGTGATTGCGAAATATCGGGCAACAACATTTGATCGTGCAGGAACTGGTGCCTGACAACAAAGCTGTCAACATTATTTTTGAGGCGAAAGCGAACACCTTCAAGTTCAGTTTCAGCGATACCGCCATGCATCAAAACCAAAGCATCTTTTGAAATAGCCTGGGAAAGGACGCTTTGACCAGCGGCAAGATGTACCGTATTCACCAGCTTTTTGTTCTGCTCTGGCTGCAACCGCATGGTATAGTACGCAAAGAAATTGAACAGAAGGACGCCTGCCAGCAAAACGACTGCTAAACGGAGGGAATTGCGGAACGGACTCTTCATGATTTTTCAGAGGATGACCTCAGACAATTAACTCGGAAACAGGCTATTCTATTGAACAGCGGCCGATATATTTTTTATTGATATAGGTGTTAACCTTTAGTTGACTGTTTTTTACGATTTAATGTTTTTTAGGTACGAGCTTCCAGGCATCTTTTACGTACCCTTGTTTAAAGAGGTACGATGTGATTAATAATGCAGTGCAAAAAGCTGATATCACGTTTGTTACAAGATCATCCAGTTTAAACTGGTCAGAAGGATTCACATTTAAAAACGCCAGAATTGTCGTTAATACTCCGATAATAACCCAATACTTCAGGATCACCACCCGGATGCGCACATTCCTGCTGCGTGGCACCTGTAAGATGGCAATAGCGATCACAATAAGGCCGAGAATGGAATTTACATATTGAATGACGAATGGAATCTCAACCGATTTACCGAAAACGTCCATATTTCCCTGCAAAGCGGGGTTGTCACGAATAAAAAACCCGTCAAAATGTGAGAAGCTGTCCCAAAACAGGTGGGATGCTGCGCCGACAGCAATAGATGGAATTACTATAAGCCAGCGTTTTCGGAACTGATCCATCCAGTTTACGTCTTTGTATCGGATCATTTTGATCTGGAGCATCCGCGGCAGATGCATGATCAGCATTTCTCTTACCACCAGGTGGAAAGCAAAGCTAAGTACAATGCTTACCGGGATGCAAAACCATATGATTCCTAACCAGGTATGACTGTGCGTTTTACCCCCGCTTGTAAAGTAAGATTGAAGATCCGGTGCGAGACTTCCGATGATCAGGCCCGTCATCGACACCCATCTTGACGGCAACCAATTAAGCGGCAACACAATAGCCGGATGTGAAAGCGTGAAAGGCATTTGTCAATTTAGGTAGAATGTTCCGTAAATCAGTAGTCAATCACCTGTTCTTCCATCTGGGGCAGTTGTCGCCATTCGTATTGCTGATTACGCAACTGGGGCTCAAAACCTGCTTCGCGGATCGCATCCTGGATACTTTTGGAAGTGAAGCGATGTGGTGCACCTGCGGCACTTACCACGTTCTCTTCCAGCATGATGCTTCCAAAATCATTGGCACCAGCAGTGAGACAGATCTGCGCGGTTTGTTTACCGACTGTTAGCCATGAAGCCTGGATATTTTTAACGTTTGGCAGCATGATACGGCTCATTGCGATCATCCTGATATATTCTTCCTGGGTAGTGAGATTGTGAACTCCCCTGATGCGGGCGAGTAAGGTATCGACATCCTGGAAGGTCCATGGAATAAAAGCAAGGAAACCTTTAGCGGTTTCAGGTTTGCGCGACTGTACCTCCCGGATCTTCGCAAGATGTTCAAAACGTTCGGTGAGCGTTTCAACATGGCCAAACATCATGGTGGCAGAAGTGGTTATATCAAGTTTATGCGCCTCATGCATAATGTCCAGCCATTCCTGCGCACCGCATTTTCCTTTGGAAATTAAACGACGTACCCGGTCAGTAAGTATTTCTGCACCGGCACCGGGCAAACTGTCCATACCCGCTTCTTTGAGCGCCGAAAGCACTTCGCGGTGGGTTGATTTTTCCAGTTTTGTGATATGCGCCACCTCGGGAGGGCCAAGCGTGTGTAACTTTATACCGGGATACATCGCTTTCAGCTGGCGGAACAGATCAGTATAAAATGACAGCCCTAAACCGGGGTGGTGCCCTCCCTGCAATAAAAGCTGGTCGCCACCCCAGCGGATGGTCTCTTCAATTTTTTTGCGATAGGTTTCAATATCGGTGATATAAGCCTCCGGATGACCCGGAATGCGGTAGAAATTGCAAAACTTGCAGTTTGCTATACAAACATTGGTAGTATTTACATTGCGATCAATCTGCCAGGTAACCTTTCCATGGGGAACCTGTTTTTTCCTGAGCTCATCTGCAACGTACATCAGCTCAGTAAGCGGGGCATTTTCAAATAGAAAAACCCCTTCTTCAACGGATAAAAAGTCAAAATCAAGGGCACGGGCGTAAAGCGAATCCAGTTTCATAAATTCTCAAGGTATTCTGCAAAAATACTAAACGTAAAACGGAACCGCTTAGTTTAAAAACTTTTCACGGAGGGGGGCGGCCTGCCGACCACATAGAAATTTTTGTTAACTTCTGGTCTCGCACGAAATTATCGTGAGATGGAATCCTGAATACCGATCATGCGCTTGCCTGCAATTGTCATATGTTTCCTGCTCGCCTGTTCCTCCCTTAAGGCGCAGGAAGAGTTTGTGCCACCCCCTGCGAAACTCATCACGAGTTTTCCGTTCCGGCTGCTAACGGGTGGGGTGATCACGGTTAAAGTGCAGTTAGAAAAATATCCCGATACGCTCAATTTTGTGCTGGACACCGGTAGCGGCGGGATCTCACTCGATTCAGGTACTGTTAGCCGCATGAATATTGAAAACCAGTTAAGTGATCGCACTATACGCGGCATTGCAGGGATAAGAAGGGTTCGATTCTCCTATAACAAAACGCTTCATTTTCCCGGTCTGGAGGTCGACAGTCTGAACTTCCATATTAACGATTACGAAATTCTCACGAGTGCCTATGGGGAACAGATAGACGGGATCATCGGGTACAGTTTCCTGTCGCGTTATATCGTAATGGTTAATTATGACAGCCTCAAAATCTATGTATATTCCAAAGGCAGGATCAAGTACCCGAGGGGAGGTTTCCTGCTGAAACCCTCACTGGTAAACATCCCGGTTTTCAGAACATCGATTAAGGATGACCGGGAGCTTTCGCCCAGGTTCTACTTTGATACCGGCGCAGGCATGTGTTTATTATTGTCATCCGACTTTGTAAGCGACAGTATTTTTATCAACCCCAAAAGAAAATTTCATGTCACACAGGCGGAGGGCCTTGGCGGGAAGGCCCCGATGCGACAGGGTGTAATAAAACAGGTACGTATCGGGCCATACAAGTTTAAACGCGTGCCTACCTACATATTTGACGACGAATACAACGTAACATCCTATCCCTACCTGGGCGGACTCATCGGAAATGATTTGCTAAGACGGTTCAACCTGATCATCAATTATGATCAGAAGGATATATATATGATCCCAAACTCTCACTTCAAGGATGTGTTCGACTATTCGTATACGGGGCTTGGTATCTATATGATCAATGGAGAGATTGTAGTGGTTGATGTTATGCCTGGCTCACCTGCAGAAGAGGCCGGGTTTAAACCGGGTGATATTATGATGTCGGTGGCAAACAATTTCACCCGGAACATCCAGGCATACAAAAGCCTGATGCAAAATCCCGGCGAAAAGCTCAGGATTCTTATTATCCGGGAGGGTGAACCGATCATTCTGACCATGAAGGTGAGAAGCATTCTTTGAGCCCGGTGCGTTAACCACTTTTTAATTGTTGTTTTCACCAACAACTTATCGGCCAAGTTATTGTTATTTTGCTGTTCGGCAAACGAGGATTTATTATGATTAAATATGAGAAGTTCACCCTGCAAAACGGGTTAAGGGTATTGGTGCATGAAGATCATTCAACACCAATGGCGGTAGTAAATATTATGTATGATGTTGGAGCTAAGGACGAACACCCTTCAAAAACAGGCTTTGCGCATTTATTCGAGCACCTGATGTTCGGCGGAAGTGTTAATGTTGAAGAATTTGAAACTCCGCTACAGATGGCCGGTGGTGAAAATAACGCATACACCAGTAATGATGTCACCAATTATTACATCCAGATACCTGCTGAAAATATAGAAACGGCCTTCTGGCTTGAAAGTGATCGGATGTTATCACTTGCCTTTAATGAAAAAAGCCTGGATGTACAACGTAAGGTGGTATCTGAAGAATTTAAAGAACATTATATAAACAAGCCATATGGTGATGTATGGTTTCGTATACGCGAGATGGCTTACCAGGAGCATCCCTATCGTTGGATGACCATAGGAAAGGAACTGAGTCATATCGAACAGGCCAGCTTACAGGATGTAAAAGATTTCTTCTATAAACATTACAGGCCGATCAACGCCATTCTTGTTGTTGCAGGAAATGTAAAGACTGAAGACGTGAAGAAAATGGCCGAAAAATGGTTCGGCGATATTCCGGCAGGAGAAAGATATGTAAGGAACATACCCGGCGAACCCGTTCAGAAAAAGCCCCGTCGCATGGAAGTGAAGGCCGATGTGCCACTGGATGCATTTTATAAATGCTGGCACATGGATAGCCGGCTCGACCATGGATATTACGTTGCCGATCTTATTACAGAAATACTTGGTGGGGGTGGTTCTTCCCGCTTGTTCCAGTCACTTGTAAAAGAAAAACAACTGTTCAGTAACATCGAATGTTATCACCAGGGTACTGTTGACAGGGGGCTTCTTACCATAGAAGGCAAACTGATTCGCGGCGTCAGTCTTGAACGGGCCGAAGAAGCTGTTAACGAGCAACTCGAATTATTAAAAAGAGAAGGAGTAACAGACAAAGAACTTACGAAGGTTAAAAATAAAACCGAAGCCGCTATCACTTTCGAAGACATGAGTGTAATGGC
Source organism: Bacteroidota bacterium (assembly GCA_023416995.1). Classification (GTDB taxonomy): domain Bacteria; phylum Bacteroidota; class Bacteroidia; order Chitinophagales; family Chitinophagaceae; genus DATHKG01. The sequence continues at coordinate 128,311 of JAEZGI010000039.1, forward strand.
ACGCGCAAACAGCCTTGCATTTTATGAACTACTGGGCGATGCCGCGTTATTCAATGCTGACAGGGAAAAGTATGCTGCAGTAACCCTGGAAGACATCATCACATACAGCAACAATATTTTTGACGAAAACAATTCCAACACGCTGTATTACCGCAGCAGTAATTTGTAATACACTATGCTAAACAGAACGCAAGCGCCTTTGATAAAGGATGCTGTAGATTTTAGTCTTCAGCTGCCCATGAGCGAAAAACATGTATTGTCCAACGGGGTAGAGGTTTATGCCATTAACATGGGTACCGAGGAAGCAATGATGGTTAACTGGGTATTTTTTGCGGGCACCTGGCAAGAGCCAAAAAAGGCGGTGGCACCTGCAACAAACTTTTTACTTAAAAACGGAACTACCAACAGATCGGCGTTCCAGATAAATGAACATTTTGAATATTATGGATCGTACCTCAACAGGGCATGTTACAGCGAGTCTGCAGAATTAGTTTTGCATTGTCTCAACAAACATGTGAACGAGCTGCTGCCTGTGGTGGCTGAGCTTATCACGGACTCAGTTTTTTCCGAAGAAGAACTCGCGATCTACAAACAAAATTCAATTCAGAAACTTACAGTCGGGCTCAAAAAGTCAGAGTTTGTGGCAAGCAGGCTTATCGACGCTTATGTTTTTGGTGAAGATCATCCATATGGAAAATACAGCATGCCGGAAGATTACAATGCAGTAACGCGTGAACTGCTGGTAGATTTCTACGATCAGTATTACAGGAACGGCCGTTGTGTGATTTTTGTTGCGGGTAAGTTGCCTTCTGATATTATACCGCAACTTGAATCATCATTTGGCAAACTGCCTCTGAGGTCACACCGCGAACCACATAGTATTATTGAGCATCCGATTGTACCTGCGAGCGAAAAGAAATACCGTGTCACTAATGATGCGGATGGTGTGCAGGCAGCAATCCGTGTGATGCGTCCGTTTCCAAACCGCCATCACCCCGATTTCCAGAAGGTAAATGTGCTGAATAATGTATTTGGCGGCTTTTTTGGCAGCCGGCTCATGAGCAATATAAGAGAAGATAAAGGGTACACTTATGGCATTCACAGTTACCTGCTGAACTTCATACACAACAGTGGCTGGATGATCAGTACTGAAGCCGGCAGAGAAGTAGCGGAAGCAACAATCGATGAAATTTACAAAGAGATGTTCCTTTTACGTGATGAAGAAATTGATGAAGAAGAATTGCTGATGACCAGGAACAGTATGATTGGAAGTATTCTTGGGGATCTCGATGGTCCTTTCCAGGTAGCTGCGAGGTGGAAAAGTATGGTATTGAACAATCTGACGCCTGAATATTTCTACAACAGCATCGAAACCATCAAAACGGTCAGTGCCGCTGAACTTCGTATGCTTGCAGACAAATACCTGCAGCCAACAGACTTTTACGAACTCGTTGTAATCTGATGATTAGTTTGGTGTAACTTGAACTGTATAAATTAATGACATGAGATTTATCATGCGGATAATTATAACGTCCATCGTGGCGTTTGGTTTATCATATATTCTTTCGGGAATTTCAATTGATACCTTTTGGACCGCCATTATTGTGGCCATTGTCCTGGCAATTTTAAATGCCATTATCAAACCCATTCTTATCATACTCACCCTCCCAATCACATTGGTTACATTGGGGTTGTTTCTGTTTGTGATCAACGCTTTGATTATCCTGTTTGCAGAACATCTGGTGCCAGGTTTCAAAGTGGATGGATTCTGGTGGGCGCTTATTTTCAGTTTATTATTATCACTTGTTACCTCGTTGATGTACCAGGAAGAGAAAAAAGAGAAACGATAGTTAGAAAACATCGGATTGTGGTTGCCGAATAAAATTTCAATCTTAGTATATGGTTTTTAACCGTAAGGATTTGTCTGACGATGAGCTCACGTTGTTTTACAAGGCAATCTTGCTTCCACGAATGATTGAAGAAAAGATGCTGGTGCTGTTAAGACAGGGCCGTATCAGTAAATGGTTCAGTGGCATCGGCCAGGAAGCGATTGCTGTCGGCGCTACTCTTGCAATGGAGGAAGACGAGTGGATCATGCCCCTGCACCGCAACCTTGGCGTTTTTACTACCAGGGGCATGCCTTTGAATAAACTCATCCGGCAATGGCAGGGAAGCCAGGATGGATATAGCAAGGGACGGGAAAGAAGTTTTCATTTTGGATCGCGTGAACATCATATTTGTGGCATGATCTCACATCTTGGTCCGCAGCTCGCAATAGCAGATGGTGTTGCACTTGCACATAAGCTCCGTAAAGAAAATAAGGTTGCGCTGGCTTTCACGGGTGAAGGGGGAACAAGTGAAGGAGACTTCCACGAAGCACTGAATACGGCAGCCGTGTGGGATCTGCCTGTAATTTTCCTCATAGAAAATAATGGTTATGCTTTAAGTACGCCGACTTCTGAACAATACCGTTGCGGCAGTCTCACCGAAAAAGCACGTGGCTATGGGATGGATGCCGTGAAGATTGATGGCAACAACCTGCTAACAGTTTACGATACCATCAAAGGAGTAAGGAACTATTGTATAGAAAAGCAAAAGCCTTTTTTGATAGAGTGTGCAACCTTCAGGATGCGTGGTCACGAAGAAGCAAGTGGTGTTAAATATGTACCTGAACACTTGTTCGAGATATGGCAAACAAAGGATCCAGTAGCCCGCTATGAAGAATTTTTGCTTTCAAATGAAGTGATGAGCGAAGCCGAAGTTTCAGCGCTGAAAGCAAATTTCAGGGAACGGATAGAAGAAGAAATTCTGCAAGGTTTTTCAGCTGCGCCGGTGATTGCGGACACAGCCATTGAAATGGCGGATGTCTATGCCCCTTTCGATCCGCAACATCTCCAGGACAAAAACATCACTGCAGAACATCGTGATCTGCGGTTTATTGATGCCATCAGCGAAGCGCTTGATCAAAGTCTTGAGCAACATCCGGAGCTGGTCATCATGGGCCAGGATATTGCGGCTTATGGCGGTGTGTTTAAAATAACAGAAGGGTTCGTTGATAAATACGGCACTGAAAGAATACGTAATACACCACTATGTGAAAGTGCCATTATTGGTTCGGCGCTAGGGTTGAGCTTATCCGGAATCAAAAGTGTTGTAGAAATGCAGTTTGCCGACTTTGTAAGCGTTGGCTTCAACCAGATCGTAAACAACCTTGCCAAGATTTATTATCGATGGGGGCAGAATGCCGATGTGGTGATCCGTATGCCTTGTGGTGCCGGTGTTGGCGCCGGTCCTTTTCATAGCCAAACCAATGAAGCCTGGTTTGTTCATACGCCGGGTCTGAAGGTAGTGTACCCGTCGAACCCGTATGATGCGAAAGGATTACTTATTGCAGCGATCAACGATCCAAACCCTGTTATGTATTTTGAACACAAGGCACTTTACCGCAGCGCCCATGGCCAGGTTCCTGAATCATATTATGAAGTTGAAATAGGAAAGGCAAAACTTGTTGAAGAAGGCGATGATATCTCCATCATAACCTATGGAGCAGGCGTAGGATGGGCCTCGGACTTTGCAATGGAAAATCAACAGATATCATTTGATATACTTGATCTGAGATCGCTTGCGCCGCTTGATTACAATGCTATTACAGCTTCTGTCGCCAGAACCGGGAAGGTGATTGTATTGCATGAGGATACGCTTACCGGCGGTATTGGCGGTGAGATAGCAGCCTGGATCGGTGAGCATTGTTTTAACCTTTTAGACGCCCCGGTTTTGCGATGTGCTTCATTGGATACACCCGTGCCGTTCAATACCGTATTGGAGAATAACTTTCTTCCAAAGAATCGCCTCGCTGAATATGTTGAAAGATTAATGTCCTATTAATAAAGACAAGTCTTTGGAACCCGCGAACAAACACAGCGGACCAACGGTTAAACTTCGAATAAAAGTGAGATTGCCATGACGTTTTTATGGGATTATTTCTAGGAATAATACTAGGCAATTATGTGGCTGAAACAAAGTTGTGACGGTATTTACAGGCTTTATGCTATACTGGCATCTATTATTTTCAAATGCTGCCAAAATACATGTAAGCGTTGCATTCAAATACCAATATAAGTTGTGTATTTTTACAAAAATTAATGATATATGAATCTTTTTGTTGCGGGCCTGCCTTATGATCTTGATGATGCAGAACTGATGGAAATCTTTGAAAAATTCGGAACCGTCACCTCGGCGAAAGTTGCGATGGACAAAGAAACGGGTAAGAGCCGTGGATTTGCGTTTGTGGAAATGCCAAATGAAGAAGAGGCTAAAGATGCAATCGAAAACCTGAACGATATTTCTCTTGGTAAGAAACCACTGGTTGTTAAGCAAGCTGAAGAGCGCAGCTCTGGCGGGGGTGGTTTTAAAGGAGGTGGTCGTGGACCAGGCGGTGGCAATCGCGGGCCAGGTGGTGGCGGTGGTTTCAATAACCGTCCAGGAAACAGAGATAACAACCGCGACAGGAACCGATATTAATTGATAATACAACAGCCTGGATATTTGTCCGAGATAAATGCGTTCCGCGTTTTGTCTGACAGATATCCGGGTTTGCTTTTTAAGCAATAAAGGTTTATCATTTAAGAGATATTATAACCACCCGGGTTTGCAGCACATATCACTTCTTCCTGCTAAAAAATCTGACTATCGCAAACTAATTGAAGTTTGGGAAGCCTCAGTTCGCGCCACCCATCATTTTCTGAGCAATGAAGAAATTCTTTTCTACAAAAAATTAATTCTGGATCAGTATTTTGATATTGTGAACCTGGTTTGTGCGAAAACACCAACCGGTGTGATGGCAGGTTTCATGGGTGTATTACACGGAAAACTTGAGATGTTGTTTGTAGATCCGGTTTACCGTGGCGAAGGCATTGGTAAAATCCTCGTTACTTATGCATGTAGTGTGCTGGATGTAACAATGGTTGATGTGAATGAGCAGAATGAGCAGGCTGTAGGTTTCTATCATAAGCTTGGTTTTGAAACCATCAGCAGGGATCCGTTAGATGGAATGGGCAAACCTTTCCCGGTGTTGCACATGCAAAAAGCTTTGTTTTAAATACTATCAGTTATGTCAATAGGCTCGCAATTGGAATTAAAAGGCATGATGGCTGTAAGTGAAGCCGTAGGTACAACGCTGCGCGAAATGCGTGCTTATGCCAAACCCGGTATGTCGACCGCGGAACTGGATGAATATGGCCGGACCGTACTGGAACGTTTCGGAGCGGGGTCGGCGCCAAAACTTACATACGGTTTTCCCGGCTGGACCTGTATAAGTGTGAATCATGAGGTGGCACATGGAATACCTTCTCCAAAAACAATATTAAAAGAAGGCGACCTGGTTAATATAGATGTGTCGGCCCAGTTGAATGGATTCTGGTCAGACAATGGAGGTTCATTTGTGCTGGGTGAGGATGTACATGGTCATGCTAAACTGGTGCAGGCTTCTAAAGACATACTCAGGTTGGCCATTGCAAAGGTAAAACCTGGTCTTCGCATTGCACATCTTGGCAGAACTATACAGGAAGAGGCTTCAAAAAAAGGATTTAAAGTTATTAAAAACCTGGTTGGGCATGGCATCGGCCGGGGTCTGCACGAAGCACCCAAAGAAATCCCCTGTTATTATGACCGGCTTAATATGAACCGGTTCAAAGAAAATTCAGTGGTTGCAATAGAAACATTTATTTCAACGGGATCTTCGTACGCTTATGATTCAGGAGATGGCTGGACACTCACCACACGCGATGGCAGCTATGTTGCGCAACATGAACATACGCTCGTTATCCGCAATGAAGGCGCGCTGGTGCTAACGGATAGTAACGGGATCTGGAACTAATGCGTTAGCTGCTGATATCATTGCCTCCCGTTCCACCAACTTATCAGGTTTGGCCCCATGGGGATTATAATAAAATAATTCATCATTTGGAAGTGCAAAACACGTTTTTCGGGATATTATTTCTGAGTTCTTTTGAGTGATTAATTCTTATCTCACTCAAAAAGAAATCATGACACAACAAAAGCCTGATATTGGGGGCCTGATGGCCAAGGCGGCGAATAATACCTTAACGCTCGAAGATCGACTATTACTGGAACAGCTTCGGAAGGCTGCTTTTGAGCACGACGCCAGGACAAGAAAGTTTCCACCGGATGCAAGTCTTTATAACCCCTCCGATCCTCATTCGGTTTGGAAAAATCCAAAGTTCAGAGCCGCATATGAAGCGCAGGTTGCCGAGCCGGTTTATATGTCAAGGTCACTGAAAACAGTTTTAATTTCCATGGTAATACTTGCGATCATTACGGTAACTGGTTTATTTTACCTCACAATAACCAGTCTCAAAAATCACAAGTATCCGGCTAAGAGTGTGCCGCGTCATAACTACCGGCTTCGATGAAGCAGGGGTATAAAAATTGAAGCTGGTAATTAAGCTATAATCAATTTTTATGAACAGAAATATCAACGCCATCCTTTTGGTTTTGGCAACGCTAATGGTTTCTTGCAGTGCAGAAAACAGGCTCAAGAGGCGGTTAACAGGTGAATGGAACATCACGCAATACCAGGAGCAAAACCTTAATGGTGGTGGTGGAACAACCGCGAATGTGGGAACGATGACATTTTTCCGGAACGGGCGGGGAACAAAAAATCTGTCTGGCATACCCTGGCGCCAGAACATAAATGAGGGTCGGGAGTTCCGTTGGCAGAACAGCGATGCATCAGTCACTATCTTTGATCAGAATTCGATCTTCGCGAAATCATGGATCATCACGGTCAATAAAAAGAAACGCCAGGAATGGAAATCTACCGACAGAGGCAATATCCAGGTGATGGAGCTTCGTCGTTAAAAATCAATCCTCCTTCGCTCCCTTTTCACCGGTAAACCAATGTTCCTTGTTTTTAAACAGAACATTGAAAGTCGTAAGCGTGCCATAAACCCTGGTGATATATTGTTGGAGATTTACTTTGTCTTCATCTGTCAGGGTCTTATGTGCATTGATTTGTTGTTCCAGCACGCGGATCCTGTCGCGCAACATCACAATTTTATGGAAGAACACATCAATTGGAATCTCTTTCGGTTTTTGACCTTTATCTTTAGGTTGTAACAACATGGTTCCTCCTACCCAGCGATCGCCAAGTGGCACTATTTCATTTACATTGCCCCAAAGACGAAGAATTTTGAGCAACGATTTTTCAAGATCGGAGGTTGTCTCTAATTCAACGCTTACATTTTCCGGAATAATTTCGTCGAGTTGGTTATCGGTTTTATCGATTTCCATTATCCCGTGATTGATAAATGATATAATATAAGCTGCATATTTGATACTGACAATTACGCCGGGTCCATACTGAGTATGTTGCAACCGGGTTCCGATTCCGAGTGTGAGTTGATCCATAAACTGAAATTAGTTGTTATTCTCTTCGCGGCGAAAAGGTCCCATCATTTTTCTGACGCGCATGAAACGCTCGTAAGACAGTTTGATATAAGACTGAAACTCGTAATCCGTGCTGTACTGTACAAATTCGAGTTCGGGTTTATATTTCACCATAAATGTATCCAGATCAGTTCCTCTGAGCCCGGTTAGTTTTATCACCAGGGCCCGACTGAATCTATGATAAATAAACCGGTCTTCTTCTTCGCGCAACAAGCGGTCCTGGAAGGCCAGCATTCTTCTATTCTTGCGGAAGTTGAACATGCCAATGAGCTCATTAATGTCAAGTCCCACACCTGCACCTGAACCAGGTGCAATGGAGGTCCCGAAACCGGGTTTTCGGAAATCGAATGCTTTGGCGTAGTCTTCGCGATTTTGAATAGAGTCGCGTTTATAACTTGGGGGCATTACGCGTACAGGACGCAGTTCCGCAACATTTACGTGAAGCAGAATTTCAAAATTGAGTGTATTGGGGATGGTACTTACAGCGTATTTGGGCGTTGGTTTGTTGAGATAGGAGAACCAGATCGAATCCCCGTCGTTCACCAGGATACTATATCTGCCGGTGGTATCTGTCACCGTCCCTTTTCCTGAGGTAGTCAGAACAGTTACGGAAGGGAGGGCAGACTTGCCGGAGATATCGTATACTTTACCCGATATACGCATCTGCTGCCCGTGTAAACCTATACCCAGCGTAAGCAGAAGAACTACTAAAATTAAAAGCCGAAAAGTAAAATTACCCCGATACAAGATCCTGTTTTGAAATGTGATATTAGCTTAACCTCACGAATATCGGGCCGCTCGACCAGCTTTTTAACTCTTTTTTCAGGCCCGGTTCAAAGAAAGGTTCTGTCATTGGATGAAAGTTCCCGGCTTTTCATGAGCTACCCCTCGCCTACAGGCGATAGCTTCCGGGTGTTAACAGTAGAATTCGCTTTTCAAAAAGTGGCCCGGGGTTTTCGGCGGCCCAGGGTTGTTCAAATACAGGCCACCGCTTTTCAACCATGGCTCCCGCGCTTTCAAAGAAAAGTTTCCGGTGCCGTGACCAGTTTTTCGATCACCAGCGGGAAATGTTTGTGCTCCAGTTGATGGATGCGTGCAGCCAGCGTTTCGGGTGTGTCGTCGGGCTCTACGGGGCAGGCCACTTGCAAGATCGTTTTCCCTTCGTCGTAAACTTCATTGACAAAATGGATACTGATACCGGATTCTTTTTCACCGGCAGCTATCACCGCCTCATGGACCCGGGCGCCATACATACCCTTGCCGCCGAATTTTGGTAGCAGGGCAGGATGGATGTTGACGATCTTTCCAGGGAAACTTCTTACTATCGCTTCCGGAACTTTCCAGAGGAAGCCAGCCAACACAATGAAGTCAATCCGGGCGTTTTTTAGTTCTGGCAGGTAGGCATCGCCATCAAAAAATCGGGATTTTTCGATCATCAACACCGGCACAGCCGCATTTTTCGCTATCGTAAGTACACCAGCTCCCTGTTTATTACACACCACCAATGCAATGCGGGCAGTATTATGATCCTTGAAATGTTCGATGATCCTGGCGGCATTTGAACCGGCACCCGATGCAAAGATTGCAATATTCTTCATGGGTCAAAGCTAATGGCAAATACCGAAATCATGACAGCCTGCGGCCGGTAATACGGGCGAACAATTTTTTTTGATATTGCCAGAAAAATTGAAATTGTCCGAAGGGAACGCTCACCAGCATCACGCAAACCGGCCAGAGAAGTGTTACGACAATCACATAAATCACCCAGTAAATCACCTGGTTCTCTATTCCGAAAAGAGGCATCAGCTTTTTTGCGAGGAAACCGGTAAGACTTCCGCCAATGGCAAAAACAAAAAGAATCAGGGCGAACCGCAGTCCACTGACGCCCCATTTATCCTGTAATCGACGGAACATAATTATCGCTTAATTACTTACTTAACAGGTAAATATCGGGTATTTCCGAATTCGAGCAGTGGGGATAACCTATATCCGATGAGCCAAATTGACAAAAACATGACATATTACCTGAAATATATTAAAAATTGAGGTCAAGTTTCGCTGAAACCCGCGCCCAGCTTGACTCAAAAAAATTTATCTGATGTTGATATAATGTTAAAATCCTGACTTATTTTTGCAGCCAATTCAGGAAATTTTTCCACATAATTTCATCATATTCAATTGATATGATTGACCAGAGACGAGTCGCAAGCAAAGCTATTTTATCCTTACTATTTCTCACGTTATTGTCATTCGGTAATAAGTTGTCGGCTCAGGACGGTAAAGCCCTGTTCCAGGTAAATTGTGCATCTTGTCATGGCGTATTGAAAAAAGGTTCAGGACCTGCTCTCACAGGATTTGAAAGCCGTGGTCCGTGGTCGGACAGACAAAAGTTGTATGATTGGGTTCATAACCCTGCAAAGTTCATGCAAACTGACCCCTATACTGCTGGTTTGAAACAACAGTATGGTGTGGTGATGACTGCATTCCCTTCGCTCACCACTGCCGAGATTGACGCTATCGCTGATTATATCAACAGCGTAAAACCTGCGCCTGCTGGTGGTCAGGGTGGTGATCCAAGCACCCCGGGAAATGACGCTGGCAAATACGGTGCAAGTGATAATGCAATTCTCTACGGGGTTCTTACCCTCATTCTTGCAGTGATTGCGCTGGTAATGCTGCAGGTTAACAGCAACCTCCGCAAACTGGCGGACGAAAAAGAAGGTGTCCGTTCAAACGAACCGATTCCATTCTACCGTAACAAAACTTATATCACGCTGCTTACACTGATCCTGTTTGTAATAGGTGGATTTTTTGTCGTGAAAGGTGCCATAGGCCTCGGTCGTAACAAAGGCTATCAACCGGAACAACCTATCTACTTCTCACACGCGGTTCACCCGGGCCAAAACCAGATCAACTGTCTGTACTGTCATGGTCCTGCACTGGAAGGCAAACAGGCTACCATTCCTTCGGTGAATGTTTGTATGAACTGTCACATGAACATTTCGGAATATTCTGGTCCTGCTATCTATAAAGAAGATGGAACAGAGGTTAACGGAACTGCTGAGATCAGAAAACTGTATGACTATGCAGGCTGGGATCCTGAGCAAGGTAAATATGTAAAAGAGGGCCGCCCTATTCCATGGGTAAAACTGCACCAGTTGCCTGATCACGTTTATTTCAATCACTCACAGCATACCAAAGCCGGACAGGTTCAGTGTCAGACCTGTCATGGTGAGATCACCAAGATGCACGAAGTACACCAGGCTTCCGATCTGAGCATGGGCTGGTGCGTTAACTGTCATCGTGAAACCAATGTAAATTTTGTAGATTCCTCAGGAAACGGTGGTAACAAATTCTACAGCATTTACGAAAGGTATCATAACGAAATCAAGTCGAAGCAAAGAGACAGTGTAACTGTTCAGGAAATTGGCGGACTTGATTGTCAAAAATGTCACTATTAAGATTTCACCCGGAATTGTATTGGGAGGCCTTGCCGGCTAACCCGGCTGATAGTACCCATACAATTTCAAAACGATTTTCAAATTTTTCAAACCGATAATAAATGGCTAACAAAAAGTACTGGCAGAGTTTTGGCGAGCTCAAAAGATCTGAAGCACACAAAAAGCTGTCGGAAAATGAATTTCAGGAAGATTTACCTTTTGTTGCTGAAGACGGAAAAGATCTTGGCTCAGACGGTACTTCACGCCGGGACTTTTTGAAATATATGGGGTTCACCACAGCGGCGGCAATGGCTGCTAGTTGTGAAACACCTGTACACAAAATGGTTCCTTACCTGAACAAACCGCAGGATATGGTTCCTGGTGTTGCTGACTGGTACGCTACTACCTATGTCAGCGCCGGCGAAGCTGTTCCTGTTATTGCCAAGGTTCGTGATGGCAGACCCATTAAAATAGAAGGTAACACGCTTTCTTCCCTTACAAAAGGATCTACCTCTGCCCGTGTTCAGGCATCCGTACTCGATTTGTACGACACGGCCCGTATCCGCTTCCCAATGTCAGGCGGTCACGCAATCAGCTATGATGATCTGGATAAAAAACTGGCCGCAGAAATGACTGCACCAGTTGTGCTGTTAACTTCTACCATTACTTCTCCTTCTACCAAAGAACTTATAAAGAATTTCCTGGCCAAAGATCCTGCAAACAGGCACATCCAGTTTGATGCAGTTTCTTACAGCGGTATGCTGCTGGCAAACCAGGAATCTTACGGACGGAAAGAAATTCCTTCTTACCAGCTGCAGAATGCTAAAGTGATCGTAAGTCTGGGTGCTGATTTCCTCGGTACCTGGCTTAACTCGATTGAACTGCAGAAGGGTTATACTGCCGGCAGAAAAATCAATCAGGCAAACCCGGAAATGAGCAAACATTTCCAGTTTGAAAGTATGATGAGTATGACCGGCGCTAATGCTGATGAAAGATTCACACACCGTCCTTCAGAGACTGGTGTTGTGGCTGCAGCATTATTATCTGCGGTTAACGGTCAGGGAGCCACCGGTGTTGAAGGCAAACTGAAAGCCGGTGTTGAAAAAGTTGCAAAAGAACTTATCGCAAATCGTGGTCGTGCAGTGGTATTCAGCGGTAGCAATAATAAAGATGTACAGGTTATTGTAAATGCTATCAACGAAGCCATCGGAGCAAATGGTACCACTATTAACTGGTCAGCACCTTTGCTTGGTTACCAGGGTATTGATAGCGATATGACCGGGCTGGTTTCTGAAATGGAAGCTGGTCGTGTCAGCACACTACTTGTTTATGGAGTAAATCCAGCTTACGAATATTTTGATGGCGAACGTTTCAAAAAAGCGCTTGCAAAAGTAAAAACCACCGTTTCTTTCAACGATAGGAACGATGAAACTACTGAGCTGTGCAAATACGTTCTGCCTGCACCACATTTTCTTGAAAGCTGGGGTGATGCTGAAATCAAGACTGGTTATTTCAGTATGATTCAGCCCACCATTTACCCGCTGTTCAAGACCAGGCCCTTCCAGGATTCATTATTAAAATGGACCGGTTCTGCTGACAACTACGAAACATACTTCAGAAATTACTGGACAACCCGTCTAGGTGGACAGAATGGTTTAAATAAAGCATTACAGGAAGGTATCGTTGAACCTGCTTCGCCTGCTACTTCAGGTGCTTCTTTCAACGGTGGTACAGTTGCTGCTTCCGTAGCTGCGGTTGCCGGTCTCAGAAAAAACAGCAAATGGGAGATCCAGGTTTATCAAAAAGTCGGAATCGGCGATGGTAAACAAGGTAACAACCCGTGGTTACAGGAATTACCGGATCCGATCACCAAAGCTACCTGGGACAACTACGCTATCGTATCTCCCCAGTTTGCGAAGGAAGTATTGAATATCGACCTGAATAACCAGGGACAGGCGGACGACTACGAAGTATTTATGACCAAACCGGTTATAAAGCTGAAGGTAGGCGCTAAGGAAATGAATATCCCGGTACTGATTATTCCTGGTACCCAGGCAAATACAATCGCGGTTGCCGTAGGTTATGGAAGACATAGCAACAAAAAAGAAGATACCAGTAAAAATCTCGGCCGTGCCATCGCTGGCATTGGACAGAATGCATACCCGTTCCTTTCTTTCTCAGGAGGAACCGTTAACTGGAACGCGGCCGACGCGACAGTTGAATACCTGAAAGGTGAAAAATACGAAGTGGCTCAAACTCAGACTCACAATAGCTATGAGGGTCGCCATGAAGTGATAAAAGAATTCACTCTCAACGATATCAAACAAAACCCTGAGATCGTAAGGGAAGAGCGTAACGCTGAACTTGCGGCTTATGGTGGAATTGAGAAGTTTGAAAAAGAAGGAACGCTGTACCCGGTTTATGACCGTCCTGGAATTAAGTGGGGAATGGCGATCGACATGAATGCATGTTATGGTTGCGGTGCTTGCGTTGTAGCCTGTCATGCAGAAAATAACGTACCGGTTGTTGGTAAAAGTGAGGTATTGCGTTTCCATGATATGCACTGGCTTCGGATCGACAGGTATTACTCAGCCGCCAACAACAATGTTGACGACGCTGATGGTGTGCAGGTGATCTTCCAGCCAATGCTTTGCCAGCATTGTGATAATGCGCCATGCGAAAACGTTTGCCCGGTAGCTGCAACAAGTCACAGTAGCGAAGGCGTAAACATGATGACCTATAACCGTTGTATCGGTACCAGGTATTGCGGAAATAACTGTCCTTATAAAGTACGTCGTTTCAACTGGGCTGATTATACCGGTGCTGATAGTTTCGCTGATAACCAGCTGACCTCAGGTGTTGGTAAACTTGATCCTGCAGTATTTGCAATGAACGATGATCTTACCCGTATGGTATTGAATCCTGATGTTACCGTCCGGAGCCGTGGGGTAATTGAAAAATGTAGCTTCTGCGCACAAAGAACACAGGAAGGTAAACTCAGAGCAAAAAAAGAAAACAGGGTACTTACTGATGCAGATGTAAAAACAGCTTGTCAGCAGGCTTGCGCAGGTGATTGTATCGTGTTCGGTAATGCAAACGATCCTGAAAGTGAAGTAAGCAGGGTGAGAAGAGAGAATGCAAACCGCGCGTTCTATTCACTTGAACAAATTCATACAATGCCGAACGTAACGTACCTGGCGAAGATCCGTAATACGGAGCACATCAGTGCGCACGCTGCGAATGCAGAACATATGCCTGGTCCTGCCGAAACCGGTAAAGGACACGAGGGAGGACAACATTGATTTTAATCGGATAAACAGTAAAATACCGGGCCTTTTCGGCACACAGCTGACCGGGCTAAAATTTTAGAAAATATGTCATTATTAAGGTACGAATCGCAAGTCAGACCTGCACTCGTTGACGGTAAAAAGGACTATCACCAGGTTACTGAAGATATTGTGCGTCCAATTGAAGCAGCGCCAAGCCGGTTATGGTGGATAGGATTTATTATATCGGTCCTTTTCCTGTTGTTCGGGGTGTATTCAGTTTATCGTGAGGTGACTTATGGTGTTGGTCAGTGGAACCTGAATAAAACAATTGGCTGGGGTTGGGATATCACCAACTTCGTTTGGTGGGTTGGTATCGGTCACGCGGGAACCCTGATCTCTGCGATCCTTTTACTTTTCCGCCAGGGCTGGCGCACAGGTGTAAACCGCGCGGCAGAAGCTATGACCATATTCGCGGTAATTTGCGCGGGTCAGTTCCCGATCTGGCACATGGGCCGCGTTTGGATGGCCTTTTTCGTAATGCCTTATCCCAATACCAGGGGTCCTGTTTGGGTTAACTTTGACTCTCCACTTCTTTGGGACGTATTTGCAATCTCTACTTACTTCACCGTTTCATTATTGTTCTGGTATTGCGGTCTTTTACCTGACTTCGCAACAGTACGTGACCGTGCAAAACTGAAATGGAGAAAGTATATGTACGGCCTGATGGCGTTCGGCTGGACAGGTTCTACAAAACACTGGCAGCGTCATGAAAGCCTCTCATTGGTTCTGGCTGGTCTGAGTACGCCGCTGGTACTTTCAGTACACACCATCGTATCTTTTGACTTCGCAACATCTGTGGTTCCGGGTTGGCACACTACCATCTTCCCGCCATACTTCGTTGCGGGTGCGATCTTCTCTGGTTTCGCCATGGTGCAGACGCTTTTGCTGATCACACGTAAGGTGCTGAAACTGGAAGATTATATCACCATCGAACATATCGAGGTAATGAACAAGGTTATTGTTCTTACCGGATCGATAGTAGGTATCGCCTATCTGACTGAGTTGTTTATTTCCTGGTATGGCCAGAACAAGTATGAAGGCTGGGCATTTTTCGAGAATCGTGCAAATATCTTTAGCCCATACGGTTGGAGCTACTGGCTGATGATGGGATGTAACGTTCTTTCACCACAGATTTTCTGGTTCCGGAAAATGAGAAGAAACATCCTGGTTACGTTCTTTATGTCTGTGATCGTGAATATCGGTATGTGGTTCGAACGTTTTGTGATCATCGTTACTTCTATTTACCGCGATTATCTTCCAAGTAGCTGGAGTACTTATTATTCTCCGACCATCTACGAAGTTGGTTTCTATATGGGAACATTCGGACTGTTTTTCACCTGTTTCTTCCTGTTCGCTAAATTCTTCCCGGTAATTGCTATTGCGGAGATCAAGCATATCCTGAAGAAATCCGGTGAGACTTATAAAACAGACATGGATGTTGTGGAGAATACGAGCACAGAGCAATTTTATCACGATCAGCACAGTGATCACCATTAATTAAATCACAAATTCAAATCGCTATATGGCTCTTAAAAAATTTGTTGTAGGCTGTTTCGACGAGGAAGGCGTTTTATTTGAAGCGGTTAAGAAGGTGCGCAAAGGTGGATATAAGATCCATGATGTTTATACACCGTTTCCAATTCACGGTCTTGATCGTGTGATGGGTCTTCGCGACACCAGCATTCATACTGCGGGGTTTTTCTATGGTATATTTGGTACCAGCACTGCCCTGGCTTGTATGACCTGGATCTTTACGAAAGACTGGCCGTTAAACATTGGTGGTAAACCACATTTTGCTCTTCCTGCCTGGATACCTATCACATTTGAGTTCACTGTTCTTTGTGCTTGCGTAGGGATGGTATTGACCTTCTGTTACCTGTGCCAGCTTGCACCGTTTGTTAAGAAGCATCATTTCCATGCGAGAGCAACTGATGATCTTTTTGTAATGGTACTGGAATGTACTTCGAAAACCAACGATGTTGAAGCAAGTGCGTTTTTACAGTCACTCGGAGCCAAAGAAGTCAACACCCAGATAGCTGAAGATGGTTGGTGGCTCGGCACTTACGACAAAGAGAGAAAGCTGTACGCAGAAAACCCGGAACCAGTATCTGCCTAAATGAAGAATAATCTATAAGATGAAAAAATTATCAGTCATAACTGTTTTTCTCCTGGCAATCATCATTTGGAGTTGCGGAGGCAGCAAACAGGATCGTTCGAGGAACTACATGCCAGACATGTGGAATAGCAGGGCTTATGAAACCTATGCGAATCTTGACACGCTCAAGGCGCAGGGTATCAACTATACTGCTATGCCTGTGGCAGGTACTGTTAAAAGAGGGGAGTTGTATCCTTTCCCTTATGGTGCTGACAAATTGGGCGATTCAACCAATTATGTCGCTTCCCGCCAGGTTCAAAATCCGATCAATGCACTTACCGCAGATCAAAGCAAGGAAGCTGAAAGGCTATACCTGGTAAATTGTGGAATTTGTCATGGTGGCAACCTGAATGGAAACGGCCCGCTCTATAATGATGGAACCGGTCCTTACGGCGTGGCTCCAAGAAACCTGGTAGATGATCCGGTTGTAACAGGAATGCCTGATGGACAAATGTTCTATTCAATCTCTTATGGTAAGGGCCAGATGGGACCTTACGCGTCACAACTCACTACCACGCAACGCTGGATGATTGTACGGTTCATCCGCGATAAGCAGATTCAGAAAAAAGGTGGAACTGCGCCGAAGGCAGGTGGGGCCGATACATTGCAATCGTCCGGCACGCCTTCCAACACAACATCACCGGTCGGAATTCCAAAAGACAGCGTAAACAGCACTAAATAACACGGTCACGATTACAGAATATATAAATTGTTGATAATGGCTACTAAAGATTTTTTTACAATCCCTAACCGATACAGAACCTGGTCACTAGCCCTGATCGGAGTAGGGGTGCTGTCCGTGATAGTTGGATTTTTTCTGTATGGCACTGGTGACGTCCATCATAAAACCCGCTTCTGGGCAACCTTGCTGCATAACAGCGTTTACTTTCTGCTGATATGTAATGCAAGTATGTTTTTCATCTGCGCCACAACACTTGCCTGGGGCGGCTGGCAAATGGCTTTCCGCAGAATTCCTGAAGCTATTTCTGCAGCAGTACCGGTTATCGGGGTGATCGCGCTGGTTATTCTGCTCTCAATTGCCTTTGGTGGTCATCATATGACCCATATCTACCATTGGACCGATGATGAAGCAGTTGCGACCGACAAGATTCTGAAAGGCAAAAGTGGCTTCCTTAATCTTAAGTTTTTTACAATCTGGACCGTGCTGACGATTGGTTTCTGGAGCATTTTAGGTTATAAAATGCGCAAACTTTCTTTAGAGGTGGATAAAAACCCGCTTCCCAGCATTGAGGCCGGCAGGAAATATATCTGGAAAAACACCGTCTGGGCGGCCATCTTCATAGTTTGGTTTTCACTGACCATTATGTCTGTTACTCCATGGTTGTGGATCATGAGTATTGATGCACACTGGTAT
This sequence comes from Bacteroidota bacterium, assembly GCA_023416995.1. GTDB lineage: Bacteria > Bacteroidota > Bacteroidia > Chitinophagales > Chitinophagaceae > DATHKG01. The sequence goes on from JAEZGI010000039.1 coordinate 146,077, forward strand.
TCTACCATGTATAGCTGGTACTCATTTGCCAGTACCTTTGTAGCGGGTATGTCGCTGATCGCACTCTATATTATCTATCTGAAGAATAAGGGATACCTCGAATATGTTAATGATGAGCACCTTCATGACGTAGGTAAATTCATGTTTGCATTCTCAGTTTTCTGGACATATCTCTGGTTCTCACAATACATGTTGATCTGGTACGCTAACATCCCTGAAGAAACAGTTTATTTCAAATCAAGAACACAGGATGGAGCGTATAGCGGCATCTTCTGGTTCATGTTAATTATCAACTTCCTTGCTCCGTTGTTGTTGTTGATGAAGAGGGGTGCCAAACGTAATTATACTAATATGGCGATACTTGCCGTTGTCATCATATTCGGCCACTGGCTGGACTTTTACCAGATGATATTTGCGAGTGTTGCAAAGGAACATGTTGAACTTGGATTGTACGATTTCGGTGTAGCAGCAGGATTTGTGGGTACAATTATGCTGGTAACAGGTAATGCTCTCAGCAAAAATGCACTCGTGTCGAACAATCATCCGTTTGTGAAAGAAAGTATTATCCATCATACTTAAAATCTTCCTGAAATATCATGTCTACTACAGCAATTTTTCTTTTAGCGATCCTGGGTCTTGGCTTTCTGATTACGTTTCAGATCGCTAAAGCGAGTGAGTATGTGTCGGTTCTCAAAGGAGAAAAAAGATCCTTTGAGCAGAGCAACAAGGTAAACGCTTTCCTGATGGTGGTGTTCCTGGTACTCGGGCTGATCGGCGTATGGTGGTGTAACGATTTGTTCTATGATAAGACGCTTTTGGCGCAGCCATCTGCATCTGAACATGGCCGGTCTATCGATACACTGATGTTTATTACGATCGCGGTAACAGGTATCGTTTTTATCATCACTCAGATTCTGCTTTTCTGGTTCGCATACAAATACCAGTACAATGAAAAACGCCAGGCGTATTTCTATCCTCATAACAACAAACTTGAAATTATCTGGACAACCATTCCGGCGATCACGCTTGTGATCCTTGTAGGTTTTGGTTTGCTGTATTGGTTTAAAATCACAGGCGATCCTCCAAAAGATTCAATGGTTGTCGAGATCACCGGAAAGCAGTTTGGCTGGATCTACCGTTACCCGGGTAAGGATAACACTTTCGGAAAAAAATACTATCGCAATATCAGCGAAATAGAAGGAAATGAATTAGGTATGATCTGGGATGATCCTGCTACCCACGATGATGTGGTAATTGTTGGTCAACCTATGTACCTTGTGAAAGGAAAACCTGTACAACTGGTGATTGGCTCACGTGATGTTATTCATGACGTTGGTTTACCTCACTTCAGGCTGAAGATGGATGCGGTACCGGGGATACCTACAACCTTATGGTTTACTCCTCAGTACACAACAGAAGAAATGCGTAAGATTACAAATAATGAGGCGTTTGAATACGAGATCGCCTGCGACCAGATGTGCGGCAACAGCCACTATTCTATGCGCGGTGTGATCAAAGTAGTGGAGCAGGATGAATTTGTTCTTTGGCGCGCACAACAAAAGGCCAAATATGCTGAACTGTTTCCTGCAGAAGGTGGAGCAACGCCAGGAGCTGCCCCGGCAGATAGTACTAAAACCACTGCCACTACCACTCCGGCAAAAGCAATTGTGAAAAATTAGGATCCAGAAAAACCAGTTTAACAACAAAAAAGAATTTTCATGAGCAACGAAGCGGCATTACACGGTCATCACGAAGTGGTCACAACTCATGACGTGCATCATGATGAGCATGGCCATCATCACAAAGAGACTTTTATATCTAAATACATATTCAGCCTTGATCACAAAACCATCGGTAAGCAGTTTTTGATCACAGGTATGGTTTGGGCCATCATTGGTGGTCTTATGTCGGTATTGTTCCGTCTTCAACTGGGCTATCCTGACGAAAGCTTTCCATGGCTGGAATCTGTATTAGGAAGATGGGCCGAAGGCGGTCGTATCAGCCCCGAAAACTATTATGCATTGGTAACCATGCACGGAACCGTACTGGTGTTCTTTGTATTGACCGGTGGGTTAAGTGGTACCTTTGCGAACCTGTTGATTCCATTGCAGGTGGGTGCACGCGACATGGCTTCTCCTTTAATGAACTGTCTGTCGTACTGGTTCTTCTTTACGGGAAGTATCGTAATGTTATCTTCTCTTTTTGTGCAAACCGGTCCTTTCAGTGGTGGATGGACAGCCTATCCCCCATTGAGTGCGCTTGGAGCGGCTTCGCCAGGTTCGAAGATCGGTATGGATCTGTGGATCATCTCCATGGCGTTATTCGTGGTTTCGCAGTTGCTGGCAGGTCTTAACTACATCAGTACCGTACTAAACATGCGTACCAAAGGTATGAGCATGACCAGGGTGCCTCTTACAATCTGGGCTTTGTTCTTCACCGCTGTGTTGGGCGTATTGTCATTCCCTGTATTGTTATCCGGCTTCATATTGTTATTGTTTGATCGCCATGCGGGTACCAGCTTTTATCTTTCTGACATATTTATCTCCGGCGGCGGTCCTTTACCAAACGAAGGTGGTAGCGCTATCCTGTTCCAGCACTTGTTCTGGTTCCTTGGACACCCCGAAGTATATATCATCTTATTACCAGCGATGGGTATGGCTTCTGAAATCATCGCGGTTAATTCACGTAAACCGATCTTCGGTTACATGGCGATGGTTGGTTCATTGTTCGCGATCACCATTCTCGCGTTCCTGGTATGGGCGCACCACATGTTCGTGAGCGGTCTGAATCCATTCCTTGGATCCGTGTTCGTGTTGTTGACCCTGTTGATTGCCGTACCTTCTGCTATCAAGGTGTTTAACTGGCTTACCACATTATGGCGCGCGAGTATCCGGTTTACCCCGGGTATGATGTTCGCACTCGGTTTCGTGAGCCTCTTCATCTCTGGTGGTCTTACCGGTATCTTCCTTGGTAACTCAACACTTGATATTCACCTTCACGATACTTATTTCGTAGTGGCTCACTTCCATATTGTAATGGGTGTGGCTTCCTTCTTCGGAATGTTCGCTGGTATATACCACTGGTTCCCTAAAATGTATGGCCGCTATCTCAATAATACGATGGCATATATCCACTTCTGGGTAACTATTGTTGGTGCTTATCTTATCTTCTGGCCAATGCACTACCAGGGTCTTGCTGGTATGCCGCGCCGCTACATGGATTACAGCGGATGGGAGTCTTTCAAACAATTCGCAGAACTGCATAGGTTTATTTCTACTGTAGCGATGGTTGTATTCGCTGTTCAGCTCATGTTTGTATTTAACTTCTTCTATTCAATATTTAAAGGTAGAAAGGTTAAAACCAGAAACCCATGGAACGCGACAACGCTTGAGTGGACAACTCCAATCAATCCCGGACACGGCAACTGGCCTGGTGAGATTCCGGAAGTTCACCGCTGGGCTTACGATTACAGCAAGGACGGAAGAGATTTTATTCCGCAAACAGAACCTGTTGGCGCGAATGAAAGTAAACATTGATGAAACAATTCACGGCATTTCGGTGCCGTTGAAATAAATAACAGGATTATGCAATGACGCAGGAGGATACCGTGAAGTCTTCAAGTTCTTTTACAATTGCCAGCAAGGTGAGAGATTACATGCTGTTGATCAAGTTCAGTCTGAGCTTCATGGTGGTGTTTTCTGCTGTAATCAGTTATCTGCTTGCACCGAAAATTGTGAGCTACGACTGGACAATGATCCTGCTGCTCTTTATCGGCGGATTGCTGGTAACGGGCAGTGCAAATGCAGTTAACCAGGTTGTTGAAAAAGACACCGATGCGATGATGAAACGGACCGCTAAACGTCCGATAGCATCCGGAAGAATGACTCAGTCAGAAGGATGGGTGTTCGCAGCGGTCAGTCTCATAGCAGGTGTTTTTATCCTGTACTATTATTTCAACGCGCTTTCCGCATTGATGGCCTTTTTTAGTTGGTTCATGTACGCTTTTCTGTACACGCCGTTAAAAAAAGTGAGTTCAATATCGGTGTTGGTTGGCGCGGTGCCCGGCGCGTTCCCGTGTTTGATCGGTTGGACCGCGGGCCAGGATGATCTTAGTGCAGGAGGTTGGGTATTGTTCGCGATTCAGTTTTTCTGGCAGTTCCCGCATTTTTGGGCTATTGCCTGGATCGCACACAAAGATTACTCAAACGCTGGTTTCAAATTAATGCCTTCAGTGGAAGGGCCCACAAAATATTCGGCCATACAATCCATCATGTATTCGATGGTGCTGGTGCCGGTGGGATTGCTTCCCTACCTGATAGGAATGAGTGGAATGGTGTCGTTATGGATAGTATTGGCCGCGAACCTGATGATGGTTTGGCAAAGTGTCCGGTTGTATCGTGAAATGGAAGTGAAAGCAGCGAGGCGCGTTATGTTCAGCAGTTACATTTACCTACCGGTGGTATTGCTGGCGCTTCTTGCAGATAAGAACTGGTAGTATTTTATTTTTGAAAACGAGAGAGAATGAATCACGCAGTGAGTATGTCAACCCAAAATAAAATTCACCCCCATAAGTTCACACTTTGGGTAGCTATTGGCAGTATCATTATGATGTTTGCCGGTCTGACAAGTGCCTATATAGTTAAGGGCAGTCTTCCGGGCTGGACAACGGTTGAAATGCCGGTAATTTTTTACTATTCAACCGCGGTGATGCTGATCAGCAGCGTTACCATTCAAAGTGCGCTGAAGGCCTTCAAAGAAAGAAACATGAGCCTTTACCGCCGACTAACAACGGTAACTATTGTACTTGGCCTGGTGTTCATCCTGATGCAGATTGCCGGTTTTTCGCAATTGTATAATTCAGGTGTGCTGATGGAAGGTGCCGGAGCCGGGGTGTTTTTATATATTATTTTCGGATTGCATGGTCTGCATGTGTTGGGTGGTGTGATTGCGTTGCTGATCATGTTTTTCAGAGCCTTTAGTTCAAGGATCAGAAACTATAGTTCGGTTCCGGTTGAGGTAGCCGCGACGTACTGGCACTTTGTGGATTTGCTTTGGATCTACCTCCTTGTATTTTTTTTACTTTAGTCTAAACCTTAGTTCGTTTCAGAAATATTAAAATTTAAATATGGCACAGGCGATCCCAGCGAATCAAAAATGGTGGAGTGGCGGAAAAAGTCCCTTCAATGTTGAGTACGGAAAACTGATGATGTGGTACTTTTTGATGAGCGATGCTTTTACCTTCGGCGCATTCCTGATTTCATACGGAACGGCACGTTTTGCAAGTAATAGCTGGCCCGACCCGAATGAGGTGTTCCAGTCATTCCCGTTCCTGGGTGGTAATCTGCCACTCGTGTTTGTAAGTTTGATGACCTTCATCCTGATCATGAGTTCGGTAACAATGGTACTGGCAGTTGGTGCCGGCCATTCCAACGATCGTAAAGGAGTTATCAAGTGGATGATCTGGACCATCATTGGTGGTATTGCGTTCCTGGCCTGCCAGGCCTGGGAGTGGACACACCTTTATCATGAAGGAGCATGGTGGGGCAGCATTCCTACAGAACCAGGAAGCCATTTCCTGAACGCTGACGGTTCTAAACCAAGCACCAACTTCAGCAATTTCTTTTTTACTATCACAGGATTCCATGGTTTCCACGTATTGTCAGGTGTCGTGATCAATATCATCATGCTGATCATGACCATCCAGGGTGTTTTTGACCGCCGTGGCCATTACCTGATGATTGAAAAAGCTGGTCTGTACTGGCACTTTGTTGACCTGGTATGGGTTTTTGTATTTACTTGTTTTTACCTGTTCTAATGTAACTGAACAAAATCCGTGTATTTCCAAGCATTAAAAGATTATTATGGCACATTCTGATTCAACACATAACGTACACGATACGCACGCGCATGGGGGCCATCATTCCAGCGAGGTAACGCATGCGGAACATACCTTCGATACCAAAGCTATCTGGCGCACATTCTGGATACTCCTGATTATTACATGCGTTGAGCTTGGAGTTGGTATGTTTATAGCACCACATTTCCCTTCCCTGAAACTGATGTTTAATTTCCTTTACATCATCCTGACAGCGGCCAAGGCGTTTTATATCATTGCCGAATTCATGCACTTAAGACATGAAATCAAAAACATGATCATGACCATTGCTCTCCCATGTTTGCTGTTCATCTGGTTTCTTGCGGCATTTTTATGGGATGGTAATTCATACCTGAATCTCCGCAATAAATTTGACAGACACCACCGTGAAGAAAGTGTGAAGAAAGTTGAAGCGACTCCAGGAACAGAGGCGCAAAAACCGGGCGCCGTTCACTAAACCAGTGCCGGGGATGCACTGCTTCAATATTGTTTGTATTAATCGTTTAGAATATTATAAAACCACCGCAGCGCGGTGGTTTTTCATTTTTTAAGGGGTCTGCTTGCAGTTCCTGTAGTAACTTTGCGGGCAGATTAACCGGGGCCGGTCCGGCGTCGGAACCTATACAATTAAAGAATCTTGAACAAGAAGTCTGGATTGGCGTTAGCCATGATCATCCTTATCCCGGTTGTGAGTTATCTCATCGTGAGAACGGTAAGCGCAGATGCTATCGAGATGCCTCGCCGGTATTACCCCGATTCGGTTGTAACAAAGGTGATAAACGGTAAAGAAACCACCGACACACTTTGGCACAAGGTCGCAAACATCACCCTAACAAACCAGCTTGGTAATACCGTGTCGCTATACGACATCAAGGATAAGATCATCATAGCCGATTTTTTCTTTACCCGTTGCCCTTCTATCTGCCCGAGACTCACGCAGGCGATGAAAGGCTTGCAGGATGGACTTACCATCAACGATCCCCGCAAGAGAATCAATATGGATTTTGTACACTTCCTATCTTTTTCTGTTGACCCCGAACGCGACTCGGTACCGGTTCTTAAAAAATATGCAGATAGGTATGGAGTCAATCATGATATCTGGTGGATGATGACCGGACCCAAAAAGACAATTTACGACTGGACATTAAATGAAATCAAACTTCCTATACAAGACGGTGAAACGGTTGACTCAAACTTCATCCATACGGAAAGATTTGTTCTAATGGATCGCGACTATGTGATTCGTGGTTACTATAGCGGGCTGGATAGTTCAGCCTTATCCAAACTTGCTGAGGATATGACACTACTTATGTTGGAAAGAGATAAAAAGAAACCAAGAAAACTATTTTAATTCCCCCACTACTGCATGGAACCAAAGATTGTTTCCCCAAAGGACCCGCTGGAACCGGTTCTTCAAAAAAATGATAAAACCGCCCGCTGGTTAATCGGCATCGTATCCGTAGTGGTATTTGCGGCCGTAGTGGTATTGTCAAGGGTAAAGGTAGAAGTTGACCTGGGTTTTGACATTCACCTTTTTGCAACATTCAATGCTATCGTAAATACGATGGTTTCGGTTTTGTTGCTGGGGGGATTGTGGATGGCCAAAACGAAGAACTTTGTATTGCATAAACGCATCATGCTCGCTGCGATCATTCTATCTGCAATGTTCCTCGTTTCGTATATCTGTCATCACTTGTTCGCAGGCGATACCCGTTTTGGCGGTGAGGGTAATATCCGAATCTTTTATTTTATTATTCTCATCACGCATATACTGCTGGCTGCGATCATACTTCCTTTTATTCTCTTTACAGCCTACCGTGCATTAACCGGTGATTACGAAAAACATAAAAAGATTGCCAGGATCACCTGGCCCATCTGGTTTTATGTATCGGTTACAGGTGTACTTGTATACCTTATGATCAGCCCTTATTATTAACCTATTTCGTTCAGGATATGACGCATACGCAGGATTTTTTTCATCAGCTGAAACGGTTAAATAACTTTCTATTTTTTGGGCTGATAATAGCTTCGGCGTTGGCCATCGTATTGGTTGCAAGCAATATACCGGGTAAAGCAAATGAAGATATTAACCGTTTCCTGCAGGGAGTTGCGGTTTTGATTTCAGTGGTTACATTTTTTATCGGTCTTCAGACCTTCAAAAAGCGCGTACTCATGCTCAGGAAATCAACGGAAGCTGTGCCTTTGCGACTGGCACAGTATCGCAAAGCCTGTTTTAACTGGTGGCTGATTTTATTCGTTCCTGGAATATTATATATTGTTTTCTTTGTTGCTACCGGTAACTACGCCTTCCTGGTGCTTGCCTTATTTAATTGTGTAGCTATACTGTTGTTTCGGCAGAGAAAAGAAAATGTTCAGATATTGCTGAACCTGTCGGAAAAGCAACTCAGCTAAGCGCGGGATCCCAGAAGATTGTTTTGAAGTCAACGATGGTATCGTTTACCACCTTCACCCCCTCTTTCTCCAACAATTGTTGCATCGTATCGGGCGTATCAAAATGATGTTTGCCGGTTAGCATTCCATTTCTGTTTACAACACGATGTGCCGGTACTTTAGGTTTGATACGATGCGCACCACTCATCGCCCAGCCAACCATCCTGGCAGATAGCCTGGTGCCGAGACAAGCCGCAATTGCTCCGTACGACGTTACGCGTCCTTTTGGTATCTGGCGTGCAACCTGGTAAACCAATTCAAAAAAAGACTGGTCATAAACGCCGGAAGGCCGGATTGTTTTGATGCCATCAGCAGGCAATGATTTTTTTGAAGTCTTTTTTGCTTTTGCCATAGCTTTAATCGGGTTTATTGTCCTGGCGTTGTTTCAGTAACCAATCACGTCGCGGCTGCGGGACATTTTTGTAATTGTAGGGACAGTGTTTACATCCGTTACCACAGCAGTCGCCGCGTTCAAGCAAATATGATTGGGTAAGAACCATAAAGCCTTCTGCGTTCAGGTAATAATCAAGTCCTTCTGTCAGCCTGCTCTTCAAGTAAAAGTTGTTTTAACTCGTTTGATTTATCTGCAAGCACTTCAGTTGGTAAACTAAAATGCAGGTAATGAACGGTGTTGCTTTTTGCGATATCGAGCCCCTCATAATGTGTTTTGATCTGAAGTTCGGCAGTGATGTTTTCCGAAGCGTATACATTCGGGATATCCTGAATAACGGGTAAGTTATGTAATCCGATCACCCATTTGGTGAAACGGTATAAACTTGGTGAGTCGGTTTTTAAGTGAATGCTGCCGCCCGCCGTCATGATCTTTTGGTATAGGGCCAGGAATTTTGGATGAGTCAGTCTTTTAGAATTTTTTGATGTACGCAACTGCGGATCCGGAAAGGTGAGCCAGATCTCTTTTACCTCACCTGGTTCAAAGTAAGTAGCGATGCGATCGATCTGGGTACGCATGAAAAATACATTCGTAAGATTTTCTTTGAGGGCAGTACGTGCACCAACCCATAACCGGTTGCCTTTTACATCAATGCCAATAAAATTACGATCCGGGTACATCCGCGCCAGGCCGAGTGCATATTCGCCTTTGCCACAGGCGAGTTCAAGTGTAATGGGATTATCGTTTTTAAAGACGTTTTTCCAGGTCCCCGCCATCCCTTCCGGGTATTGAAGCACGTTTGGAAATTCAAGTAACTCTGCGAACCGTTTTAATTTTTTCTGACCCATGAGGCTGCAAAGTTAACCATTGCTGCTGTTCATTCTCATCTGAATCAAAGGCGTGTTCTGAATCTGGGTGCACCTGCCCCGGATTATTGAAAAAAAGTCCTGAAGGTTAACACCGGCCAGAAATGAAAAACCCCGTAAGTGCCGGACTTACGGGGTTAAGAAGCTGTAGGAGGAGGACTCGAACCTCCACGGAGTAGTTAGCCATATCGCAATGTGTGGTGGTCAACCCCAGTCGAATCTCCGCCGAAACGGAAAAACGGCATTACGGTACGTTTATCCTATGATCTCCACCCCCGAGACAAGAGGGTATGTCTGCCAAAAATTCCATCATCCCACAATATTCACAACAATCATCACGAATTAAGTATCTTGATACTGTATTTGTTTCTGACCGCTGAGAAGGCAATATTACAACAAAAAGCGCATTTCGTTGTCATATTTTCAAGAAAAATTTTGAATATTTCGAGTTTATGCAAATATTTGTCTTTCGTGTTGACGAAATTAAAAAACATAGTTTAAAATGGCAGGGAAATTGAATCTTGACAAACTTGATTTACAGATCATCCACGAGATGATGGATAACGCAGAGATATCCTATGCCGACCTCGGAAAAAAACTGTTTGTATCAGGTGGAACCATTCATGTGCGCATAAAAAAACTGCAGGAAGCTGGTATTGTAAAAGGTACAAAGTTAAATGTCGATATCAAACAGCTTGGTTATGATGTGATTGCATTTATAGGCATTTATCTCGAAAAAAGCTCTTTGTACGATTCCGTTGCCCGTGAGCTGCATAAAATTCCGGAGATCGTTCGCCTCAATTATACCACCGGAAACTACAGTATGTTCGCAGAGATTATTTGTAAGGATATTGGCCAGTTGCGTTACGTGCTGCACGACGAGCTGCAGAAAATAAAGGGCATCGAACGTACCGAAACCTTTATTTCATTGGAAGAAAGTCTCGCTCGGAACGTACAGGTTTATAAACAATAGGAACCTGGTGCCCGGGCATTTGCTTTGGTTGTCTGGAACCTGTAATTTTAACGCAACAAATCAACCCAAAACAACTGCATGAAGAAGATCATCGCGTTTTCAGCCTTTCTCCTGGTATTATCTTCTGCTTGTCAGAAAAGCAACAGCGGAGATGGCTCATGCAGTGAAGCTGCAATGAATGTTACCACCACACCGGCTGTTAATACCACCGAACCGCCTGCAGCCGGAACTTCATTTCCCGTTGCTGTCAATATCAACGGCAATCTTCCTTCCGCAGGCGCAACTATTGAAATCAAGGCCCGCCCCGAGTCATCCAACACCGCGTTTTTTAGCGAGTCAAAACTGGCGACTTCAGCGGCAAACAATTTTACCATTACCAACACCCCCACAGGTACGCCTGCTATAGTTGAGATTACAATTACTTCGAAAAGCTGTGCCACCAATAAATGGACCGGCTCTTTCCGTTATTCAAAAAAATGATGAGAGGGTTAGTCTTTCACCTGCAGGGCATCGCGTAAACCATTTCCCAGGAGATTAAATGCGAGCACAAGTAACATGATCGCAATGCCAGGTGCCAGCGCAAGCATGGGATTATTGGTAATGATAAAATTATAATTCTCTTTGATCATCAACCCCCAACTTGGTTGAGGCGGTTGAACACCGACACCAAGGAAACTCAGCCCGGCTTCGATAACTATTGCAGAGGCAAAGTTGGAAGCAGCAACCACGATCACCGGTCCCATTACATTTGGAAGAATATGTCTTGTGATAATCCGCGCGTTGCTGAAACCAAGTGCTCTTGCAGCCTCGACATATTCCATTTCTCGCACGCTCAGCACCTGTCCGCGAATGATGCGTGCAACGCTCACCCACATGGTTAAACCAATAGCAATAAAAATTTGCCAGAAGCCTTTACCAAGTACGAGTGTGATGGCAAAAACAAGCAGTAAGGTTGGAATGCTCCATATAACATTGATGAACCACATCACCACTTCGTCTACCCATCCACGATAGTAACCAGCTACGGCGCCAAGAAATACACCAATGCTGAGCGAGATAATCACGGTGATGAGCCCTACGCCAAGGCTCACCCTTACGCCGATAAGCAGGCGACTTAATATATCACGTCCGTATTTGTCGGTGCCGAGGTGAAACCTGATCCTGCTGATCTCGTAGCCTTTTTGTCCGTCTGCAGTTTGAAGTGATGCCAGGCTGAATGCCTTGCGTTCGGCAACGCCCTCATCTATGTATTGCATTATAACAAGGCTATCGCGGGTTTCTGTATAACCTGCCAAGGGTGTATAATCATAGGGGTCGCGGTCGCCAAAAAGTTTCCGGTTCAACCACCCCGGTCTTTGTTGTTCCCTTTGTGTGGGTAGTTTAAGAAAATCCATCTTAAAACCTGGCTTTTGTCCTCCGACCTCAACCAGCATTCGGTTTGCATTGATAGAATTATCCGGGGCAATAATATAACCCATAAAGGCGATAATAACAGCCGCAATTATGATGGTGATACCGGCGATGGCGCCTTTATTCCTTACAAGCCTTCGCCATGTGTTACGTTCTTTTGGTAACTGTGCCATGGGTATATATTTTTCTGCCTTTCCATTGGTATGATCCAAACCGACCGAGCCACCCGGCTATAACAGTATATATGATATGAAGTGGCTGCATGAATGGAAAGTACTTCATCAACTGCTGCCTGCCAAAAAACGTTGCGATGCTGTTCACGAAAGGAAACTCAATCAGCACCTTTGCAAACAGCATCAGGATAAAAAACCATAGATAATTCATACTGAAAAACGCTGCTATGGCTGAAACAACGAAACTGACATTGACGAAATATACCAACAAAAGCACACGGAACACCATCTTGTCTTCATAATGCACCGCTTTGCTTGCCCACCGGATCCTTTGATGGAAGAACTGCCGCCAGGTGGTAGCAGAAGCGGTAGAAACTATGGCTGCCGGATCTTTAAGATACTGTACGCGGTCAGGATATTTAGCAAAGATTTTATACATCAATAACATATCATCGCCGCTGGGTATGGAGTCTATTCCTTCAAAACCACCAACTTCATTGAATGCCGATTTCTCATAAGCGAGGTTAGCGCCATTACACATGCAATGAAACTGTTTTGCTACCGACGCTCCTGTAATGCCTTGCAATGTGATAAAATCAAGACTCTGAAAAATAGCCAGCAAACCTTTGTTGCCGGCCATAACAACCGGTGCAGCTACAAAAGCAGAAGCTGTCTGTTCATAAAATTGCACAATGGTACTGATCCAATGTTTTCCCGCGGAGCAATCAGCATCCGTTGTTACGATAAGTTGACCACTAGCAAGGGCAACACCTTTTGCAATAGCAGCTTTCTTATAAGCAATTCCACCATCATCTTTTAAACTGTGGATCTGAACACCGGGTCTGTCGGAATAAGTTTGAAGCAGGTTCCAGGTTTCATCTTCAGAATGATCATCGATCAGGATAAACTCTATCAGAGCCGCCGGGTATTCCTGTGATAATAATGAGTTCATCAGGGCACCGACATTAGCGGCTTCGTTTCGTAACGCAACAATGACGGATACTGTTGTATTGCCAGCAGTCGGTGGGCGGTATCCGGGAGTTATCCGCTGTGCATACTCATCTTCAAGATGCTCCATCCTGCCCGCATCGATGGTTCGCCGGTTATTGTGTTCAGATATGTCTGCATCCCGTTCCAGCATTTCTGTGTTAATCCTGTTCCATGCACGATGATAGAACTCTATCAGTACAGCATATCCGATCATACCCAACACAAATATGAAATAGAAAAGCGTCATGACCAGCGTGGCATTCGGGTACGAAATATATCCAGGAGATGTTTTTTGTTCTTCGGCTGGAGTATCTGGTGGCCGGTAGACATCACTTCAACATGACATAAGCCATTTAAGGCTCTGCAAAAACGTTGACCACTTGCTGCCGGCATGATCCGATCGTAGTTGCCATATAACATCAATACAGGAATCTTTTCGGCTATGATCCTTTTTTGCACCATGTTTAACTTCGGGCGAAACCAGCGCATACTGATCCAACGGTTATACAATAACCAGCGTAGCGATTCAGTGCTTAAAAAATGACGGGTGAATTTATAGACGCTGAGATTTACAACACCGAAAGCCCTGGCCAGTTTCAACACCATGAAAAACCACCCAGGGTTTCTCACCGTAAACCGAAACAACCACCGCCCCGGGGCCGTGCCTGTGGCAAACCAGTACCACGGATTTACCACGAGCCCGTCAGGTGCCAGCAGCGTGATATGTGTGATTGTCCGGGCCGGGCGTTCCATCATGGCCAACGCAACACGGCCGCCCATACTGAAGCCTACAAATTCAATGCTTACAATATTGGTGAAATGCCTTTTACTGATCCGGTCGATCAGGTCATACATCCCGGTTACATCAAGACGATCACTGGCCGACCATTCCGTTTTACCATGGTACGGAAGATCTATGGACAGAATCGAACAATCCGCCGGCAGCAAATCGCGCATTAAATGAAAATCGCCGCCATCCTCATCATAACCATGAAAACAAACAACCAGCCTGGCGCCTCTTACGAGATAGTGATAATTAATCACAGATGTCTGATATGGAATAGATTGCTCCTGCACGAGGCCCGCAATCTACTGATGAAATCACAATTACTTCCGCTTCCTTAAATTTTAAACGATCAGACGCCAGTTAAGGTAGCTAACCGCCACTATATGTTCGTAAAGAGGTGTCCTTTTCCCCTAAAATTTAACCGGTTTTTCGCTTTGAAAACAGGCAGAATTTCTTTAAGTTTGAATAGTTGTATAAACAACTATATGCCAAACAACCATTTTAAAAAAGGCGAGTTATACAGTTTCATAACCGGGATGGCCTCAATAGCTATAGCCAGGCGTTTGCAGAAAAAATTCAATAATGCATCGCTCAACTTAACTATCGAGCAGTGGAGCGTGTTATATCATTTATGGAAGAAGGACGGCATCAGTCAACAGGAATTGTGTAATGCCAGTTTTCGCGACAAACCAAGTATTACCAGGCTGGTTGATAATCTCCAGAAATTAGGACTTGTTAAACGTGTGGCTTCCGATTCGGATCGAAGGATCAATCTTATATACCTCACCAGTACCTCGTTGAAACTCCAGGAAGAGTCCATGGCTTTGGCTGAGGAAACCTTAAATGAAGCCCTGACCGGTGTGCCGCAGGATAAGATCGAGGTTTGTAAGGAGGTTTTGCAGATAGTGTATGACAATTTAAAATAATTCAGCTAACATAAAACTTGCATAATATGAACAGCACCACAGAAAAACGCACACTACTAAAAGGTGGCGAATGGCTCATCAGGGAAAGCGTTGCTGCAGATATCTTCACTTCGGAAGAGTACAACGAAGAGCAACAGATGGTTAAGGACATGTGCCGGTCCTTCCTCGATGCTGAGGTGATGACCACTGTTGAAAGGATTGATAAACTTGAGCCGGGGCTCATGCCTGCATTGCTGGAAAGGGCCGGTGAGCAGGGTTTACTCGGCATCTCGATTCCTGAAGACTACGGGGGCCTGGGTAAAGATTTTATCACGGCAACCCTGGTAAATGAAGGGTTGGGTGGCGGTTACTCGTTTTCGGTTGCGGTTGCTGCACACACGGGCATTGGCACACTTCCCATTCTATATTTCGGGAATGATGCACAAAAAGAAAAATATATTCCGAAGCTTACCACTGGTGAGTGGAAAGGTGCTTACGGTTTGACAGAACCTAACAGCGGCAGCGATGCGCTAGGTGCAAAAACAACTGCGGTGCTGTCTGAAGATGGCAAAAATTATATCCTCAATGGTCAGAAATGCTGGATCACCAATGGTGGGTTCGCCGACATTTTTACTGTGTTTGCCAAAGTAAATGGCGAACAGTTTACTGCTTTTATAGTTGAAAGAGGTTTTGAAGGATTTACCCAGGGTCCGGAAGAACACAAAATGGGTATCAAAGGATCTTCAACCGTTCAGTTATATTTCCAGGACTGTAAAGTGCCGGTAGAAAATGTATTGGGAGAAGTTGGTAAAGGTCACATCATCGCGTTTAACATCCTCAATATTGGTCGTCTTAAACTTTGTGCAGCCGCACTGGGTGCCTCCAAACGTGTTGCCTCTAACTCTGTTGTATATGCGAACACACGGGAACAGTTCAAACTTCCGATTTCAAAGTTTGGTGCCATCAAAAACAAACTGGCGGAGATGGCGATCAAAATCTGGGTTTGCGAAAGCGGCTTGTACCGTGCAGCTAAGTGGATCGACGATAAAGAGATTGAACTGGTTGAATCCGGCAAGCCTTTTAATGAGGCTTTGTTGGGGGCAGCAGAAGAATACGCCATTGAATGTGCGATGTTGAAAGTATTTGGTAGCGAAGTACTCGATTTTGTAGTTGATGAGGGTGTACAGATTCACGGAGGTAACGGTTTTAGCGATGAATACCTGGTGTCGAAAGCATTCCGTGACAGTCGTATCAACCGCATATTTGAAGGTACCAACGAAATCAACCGCCTTCTTACGGTTGATATGATGCTGAAACGCGCAATGAAAGGACGTCTCGATTTGATGGGGCCAGCTACCGCGGTTTCAAAAGAACTGATGAGCATACCGGATTTCAACAATGATGATGACGCGCCATTTGCACGTGAACGCAAACTTATTGTCAACTTCAAAAAAGCGATCCTGATGACTGCCGGTGCTGCGGTACAGAAGCTGATGATGAAGCTTGAAAGAGAACAGGAAGTGCTGATGAATATTGCTGATATGGCGATCGATACCTATCATGCTGAAAGCGCGCTCCTCCGGCTCATGAAGCTTGCAGGCGAACGTGGTGTTGAAGCATGCAGCTATGAAATGGATATTGTTCAAACCTTCCTGTACGATACTGCCGACCGCATGAATAAATATGGCAAAGATGCGATCAATGCTTTTGCCGAGGGCGACGAACAACGCATGATGTTGCTGGGCATAAAACGCTTTACTAAAGCAGACGCCTTCAACAGTAAAGATGCACGACGCCGGATAGCACAAAGGTTGATATCTGATAACGGCTATCCACTCTGACAATATAGTTACATAAGATTTTAAACAGTCCGGCTCCATTCACTATGGGGCCGGGCTTTTTTAAGCAACTACTTACTTATCTTTCGTAAATGAAATGTATCCTGTCTGCCCTCCTAATACTGGCGCTTCTGCCCACAATGCAAGCGCAGGATTCACCGGGCAGTAAGCTTGATTCAGTGTCGGCCCTGATCGACAATCTCCGAAACCAGGTACAGCAATTGAAGGCTAAGGATGATAGTCTCAAGGTCACACAACGACCTATATTTGTCCGAACAACCGGTTTATTACCCTATATGGAATATGGTCCTGGTGATGACCGGCTTGGCGGTGCAAAGATGACCTATCTTGATTCAAACATAGTGCTGCGGCTGGTGGATTCAAACGCTACAGATTACATTGTTCAGTTATCCAAATCACATCGTGGTTTTGTTCCCAGAACGAATGTTAAGCCTGATACACTGACCAGATCACGGGCTTATTATTTGAGTTCAAGCTGGCGGGTATACGGTGATGAGAAGCATGATTTTGTCAGCGTTCAAGTGGATGAGCGATTGCCTTACCGCAGCCAGCATACCCTCGATCCATCAGCGATAATAATAGACTTATTCGGGGTGACCAGCAATACGAACTGGATAACACAAACCGGCACCGCAAAAGAGATTACAGATGTTTGGTACGAACAGATCGAAGATGATGTGTTAAGAATGCATATCCGGTTGAAACACCGTCAGCACTGGGGTCATAATATCTCGTATGATTCTATCGGCAAACGGTTGTTGGTGCGGGTGAAGCGCCAACCTTCAAGATTGCGTTTGCGGCACCTGGCAGTGGCCATTGACGCGGGGCACGGCGGAACCAATACCGGTGCCCTCGGATCAACTACCAGGGTGGCAGAAAAAACCTATACCCTGCAGTACGCAAACAGCCTGCAGCAACTTTTGAAACGCAAAGGTGTCAGTACCATCATGACGCGTGAAAGAGATGTTGATATAAGCATGATTGACCGGGCCCTGTATCTGCGACAAACGGACCCAAATGTATTGGTCAGCCTGCATTTCAATTCATCAGCCAATGCGAAGGTTTCAGGCACATCCACCTACTATCGTTACATTGGATTCCGACCTTTATCGCAGGCGATCCTTGCCTGCATGCTGCAAACGGGACTTTCAAATTATGGCAATATTGGTGCATTTAATTTTGCACTCAGCGGCCCGACTGAATATCCAAACTGCCTGGTTGAAATCGCCTTTCTTAGTAATGAAGCTGACGAAAAAAAGATAGCGGATCCAAAATTCAGAAAAAAAGTAGCTAAACAAATTCATCGTGGGCTCAAAAAGTGGCTTAGGGATAGCAGGTAACAGGCGGAACCCTGGATTTTAATACATACATTTAAATTCTAAAGCAGCAGTAAGAGTCATGTCAAAACAATCACGAAGAAGTTTTATTTCTAACACAGGCAAAGCGGCCCTCATTACGGGCATTGCCGGATTAACAACTACAACAGCATCAGCTATGGCAGCCAGTAACATCTTTATTCACCATGTGTTTTTCTTTTTAAATAATCCCGATAGCAAAGAAGACAGGGATAAACTTATTGAAGGACTGAGAAAGCTTTCAAAGGTTAAATCGATCAAATCATTTCATATCGGTAAACCTGCAGATACAAATCGGGAGGTGATTGATCGTTCGTATTCTATTTCATGGATGTTGCAATTCGACAATGCCGCCAAACAGGAAAGTTATCAAACTGATCCCATCCATCTGAAGTTTGTAGAAGAATGCTCACCGCTCTGGAAAAAGGTGATCGTTTACGATTCAGTAGACGTTTGATAGCAAAGCTGCAGCGTCTTTATCAACGAACCAATGTAGTTCTCCTTCTGGTTTAATAAGTTGTGACGGGTATTGCTGGGGTTGAAACTCACCTTCCAATACTTGTTTCAATGCAGGAGCTTTACCCGCCCCTGCTGTGAGGAAAGCAACGTTCGACGAACGGTTAACGATCGGCGCCGTAAGCGTGATGCGATACATTTGCTGCGCATCGAGGTAGAAGGCTGCGGTCCATGCTGCATTTTCATTCACCACTGCAGTTCCCGGAAAAAGGGAAAGCGTGTGGCCGTCATCGCCCATGCCCAGCAATACAAGATCGAACGACGGGCCCGTAGCAGAAAAATATTTTTGCAATACCTTCTCGTAAGCTGCGGCTGATTTCGCGGGCTCGATGTCGGTACGCATGATATGAATTTGCTCTTCGGGCACGTCCACCGTATTGAGCAGTGTATCGTAAGCCATCTTAGCATTGTTCCGGGAGTCTTCGAACGGCACATATCTTTCATCACCCCAGAAGATGTGAATTTTTGACCAGTCAATTTCTTCACGATGAGGGTAACTGCTGAGCAGCCCGTGCAGCTTTTGCGGCGTAGAACCACCCGATAAGGCGAGCGTAAACCGATCCTGTTGTTGCAGTTTTTCTTTTATAAGCGACGCGATCCAGGAAGCCGACTGTTTGCTCAGATCATTTACATCTTCGCAGATATGTAATTCCATGTTACCTGTTTGAAATGCCCGGAGGCTGTTAAAAAAACTCGTTACCGTTTAATCCTTATGTGGCAAAGGCAACGTGATCCAGTTGTGTCCGTCACGGGCTATCAGTGCCTCAGCATCTTCGGGTCCCCATGAGTCTGGCGCATAATTCGGGAAATCCACCGGTGGTCTGCTTTCCCACGCTTCGAGAATAGGCATGATGATTTTCCATGCTGCTTCTACCTGGTCGGCACGCATAAATAGGGTAGCGTTTCCTTCCATTACATCCAGCAAAAGCGTTTCATAAGCTTCTGGTTCATGACCATCGTACGCGTCTTCGTAACTGAATACCATGTCAACAGGATTCAGCACCATTGACTGGCCGGGGCGTTTTGCCTGGAAACGAAGCCGGATATCCATCTCTGGTTGAATACTGATGGTAAGCCGGTTTGGACGCCAGGTTTGAGTAGCTTCAGGCGGAAACGCAAAGTTTGGTGCCGCCTTAAATTGTATCGTGATGATTGTTGTTTTCTGATGCATCCGTTTTCCGGTACGCACATAGAATGGAACATCCTGCCAGCGCCAGTTATCAATAAAGAACTTAACAGCAGCAAATGTATCCGTCGGTGATTCGGGATCAACATTTTTTTCCTGCCGGTAACCCGGTACCTGCGTGCCTTTTAACCAGCCTGCAGAATATTGGCCGCGTACAACATGTTTGTGAACATCATCACCTTTGATCGGGCGGATGGCACGAAGCACATCCACTTTTTTGTTCCTGATTTCATTGGCATCGAACGACACCGGGGCCTCCATTCCGATCATACACACCAACTGCAGGATATGATTTTGGATCATATCACGCAAAGCACCCGAATGTTCATAGTAGCCGCCGCGACCTTCAAGACCAACTGTTTCAGCCGCTGTGATCTGAACATGTTCTATATAGTTCCGGTTCCAGATCGGTTCAAACAACGCGTTAGCGAAACGCAGCGCAAGAATGTTCTGAACGGTTTCTTTACCCAGGTAATGGTCTATGCGGTAGATCTGTTCTTCTGAGAACATGCCGGTAAGCAGCTTATTCAGTTCATGCGCACTTTCAAGATCATGTCCGAAGGGTTTCTCAACTACGATACGTGTGCATTTTGTGTCTGCGCAGATATTAAGGGGGCCGAGTTTACTTGCAATATCCGGTACCAGTTGCGGGGCTACCGCCATATAAAAGATGACGTTTGGATGTTCGCCAAACTCTTTCTCCTTTTGCTTCACCACTTCGGCGATCTTTTCGTACTCAGCCTCTTGTTCTGCATCCATCTGCAGGTACGTGATGTGTTGGGAAAAGAGGGACCATTTGCCGTTCTGCTCGTCTTTACGACGGCTGAATTGCTGTATTCCATCCAGCAAATGCGCACGGTACTTTTCATCGCTATAAGCGGTACGACCGATGCCAACGATGCTGAACTTTTCAGGCATCCATTCATCTATAAACAGGTTGTACAGGGCAGGTGACAGTTTACGGAAGTTAAGATCGCCACTACCACCAAAGATGAAAAGAAGAGAAGCTGGTGGTCTTTTATGATTTTGCATATACTAAGAATCTAGGTTGTGAAATGTATGTAAGGATTATGGAAGATGTTCAAATTTACCGATGGTCCACTCAGTGTGATAAAATGTTCCGGTGCCATCATTTCTTTCATAAGTATGTGCACCGAAGAAATCACGTTGTGCCTGTACAAGATTGATAGGCAATCGCTGGCTTCGAAAGGCGTCAAAATATGCAAGTGAACTGAGTAAGGCAGCAGAAGGATAACCTGCCCGTACTACCAGGGAAGCAACGGTGCGGGTGTCTTGCTCACGGGAAAGCAGCCATTCGGCAATCTCTCCGTCGAGCAGCAGGTTGGGCAGCTTTGCATCGCGGGCAAAAGCAGCTGCGAATAAATCAAGCAGAACAGAACGGATAATACATCCTCCGCGCCATACTTTTACCACTTCAGTTAGAGGAATATCCATTTTCAGGTCTTCTGAAGCCTTCTGCAGCATTGCCATTCCCTGCGCATAGCTGATTACTATAGCGAAGCCGAGTGCATTGCGTACTTCCTGGATGAATACCTCTTTGGGAAGCGGGATTGCTTTTACCTGTGTGGGATATAATGCTGCTGCGGTTTCCCTCTGCGATTTAAACGAACTGATGTTACGCATGGCTACTGCCATATCGATGGTTGGGATCGGTACCGGCAAATCAAGTGCGTCCTGTGAGGTCCATTTACCTGTTCCTTTCGCTCCCGCCTTATCAAGAATATTATCAATGAGATATCCGTCGGTCATATTATCTTTCTGACGGAATATAGCTGCTGTAATTTCAACAAGGAATGATTCGAGTTCACCCTCGTTCCACGATTTGAATACTTCGTGTAATTCATCGTTGCTAAGCTCAACGCCGCGACGAAGAATATCATAAGCTTCGCTGATCAATTGCATTATTGCATACTCAATTCCATTATGAACCATCTTTACATAATGGCCCGCTGCACCTGTTCCCAGATAGGAAACACAGGGAACTCCGTTTACCTTAGCTGCAATTGCTTCCAGGATCGGCTGTACCGAATGCCAGGCAACCTGGTTGCCGCCGGGCATGATGCTGGGCCCGGTACGCGCGCCCTGTTCGCCGCCTGAAACGCCCATGCCCATAAAATGTATGCCGGTTGTATGCAGGTCATTAACCCGGCGCAGTGTATCAGTATAATGCGAGTTTCCGCCATCGATGATGATATCACCGGGCGATACAAGTGGGCGCAATGAATTGATCACATCATCCACTGGTTTGCCAGCCGGTACAAGCAGCATTATTTTCCTCGGAGTTGCGAGGCCCGAAACGAGGTCCTCCAGGCTGGTGACACCTTTTACGCTGGTGCCTTGTGGCGCTTCGGCTTCAAGGGCGGTTGTTTTTTTTATATCCTTATCAAATCCGATGACTTTGAAATCGTGATCTGCCAGGTTATACAGGAAGTTTTGTCCCATCACACCGAGACCGATCATTCCAAAATCGTATAGTTGATTTGCCATATTAAAATTATCTGTGAGGAGTAAAAATAGTTAATTATCAAATAGTATAACGGTGACAATTACGAAATAAGACATCCAATCGGGTAGGTAATAACGAATTATATCATTTCCGCCACCTCTGATAGGCGTACAGTACTTATTTATACCAATCGCTAAATTTGACGTTAATTTTTTCGAATAATCCGGAAACTTTGCGTAATGCCACTTAAATCGAGTAGATTTGCACACTCAATTTGAGATTCACAGCTTAAGGTTAAGTGCACGATCATTTCCGCGTTTTATACAGGTAACTCGTAATCATCTTTACTCCCCTGTTTTCATCAGATTGGATTTAATCATTTTTAATCAGTTAATGTAGTATGAACATTTATGTTTCAAACCTTAGCTTCAATGTCATTGATGAAGACGTTGAAAGCTATTTCGCAGACTACGGAGAAGTAAGTTCTGCAACCGTTATCAAGGACAAATTTACTGGTAAATCCCGCGGATTTGCTTTCGTAGAAATGCCTAATG
Source organism: Bacteroidota bacterium (assembly GCA_023416995.1). GTDB lineage: Bacteria > Bacteroidota > Bacteroidia > Chitinophagales > Chitinophagaceae > DATHKG01. The sequence continues at coordinate 168,835 of JAEZGI010000039.1, forward strand.
AAGAAGCCGCTCAAAAGGCTATTCAGGAACTGGATGGTGCTGTTGTTGATGGAAGGACCATCAGCGTTGCAGTAGCACGTCCACGTGAAGAAAAAACAGGTAACAGACCCTTTGCACGCAAAGGCAGCTTCAGCCGTTAATTTTCAACCGATCACTGTTCGATATCAGTTTAAGAGCCCTTGTGGCTCTTTTTTTTGTGCCTTGCTGTTCCGTGGCAACAGCAATGTGGAAAATGCGGTGAGATTCCTTTTTTACACCGATGACCAGGTCGCGGCAACTCCGAAATTTACTTCAAGTTTGAGCGTAAGTAAGATAAAGGGCCCCGACTACTGGTTTCTACCAGCTATCAGGGCCCTTCTGCATTGCCTTTTTATCACCCGCGTCCTGAATGCTTTCGGACTTCAGTCCGAACCCCCGCTCTCCGTAATAAATTGGTAAAATTCTTACTGTATAAGCCCCCCAACCTTTAAGTACCAAAATATCAAATACCTTTGCAAAACGAAAAAGACGATGATGAGTGATACCCTTACCGCCCCCCCGCTAACCGCCAAAGATTTTACTACCGACCAGGAAGTTCGCTGGTGCCCGGGTTGTGGCGACTATTCAATTCTGGCGCAGGTCCAGAAAGTTATGCCGACCATCGGTGTTCCAAAGGAAAATATTGTCATCATCTCAGGAATAGGCTGCAGCTCGCGGTTTCCATATTACATGAACACCTATGGCATGCATTCTATCCACGGCCGCGCAACCGCAATTGCTTCAGGTTTGAAAGCAACCCGGCCCGAGCTCAGCGTCTGGATCGTAACAGGCGATGGAGATAGCCTCTCCATTGGTGGAAACCACACCATTCACCTCCTTCGCCGCAACTTTGACGTGAATGTCCTGATGTTCAACAACCAGATTTATGGATTGACCAAAGGACAGTATTCGCCTACTTCTGAAAAAAACAAGGTCACCAAATCAACTCCGTTCGGAAGTCTTGACCACCCCTTTAATCCACTTGCCCTTGCAATGGGTGCCGATGCCACCTTTATTGCGCGGAGCATGGATCGCGATCCCAAACACCTGCAGGAGATGCTGAAAAGAAGTCATGCACATCATGGAGCATCATTTCTTGAGATCTATCAGAATTGTAACATCTTCAATGATGGGGCGTTTGAGATATTCACCGAGAAATCAAGCAAACCCCAGGAAGTTTTATTCATGGACCAGGGTCGGCCGCTGATTTTTGGTGCAAACCAGGAAAAAGGTATTCGTCTTGATGGTTTCAAGCCGGTTGTAGTGAATCTGAACGAAGGGTTTAGTGCCGATGATTTGTGGGTGCACGACGAACAGGATTTTTACAAAGCGCAGATTCTTGTCCGCATGTTCGATGATCCAAGAATAGAAGGTCATTTGCCAAGACCATTTGGCGTTTTTTATAAAGGCGATCGTCCTTGTTATGAAGACACTCTCAATCTGCAGATCGAAGAAGTGATTTCTTCAAAAGGAACACCTGACCTTGATAAATTGCTGCGGGGCCGTGAGACCTGGGAAATCCTTGCTTAGACTAAGTCCGGGCCACAGAACAAACCGCATAAATTAACGCTTTTTAGCTGACTAACGGCCAGCTATATCCGAAAAAAAAATGCCAGCGATGGACATCGCCGGCCTGTGCTTACCTCTGAAACCACAAAAAGAAAGAAGGTTGAGGGTAGTAAAGAAACTTCCAGACGGGTTTTTCGGATGTAATATGATAAGCGCACTCTCATGTATTCACACTTCGAACGCAAATAATCAAAACCTGATCGCCACTAACGGCAATGCATGGTCTAACCTGTCACAATAGATCAACAGAAATCAGTTAACGGGGGGTACAAACGTTGAGGAATTCAAGGGGTGGGGATCATCAGAAATAATTACAGAAAGATTGAACCATCTGAAATCAGATCTGCAAAAAAATTGAAAGGAACTTGGATGGTCGGGATAATAGAGAGATTGGATTAAGAGGCTGGAGACACCTGTTTAGGTAAGTGTCGTATCAAATGAGCCGGGGTAAAAGTAAATACAGTTTTTTAAAAAATCAATAATTTTTTTTCAAATCTGCAATTATTCCTTCTTTTCATCGCATACTTAACGCAAATCAAGCAACTGTTGATTACTAACGGCTTAGAACACCTCATTTATAATTACTTTCATCAATGTGATGTAAGCGAAAATTATACAGCGGCTAATTGTATACAACAGGTATCCATAACCGCAATCGGAGTATTTTTTGTGAGAAAACGATGCTGATTTTACTGGAGGCTCGACAATTCTTTTTCTGCAGCTTTGAAAATCTTTTCCTTTTTGTAATCGTACCACCATTTTGGAGCGGTCTTTTTCATAAGGGTATCAATGTGTCGCATCCCGATCAGGTTCCATGCGCCGTGTAACTTTCCACCAATGGTGCTTTGAAGTGCGCGTAAACTCATCGCAAATCCGCTGTCGAGGTATTCCATATGGTGCCAGTAACCTGCGGGCATAAACAAGGTATCGCCATGCTCAAGGATCACCTCATACCCACGTGCATATTTTAGTGCGGGGAACTGCTCATAGTCTGGTTTTCCTTTCTGTTGATCGTAATTAGAAAAATCAGCAAGGCTCATCACTTCAAAAGGTTTGCGATACAGCTTGCGTTGTTCAGAATAAGGAAACAACAATACTTTTTTACGCCCGGTGAACTGCGTATGCAGGATATGGGAAAGATCCATATCAAAATGCATATGCGTGATGCTGCTGGCACCACCCACAAACAACATTGGGTACTTTTTCACAAAGCCTTTCATAAACTCGTCCGGCCAGTTAAAATCCTGCGTGAGCTGTGGGGCGTGATCAAATATGTTGAAAAGGAAAATCCGCCAGCCAGCCGGTCCCTGGCTGATCATATCAATATATTCACCAAAGGTCTTATAATCATCCGCTGCATTAACAGGGGTATAAGCATCACTTTTTATATTGTTGTATAATGCTACCCGTTTATCACCGACAATGGACTTGAAATAATCCCAGTTCCACTTATTGTATGCCGGCCATTGTTTGGCAAGGTCCTTTATCACAAGCGGCTTCATCGGTTTGTAATATTGCTGCTGAAAATCCGCTGCACTTATTGTCCCTACTGTATCAACAGGTTGTAGATGCATAATTCTATTTTGGCAAATTTAATATTAAATTCATGTCACCCGTGCCCTTGCCTGGCAATTATATCAGCATTTTGACATTTGTTTTACAGCAGGCACAATTTTTACCACATACATCAAACCAGCAAACCTGATTATATGTTACTGAACCTCCATCCTGAAAATCCACAGCCGCGCAACATCAAGACAATTGTCGAAACGCTGCGCAAAGGTGGCATCATCATTTATCCTACTGATACCATTTATGGTTTGGGATGTGATATTTTCCAGCCAGGGGCGATCGAAAAGATCTGTCGCATAAAAGGTGTTGATCCCCTCAAGGCGCAGCTTTCATTTGTTTGTTACGACCTCAGTGATATGAGCCAGTACACCCGCAGTCTTTCTACGCCTCTGTACCGGATGATTAAAAGCTATCTGCCCGGTCCTTACACATTTATTCTGCCTGCGAGCAAGGAGGTACCTAAACTGCTGAAAAGCAAAAAGAATACGGTTGGTCTGCGGATCCCTGATAATATTATAGCGCGGTCAATAGTTAAAGAACTGGGGCATCCTATCCTAAGCGCCTCATTACCCGGCGAAATGGTGGAAGAATATACGGACCCTGAGTTGATCCACGCCAATTTTCACAAGCTGGTGGATATCGTTGCGGATGGCGGTATTGGAGGCACAGTTCCATCCACCATTGTTGATTGTACTGGCGACGAACCGGTGGTAACGCGGGCCGGGCTCGGCGAATGGAACGCAGATTAATATATTTGTTCCAAATTACAGGATGGAATCACCTTACGACAAATTTTTCGGCGATGGTTTCCAGTTGGAGACCAACCGGGTAATCATGCGACTGATGAACCGTGAAGATACAGAAGCCTTGCGTGCGCTAACACAAGATCCGGATACATGGACCTGGTTCAACGCTGATTTATCACTGCCGGGAGAGTTGGAAAAGTGGATGGAAGAAGCATTTGCAGAGCGCCGCAATAAGGTCCGTATGCCAATGGTGGTTATAGATAAAGATACCGGTAAGATAGGGGGCTGCACCAGCTACGGCAATATCTCATTTGAACATAGCCGGATTGAAATCGGATGGACCTGGCTCGGACCGGGTTACCTGGGAATGGGCGTAAACAAACAGGCAAAATTTGCTTTATTGAGCTATGCTTTCGAGGCGCTGAAGATGCAAAGAGTAGAAATCAAAACCGATGTACTGAACGAACGTTCGCGGGCAGCCATACTGAAAATTGGTATGATACCCGAGGGGATATTACGCAGTCATATGGTAATGCATGGAAATCGCCGGCGCGATACAATGTATTTTAGTATTCTGCGGTCGGAATGGCCCGAGAGAAGGAAGAGTTTTTTTAGTGAAATGATATAAAATGGAAAGGTCCCGCAAGCGGAACCTTTCCCCATCATCATAATCTACACCAATCATCAATCAAACCGTCTTAGCTTTTTGTGGTTATAACCATAAGCGCGGTTATACTTTTCTCTATCGTGTCGTCCATAAGTTTTGCGATCATGGCGGTAATGATTATGCCGTTTTTTCTGGAACTCATGTTTACGGTACTCCCTGCTCCGGGCTATCTTTTGGCGATCCTGTCTGGACAACTTGCCATCTCTGAACTGTTTGTTCGCCCTTTCTTTCTTGAAATGTTTTCTCTCTCTTACGGTCTGGGCATCAGCACTACTTACCGCAAGGGTTATCAGTAAACTGAGCGCGAGGATAATTTTACTTTTCATGGTTCGCCTTTTTAATTGATTACTTATACATATAGGAAGGCACGGCGAACCAGTAGTTTAACCGCTAACAAAACATTAACCTTACAGATCCGTGCTGATATTTACGCAGGAGAAGGAACGGCGATGATAAAGGCAGAGACCGTGGGTGTCTATGGCCTCCCGGTGCGCGCGGGTAGCATAACCCTTATTAGAGTTCCATTTATAAATCGGATGTTCTTCGTGCAAACGAAGCATATACTCGTCGCGATAAGTTTTTGCCAGTATACTGGCTGCTGCTATAGAGGCATAAATGCCATCGCCCTGTACAATGCAGGCATGTGGAGTAGTACGGTACGGTGTAAACCGGTTCCCGTCAATGATAAGGAAGCCGGGTTGGTTTTTTAACTGGTCAAGTGCGAGATGCATGGCCTTGAATGAGGCCTTCAGAATATTGATCCGGTCAATTTCGTCATGATCAACACGGGCAACAGCATAACTTACTGCATGCTGTTCGATATAGCTTCTCAGCGTCGTGCGGTCCTCTTCCTTAACCTGCTTTGAATCATTTAGTAAAGGATGGTAAAAATCGGGGGGTAAAACAACTGCAGCGGCAAAAACGGGTCCTGCCAGACAACCTCTTCCAGCCTCATCGCAACCTGCCTCTAAATAATCATATTGATGATAAACCTGTAACACTGATTCCGCTTTACGTGGTCAAAAGTAACGCAACCTGCCTTATTGGACTTATTTTTACAGCCATGTATGCACATTAAATTTTTCCACAAACAGGTGGATAAAGCAAAATGAACTTATGCCCGGATATTTAATTGCGGTTTTCATCGGGATATTATTGGGCCTCGTTGGCGGCGGCGGCTCCATACTTACAGTGCCGGTGCTTGTTTATGTGTTTGATGTCCATCCACTTGACGCGACAACTTATTCCTTATTTATTGTCGGATTCACAAGCCTGGTGGGCGGTGCGAAAGCGTATACAAAAAAGCTGATAGATTTTTCTGCCGTTGCTTTATTCGGCATTCCATCAATTCTGACCATCTTTATTGCGCGGCATTATATACTGCCGGCAATCCCGGAACATATATTCAATATTGGTTCACTCGCTATAACAAAAGGACTTTTGTTGATGGTGGTTTTTGCGATATTGATGTTTGTTGCTGCCCTGTCGATGATAAAAAAAGATCCGCATCACGAGCCGGCCGACACAACCCGGCACCAGGAGCCTAATCTTACGCTTATCGTTCCCGGTTTGCTGATAGGGCTGGTAACCGGTTTGCTTGGCGCAGGCGGCGGTTTTCTTATCATACCCGCCCTGGTGCTCATTGTAGGGTTACCAATGAAAACGGCAGTAGGTACTTCGCTTATGATAGTTGCTATTAATTCCATCTTTGGTTTTGTGTTTAGTATCGGGCAGCACCAGCTTAACTGGCCTTTATTGCTAATCTTTACATCGCTGGCCATTGCAGGCATTTTTATAGGTAGCCGGCTGAGCGATTACCTGCGCGGTGAAACACTAAAACAGGCCTTCGGATGGTTTGTATTGTTAATGGGTATCTATATACTCGTAAAGGAGTTATCTTAACCAGGGTTTAATATGACGGTCGTCAGACATTGACAATCTTTTCCGGCTTACCTTTGCACACGCAATGCAAACAAGTCCACATCATGCGTCAAAAAAGGCAGTCGCTACCTGGATATATATCGGTGTAGTTATGCTGTTGATCCAGGTAATCCTGGGCGGTATTACCCGACTTACCGGGTCCGGTCTATCAATCACGGAATGGAATGTTGTAACAGGAACCCTGCCGCCATTGAATGCTGCAGACTGGTTAATTGAATTTCAGAAATACCAGGCAACACCGCAGTACCGTTTGCTTAATATGGATTTCACCCTTGATGATTTTAAGTTTATTTTTTTCTGGGAATGGTTTCATCGTTTCTGGGCAAGATTAATAGGGGTTGTATTTGTTGTAGGTTTTATTTACCTGGTAGCAAAAAAGTATCTGAACAGGGACATGCAGCGCCCGCTTATCATCTTATTTCTTTTAGGCGCGCTGCAGGGAGCAGTTGGCTGGATCATGGTTGCCAGCGGTCTCACCGGCGACGCTTTGTATGTAAAACCTACAAAACTGGCGATGCACTTCGTGTTTGCCATGGTGCTCATCGCATATGCTTTCTGGTTTGCGTTACAATTATCAGTTCCTGAACGAGCCCGATTACATAGCCCCGGTGTGAAACGAAATGTGTTGATCACATTGGTTAACCTGTTTTTTCAACTCATTTACGGCGCCCTTATGGCAGGACACAAAGCCGCTACCGCCGCACCCACCTGGCCCGATATCAACGGAAGTTATATACCCGACGGACTTTTCAGGGAAACACCGTTCATGCTCAACTTTATCGACAACACCATCACGGTACATTTTGTACACCGCAATCTCGCATACCTGTTGTTGATTGCTGTAATACTGCTCACCATCCAGTTATTTCGGATTAAATCAAAAACCAGGTTGTTTTCACGGGCTGCAATAATGCCCCTGATTCTGGTAATCGTACAGGTGCTGCTGGGTGTGATTTCAGTATTGGTCAGCCCTAAAATCATACCCGGAAGGTGGGGCATGTTTGAGTGGATGGCACAGTTACACCAGGTAACCGGAATGTTACTGATGTTAAGCATTGTAAGTTTATGGTATCTCACCGCAGGTAAAACTTTTAAGGCAGCGGCATAATCGGACACTCGTATTTTCGTTTACTTTATTGTACATTAACGGCGAAGTAGCTTTTCCGCGCTTAACCCTTTATACAATGAAGCCATTACTCAGAGGACTATATTATTCATTTCCCATTCAACTGGTCCTGCTTCATCTTAAAAAATTCCAGGTCCTGCTCATTTTCTGGTATTTGCTGTTTAGTACAGTTGGCGGGTCCTTTATGAAAAGCTATGGCGCTGATTCACTTTTCCTCGCGCCTGAATACCTGGGAACGGTAGACTTTATCAGTGCTGCCATTGTCGGCATTGCTATCGGCATCTTTATCATGAGTTGGAACATTACGACATTCATTTTGTTCAGCCGCCATTTTTTATTTCTTGCCACAACTACAAAACCCTTTCTAAAATATTGTATCAATAACAGCGTGATACCGCTTGCCTTCCTGGTTTATTACCTGGTAGAAGCAATCATCTTTGATACAAAGAAAGAATTGATGAGCACCACTGAGGTATTATATCTGTGCAGTGGTTTTGTTACCGGTCTTGCAATCATTATAATCATATCATTATTTTATTTCTTCCGCGCAGATATCAGTATCATCAGACGGTTGACGCCTATCATCAGCAATCCTCAATTGTTAAAAGCCCAATTCAAAAAGCGGGAGAGGAAATTACATGCAAGCAGAATCATCAAAATAGAATGGTATCTGAATTCGCTGCGCAGAGTAAAAAAAGTGCGCGATGTTTCACATTACAGCGATGAGTTTATTGAATCAGTTTTCAGCAGGCATCACTTCGCAGCAGTGTTATCAATCTTTATTGCATTTGTGTTTTTGATCATAGTTGGGTTTTATTCGGACGCCAGGATATTTCAATTACCGGCCGCTGCGGGCATCACCGTATTTTTTGCGATACTGATTGCAGTTTCGGGTGCGTTTTCCTATTTCCTTCAAAGCTGGAGTATGCCCTTCATGATTGTGCTGATCGCTGTATTCAATCTTCTGTATAAGTACGATGTAATTGACCCTACCAACAAAGCTTACGGCATCAACTACAGTAACCGGGCCGACAGACCCGTGTATGACCGCACGGGTTTAATGCAGATCATGTCACCGGAAAACCTGGATCGCGATAAGAATAATATGATCGCTATTCTTAATCGCTGGAAAGCGAAGCAGGCCTCCGCAAAACCTGTGATGTTTATCATCAACACAAGTGGTGGTGGTAACAGGAGTGCAAACTTCACGATGAACGTGCTCCAAAGGCTCGACAGTTTAAGCGATGGGAAACTAATGGATCAGACCTTTCTGATCACCGGTGCATCGGGAGGCATGCTGGGCGCGGCTTATTTCAGGGAGCTATATAAACATAAACTGTCGGGAGAAGATATAAACCTGCGCGATAGACAATATGTAGATAATATCTCACAGGATCTACTGAATTCTATCTTCACCTCATTCGTTGCAAGGGATCTTGCTTCGCCCGCGCAGAAATTTGCAGTGGGCGATTATCAATACATCAAAGACCGGGGTTATGCTTTTGAGCAAAAGCTTAATGAAAACACAAGAGGTGTGCTCAATAAACAACTCAGGGATCTGGCTGCTGATGAGGCATCTGCCCGCGTACCACTTATGTTATTTAATTCTGTTATTACCCGCGACGGACGTAAACTGATTATCAGTACACAGCCGGTAAGTTTTTTGATGAAGCCGATTTACGACACCATGAGTATGCAGGGTGTCGACGCCGATGCAGTTGATTACCAGGCTTTATTTGCAAAGCAGGATCCCATGAATCTGCGTTTGCTGACGGCACTCCGGATGAACGCAACCTTTCCTTATATACTCCCCAATGTATGGTTGCCGACAACGCCCGTGATAGACGTAATGGATGCGGGTCTGCGTGATAATTATGGCCAGGAATCTGCGATACGGTTTGTTCATGTTTTTCGCGAATGGATAACAGAAAACACTTCAGGCATTGTGTTTATACAGATAAAGGATCGTAAAAGTGGCGGATGGGATGAGCCTTATGAATCACACGACATCAGTGAGATTGTTACCAAGCCCTTGTTGTTGTTGCAGTTCAACTGGTTTAAGATGCAGGAGTTTAACCAGGATGATGTGCTGGCGCTTACACAGGCTATCCCAGGATTGGATCTTCAAAAAATTTCCTTTCAATACATTCCAAAAAAGGAAGACGGCCGCGCAGCCTTGAGTTTTCATCTTACCAAAAGAGAACAAATCAATATTGCGGAAGCTTTATCAAGCGATAACAACATGGAAGCATTTCAAAAATTTCTTGAAGTGCAGGGTCCCCTTCCGGTATCAGGTCATGGCATCTCCGGCAATTTCGGGCAAAAGCAGCCAGGTCATTAAGATTTTAGAATCGGTTACCTATCTAAGGTTGAAGCAGGTTCAAAGCGCCTTTTATTACTTTGATGTGGAACTGTTCGCTGGTAGCTATCGGATCGCCATCAATATGCAACGGTGCCAAACCCGGGTTCGAAATGGTCAGCTCGTCTGTCTGGAAATAGATGATATTACTGTTCCCCACTTCTCCCGAAAGTTGTTGCAGACCATTAAAGCCCGTTGCGTGGCTGATGATACTAAAAGGCATCATTAGTTTGCTCATTTTTTTTACGATTACAATATCCAGTAATCCGTCGTTCAGACTTGCTTTTGGTGCAATGATAAAATTATTTCCAAACTGGTTGCTGTTGGCAATGCAAACAAAGTAGGCGTCCGTATCAATGTTCAGATCGGCGGCTTTTATTGTAAAGGGATAGCAGGTTGCCTTAAAGTAATTGAGCGCTGATACCTTGATATAAGTTTGAAGACCCCTTCGTTTCTGTAACGCAAAATCATGCGCAACCTGGGCATCGAAACCGACCCCGCATAACATACAGGAAAACCGGCCATTGATATAAAAGCCATCCACAGCGGAAGCTTTTCCCTGGAAAATCACATCCAGTGCGCGCGCTGGAGTTATGGGTATACGTGCGGCCAATGCGAGGCCGTTGCCAGACCCCATCGGAACAATTCCGATATTAACGCCTGTATCCTGCAGGTGCGCAGCAACACCGTTGATGGTGCCATCGCCGCCACAAACGATAACATCGGTTATGCCTTCCCGTTTGATGTGTGCTGTAAGGTTTGTGTAGTCACCTGTTGCATCTGTTGGCAGGATTTCAAATGGTATTTGCTGACGCGCGGTTTGTTGCACAATCATGCGTTCTAAAGCGCCTTTACGGGCAGTGCCTGAAATAGGATTGATCAGGTATACTAATTTTCTCTTCATGGTTGAACCTGCACAATGCGCAAGGATAACTATTAATGTTGATAATACATATCAACATATTTTCATTCGCGACAACTAAATTGTAGATTAGTACCATAAATCGTTTTATGCGCAAAATTTCATGGATACTGTTGGTGCTGCTTGCGACACTTGTTGTGGGTTATGTGCTGGGACCTGCTCCCGAAACGCCCGTGTACAGCAAGGTGATTCCGGATGTGCCGGCTGAACCGGTGCAACTGGAGCGTTACATAGGTGAGCACGAAAAACAACATCCTGTAAAAAAGGATAATGAAGCGCGTATCGTGTGGTTCGACGATTCTGCGAAACAAAAAACGCCATATTCGATTGTTTATCTGCATGGGTTCACGGCCTCCCAGGCGGAGGGCGAACCTGTGCATCGCAACGTCGCCCGGAAATTTGGCTGCAACCTGTTTTTGTCGAGGTTGTCTGACCATGGCATCGACACAACCGACGCTATGATGCAGCTTACCGCGGACCGGTACTGGGAATCAGCCAAGGAAGCGCTGGTGGTGGGGTCCCAGATTGGTGAAAAAGTGATCCTGATGGGAACTTCAACCGGTGGTACAAATGCTTTGCAACTGGCGGCCACTTATCCGGATAAAGTTGCCGCGATTGTGCTGATGTCGCCAAATATTGAAATTAATGATCCTAACGCCTGGCTGCTGAACAATCCCTGGGGGCTGCAGATTGCGCGTTTAATAACAGGATCCTATTATCTTGGCGGAAAAGCCAGGGAGCCGTTGGTGCAGCAATACTGGACCGGCCCGTACCGCATTGAGGCCGCTGTTGCCCTGCAGGAATTGGTGGAAACTACGATGCTTCCGGAAACATTCGCAAATATTAATCAGCCGTTGCTTCTTCTTTATTATTACAAAGATGAATTGAACCAGGATAAAACGGTGAAAGTGTCAGCAATGCATGAAATGTTTGCGCAACTTTCAACTCCGGAAGGCAAAAAAAAGGCTGTGGCCATGCCAAATACAGGTGATCACGTAATCGGGTCATATATACGATCTAAAGATGTAGAAGGGGTGGAGGCGCAGATAGATACGTTCCTTTCCGGCACTTTGGGTATGCAAAAAATAAATTGATTTTTCTCTTATTGTAGGTTAACTCGCTGGCTGATAGACTAGTGAGTAATTTCAGCCATGATTCGTATAATCTCTCCCGCGGAATTTAGCAAGAAGTTTTGATTTTCCTCTTGCCGGGCCGTTGATTTTTTGTACTTTTGCGCACGTTTTCAAAAGCTGGCCCAACCAGCCTCTATTACAAGATATATGCAAATCAGAAATATAGCGATTATCGCACACGTTGACCACGGCAAGACTACCCTCGTGGATAAAATCCTTCACCAAACAAATGTTTTCCGTGCTAACCAGGAAACAGGTGAACTTATTATGGATAGCAACGATCTCGAAAGAGAACGTGGTATAACCATCTTCAGCAAAAACGCTGCGGTTGTTTACAAAGACGTTAAGATTAACGTTATTGATACCCCTGGTCACTCTGACTTCGGTGGAGAGGTTGAGCGCGTATTGAAAATGGCCGATGGGGTTGTCCTGTTGGTTGATGCGTTTGAGGGACCAATGCCTCAGACAAGATTCGTTCTGCAAAAAGCACTGCAACTCGGTCTCAAGCCGATTGTTGTTATTAATAAGGTTGATAAACCAAACTGTCGTCCTGATGAAGTGCATGACGCCGTTTTTGAATTGTTTTTCAACCTGGATGCTACGGAAGATCAACTGGATTTCGCCACATACTACGGATCTGGTAAAAACGGTTGGTTCAACAGCAAAAATGAACCATGCGCAGACATCACTCCTTTATTGGATGGTATACTTGAACACGTACCACCACCAAAAGTGAGCGAAGGTCCATTTCAGATGCAGATTACTTCCCTGGATTACTCTTCGTTCCTCGGTCGTATCGCAGTAGGTCGTGTAGCCCGCGGCGTTGTAAAAGAAAACCAGCAGGTTGTATTGATGCAAGCCGATGGTACTGTTAAGAAAGTTAAAATCAAGGAACTTTATATTTTCGAATCACTTGGTAAAAAGAAAGTATCAGAAGTTGTTGCAGGTGATATCTGTGCCGTTGTAGGTCTTGAAGACTTCAACATTGGTGATACCCTGGCTGATGCAGACAATCCTGAAGCATTGCCGGTTATTTCAGTTGATGAGCCGACAATGAGTATGATGTTTGGTATTAACAACTCTCCTTTCTTTGGTAAGGATGGTAAGTTTGTTACCTCGCGTCACCTTCGTGATCGTTTAATGAAAGAAACTGAAAAGAACCTGGCTTTACGCGTTGAAGATACTACCGGTGGTGGTGATAACTTCCTGGTGTTCGGCCGCGGTATTCTTCACCTTGGTATCCTTATCGAAACCATGCGTCGTGAAGGTTACGAATTAACAGTTGGTCAACCCCAGGTAATCGTAAAAGAGATCAACGGAAAAAAACACGAACCTTACGAAACGCTGGTTGTTGATGTTCCATCTGAATTCAGCGGAAAGGTTATCGACCTGGTTACACAACGTAAAGGCGAAATGCAGGTGATGGAAACAAAAGGTGAAATGCAACACCTTGAGTTTGAAATTCCTTCACGTGGTCTTATTGGTCTGCGTTCACAAATGCTTACCAACACTGCAGGCGAAGCTGTAATGGCGCACCGTTTCAACGAATACAAACCATGGAAAGGACCAATTCCTGGTCGTAACAACGGTGTATTGATCTCTAAAAACCAGGCGCCAACCACTGCTTATTCAATCGATAAATTGCAGGATCGCGGATCATTTTTTGTTGATCCGGGTGAAGAGGTTTATGTAGGACAGATCATTGCTGAACATATCAAACCAGGTGATTTGATTGTAAACGCTACTGAAGGTAAAAAACTGACCAACATGCGTGCAAGTGGTAGTGATGATTCTGTAAGAATTATTCCAAAGGTGCAGATGACACTTGAAGAATGTATGGAGTATATCCAGCAGGATGAGTGTATTGAAGTAACTCCTAAAAACATCCGTCTCCGCAAGGTGATTTTGGATGAAGATGAAAGAAAGAAAGTACAGAAAAGAATGACAGCCGACGCTTAAATCGTTTTTGTCCAGATATCAAGGGTTGCCCAAAAGGCAGCCCTTTTTTATGCGATCTGCATACGTGAGATTGCCAAATTCTCAATTTATCGGCCGGTTACTCAGCAGTAGAGGAATTTTGCGGGGAATCCCGTTAATTTAGGGAAGAGATGATCCATTATCGGCTGTTATACCCGTTACTCAGCATTTGCTGCATTGGTTTGCTGTGCGCGGGTCATTTGCCTGCGCAGACATTTCTTTTCTCCAAACTCAGCGCCTCACAAGGGCTTTCCGACAATAATGCCCGTGCACTCGCCATTGATAAAAATGGTTTTTTATGGATCGGAACTTCGCAGGGTCTTAATAAATATGATGGTTACAACGTAAACACCTATCTCCGCGAACACAACCCCGAGCTGGCTTCTGACATAATTCTCGACGTTAAGTGTGATGGACAGGATCGCATCTGGATCGGAACACCGGAGGGTGCAAGCTGGCTCGATCAACGAAGAATACTTCGAAGGGTAGCACTCAACGACACGCTTCAAAAGTATTATTGTCACAGCACTTTCGAAACTGCAGCATTCGGTAATATCATCAACAGCGATAAAGGACAATTCTTTTACGACAGCACAAAAGGTAAATGGACAGAACTCACCTGGATACCCCCGGCAGTGCGGCGCCCCTTTTTTGATTCGGAGCTTTTTGATGAAAACCAGGTGATTTTTTGTGTCGATACACTTGTGGCCATTCTCGATTACCGTCAAAAAAAGATCGTGTTTCAACTGCCGTTTAAAAGACCGGTTACCGCGTGCAGGGTAAATGAAACGCAGATAGCAGTTGGGCTGCAAACCGGTTCGGTGGTTATAGTAGATATCACAACCGGCAAGGAAGTGAAATCGTACCAACTGAAACACAATCTCAACGGCCAGTTCATCAATACTAACCTCAGCGAGGTTCGTCGTGCCTCAAACGGAGCTATATTGGTGGCTACTGATTTTAATGGGCTCGTGGTTATTGATCAGAACGGCAAGATCACGGAACATACTCATGACCCGCTCGACGCCCATTCGCTATCATCCAATTACACATACCGTGTGCTTGCAGGCAACAAAGGCGAAGTGATCGTCGGCACTTATACCTCAGGTGCCAACATGGGCAACATCCTGAACAAATCCGCGGGATATACACGTGTGTTCCGTGACAAGCAGGGCAAGATGTTCGATAACTTTCTTAACGATATAGCCGCGGGCGGTGACAATACTTTCTGGCTTGGTTCGCTCGACCGGCTTATACGTTGGAACAGGACCACCGGGGAATCAAAATTTTACAGCTATTATTCAAACAGGGAGGTCGGAATACGACCAATGGAGATACGCACTATTTCACCGCAGCCAGGGGGGAAATTGTTTGTTGGCACCATGGGCTCGGGCTTACTTATTTTTGACCCCCGAACTGAACAGTTTACACCTCTTCCGCGCGACACAAGCATAAGCCGGGCAGTAAAATCAAACTTTATTCACGAAATCTCGAAATCAAAAAAGGGTTTTACCTGGGTAGGATCCAATGGAGGTTTGTTTAGCGTAGACCCGGTGTCGCTTGCCATTAAAGGGTACGCTTCGCACCCGGTGCTTAAGGAGATAGAGAATAAACGAGTGGTCAGATTATATGAATCGATGGATGATAAACTGTGGATCGCAACCGCCGCACATGGATTATATGTGTACGACTATGCGAATGAAAACATCACCAACTACAGTACAAAAGACGGCCTCCCTTCAAATACCATCAATGCGATAGCCGGTGATAAGTCCGGCCGAATCTATATAACTACACAAACGGGTTTCACTGTTATATCGCCGGGCCACCAAATGCGTCATTATACTTACAATAATGGATTGAGGTATTACAATTGCCAGGACGTGATGACAGACAACCTTAGCGGTACCGTCTGGATCGCCAATACAAAATGCCTGATAAAGTTTCATCCGGAAGATGGTTCCATGCAATATTTTGAAGACAATGCCGGTCTCAGTATCGAAGGGTTCAGGGTCGGTAGTTCAACAAAAACGGTGGAGGGTGAGTTTTTCTGGGGTAGCCGCAATGGGGTCAATTATTTCTTCCCCGATCAGTTAGTAAGTATTCCATCACGATTAACGCTTAGCATCCACAATGTAGAAGCAAACGGACGAACAAACCTGATCACCACCGATTTCAATGGCGAACTGCCTTACATGACTAATGATGTTTCGATCAAATTTGCGGCTGTTAATCTTTACGGATCACGCAATGTGTTCTATCAATATAAGCTGGAGGGTTATGAAAAAGACTGGCACACGGCTATCGATATCCGCGAAGCCCATTATACAGCCTTACCAACCGGGCATTTCACTTTCCGGGTTCGCGCCAGTCTTGATGGCGTTACCTGGATCAACTCAAACAACATTGTTAACCTGCAGATAGTGCCACCTTTATGGCAACGTTGGTGGTTCATTGCCGGCGGTATTGCTATACTGGCTGGTTCTGTTTACTGGCTTTTTGCAAACCGTAACCGAAAGATCAGGGAGCAAAAAGAAGAGATCGAAGTAGAACAAGCAATTAACTACTTCGCTACGCATATGTACGCGGATCAGACCGTAGAAGCAATTCTGTGGGAGGTAGCACGAAGTTGTATAGCCCGTCTTGGATTTGAAGACTGTGTTATATACCTGTTGGACGAAGAAAGATCAGTGCTTGTGCAAAAGGCGGCCCATGGTCCTAAAAGTCCGGCGCCAAACCAGATCCAGAACCTGATCGAAATACCCCTCGGCAGGGGCATTGTAGGCAGTGTTGCCCAATCTGGTCGTGCAGAAATCATTAGCGACACCAGCAAGGACCCACGGTATATAGTTGATGACGCTTTCCGCTATTCTGAGATCACTGTTCCTATAATATCAGACGGTAAAGTGCTGGGGGTTATAGACTGCGAACACTCAAGAAAACAGTTCTTTACTCAAAAGCACTTGTCAATACTTAATACGATAGCATCTTTGTGTGCTAACAAGATCGTTCGTACACGGGCAGAAGAAGAAAAAGAAAGGGCACAGGCGATCCTGATGGATACCCAGCAAAAGATGGCTGAAATTGAAATGCAGGCACTCAGAGCACAAATGAATCCACATTTCATTTTCAATTGCCTTAACTCGATAAACAGATACATCGTAAAAAGCGACCAGGCAACGGCATCATTATACCTGACACGTTTCGCAAAACTGATCCGTCTTATCCTGGATAATTCAAATAATAAAAATGTGATCCTGGCGAATGAACTGGAAGCATTGAGGCTTTATATCGAAATGGAAGCATTACGATTCGACAAAAAATTCACCTATAGCATTACGGTTGATGAATCTGTAAATGCTGATAGCGTCGAGGTGCCGCCGCTGATAATCCAACCGTATGTAGAAAATGCGATCTGGCATGGGCTGCTCCACAAGGAAACCGAAGGGCACCTGTCCATCTCCATTTCGAAGATTTCAGAGAATATGATAGAGTGTGTGATAGAAGATAACGGGGTTGGCAGGGAAAGGGCCAGGGAACTACGAAGCAAATCGGCCATTACCCGAAAGTCGCTTGGCATGAAGCTCACCGAAAGCCGTCTTAGTTTATTAAATAAATATGCGGAACTCACTGCGAGCGTCGATATCATTGACCTGGGCGATAAAACTTCCGCAACCGAAGGTACGAGGGTGATATTGAAAATGCCCGTGATGTAATATTCTTAAAAGTAAGCTACATGATTAAATGTGTATTGGTTGACGACGAGAGCAACAGTCTTGAAATGATGGAGTGGTTATTGAAAACATACTGCCCCGAAGTTGCAGTGGAAGCCATGTGCAATTCAGCCGAAAAAGGCATAGAAGCAATCAATCATCATAAACCCGATGTTGTTTTCCTGGATATCGAAATGCCGCATATGAACGGTTTCGATATGCTCGAACAATTTGAGCGTATCTCGTTTGACATTGTGTTTTGTACAGCATATGATCAGTTCGCCATCAAAGCATTTAAATACAGCGCAGTTAATTACCTGTTGAAACCGGTAGATCCGGACGACCTGAAGGAAACAATCCGCCGGCTTGAAGCACGGCGTTCAGCACCATCACCGGACCAGATCAAACTGCTGCTTGAAAACATCCGCCAGGTGTCCAGGCCAACAGTGCAAAGAATAGCACTTACTACCAACGATGGAATGTTGTTTGTTTCAACAGGCGATATCATTTACTGCGAAGCCGAAAGTAATTACACCAAGATTATCCTTGAGAATGGCAAAAAAATTCTTGTATCAAAAGTGTTGAAAGAAATAGATGAAGCCCTTTCGGGTCCGGATTTTTTTCGGGTACACAATTCCTTCCTTATTAATATCAACCGTATTAAGAAATTTGTCAGGGGCGAAGGTGGTTATGTAATAATGGATGACGGTACCAACATCAGTATTTCACGATCACGCAGACATGAATTTATGGAACTCTTTTCCCGCTTTTGAATCTAATTTCAACTTGTTTCTAAAGTATGTGATATAAGGTAACATTCGTGTTGCCTTTTTTTATGTCCGGTTATTTGCCAGGTGTCCGGTTTTGATACAGGTTATATACCCGCTTAGTAGTATTGCCGTGAAAGTGTGCGGAATCGATACAATCCTTGTCTGGCGTAGGTTATAAGGGTCAAAAGCGGTGATAAATATCACCTGATTATGTGATTGCGGGCACTTACGCTTTGTACTACTTTTACATCGTTATCAGGAACGTATGAGCGCCCTTAACAACCCCGGTTATTCCCGCCGGCAAAAACGCCGGGGTTGTTAAAAAAAAATAAATGAAAAAAAGCCTGTAACATTTTTGAAGAAGCGTCGTCATATATTCATAAGAAAACAATTACAAAACAATTTTATAAAATAACACAAAATGAAACACAGAATTTTAACCCTCGCCTTGTTACTTTCAATTTCGATAACCAGCATATTTGCGAACCCTGGCAACGATGTAGTCAAAAACTACAAAGCAGCAAACGCCTTTAAAAAAGAGTTTACCCAGGCTCAGGATGTAAAATGGGAAGAGTCACGCGATTTTTCCAAAGCGACATTCAAACTTAACGATCAGGTTATGGTTGCTTACTACAGCAGCACTGGTGAGTTTCTTGGTGTAACCCGCAATATCACTACATCTCAGCTGCCTTTGAATTTGCTGAATGATGTTAAGAAGAATCATTCTGAAGCATGGATCACTGATTTGTTTGAGATCACAACAAACGCGGAGACCAGCTATTACATCACACTCGAAGATGCGGACCAGACGCTTGTTTTGAAATCATCAGGTGCTTATGGTTGGTCAACATTCAAAAAAGAAAAGAAAAGCGCTCAATAATTTTTCTCAGTTGGTTTTAGTTGGATATTACAAAGCCCCCGTTCCCGGGGGCTTTCTTATTTTTTTCTGTTATTTGATTCAGCTATCATCAATAGTGTCTACAGGTATTGTTGATCTATACATATTCATTGCCGAGTAACACAAGTTCTGATGATCTATACATGATCATCACTGCGTTCACACAAGGTTTACTTCCAATCACATATTCATCTCCGTTATATACTCAGGTTTGGTTTTGATCAGCATATGATCTTTATAGCTTTGCGGCCATAAATTTTTTATAACATCATCAAAACCTTATCATGCAAGTCTTCAAAACAACATTCTTTGCTTTAGTGGTTGCCATAGCCGCCACCGCATGTTCTAAAAGTAATTCATCTGACAAACCGTTCGAATCAATTGCAGGTGTTTGGAAAGGAACCGTCATTACCGATCACGACAAGAAAGTGTATTTCTGGTCTTTCGGGTTCAGGGCTAACGGAGTTCTGGAAGTGCTAAACCAAACAGGTGGCGTAGTAGCAACAGGTACCTGGTCACTGGAAAACAATATCCTGATGGCTTCATACACACAGGACGATGACAAATTTTCAATCATCGGCAGCCATAACGCGTCGCTTGGAAAGATCCTCGGAAATTGGGGATACGATAACAGCACTACCGATGGAGGAACATGGGAAATGTCTAAACAGTAATAAAAAACGCAGATCAAAGATTATCAAACACATCAACACTCTGAGCGCAGGAATCAGCAACAATGTGTGAATGGCAATGTGAAGAACCAGTGATCAATGAAGAAGAGCGGCAGTTAATCTGCCGCTTTTTTATATATTTATCATGTCGCGCATTTCAAATACCAATCTCATCATCTTAGAGGAATGAAAAAAATTTTCAGGAAGCTGGCTGCAAAGAATCTAACGTTTACACATATCTGTGAGGTGGGTGTTTTTTTGCCGGAATATTCAAATGTCATTGATTTTATAAAAAAAGGAATTCGCACCACGCTGGTAGAGGCTGATCCGCTGGTGGCACAGAAAATACGTGAGTATTACGCCGGTTACCCGGTTACCGTACACGCTGTAGCCATCTTTGATTACAATGGTACCATCGAACTCAGCCGCGCTTCGCAATCTACTTTTGTAAGCTCGGTGAAATCCAGCCCTGCCATTGTAAACGATGGTTATCGGCCCAGAGAAAGTGATGTGTTTACCACCGAATGCCGCTTATTTTCTGAAATCGATACCGGCGATATCGACCTGATCAGTATTGATATTGAAGGTTGTGAATGGTACGTAATCGACAAAATGAGCAGCCGACCCAAAGTAATCTCGGTTGAAACCCACGCTAAGTCTTACATCAACCCGCATATGGCCAGGATCGCAAAGTGGATGGATGATAACGGCTATGAGCTTTGGTACAAGGATCTCAGCGATTCAGTATATGTACAAAGCAGTCTTTTCAAAGCTTCCGCGACAGACAAACTGGAAACAGCCTACATCGAGGCCCGTGTGAAATGGAAAAAGTTTAAACAAAGCCTGCGGAAACGCTTTTAACCTGGTATCTTTTCTCAAGCTCTTCCAGTAAATTCAGTGGTTGCAGATCAGCAATGCAGGCACAGGATGCCGGTGTTTTTTTACAGGCCCTGCACGATGTGTCTTTCACAAATACTACGGCATTACGACCAACGGGCGCCCAGCGACCCGGATGAATTGGTCGGATTGGGGGAAAGAGCCCCAATGCATCTTTACCCATTGCAGCAGCAAGGTGGATCGGGCCTGTGCCATTGGCGACAAGGCCGTCGCTTTGTTTTATAAATGACATGAACTGGTAAAGGTCCATCTTGCCCGCAATGTTAGTGACCAAACCTTTTGTATGTTCAAGAAGTGGCTGTAATGCGCCGAGTTCAGCTTCGGTGCCTGAAATAAATATTTTGAACTTTTTTGGATCCAGCAGATGTACCAACTGCGTGAAATTGGCCAGGCCCCACTCCCGGCCATTGCCCTGTGATTTTGGATGGAGAATGAGGTTATACTTAGTATGATCAAGCAATTGTGACAGTGCGGGGCTCAGGGGTTGTATGCGCTCCAGTCCAAAAGTATTTGTAAGCTCCGGCAAACTGAAATTGCTTTCAATTCCCAGAGGAGCCAGTAGCTTAAGATTCAGTTGTGCTTCGTGTAGATCCGACTTTTTCCGACTCAGTTTTACCAGCTTGTTGCAGGTTGTCCAATGAAAAATGCGGTTACGCGTTCCGATTCGAAGGGGTATCCCGATGTCTTTCGATTTTCTTGCTACGGCCCGGTGAGGAAACACATGAATAATGCATTGCGGCGCTTTACCACCGACCACAACCTTCTTATTCATGAAGTCATTAAGACTGATAAACTGATCCACATAAGTACAGGCACGGATCACCGGTTTTGTATACTCTTTTCCAAGAAATGCGATCGTCGCTGTGGGGAAACGGTCCTTCAACACCTTCGCCATGGGTAAAGTGAGCACTACATCACCAATACTGTCCGTTCGGCTTATGATAATATTTTCCGGATTCATTTTATATTCATGTTATTTTGCGGGTCCCGTTTAATGCAAGCTATTTAATTTTCTGTTCCTGATCGTTATCGTAGGAGCTTCATTAACAACAACCGAGTGAATCATCCCTGGCAAACATATTCAGCAGCAGTGCAAAATGGAGAGATCCGCGCTATTGCACGTTGTATCTCATTGGTCGAAAACGCAGTTCCGGGTTATGAAAACTTTCTCGAAACATTACCCTCTACACGTAATACGCCGGTAACCGGTATAACCGGTCCTCCAGGGGCGGGAAAAAGTACCCTGGTAGACGCGCTTATCGGCGAAATGGTAAACTCTGGTAAAAAGGTCGCCGTATTATGCGTTGATCCTTCTTCGCCGTTTAATCTCGGCGCTTTGCTTGGGGACCGGGTAAGAATGAGTGACTGGTACAATCATCCGGATGTATATATAAGATCGTTGGCCACACGTGGTTCACTTGGAGGGTTGCATCCTGCAATTATTGAAATAACCGAGTTATTAAAAGCAGCGCCTTTTGATCATATCATAGTAGAAACGGTGGGCGTAGGTCAAAGTGAAGTGGAGATCACTGGTTTGTCGGATACTACCGTTGTTGTGCTCGTGCCGGAATCAGGCGACGAGATTCAAACAATGAAAGCTGGTCTTATGGAAATCGCGGACATTTTTGTGGTCAATAAAGGCGACCGGCCAGAGGCAGACAATTTTATCGGCAACCTGAAACTTATGATGGGGTCATCAGGGCGGGCCTGGAAAAAAACAGTTCCCGTTATTAAAACCGTAGCTTCTCAAAAATCAGGCATCACAGAATTGGCGGATGCTTTGTATGCGCACCAACAGTTTGCACATCAACCAGAGAAACGTGCCTGGTTATTGACTGAAAGAGCCTTTCACCTGTTGCAGCAGCAGCAAATGAAAGGCTTTAATAAGGCTGCTATTAGGTTACAGATTGAAGAGGCTTTAGCAGCTAACGACTTCAATCTATTTCGTTTTGTTAAGTCAATTTCATAAATCTCAATACATGTCCTCACACCCAATCGGAGCTCCCGGTGGTATGGGGCTATGTATTGTTGGACTCGCTTTTTCCGGAGCTTTCATCCGCTCAAGCGCAAGTTGCAGATGAGCCAGGTAAGACTCATCCTTAACAGTCTTCAACTGCGATTCAATAAACGCTTTCAATTCTTTTGTTTTAAGATGAACCACCGCCTGGGCCTGGAATGAAGCTGCATTATTGATTCCCGAAGCCAATAAGTAACTCAATACCAATTGTTCGTTTTGTTGCTGAATCAGCTGCTGCATTCCCCGTAAACGCGGAGCCTTCCAGGTTTGAGCCAACACGGTGTTAATCATCTCTGCAACACCCAGCCCCCCGTTTTGTGCTTCATATTGAACCATACGCGACAGACGCTGGCCATCAAACAAAAATGATAAGGGAAGATCCGCAGCAGTTTCTGCAGGGGTAAGTGCGTCGAACGCGAGACCCGTTCTCTTTCTGAATATTTCCTGACCTGATTCAAAACCTGCCGGTCTTGGAGGGATTAGACTCACGATTTGTTGCGGTAGTTCAAGATTTGCTGGTGTAATACAAGCAAGCACGCCTTTGAGTGCCCGAAGTTGTTCGTTTTTGCTGACTGGTTTTGTAACTACCTGTCCGTCTCCTTTGGTGGCATAAGTGTAATGCATACCTCCAACGATCTTCACCGCAGCTTCCAGTTGATATCTATGGAACAGGTATACCGGAACCAGCACTTCTTCGAGCAGGGCCATCGGGGTTCCGGGGCGGATATTGTTTGTGCCAAACTGAGATAAAGCCTTCGCGCGTACTTTCATCACTGACTCCAGCTCGGCGACAGCGTCTTTACCGTTATCCCACAGATGTGCCTGCGGATGAAGACCACCCGGGCTTCTTGCATCGCGGTCCGAAATAAACTGCAACCCTTCATTTGACGCTTTCACCAGGATCTCATTGAGCGCAGCTTTTTCATCCGTTCCTTTTGGAAAGTCTTTGTATCCCCAGGTTATAGCGGCTTTGTCCCAGGCACCTATCTTATTATCGTACGCATTAGCCAGGGAAATTTGACCGCTGGCGTCGAGGCTTACCGAGGGATGAGGATAATCCATCACACTGGCGCGTTCGCTAACACTGGCTGCATAGTTGTGCATTAAACCGAGGGTATGGCCGATTTCGTGAGCCGATAATTGTTTCAGTCTTTCCACGGCCATTGCCAGCATTTTATTATCGGCAGGTACACCGTTTTCAAATGGGGCAAGTAACCCCTGTGCAATCAGGTAATCCTGCCGAACCCGTAAAGATCCCAGGGTTACATTGCCCTTGATGATTTCGCCGGTGCGCGGATCAACCACCGAAGCGCCATACGACCAACCGCGGGTTGAACGATGAACCCAGTTCACCATATTGTAACGGATATCCATTGGGTCGGCAGTGTCAGGCAGTATTTCAACACGGAAGGCGTTTTTATAACCGGCTGCTTCGAAAGCCTGGTTCCACCAGCGTGCGCCTTCCAGCAAAGCCCCGCGTATCGGTTCCGGGGTACCGTTGTCAATATAATAGATGATAGGTTTTACGGCTTCACCATAAGGTTCAGCAGGATTCTTTTTCTGTAATCGATGCCGGATGACGTATTGTTTCTCGATAGGCTCCGTTACGGGTGTGCTGAAATCGTAAAACGATGTCGGTATAAAGCTCGAACGGGTGTCGAACAACCGGGGTTGGTAGTTATTATCAGGTAATTGAACAAACGAATGATGCATTCTGAGTGTCACTGCTTCTGGCGAAGGTGTAACAGATCTTAGAAAGGCGCCGGTTTCACCATCATTATTTACCAGTGTGATTGTTGCTTCAAGCTCTGTGTTCAGCGGAAAATTTTTGGAACCTGCAGGATAAAAAGCTGATCTGCTTTTATCGTAACTGAAGTTGCCCTGGCGGGAACGGCGAAGCGTCGATCCAACCATCAGCGCATCCCTTAATAAAAAGTCAGTAGCATCCACCAGCACTGATTTACCGGTTTCCGCCTCAATATTGAAACCCCAGATCACTGATTGGGCAAAAGACTGTTCAACGGTTCTTTTTTCAGGGCCATCGCCGCTAACAGCGCGGTATTTGTAGTTCGGCTGAACCATCAGCAGTTTGCGCCCGGTTCTCGAGAAACTTACCACTTTGGTGGTCCCCAGCTTTCCCCGATCCAGACCGATATCATTCGACCCTAAACCAGCAGGAAGTGAATTAGTGTAAAGGATCTCTTCGCCAATTTTATCAATCTCGAGCCAGATCTTTCCCTGGTTTTCGTCCCAGTAGAAATTAAAAAAGCCGGAAAATTTCTTTGAGGAGCCCGCTTTTTCATCAATTGACGGTAATTTTTGAGCAGCGGCAGTAAAAGGAAGAAGAAAAAAGACAAAAATCAGGATTCTCATACGCATGTAATTTTGGTGCATACAAGATAAAGCCTGATCGCCTCAACTATCAAAATTATTTGCCTCGTCAGCCTTATTGCTGTTATACCAGCGATAACCTATATAACCCAGGATCATCATCGGGGCAGCAGCCAGGTACAGAATACCTGCATTCAGACCTTTCGCGGGTCCTTCTCCTAATTGTTGTGCGGTTTTCGTACAGATCGAGCATTGAGCCGCGGCATCACCAATGAAAAGAAAGCAACCAGCTAACAGCATTATCGCTATCGATACCCACTTTTTCATGCTGCAAAAATAGTAAGGAAATGTTTGGAGTGGCGTTAAATTTCACATTAAAAAGACCGCTGCTCAGATGATCCGGTAATTTTTAAATTCAAACAAACGGTGGCCGGTTCTTTTCTCGAAATAATAAAGCAGACGATCCTTGAAACTGAACTTTTTCTTTGAGATATCCAGGGTAACATCCCAGTTTTTTTCATTGATTCGTTTTTGCATTACTGCAGGGTGAGTGCCTGTGAAACGCTCAAGCGCATCAAATTCGTTGTAGTCGAATACGTCGGTGGCGAGTATGCGTTTAATTGCCGCTTCGCGATCTGCATATAACCGGATCACGTTTTTTTGTTTCTCCTGCATTTGCTTCGGGTTCTTCACCCATCCATAATGATACATACAGGCATCTACCGGTTTTACCTTTATCTTCTCACCGTTTCTCCGAAAGCCCTGTGCATCGCGATAGGCTGCAATGCTTTTATCATTACGGATGATGCGTACTTCCTTATGATACCAACCGCGTCCGTCACCAACATAGTCATAGGTCCCAAAAAAATGGAGGTAATTAAATAACAAACCATCTACAGCTTTGTCGTGCTTATATCTTTCTGCTGCCATCAGAATAGCGCCGTGATATTTTTCATGGAGCACCTCATCGCCCTGTATGTAAAACGCCCAGTCACTATCAGCAGCAATATGTTGAAATGCTTTGTTAGTCTCCACCGCCAGGATAGATCCACCTTTACTATTTTGTTTTATATCCCAGACTGAATGAACGATCCTGATTTTTTCGGAACCGATGTTACGAATCAGCTTTTCTGTATCGTCAGTGCAGTCCCCGATTGATACGACCATTTCGTCGACTATGGGAAGAATCGAAGTGATGGCCTCAACAATCGGGTAATCGTTTTGCAGCGCATTTTTAATAATAGTGAAACCTGAGATCTTCATTCTCTAAATCGTTGAGCTAACCAATGTCGTAAAACTAAGTTATTGTGAACAAGGGTGCTTACTTTTGTGCTGCCAATTTTGAACCGGCTTTTTGATGACCAATTTTATACCCATATTTCCTTTGTCGCTGGTGGTGTACCCGGGAGAAACACTGCCTTTGCACATTTTCGAACCAAGGTACAAACAGTTGATTCATGAATGTTTTGAGGCCAAAAAACCTTTTGGTATTCCAACAGTTGTCAATAATCAACTCCAGGAAATAGGAACACTGGTGCAGGTAACAGAAATAGTAAAAGTGTATGAAACCGGTGAGCTGGATATCAAAACTGAGGGCCTTAAAGTTTTCCGCGTTTTGGAAATAATTAAATCCGTTCCCGATAAATTATACAGCGGAGCAATCGTTAATTATCCGCCGAACATATTGCGCGCGCCTGGAGGTGATTTAATGCAAAAAGTACTCTCTGGTATCAGGGAACTACACCGATTGTTAAACATCAGCAAGGATTTTAAAAAGCCCGACGAAGATTTGCTGTCGTATGATATAGGCCACCATGCCGGGATGTCGCTCGATGAAGAATATGAACTGCTTGGTTTAATGCAGGAAATTCAAAGACAGGAATACATTAAAAGACATCTCCAGAAGGTGCTGCCAATGCTGATGGAAATGGAACATTTGAAAGAGAAGGTGAAATTGAACGGTCACT
The DNA here is from genome assembly GCA_023416995.1 of Bacteroidota bacterium. Classification (GTDB taxonomy): domain Bacteria; phylum Bacteroidota; class Bacteroidia; order Chitinophagales; family Chitinophagaceae; genus DATHKG01. Next base: position 196,129 of record JAEZGI010000039.1, read on the forward strand.
TCAGGAATCTTTCTCCCCTCGACCTTGACATCAACCTCTAGCCTCCTGGTGGATTTCACTATAACATTTCAACCCCGATACGTTATTTTCGCGCCTTAAATCAACCCGGTTAACAACATCATGGCCATCACCTGCTGTTTTGATTTTGGAAATACCCGCAAAAAGTGCGCAGTCTTCAGCGGCCGTGAAATGACTGAACTGGTTGTTATGGAAGATGACGCACCTGCAACGCTGCGGCGGATCCTGGAAACCTATAAACCTTCAAGAACAATTTTGTCTTCGGTAATTGACCACGATCCGGTAGTAGAGGAGATGTTGGCAGCTGAAACGCGGTTTCACAAGTTAACCCACCACTCCAGGCTGCCGATTACCACGCCTGTTGGCAAACCAGAGACTATTGGCGCCGACAGGTTGGGGCTGGTTGTTGCCGCGGCCGACTTGTTCCCCGGCAAAAATAACCTCGTGATCGGTTTGGGTTCTGCTATTACGTACAACTTCATCAATAAATTCAATGAATTTCTTGGGGGAGGAATTTCACCGGGAATGGAAATGCGCTTCAAATCGTTGAACAGCTTCACGCATTTACTGCCCCTTGTTAAAAAGGACTGGAATTTCCCGCTTGTCGGCCATGACACCCGCACAAATATTTTAAGCGGTGTGGTACTGGGGATCGCTAAGGAAATCGACGGAATTATAGAGAGTTATGAGGAAAAATATGTCAACTTTAACGCCGTTTTAACCGGGGGTGATACGGCCTTTTTTGTCCACCATCTAAAAAAGAAGATATTTGCAGACCCCAATCTAATCTATAAAGGTCTGTATGCTATCTGTGAGTATAATAATGTATAAGAAAATCAGGCTGTTAGCATTAGTGTCACTTTGCGGGGTTTCTGTCGCGAAAGCACAAACGGAGAATTCGCCATATTCCAGGTATGGCATCGGCGACCCGGTTCCTTCTCAAAATATTATCAATCGCGGTATGGGCGGCTTTTCAGCAGCCTATGGTGATTATCAATCGGTAAATTTTAATAATCCTGCTTCATATGCACGATTTAAAGCTACCGTATTAGATGCGGGGCTTGAAGTCAACAGCAGAACACTGCGTACAACAAATCCACCCAAAAAGTTTTCAGCCGCCAGTCCGAATATATCCTATCTCCTTATTGGTATCCCTTTAAGTCGTCAAAATGACTGGGGACTGACGTTTGGTTTAAGACCGATTTCAAGGATCAGTTATAAGATCGAAAGGAATGAGATGTCAAACGAGATAGGTGAAAACATCAACACATTGTTTGAAGGAAACGGTGGTGCCTATGAAGTTTTCACAGGTACCGGCGTCGGTTTCAAAGGTTTCCGTGTTGGTTTTAACGTGGGTTACCTGTTTGGGTCAAAAGATTACAGCACCAGGTTAGCCATGGTGAATGATTCTGTTTTATATTATCGTTCCAACCACCAGTCAAAAGCAAATTACGGCGGGTTGTTTTTGAAAGCGGGTGTTCAATACACTGCCAAACTTAACAAAGACACACGTTTGCATCTCGGCGGTTATGGCAACCTGAAACATACACTTAACGGCACCCGTGATATTATACGGGAAACGTTTATTCCCCAGGAAAACGGTCCTGTGAGAATCGACAGCATTTATGAAGAAAAAGATATTTCGGGGAAGGTTGTGTACCCGGCCAGCTATGGCTTCGGATTTATGATTGACCGCGAGGCGAAATGGATGATCGGTGCTGACTTTACCCAGACTAAATGGGTTGATTATCTCTTTTTCGGTGAAAAGGACCGTGTGCAGGATAGCTGGAAAATTCATGTTGGCGGACAAATCATACCGAATGCATTGAATGGAAAAAATTACTGGAGTCGTGTTGCTTATCGCGCTGGCTTCAATTATGGCACTGATTACGTAAATGTTGACAGCGAATTGCCTACGTATACTGTTACTTTCGGGATGGGTTTGCCGATGCGCCCGCCGGCTTATACCAAACAATTTGCGGTTATAAACCTCGGATTGGAATATGGAAGAAGGGGCGACAAGAACAGTGCGATCAGGGAAAACTTCTTTCGCCTGGCACTGGGCCTCAACCTGAGTGATATATGGTTTCAAAAAAGAAGGTATTATTGATGCATTTCCACCGGTTAACCGGCTGGATGCTGCTGTTTTTATGTTGCGGTATTATCACCTCATGCGAAAACGATCTCAAGGCTGTTGATGATATCACTCAAAAAAAGACAGGTGTTGAAGAGGCGCGCCAGATAGAAAGTTATCTCAGCGAAGGTGGTCGTACAAAAGCCAAACTTACCGCACCATTGATGATGCGGTATATGGTCGACTCCTCTTACATGGAATTTCCCCAGACCTTACATGTTGATTTTTATAACGACTCCATAAAGGTTGAAAGTACCCTTGATGCTATGTACGCAAAGTATATAGAATACCAGAAAAAGATCTTTCTCCGCGATAGCGTAATGGTTGTTAATTTGCAGACAGGTGATACACTGAAATCCCGTGAGCTTTGGTGGGACCAGGTAAAAGAGGAATTTTACACCGATAAACCCGCAGAAGTGCGGCAGCGCAACGGTAATATCCTGTTTCACCGGAACGGGCTAAGGGCCGCACAGGATCTTAGCTGGCGCGAAACCTACGGTAACAGCGGACGCGTAACTGCATCCGAAGATGGACTGCAATAAATTTCACATCTAAAACATTACTAATGGAATATAGGAGACTCGGAAAATCAGGACTTCAGCTATCCGTATTGTCATATGGTAGCTGGGTTACCTTTCACCAGCAAATAGAAGATAACAGCGCCGACTCACTTATGGGGCAGGCTTACGATAACGGCATTAACTTTTTTGACAATGCAGAAGGTTATGCATTTGGTGAAAGCGAAAAAATGATGGGCCGGGTACTCAAAACAAAAAACTGGGACCGGACCTCTTATGTTTTGTCATCAAAAGTTTTTTTTGGTTCACGGAAAAACAGCAAGCCCAATCAGACCGGTCTCAGCCGCAAACACGTGGTAGAGGCGTGTCACGAGGCGCTGGAAAGGCTCGGAACCGACTATCTTGATCTGTACTTCTGTCACCGTCCTGATCCTGAAACACCCATTGAAGAAGTGGTTTGGACCATGCACAACCTGATACAACAGGGAAAGATTTTGTATTGGGGCACCAGCCAGTGGAGTGGGGCCGAAATACTCGAAGCGCATCGTGTTGCACAACAGTATTGCCTGATTGGACCCGTGATGGAACAACCGCAGTACAATATGTTCGAAAGATATAAGGTGGAGATGGACTATGTGCCGGTATATAATAATGTTGGACTCGGCACCACCATCTGGAGCCCGCTCGCGGCCGGATTTTTAACCGGAAAATATAATGATGGTGTACCTGACGATTCGCGGTTGGCTATTGAGGGGTTCGAGTGGCTCAAAACACGTTGGTTGCAGGATGAAAAGATCGCAAAAGTGAAAAAACTGGGCGAACTGGCAAAAGAATTAGGTGTTAGCCTGGCCTCATTGGCTATTGCCTGGACCATTGCTAACCCACGGGTAACCACGGCCATACTGGGTGCCACTAAAGCAACGCAGCTTACCGACAATCTTAAAGCACTTGAGGTATTGAAACAATTAACACCTGAAGTGATGGAAAAGATTGAAGGTATTTTACAGAACAAACCTGTGCTGGATCTCGCATAATCTGAATGATAAGATAGATATGAAACGCATTTTTGCTTCCTGGCCTGCGCCATTTGTTTTTGTAACATTGTTTGCTTTAATGCCGTTTCAGGGCAAAGCCTGGGGTGTGCTTGGTCATCGGATTGTTGGTGAAATAGCATCGCTACATCTCAATGCAAAAGCAAAAAAGGAAATTCAGAAGATTCTTGGCAATGAATCTATTGCCATGGCAAGTAACTGGGGCGATTTTATAAAATCTGATACAGCTTACGACTATTTGTATAACTGGCATTTTATCAACATCAATGAGCAGTTCAGCTATCAGCAGTTAGCAGACTACCTGGCACGTGACACTGCAGTGGATGCTTACACGAAGCTTACTATGATGATTGATTCTTTAAAATCAGGCAAACTCAGTGTAGAAAAAAAGAAGCTGTATCTCAGAATGGTGATTCATATTGCCGGCGACCTCCACCAGCCAATGCATGTAGCGCGGTTGAGTGATCTGGGTGGTAACCGTGTGCGGGTTCAATGGTTCAATCAACCTTCTAACCTGCACCGTTTGTGGGATGAGCAGCTCGTAGAGTTTCAGCAATTGAGTTATACCGAATATGTAAAGGCAATCAACTTCAGCACGAAACATCAACGCCAGGCCTGGCAGAAACAGTCTATCCCTGAATGGTTGTTTGAAACTTACACGCATTGCCAGCAGATATATGCGGGCATCAAAGAAGAAAATCCAAAACTGAGTTATCGTTACAATTTTGACTATGTTGAAATGCTCAATAGTCAACTATTGAAAGGTGGCATCCGGCTGGCGGGCATTCTCAACGACATATTCGGCTAAAAAAAAACAGCCCCGGATCAGAGGGCTGTTCAAGAACTTTGTACGGGAACCTTACGTTAGTTTGGTCATCAATAGGTACAAATTTTAAGTTCTCACGGGTTTGGATTTAAACGGGACATTTGGATTTTGCCTGATTTGATGATAAACGAAACTGTTGGTTTTTCTGGACTTGGACTGGTTTTTCTAAGGATGTGTAACTTTGGTTTTTCAGGACATTGGCTGCGTTTCGCGCATCATTCAAATTGACAAGACAAACATACTGCCCTCCCACCCCGGATGCAATAGCGGTATTGCTGCTTTTTACTCATACACTATTTACGGCGTTCCTAGTAGAAACACTAACAAGTTTCTACGTAATAATCACCATTCAACTGTTACAGCTAAAGACCTTATATTTATAAGCGCGTAACACCCAATAACTAAGCCGGCAAAACGGCCGTGTAAATAACGGTTATATAAGACCGGTAGAAACACTTCACAATAAGGAACCATATGGAATTCAAAAACAAAACGGTTGTTATTTCCGGCGGAAGCCGTGGCATTGGCAAGGCAATAGCCATACGGCTGGCGCAGGCAGGAGCGAACCTGGTGATCACCGGGAAAACTGCTGAACCTCATCCAAAACTGGAAGGCACTATTTATACTGCTGCCGAGGAAATTGAAAAAGCCGGCGGCGGAAAATGCCTGGCCATACAAGGCGATGTACGCAACGAGGAAAGTATACATGAGGTGGTGAACAAAGCAGTTGAAACGTTCGGCGGGATCGATATTCTCATCAATAATGCAAGTGCTATCAGTTTAACACCTACAGAGCATACTGAAACCAAACGTTTTGACCTCATGCATGATATAAATGTGCGGGGCACCTTCCTGATGAGCAAAGCCTGTATTCCTCATCTTAAAAAGGCTTCTAATCCACATATACTTAATCTGTCACCACCCTTAAATATGGATGCCGGTTGGTTTGGCAAACATGTGGCTTACACGATCAGTAAGTACTCAATGAGCATGCTTGTGCTTGGTTTGTCTGAAGAACTCCGGCCCGTCAAAATTGCTGCAAATGCGTTGTGGCCACAAACTACTATTGCAACAGCAGCGGTCCAGAACCTGTTGGGTGGTGATTTTTTGATACAGCGCAGCCGTAAACCCGAGATTGTGGCTGATGCAGCATTCCATATCCTGCAACGGCCATCATCGGAATGCACCGGGAACTTCTTTATTGATGAAGAAGTATTGCGTGGTGAAGGTGTTACTGAGTTCAACCATTACGCAGTGAACCCTGACCAAAAATTGATGCAGGATTTGTTTTTGTAAAACGGCGTTAGGGTTAATCCTGTTGTTCAGGCCGCATTTGCGGGAACAGCAATACATCCTGGATCGAGGGTTGATTTGTAAGCATCATACAGATACGATCTATACCAAACCCAATCCCTGAAGTTGGCGGCATGCCGTATTCAAGTGCGCGCAGGAAATCGTAATCAATATACATTGCTTCGTCATCACCGCGTTCCATCAGTTTTACCTGTTCTTCGAAACGTTCACGCTGATCTATCGGATCGTTCAGCTCGGTATATGCGTTTGCGAGTTCTTTCCCGTTAACGATCAGTTCAAAACGCTCAACCAAACCCGGTTTAGAGCGGTGCTTTTTGGTGAGCGGGCTCATTTCAACCGGGTAATCAATGATAAAAGTTGGTTGAACAAAATGTTCCTCGCATTTAGCACCAAAAATTTCATCAATCATTTTGCCTTTACCCATCGTATTGTCGGCATGAATATTCAACTGGCGGCAAACATCGCGGAGCTGGTCTTCATTCATACCAGAAATATCAAAGCCTGTATGTTCTTTGATGGCATCATACATGGTAACACGGCGATAAGGTGCAGCGAAGCTGATTTCTTTATCACCTACCATGGCAATGGTTGAACCATTAACTGCCAGGGCAGTTTTTTCCAGCATTTGCTCGGTGGTTTCCATCATCCATAGATAATCCTTGTAGGCCACGTAAAACTCAAGAACGGTAAACTCAGGGTTGTGCGTGCGGTCCATCCCTTCGTTGCGGAAGTTGCGGCTGAATTCATACACCCAGTCAAATCCGCCGACTATCAGTCTTTTAAGGTAAAGCTCGTTGGCGATACGCAGATAGAAAGGCACATCAAGTGCATTGTGATGCGTGGTAAAAGGACGTGCAGCAGCACCTCCGGGTATAGCTTGTAATACCGGCGTATCCACTTCTACCGCGCCGCGGCTGTTAAGGAAATCGCGCATGGCATTGATGAGCCGGCTTCTTTTAAGAAACGTTTCCTTGATATCAGGATTTATTACCAGGTCGGCATAACGCTGGCGGTATTTGAACTCAGGATCAGTAACTGCGTCAAAAGTTTCGCCTTCTTTTTCTTTAACAACCGGGAGCGGTTTTAAAGATTTGGTGAGGAAGTCAAGTTCTTTGACATGCACAGATGTTTCACCGGTGCGGGTGGTGAACACATAACCTTTTACGCCAATGAAATCACCCATATCAATCAGGTGTTTCCAAACTTTATCATACAATGTCTTGTCTTCTCCGGGACAAATTTCATCTCTCTTAAGATACAACTGGATCTTCCCCGAACTGTCCTGCAGAACGGCAAATGATGCCTTTCCCATATCACGTACGCCCATAATGCGGCCTGCGAGACAAACCTCCGCAAACTCATCTTTATTCTCTTCTCCTTTATAGCGCAGTTTGATGTCGTTGGCGTAGGCGTTTACCGGGTACAATGGGGCAGGATAAGGATCGATACCCATTTCTATCAAAGACTTCAGTTTCTCTCTCCGGATAATCTCTTGTTCAGATAAGTGCATGAAAAAAATTTGAGTTGCAAAAATAGCTCATTTCATCTTCTTTTGTGGCTGCTGAATGTGGCTGGTGCAGTTTGTGCAGCCAGGTTTAGTGAATGAAGTATAAAATGAAATTTAATCGTATGATCCTGAAGAACCTTGTGTTACCGGCCGTATTAGTATTTTTTACCTCTTGCGAAACGCTTTCTACCCTTCCGACTGTGGGTACTTCCGGCCCTGTGAGCGAGGCCGAAGCCGGCCAGGGCATTCGCGAAGCCTTATCAAAAGGAATCACCACTGCAGTGATGAATCTCAACCGTGAAAACGGATTTTTTGGAAATGAATTCTATAAAGTTTTATTGCCGCCAGACGCACAGAAAATCGAAAGTACCCTCCGTAAAGTAGGATTAGGGAAAGAAGTGGACAAGGCAATTTTGCAGATCAACCGAGCTGCGGAAGACGCGGTGGGTTATGCCCGTCCGGTGTTTGTTGATGCGATCAAAGAGATGACCATCACGGATGCATTTAACATTATTCGGGGAGAAAAAAACTCCGCCACCAATTATTTCAGGGCCAAAACGCGTGAAAAACTGGTTGCGGCCTTTGCGCCTTCTGTAAAACAATCTTTGGATAAACTGGGAGCCACAAAGTATTACAGCGATATCGTGACCCTGTACAATAACATTCCAACCACTTTTACAAAACTGAATCCGGATTTGTCATCGTATGTGGTAGGGCGTACAACGGATGCTTTGTTTGACCAGATTGAAAAAGAAGAGATCAATATCCGCGAAAACCCTGTTGCCCGTACGACTGCTATATTGAAAAAAGTGTTTGGTTCTGCAAGTCTGCGTGGTGGAAACCTTTAACAGTTTCATAAACGAATCCTCAATGTTAAAGCAGGGGCCGATGCGGTATGAAGCCCGCTCTGCCTGAACGATTGGTAACTCATATTGCTTACAGAAAGCGAACCGGCCTTGCTTTTGTTTTTTGCAGAAATAATAAATAAAGGAATGCTTCCCACAGCTGCAATTACGCCGGTGCCGATCAGTCCTATGGCGCCGGCTGCCTTGAAGGTTTCGCGTTTACCGTGGGAATTGTCGGAGTAATCGAGTTCGTCCCAGTCGGTATTGATAGCGAGTATGGTACCGGCGGCGATCATAGTAGCGCCTGAACCCGCAAGCACCCAGGCAACTGTTTGCTGACGATTGGCTTTGCGTTGATAGTCTTCCTGGGTTGTAAATCGGTCCTGCGCCTGCACAGAGCCTAACGATACCAGGAACAACAGCCAGATTGAATATTTCATACTATCAGAGTTTTTGAGTTAGTGCGATCACTGCTTGTTACTGCAGCGCCGCAAATATTGTGTATTTTACTGGTATCAAAATTATCCACTTTTCAAAACTACACCGTGCGATATCAACGCATATTCATCAATTGTTGCCTTAGCCTTGTTGCCGCCATCTTTATAAATTTTTCGTATGCGCAGCATATACAGGATACGGTGCTTGAAAAACTTCTGCGCCGGCATGCATCACCCGAATTGTTGAAAGTGCTGGATGATCCTGGCAGGTTCCGTTATCAGCTTATCTATACCCGTATAGACAGAAACAAAAAAAACGAGCCAGCCTTTGTTAATTACGGCTTGCGGGTGAATAAGGATGAATATTTTAATCCCGCTTCCATGGTGAAACTGCCAGTGGCACTGGTGGCGCTCGGGAAGATCAACGATTTGCGCGGAAAGGGGATTGATAAGTTCACTACCATGCTGACGGACAGCAGTTACGAAAGACAAACTGCGGTCACTGCAGACACCTCTTCTGAAAATGGATTGCCATCGGTGGCACAGTACATAAAAAAAATCTTCCTGGTAAGTGATAATGATGCGTATAACCGGTTGTATGAGTTTGCCGGTCAGCAGCACCTCAACACAAGTTTATGGAAGCTGGGTTATAAGGATGTGCGTATCACCAGGCGATTTGTAACGATGAATGAAGATCAGAACCGGCACACGAACCAGGTTCGGTTTCTGGCTGGCCAAAAGTTGCTGTATCTGCAACCGGCTGCTGCGAGCAATCTCGTTTTTGATTTTTCGAAACAGCACCTGATTGGTAAGGCGCATTTCAATCGCGAAGAGCAGTTGATCGATTCGCCAATGAACTTTACTTCACATAACAATGCGCCGCTGGCGGATCTCCGGTTAATGTTGCAGTCGGTGATGTTTCCGGAATCGGTTCCCCGCGCAAAACGTTTCAATCTGAAAGAAGATGATTACCGGTTTTTATACAGGTACATGTCTATGTTGCCGTCGCAATCTTTGAAACCAACTTATGATACGACCGAGTTTTTTGATAGTTATACCAAGTTTTTCTTTTTCAAGGCAGGGCGTTCGAGGATCCCGGAGCATATAAAAGTGTTTAATAAAACCGGTTGGTCTTATGGATTTCTGACTGATGTAGCCTATATCGCTGATATAAAAAATGGCGTTGAGTTTATGTTGAGCGGTGTTATTTATGTAAACGAAGATGGCATATTGAATGATGATAAATATGAGTATGAGCAGATAGGATACCCGTTTTTCAAAGAGGTGGGTGAGATCATTTATAAACACGAGCTGGAAAGACCACGTAAATACAAACCAGATTTATCGCGGTTTTGGTGACCTGCCTGTCGGGCGGCATTCATTGCCGGCAGCAAACTTCTAGGCTTAGGATTTTTTGAATATCATTTAACCAGCTGTTCTTATTGTGTTTCAATTTTTCGAAAACGTTTCCTGATTGCTTCGAGTCCTTCTTTGTTTATAGTTGAACTTTTCTGCAGCACGGCGATAAGATGCGCCACTTCTTTTTCACTTGCAGGGCAGCCTACATTTTCAGCAGGCTTACCGTCGGCTATGCGTTCCCTGGAATCGAACAGATAGTCACCATTATTATCAAGAATGATCCAGAACGGTAGGCCCTCGTTTTTGCCACCGTATCTATTCATCAACTCCTCTGCGCCGGGGTTCTCAAGTTGCTTTTTTTTTGCTGATTCCAGAACAGTCATGTGTTTTACCACATAGTTATCACTGAAGTACCGGGCAATTGCGGGATCATTCATAGCCGTATCCATACGTCGGCACCAGATGCACCACGACGCGTGAAAAATGACAAAGATGTTTTTGTTCTCCTGTTTTGCCTGGGTACTCGCCGCTGAGATGATCTGCGTGGCTGAAAGTGGTGACTGGGCGCTCATGCTTTGCAATGCCAGGATGGAAATGAAAGAAAACAATAACAGTCTTTTCATGGTAGAACTTGTTGTGTTTGGGGGAATTGGTACCGGTAGGTGCGGTGCACTTTGTCGAGCTTCGCGCCGGTGGCTTCATGGATTGCCATCATCTTTTCGTTGAAGTCGCCCACCCATGCCAGTTCTACTCCTTTGATCGTTTGTTTTGGCAACACAACGTTTCCTAGTGAGCGGATAAGTGCAGATTCAATTCCGTGATTGGTGAATCTCTTTTTACACCCCATGATCACGATGCGAAGGCGATCAATCTTTGTTGTTTTCTTATACCACAGAAACTTGAGTTTGCCAATCAAATTGAGTTTGCCATTTACGTGTTTCAGAATTTGATTCACATCAGGGAGGCAAACGATAAATGAAACTGGTTCATCTTTATAATATGCAAACCAGATTAGTTTTTCATCCATGATTGGTTTCATCTGGCGGAACGATTCACGGATCGTTTCGATTTCTATAGGAGTAAACGTTTCGAACACCGTCCAGGCGTCGTTATATATTTCCTGGAAGTCGGCGAAGAACTTATCTTTTTTGCGGCTGTTGAAATGCTCAAAACGATAGCCTGGTTTTTTCATTACCCAGTCGGCTATTTTGTTGAAGCGTTCGGGCATGGGTTTCGTGGCATCAAGCAGGTTAGTAAGCTGATCGAAATATTTTTCGAAACCGTATGATGTAAAAAAATCTTCATAGTAAGGTGGGTTATAATTCATACCCAGGCTGGGCGGTGTGAAACCTTTTACCAGCAGACCCCAGAATTTGTCATTTTCACCGAAGTTGATCGGTCCGTCCATGGCTTGCATTCCTTGCTGGCGGAGCCATTTTTCTGCACCGGCGAACAGTTTGTGTGCGGCGGCCCGGTCATTAATACATTCAAAGAAGCCGACGCCGCCTGTTGGTTGTGGAAAAGTGTCCGATTTTTTATAATTAATGAATGAAGCTATTCGGCCAATGGTTTTGCCTGATGCATCCTGCAGGATCCACCGGGTGCATTTTCCATGGCTGAAGAATATATTTTTTTCCGGGTCAAATACCGCTTCAATTTCAGAGATCAATGGGCAGATCCAGTTAGGATCATCTTTGTACAATCGTTTAGGCAGATTTAAAAATTCGCGGGTTTGCACCTGGTTGGTAACTTCTAACAGGTTCATGCTGCAAACTTATGGAGTAATTAGCGAATTGGGTGACGAGAGGGATGAGCGGATGTCGTTAAGTTATACTTAAAAAACTACGGTGAAATACATATATCTGGTGTTAAGCGATTCTTTTAATTTTACCGTTAGCCGTTGAG